>NZ_SLXH01000007.1 GCF_004341365.1 Simplicispira metamorpha | reverse complement strand
TAGGCGTGGTGCAGGTGCTGGCCGGTGGCACAGCGGTCGGCGTGGCCGGTGGCAGCGGCCTTGCAGGCGGGGCACTGCCCCCAGTGCGCCAGGTAGGCGCTATCTGCCGCGCGCCAGGGCTGGGCCAAGTCTGACCAGCTCATGGGCGCAGGCGGGCGCGGTGCTGCTGCTGGCGCAGGGCGAGGCGGTGCTGGCGGTGCCGGTGGCAGTTGCGCGCGCAGGTGCTGGTACAGGTCGGCGCGCAGCTCGGGCGGGGTGTCGGCAATATCCCGCTGCCAGTCCTGGCGGGCCTTGTCCGATGCGCCGGTGCGGTCGCAGTACGCCATGGCCAGCGCCAGCAGTGCAGCGTGGCCGGGGTCGTAGGCGGGCGGCGCCAGCGTGGCGGGCTGGTGCTCAACTTCAGGTTTTTGCAGGTTTTGTGCCGGGTCGTTGGCAGCTTCGGCCAGCAGGCCCAACCGTCCGTCACGGTGCTGGCGCAGCAAAGGTGCCTGCTCCGGTGCCCGTGGCTGGGCGCTGCCTGGGAAAGGGGGCTGTCATGGCGCCACGGCCTTTCTGGCGGCCTGCGCGGCGCGCTGCACAGCCAACTGCATCACCTGCTCTGGGGCGCGCTGGTGCTCGGCCAGCAGCAGCCCGGTGAACAAGCGCTTGGGCTTGAGGGCCAGGCGCTGGTAGCCACCTTCGCGCTGGGGTGCTGCTGCCGCTTCTGGGCGCACCACAGCATCCAGCCCGGGCAGCCCGGTGAACAAGCGTTCTGGGTTGGGGCGCAGGCGCTGGTAGCAGCCTTGGTCGGCCACGCCCCCATCGTGTTTGCCGTGCAGCGTGCTGGCCGTTTTTTGCTGTGCGCTGGTTGCAGCAGCTACTTCCATTCGGTCGTCTGTAGATGGTTTCTCTAGATGGTTTCCTCCTGGCGGAATAGAGGAATCGCCAAAACCCCCCATTACTGTTCCTTCTGGCGGAACAGTCGCAGCACTCTCTATTCCGCTAGAAGGAACAGTAGAAGCCGCCTGTGTTCCTCCTGGCGGATTAAGCAAGTAACCGTGCGTAACTGAATTGGTTGTGTTTTTCATGATCTTTTTGGGCTGGGTGGTGGCAGATGAAAGTGCTGTCTTGGTGCGGTAGGCGCCGCGCTGAAAGCCGTCTCGGGCTCCTGGGTCAAAGCCGTTGATGTGATCCAGCGTGGCCCATGTGACGGCGTACCAGCTGGCCTTGCTGGGGCGCTGGCCCTTGGCGGTTTCGTAAATAAATCCGGCCTCGATCAGCTCCTTCTTGGCGCGGTCGATGACTGAACAGCTTTTCCACCCCCGTGTTTTCAGGTACGCCACTGATGCCAGCAGCCGCCCGTTGTTGTCGCGCACGTACTGCCGGGCAAACTCCATCAGCAGCCCCCTGGCCGGGTGGCTCAGGGCCTGGTAGGCGGGCGAATCCAGCACCACCCACGGCATGGCCACAAAGCCCCCAGCGTCACGGCTGGCAGCAGCGGCTTTCCACTTCTTCTTGCTGCTCATCCCACTCTCCCTTGCAGGCGCACCTGCATCAACAGTTGGCGCACTGCCAGCACCCCGGCGCGCTGGTGCAGGTCGTTGGCGTCCTCGCCCTCGATGGGGCTCATGCACCACGGCAGGCCCGTCTGCTCGGCGGCTTGCTGGCCGGTGCCGCTCTTGTCGTGGTCAGCAAACACGCAGGCGCGGCCCTTCATGGCCTGGGCCACCTGCACCAGGTTGTGGGCGCTGAACGCCACCAGCACGGCGGCCTGCATCCCCATGCCGCGCAGCGCCTCCAGCACCGATAGGCCGGTGGCGTAGCCCTCCACCAGCACCGTCTCCGGCGCGCGGGCTGGCCCCATGCGGAAAACTGCGCCAGCGGCCCTCATGCCGTAGGGCTGCATCTTTTTCTCGTGGCGGCGCTCGGCCTCCAGCCAGCGAATGGCCTGCACGCCTTGCAGCGCGTTGGTCTGGTGGTGGCGCATGGGGATGAGCAAGGCACCGTCCGGGGCAATCAGCCCCTGGGCCAGTGGGAAACCTTTGATGTGCAGATAGCTGTGCTCGCCGGGCGTGGCCTGGCGCAGCATCTCGGCGGCCTGCTGGGCTGCGCGCTGGTAGCCGCGCTCCTGCTGGATGCGCTGGGCCTGGCGCTTGGCCCGCCAGGTGTCCTTCTCGGCCTGCGTCCACGGCTGGGCGCTGGGGTCGTTGAACCACTGCACCTGGGCCTGGTCTGACCAGTTGAACACCCAGCCGCGCTGGCCGTCCCAGAAGTAAGCGCCATTGCTGGAGCGTGGCTTCTCGGTCGTGCCGCAGCGTTTGATCTTCTCGCCGGGGTACAGGCGCGCCGGGTCGATCTCCAGCCCGTGGGCGCGGGCAAACTGGATGAAGCTCATACTGCTGCCCTTCGGTACTTGTTGCGGATATTCCGGTGCTTTGTCAGGTTCTGAATCTTGCGTTCCACGTTTTCAGACACGGGCATGTCGGGGGTGGTGTTGATATGCCAGTCATCAGGGGGGAAGTGCCCGCAAATATCGCGAAACAAAAAGCGTGCGCGCCAGTGCTGCTTACTTGGTGCGGAATAGGTGCGCGCGTAGCTGCACAACTGCGCCCAAAGGTGCGCCGGGCTGTCGGCCAGCACCTTGCGGTTCTTGCCCTTGCCAATGGCAATCTCCACCATCTGGCCCGCCGTGGCGGTTTCTGCGCTCGGTGCGGGCTTCTCAAACCCACAGGCCATGCAGCGCTTACGGAATGGGCTGTGGCCGCAGCTTGGGCAGCCTTGGGCCTCGTATTCCTCGGGCTCCTTGCGCGGGGCCTTGTCCAGCTTCTCGCCCATGTCCAGCGACTCCACGCCGTTGAAGAACACCTGCTCGAAGTCCTCGGCAAAGCGGATGATGTTGCCGCTGTGATCCAGCAAGATGCAGTCGGTTTTGCCGGTGTCCGGGCTGGAGCGCAGGCCCCGGCCCACCATCTGCATGAAGGTGGACAAGCTCTTGCGCAGTGGTCGGCAGTCCACCACGCAGCCCACGTCCTGCACATCAAAGCCCTTGGCCAGCGCCTCCACGCTGATGAGCACGCGCAAGCTGGGGTCAGTCTTGGCGAACTCGCGCACCAGTATCTCGCGCTCGGTGGCCGTGGTTTCTGAGGTGAACACGGCGGCCATCACGCCGGCGTCCATGAACTGGCGGCACAGCTCCTTGCAGTGGGCAATGCTGGCGCCGAAGACGATGGTCTTGCGGTTCTCGCCAAACTTGAGCCACTCGCCCACCACGTCCCCGATGATTTCCATGCCACGTTCTTCGGCGGCCTTGTCGCTCCATTCGCCGGACTTGGTGACGGCAGCGCCAGCCATGTCAGGCCGGGTGCAGGAGAGCGCGCGCATGGGCACCAGCACGCCCGATTCGGTCAGCTCGTGCATGGTCGTGGCGTTGATGAGCTGGCTGAACACCTGCCCCAGTCCCTTGGTGAAGGGCGTGGCCGACAAACCAATCACAGCGGCTTTGGTGGTCTGGGAGAACTCCACCCAGGTGCTGTGCATGGTGTGGGCCTCGTCCACGATCAGCACGTCCAGCTGCGGCCAGAACTCGCGCTTGGCAATCGTCTGGGCGCTGGCAATCTGGAACGGCAAGCTGTTGTCACGGCGCGGGTGCCCGGCCTGAATGATCGCGTGCTGGGTCAGGCCCACGGCATCGGCGGCGGCGCTGGTCTGGTTGATCAGCGTCGTGCGGTCAGCCAGAAACACCACGCGCCTACCGCGCAGCAGGGCTTCGTGGGCCACGCGCAGCGCCAGCAGCGTTTTGCCTGCGCCGGTGGGCGCGGCAATCAACTGGCAGCGGTGGCCATCCCGAAAGCCTTGGCGCAGCGCTTGGTGGGCCGATTCCTGGAACGGGCGCGGCGCGGGAAACCGGGCAGCTTCATAGCTGGGTGCCTCGTCGGCAAACAGCCGGGCATCGGTGGCGGCGTTCATCGGGCACCGCCTTTCTTCAGCTCGTCCAGCTGCTTGAGCAAGCGCAGGTTCTCGCGGTCGCGCTTCCTGGCAATCTGGTCGAGGGCGTGGGCCTTGTTCATCAGCTCATCGCGGTGGCGCTCCAGCCGGTCAACCTGGGCCTTGAGCATCTTGACCTCATCGAACAGCATCGCCATCTTGTCGTCGGCGGCCAGCATCTTCTCTACCAGCTCGCGCTCGGCACGGTCGGCGGCTTCGGCCTCTGCGATCTCCTCGGGGCTGGGGCCGAAGTCGTCCTCGTTCATGCCTTCGGGTGGGCCTTCGCCATGGGGCACCCTGAAATGATCGGGCTGGCTGGTCTTGGGCGGCGGCACCACAACCACGGGCTTCGGCAGCGGCGCTGCCGGTGCAGGTGCCGGAATGGCTGCCGGGGCTGGCCTGTCGGTCTTGCCGATGTTGGTGGTGTTCTGCTGGTAGCTGGTGCCGTTGCGGGTAACGGTGCGTTCGGTGGGCGTATCTGGGGAATTTCCCCAGATAGCGGCGCGAACTGCTGCCACCGTCTTATGGTCAACACCGCAGTGCTTGGCGATCTGGCGGTCACCCCACTGGCCTGAAACCGGGTGTTGCAGCGCTCCAGTGACGGCTTTGCGCTTGTCGGCGTTGGTGCGGCGCAGGCCATGGCTTGCGTTCACGCCAAAGCTGAAAAGCTGGGCGTCCTGCTGGGTGCCTTGGCGCACCTCGGCATCTACTTCATCGAGGCCCGCGTGGTCGGCGCCAAAGTAACGGTGAAAGCCATCGGCCAGCCAGTAGGAGGCACCATCGAAGAACACCACGATGGGCGGGAATGCCGCGCCCTCCAGCATCGCCTCGGTGTATTCCTCCACCGTCGTGTTGTTCAGCTCGGCACGCGATTGGGTGCCGCCGTCGATGCGAATGGAGTGCAGGTTAAGCAGCATGGGAAACCTCCGCAATCAGGCTTTGGGCTGCCTCCGCAGCGAAGCGGGGCGTGGTGGTCTTGGTGACGCGCTTGTGCTGGTTGCTTCCACGTTCAAGCCAGTGGAACCAGCCGCAGGCAAACACCGCGCGCTGTGATTTCTTCAGCGACTTGAACCAGTCCGAAGCCACAACGGCCTCAATTTCTGGCTTGCTCATTGGGATCACGCCGTCGATGCGTCCATGGATTTGCTCATCGCAAAGACCAGGGAAGACAGCGCGCAAAGAGTGCTGCATGGATGTTCCAGGCAATGCAGCAGCCTGGCCCGACTGCTCGGGCTTCTGAAAATCGGTCATGGTGTGCCCTTACTGGATGTGCTGCGCGCTGGTGTTCACAGTGCGGCGGGCAGGCTTCGGCGCTTCATCTTTGATAGCTGCTTGCGCTTGCTGGGTATGGTTTTCAGCCTGTTTTGGCTGTGGGTTTTGGTGGTGCTCGGCCTGCTGCTCTTTCGCCCATTCGCTGGCCCCCTTGCGGTTGGCTTCCAGCACACGCCAGCGGGCGGCCTCCAACTCGGCATAGGCTGGGGTGTTGTGTGTTGCGCATTGGCCCATGAGGCCGCCCGTGTCCACGATGCCCTCGGCGTACTTGGCACAGGTGGCCAGGGCGGCAATCAGCCCCTGCGCCACGTTGCTGTCAAAGGTCAGGCCATCGCCGGGGTCTTGGTCAACATCGAGTTCACGCTGTTGCAGGATGGCGGCAATGGTCTGAACGCCTTGCAGCGCGGTTGCTAGGCGGGATGTCTCAAGCTCGGTGAGGATGACGCCGTGGCTGTTGCGCAGCACGTCGAAGGCGTTGTGATGCGGGATGCTCTTGTGGGGCGCACTCATGCTGCACCGCCGTTTGCGCGCTGCGCCTTCGCTGCTTTTGCGTCCTTCATCCGCTGCACGAACGCGGCTTTGTCGGATGCTTCGCTCTCTGCGCAATAGGCTTGGTATTGCTCGGCCCGGGCAATGCGGCCGCTCACGAACTCGGTGTGCATGGCGTGCTTGGCCATGAAGGTCATGGACTCCCTGACGACTTCCAGAAACGCCACGGCGGCACCACGGCGGCCAGTCTTGTCAAAAGACTCATGTGTGGCCGCTATCGCCTCATCAAGGATGTTGTTCAGCGGAATGTATGGCCCGTAGCCGCACTGCAACGCAGCCAGCAAATCGCCTGCACAGCGGTAGCCTGTGATGTTGCCCGCTAAGTAGTCCTCTTCGGGCACGTCAAAGCAGCGTTCACCTATCCGGCCACCATTGCGGCTGATTTGTTGGGTGATGAAGGACAGTGCGCCTTGTCTGGTGCGGGTGCCGTCAGCGTGGCGGATGATTGGGTGGGCGGTGTGCTTGTGCAGCTTGTCCTTGTCGTCTGCCGCCAGTTCATCAAACAGCGGGTGCCAGGCGTCGGCCTGGGTGGGCAGGTCAATGGTGCGCTGCCAGCCCTCGGGGAACTCCAGCAATGCGGTCTTGCCGTGGGGGCCGGTGCCCAGCGCCAGCAGGCGCACGGGCTTGGTTTTGTGGGTGCTGGCGTGGTGGGTAGGAGTCCAGGGTGTGGTGCTCATGCTGCGGCCTCCGCTCGCTCAAACGCGGCCAGGCGGCGCAGGGCTGCCAGGGCTTGGCGCAGCTTGCGTGCCGCTTCGGTGTGACGGTGGCGGGCTGCATACCAGCGGGCCATGGCACAGGCGTTGACGACCTCGCCGTGCAGGGCTACCAGGTCGATAGTGGTGGGGGTATTGCCCGTGGTGGGCAGGGTGGCAGGCGTGCGCGCGCTGGCGCTGGCCACGGTGGTGTGGTGCATGGTTGCTCCTTGTCGAGACTGAGAACCACACGCTGCGTCATCACACGCAACGGGTGGGCGGGAGTGTTGATGACACGGGACAAGCCGTGCGGCCATCCTTGCGGGTAGGCCCACCCCGCCCGAAACCATGCAGGGCCAGTGCAGACGCACCAGTCCCAAGAATTTTGGCGAGACAAAACCCCGCTTGTTGGTGGGGGTTGCAACCACTTGTCCAAAGGCGTCATCACACGCCGGGCCTTTCGGCTTGAGGCGAATTGTGCCACGGCTCCACGCCGATGGCGAGGCACACCAGGCGCGCAGCACGGCGGTGTTGAGGGCGTCAACCAGCGCCAGCCCACGGGCCATGGCGGTAAACTGCGCGGTGTCTGGTGCGCTCGATGCTGCTTTTGTGGTGTCGGGCGCTTTTTTCATGACTCGCCCCCTTCATCGAACTGAGGCAGGTTGGCAATGCCCAGCTCCAGCACGTTGACGATGGCACCAGCAAAACCACCGGCAGCGCTGTCGCCGTGCTCCAGCTTGACCAGGGCGCGCAGGGCTTCACGTACAGCGCGGAACGTCTCGGCCTGGGGGCGGCCAAGCAGCGCGGACAGTTCACGCACCAGGTCGGTGCCCAAAGCAGCGCCAGCGCGCTCGCTCTCGTCCTGGGCCGCGGTAGTCGCGTGTTCCAGCAGCGCAGCGCCCAAGGCGGCCAGGCCATCGGGGCCGATGGGCATGGAAAGGGCAATGCCCTCGGCGGTGCAGGCGGTTATCAGGCCCTGGCCCACGGTGATTTCGTGGCCGTCGGGGTGGACGTAGATTGGGGTGGTGCCGGTCATTGCGCCACCTCCAAACCAAGCAGGCGGCGAATGTCGGCCACGCTCCACAGCAAGCGGCCATGCAAGCGCAGGGGGCGCAGCGGGCCATCCTCGTTGCAAGCCCAGCCGCGCAGGGTCTGGGGACGGCGGCTCAGGTAGTGAGCGGCCTGGTTGGTGGGCACTACCGGACGGTGCTCCAGCTCAATTGGTGGAAATGTGGGCGCGACTTTCCCTGCCTGTACGGCATTCTGTTTGCTGTGCATGGGCGCCCCTTACTTGCCGAAATTGGCGATGAGGCTGTCGATTTCGCTTGCGCGCCAAACTGTCACGCGGGTGGAAAGCTTGATTCCAGCCGGGAAGCGGCCTTCCTTCACACCCTTCCACCAGTAACTACGGGACACGCCCATGCGCTCGGTGATCGTTGGGACTCGAAGGAGGCTGTCTTGGAATTGCTGGGCCGGGGCTTGGGCTGGGTTCATTGCAAAGTCTTGATTGATGGCTACGAAGAACCAAAACCCCAACACGCTCAAGCCGATGAAAAAGTCCAACAGGTTGGTCGTGATACCCTCAAAGTCCCGTCGTTGGGAGGACTTTCAAGGCTTGGGTCTTGGCTGTCTTTGAAGGCTCTAGGTGGTGGAACACCTGGAGCCTTCGCCGTTTGTGGACTACTGTTTGTCCACACAGGCAACCCAATGCTGCCACAGTTGAAAGCGGCTGCCCCCCGCTCGGTAGTGGTCGTGACCGCTCAGACGGTGGTGCAAAACAGTGAATTTGTGCCCCTGTGAACCCCCATGCAACGCTATGCAACTCTATGCAACGATGGGAGGTGCAGATTTTCGTTTCAAACATTTACACATCTGCGCGCGTTGTACACCGTGGAGTCGTCGTTCTTGGCGTGGATGTTGGAGCCTTCTTCCATTTCACGCATGAAGTTGTCGTGGAGCTTGTCGAGATACTCCAGCAGGCGGGTGAAGGTGTCCCGCTTTTCGGCCCGGTTTCGAGGCGGGTCTATCTGGGGTGTAAACGGGTCAGGCGTGGGCTGGTTCCAGCCGCACCACAGCACGGCACCCAATCGCCTGGGCATAGCGTTGCACGCTGCGCAGTGATGGCGGGCGCTTGCCGCTCTCCAGCCGTGCCACCACGCTTTGGGTGGTGCCCATGCGCTGGGCCACGTCCGCTTGGGTCAGGCCCATGCTGGCGCGGGCGGCTATCAGTTCGCGGGCCATGCCAAATTCATCGGCCATGGCGTCGTAGGCGGCGCTGGTGTCGGGGTTTGCCAGCAGTTGGGCTTTAAGGGTCTTGAGCGTTTTCATGCGTGGGCTGTCATTGCTGGGCGCTGGCTGCCTAAGCGTGCTCAGGCGTAATGCTCAGGCGCAAGCCCACGGCGTGCAACACCTTGTGCAAGGTGGCAATAGTCGGGTTCCCGTTCTCGCTCAGGGTGCGGAACAGCGTCTTTTCTCCCACGTCAGCACGGCGCGCCACCTCGGCCATGCCGTGTGCCTTGGCTACTTGGCGCAGTGCCAGCAGCAGCGCTGCGGGGTCGTCCAGCTCCAGCGCTGCCTCCACGTAGGCAGCGGCCTCTGCCGGGTCTTTCAGCGATTCCAGCAGATAGCCCTGATAACTCACGTTTCGCGGCGCATTCATATTCGTCCCCTTTGCTTCCAGTCGTCCAGATATTGGATGGCCTGCCCGATGGCGCGGTCTTGGTCGGCTTTGTCACTTCCGCACAGCAGCAGTACCAGCACCGGCCCCTGTCGGCTCAGATACACGCGGTAGCCAGGCCCCTTGTCGATGCGCAGTTCCTGTACCCCACTGCGCAAGGGCTTGCAGTCGCCAAAGTTGCCCGCTTGCAGGCGCAGTAGCCGGGCCTTGATGGCTGCGCGGCCTTGCCGGTCGGCCAGCGCGTCTAGCCACTGCACGAAAGGCACACGGCCTGTGCTGTCGCTGTATATCTGAATGTCCATCATGGTATCTTAAACCGTACCCTTTGGGCGCCATGCAGATTGCTGGCCACCAGCGCCAGCAGCACCGGCCCTTGTCGCCACTGTCGCCACTGTCGCCGCTGTCGCCATGTCGCCATGTCGCCAGGGGGGTTACGCGCTCACGGGTCGGGCCTTGTTGTCCGGCTATCGGACTTCAAAAAGGATAGCTGCTTGCACCCGCTACATAAGGGCTGGCGCTGGTTTTGGCTGGTAAATCAGACTGTAGCCACTGTAGCCACTGTAGCCAGTAGCCACGGGGTGGCTACGTCATCACTCGGCCCCTGCGCCACCGGCCACCAGGCGCAGCGTGCCCGGTTCGCTGGCGCTGGTGAACTGCACCCCGGCCTGCTCCAGCATCCACGCCTCGATGCGCTCATGGTGCAGGCGCAGCAAGTCCAGGGGGCGAACGCGGTAATGCTTTTCTGCGGTGGCACTGGGCTTATGGCCTTGAATCTGGGCCACCACGCCTGCGGGTATCTCCAGCCATTCGGCCAGGCTGCCAAAACTGCGGCGCAGGCCGTGCAGGGTCAGGCGCTCGATACCGGCCACGGTGCAGGCTTTGTCGTTGGCGTGGTTGGGTTCGGTCATGACCCCGCTCTTTGCGCTGGTGCTGGCAAACACGTATTCATTGCGCCGGGGCAGGCTGGCCAGCAGGTGCCACACGTAGGGCGTCAGGGGGATGACACGCGCACCTTCTACCTTGTCGCGGATGGTCAGGCCCCGCCACTGGGTGTTCAAGTCCTCCCAGCGCATGGCCAGCACCTCGCCAGGGCGGGCGCCGGTCAGCAGCAGCGTTTGCAGGTAGGCCGACACGGTGGCGCTGCCGATACTGCGCACGGCGGCGAACCATGCGGGCAGTTGCTCTTTCAACAGGCTGTCATCCTTGGCGCGCGGCTTGCCCAATGCCTCGCGGGTCTTTTTGGTCTTGGCCGGGTTGGTGCCGGACACGATGGTGGCCAGGTGGGGTTGCTCTGCGCACCAGCCTAAAAACGCTTTCAGCAGACGCCATGCCAGGCGGGCGGCGGTGGGCCGGGTCTGGGCTTCGCGCGCTGCCCATGCCTCGATGGTTGCGGGGGTCAAGTCCCGCAGCGCCAGCGCCATCAGTGGGTGCAGTGGCCCAGCAATGGTCAGGCCACGGCCACGGGTGCCACGCCGGGCAGTCTCGCCACCGGCACGGGCCAGGCGCTCATGGTCTTTGCGGTGCAGTTCGCCCCAGTGGGGTGTGCGCTCTTTGATATAGGTGGCCCACACCTCGCCCACGGTCAGGGCCTGGGCGGTGGCTTCGCGTTCGGCCAGGGCTTGCGCAGCAGCAGCGGCAGCCTGGGCGGCATCGTGCTCGGTCTGCTGCTGGCGCTCGATCTCGCGCGGGTCGGTGCCCGCCTCGGTCAGCCCGCGCAGCCGGTGGGCTTCTGCCCTTGCGTCACCAATCGAGACGGCGGGCCATTCGCCCAGCGCGCGGGTGAACAGGTTTCCTTTGATGCGGGTTTCAAACTGCCAGTGTTTGCCGCCTGCCTTTGTCACCCGCAGGCGCAGGCCCTTTTTGTCGGCATCCTTGACCAGCACAAACGGGCGTTCTGGTGGGCAGGTGGCGCGTTCAAGTAGCCCGTGCGTCAGGTCGTGGGCGGCGCTGTAGTCAATCGCTGCGGTCTTGCTTGGTCGCGCCATACAGGCCCCTTTTTGGATTTACAGACTGTTTACAGACTGAAGTACCCGATAAAGCCGCATAAACATCAACACAGCAGTGGGCCGGATTCAGTGGAAAAGTCTCGTAAGGTGTTGATTTGTATTGATTATGCCTACACTAATCAACACCCCCAAATACAGCGTTGCCGGGACTCATAATCCTTTGGTCGACAGTTCAAGTCTGTCACGCCCTACCAAGCCATACAAGAAAACCCTGCTATCAGTCTGGTAGCAGGGTTTTTGATTTTTCGGCATGCCACCTGGCCCTCAATGCTGGCCTTCGGTCAGGGTGTCGAGCTGGAAACGCCCGGTTTTGTCCCACAGCCAGGTGTCGGTGTAGGTAACGCGGCCCATGCGTGTGGGCGCGGGGTAAGGGGCGGCAGCGCGCACAGTGCGTTCAATTTCTGCCACCACCTCGGGAGCGTGGCGTGGCGCGCGCATCCAGCGCAGGCGCTGCACTTGTCCCTTGGCGTCGATATCCACCTCCAATACGCCAATGGCATACAGCATGGCGGGCAGCTTGCCCGGATAGATGCGCTGGGCGTTGAGTCCGTACAGGTGCGTTGCTGCGTCCTGGCGGTAGGCGCGCGGCGTGGTGGCCGCAGAGGAGCGTGCCGAGCCGGGCAGGCTGCTGGCCGGTGTGTCGGTGCCGGGCCAGCGGCTGTCGCTGGCCCCTTCGGGGGCGGATTTGCAGGCGCTGACCAAGGCCGTCACGGCAGCCATGAGGCCGGTGATCAGCCAGTGGCTGCGAGGCCCGGATGGGCGGGGGCGTGGTGGCAAGGGCATGGATGGCATTCGCTGGACTGCGAGAGGGCGGCGCGCCAGTCTTGTGCGGGCCTGCTGGGGGCGCAGTGTAGTGCGAACGACGTGCTGGTGGTGCAGGCCCTGTCACCAGTGTGCCCGGCATGGCCCGATTTTGCTATTGAAAGTGAAGCTGCTTGCGCTTATAGAGCGGGCGCTGGAGGCACTTTTGGCTTGATATTTTCAAGCGCTGGAGTGTGGGTGGCGTGCAGGCCCAGGCCTGCCAGGTAGGTGTCCAGCATGGCTTGGCCGCTGTGCACCAGGTCAAAGGCTTGCGGGTTCAGCAGCCAGTGTTGCACCAGTCCCTCCACCATGATTTGCAAGCCCAGCGCGGCTGTGTCCAGTGCGATGGGCGGTGCTTTTTGTTGCTCATTGAAGGCGCGTTCCAGGGCTGCACGGTTGTAGGCCACGCAGTCGTTGTGTGTGCGCAGGCGGCGCGTTTGCACATCACCGAGTTCATCGGTGAACTCCATCTTGTGGGTGGCGATTTGCAGTACCCGGCGGGTCTGATCGTCGTTGGCAATGAGGTGCAGGGCATCCAGGAGTGCTGCGCGCAATTGCGTCAGGGTGTTGGTGCCGTGGGCCAGGCCCGCCCGCGCCATGGGCGCTTCCAGGGGCAAGGTCACGCGCTCCATCATGGCGTTGAACAAGTCGGCTTTGTCTTTGAAATGCCAATAAATGGCGCCACGCGTGGTGCCTGCCGCCAGCGCAATGTCGTTGAGCGAAGTGCGCGATACGCCACGGGCCTGAAACAGTTGTTCGGCAGCATCCAGCAGGCTGCTGCGGGTGGCCTGTGCGTCTGCCTTGGTGCGTCGGGCCATGAAAATTACCTCTGCCAATGGTGTCCAAAGCCTCACTATACATACATTCTGGAATGTATGTATACTGCGATTTTTTTCAGTGCATTGCAGGGCGTTGCTGTGTGATGCGCGGGCTGTGGGCCGCAGCCTGGGGTTTGCCTGCTGCTGTGCCCTTGTCAACCATCTCCGCCAAAGGATTTTTCATGCCTGCCTTGTGCTACGCCAAGACTGCCGTTCCTGTTGTTTCTGCTCCTTCGCGCTGCTGGGGGCGGCGTTCCTGGTGGGCGGGCGGTTTGAGTGCCGTTTTGCTGTTGTCGGCCTGTGGCAAAACCGACGCCCCTGGCGCAGGTAGCCCTGCGGCGCGCGCCATGCCGCAGCCCGAAGTGGGCGTGGTTACCGTGGCACTGCGCGATGTGGGTCTGGTCACTGAGCTGCCCGGTCGCCTGGAGGCCTCGCGCGTGGCGCAGGTGCGGGCGCGGGCGGCAGGTATTTTGCAAAAGCGCCTGTTCCGCGAGGGCAGCGATGTCAAGGCCGGGCAGGCACTGTTCACCATTGATGCGGCGCCCTACGCGGCGGCGCTGCAAAGCGCCCAGGCGCAGTTGGCGCGGGCGCAGGCTAACCTGGCCCAGGCCAGTGCGCTGGCCGAGCGCTACCAGCCGCTGGTGGCCGCCAATGCCGTGAGCCAGCAGGAATATGCCAATGCCGTGGCCGCCCAGAAGCAGGCCGCTGCCGATGTGGCCGCTGGCAAAGCAGCGGTGCAAACGGCCAGCATCAATCTGAATTACGCCAGCGTTACCTCGCCCATCTCCGGGCGCATCGGGCGCGCACTGGTCACCGAAGGCGCGCTGGTGGGCCAGGGCGAGGCCACGCAGCTGGCCGTGGTGCAGCAGATCAACCCGGTGTATGTCAACTTCACCCAGTCTGCTGCCGAAGTCATGAAGCTGCGCCGGGCGCTGGAGGCCGGGCAGTTCAAAAAAGCCTCTGGTGGCGATGCGGCCAGCGTGCGCGTGGTGCTGGACGATGGAAGTGAATACGCCCTGCCGGGCAAGCTGTTGTTTTCTGATCTGACGGTGGATGCCACCACAGGCCAGGTCACTTTGCGTGCTGAGGTGCCCAACCCCAAGGGCGAGTTGCTGCCCGGCTTGTATGTGCGTGTGCGACTGGAACAGGCACAGGTGTCCGATGCTTTTACGCTGCCGCAGCAGGCCGTCACGCGTACCCAGCAGGGTGACAAGGTGACGGTGGTTGCCGCCGACGGCACGCTCAGCCCGCGCATGGTCAAGGTGGGCGCTGCGCGCAACAACCAGTGGGTGGTGCTCGACGGCCTCAAGGCGGGCGAGCAGGTGATGGTCGATGGCTTCCAGAAGCTGCAAATGCTGCCGCCCGGAACCCCCGTCAAAGCCGTGCCGTGGCAGGCGCCGGGCAGTGCAGCGCCCGTGCCGCAGACTGCGCCCGCACCGGCAGCTGCGCCCGCTTCTGGCCCAGCGCCAGCGGCCAGCAGCCCTGCCGCTACCGCCAGCGCTGCGCAGCAATAAGGAGCGCACGCTATGGCCAAGTTTTTTATTGATCGCCCGATTTTTGCGTGGGTGATTGCGCTGTTTGTGATGGTGTTGGGCGCTGTGTCCATTACCCAGCTGCCGATTGCGCAATACCCGTCGGTGGCGCCGCCCACCATTGTGATTTCTGCCGCGTACCCGGGCGCGTCGGCACAGACGCTGGAAGACAGTGTGCTGGCCGTGATCGAGCGCGAGATGAATGGCGCGCCCCGTCTGGCCTACATGGAGGCGGTCAGCCAGGCCAACGGCTCGGGCAGCATCACCCTGAGCTTTGAGCCCGGCACCAACGCCGATCTGGCCCAGGTCGAAGTGCAAAACCGCTTGGCACGGGCTACGCCACGTTTGCCTGCTGTGGTGAATCAGCAGGGTGTGCGGGTAGAAAAATCGCGCTCCAACTTCCTGTTGTTTGCGATGCTGTCGTCGTCCGATCCCAAAACTGACGTGACCGCCTTGAGCGATTACGCCTCGCGCAACATCGTGCCCGAGTTACAGCGCCTGCCTGGTATCGGCCAGGTGCAGTTGTTTGGCTCCGAGCGCGCCATGCGCGTCTGGGTGGATCCGGCCAAGCTGCAGGGCTACAACCTGTCGCCAGCTGATGTGGCCAGTGCCATTCAGGCACAAAACGCGCAGGTTTCTGCCGGTAGCTTGGGCGAGCTGCCCAACCTCAGCGGCCAGACTATTTCTGCCACGGTAGTGGTGCCCGGGCAGCTCGGCACGACAGCCGAGTTTGGCAACATCGTGCTGCGCGCCAATGCCGATGGCTCCAGCGTGCGGCTGAAGGATGTGGCCCGCATTGAGCTGGGCGCACAGTCCTACGCCACCACGGCACGCCTCAACGGCAAACCGGCGGCCGGCATGGGCGTGCAGTTGTCGCCCTCAGGCAATGCGCTGGCGGCTGCGGAAGCGGTCAAAAAACGCATGACTGAGCTGGAAAAGTACTTTCCGCCCGGCGTGACCTGGACAGTGCCTTTTGACAGTTCCGACTTCGTCAAGATTTCTATCCAGCAGGTGGCGATGACGCTGCTGGAAGCCATCGTGTTGGTGTTCCTGGTGATGTTTCTGTTCCTGCAAAACATCCGCTACACCATCATCCCTACCATCGTGGTGCCGGTGGCGCTGCTGGGTACCTTTGGCGCACTGCTGGCCATGGGGTTCTCGATCAACGTGCTGACGATGTTCGGCATGGTGCTGGTGATCGGTATCGTGGTGGACGATGCCATCGTGGTCGTTGAAAACGTCGAGCGCATCATGAGCGAAGAGGGGCTGCCGCCGCTGGAGGCCACGCGCAAGGCCATGGGCCAGATTTCCGGTGCCATCGTCGGTATTACCGTGGTGCTGATATCGGTGTTTGTGCCGCTGGCTTTCTTTGCTGGCTCGGTGGGCAACATTTACCGCCAGTTCTCGGCAGTGATGGCCGTGTCGATTGGTTTTTCTGCCTTTATGGCCTTGTCGCTTACGCCAGCGCTGTGCGCCACGCTGCTCAAGCCTGTGGTGGCAGGACATGCACATGCCAAAACCGGTTTCTTCGGTGGCTTCAACCGGGGCTTTGCGCGCACCGCCAAGGGCTACGAGGGCTGGGTGGCCAAGCTGCTGCGCCGGGGTGGCCGGATGATGGTGGTGTACGTGGCACTGATCGCTGCTGTGGGTGTTTTGTATATGCGCCTGCCGACCTCGTTCCTGCCCAACGAAGACCAGGGCAGTTTGCTGGTCAATATCCAATTGCCGCCAGGTGCAACGCTGGAGCGTACGCAGGCCGTCGTGGAAAAAGTGGAAGGCTTCATGCTCCAGCAGCCTGAAGTCAAGAGCATGGTGGCGGTGATGGGCTTCAGCTTCTCGGGCCAGGGACAAAACGCCGGGTTCTCTTTTGTGACGCTCAAGGACTGGAGTGAGCGCAAAGGTGCCGGCCAGACCGCTGAGGCTTTGGCTGGCCGTGCCATGGGGGCGTTGTCGGGTGTCCGCGATGCGTTTATTTTTGCGCTCAGTCCGCCACCCATTCCGGAGCTGGGTGTCAGCTCTGGCTTCACCTTCCGGCTGCAAGACCGCGGTGGCAATGGCCATGATGCTTTGGTGGCCGCACGCAACCAGATGTTGGGCATGGCCTCCAAGAGCAAGGTGCTTGCCGGTGTGCGTCCCGACGGTCTGGAAGATGCACCACAGTTGCAGGTGGATATTGACCGCGACAAGGCCAGTGCCCAGGGGGTTGGTTTTGCCGCCATCAACAACGCCATCTCTGCGGCGCTGGGCTCCGCTTATGTGAATGACTTTCCCAACGCTGGGCGCTTGCAGCGCGTGGTGGTACAGGCCGAGGCGCAGGCGCGCATGCAGCCTGAAGACATCCTCAAGCTGACGGTGCTCAACAGCCAGGGCAAGGCCGTACCGTTGTCGGCGTTTGCCAGCACCCGCTGGGTCAGCGGCGCCATGCAGACGGTGCGCTACAACGGCTACCCGGCCATGCGTATTTCTGGCGGTGCAGCCCCCGGTCACAGCACCGGTGAGGCCATGGCCGAGATGGAGCGCCTGGCAGCGCAGCTGCCCGCAGGCTTTGGTTTTGAATGGACGGGCCAGTCACGTGAAGAAAAACTGGCAGGCTCGCAAGCGCTGGTGTTGTATGGCTTTGCCATCCTGGCGGTGTTCTTGTGTCTGGCTGCACTGTACGAGAGCTGGTCGATTCCGCTGGCGGTGATTCTGGTGGTGCCGCTGGGCGTTCTGGGTGTGCTGCTGGGCATTACCGGACGTGGCATGGCCAATGACGTGTATTTCCAGGTCGGGCTGATCACCATCATTGGCCTGTCCGCCAAGAACGCGATTTTGATCATCGAGTTTGCCAAAGACTTGCAAGCGCAGGGCCGTGGCGTAGTCGAGTCTGCCTTGGAGGCCGCGCACCTGCGGTTCCGTCCCATCATCATGACCTCGCTGGCCTTCATTTTGGGTGTGGTGCCGTTGGCGATGGCCTCGGGCGCCAGCTCGGCCAGCCAGCGGGCCATTGGCACCGGCGTGATCGCGGGCATGGTGGTTGGTACCTTCCTGGCGGTATTTTTTGTGCCCACGTTCTTTGTGGTGGTGCGCAGCCTGTTCAAGGGCAGCGAGCGCCAGCGAAAAATGCACGCAGAGCATGCCAAGGCCGCAGGTATCGAGGCCCACCAATGACAACGAAGGTAAAGCCCATGCGCAATAGCAATGCCCGGATTCCCCGGCTCCTGTCCCTGAGTGTGCTGGCTCTGCTGGCGGGCTGCTCCATGGCACCCATCTACGAGCGTCCCCCGGCGCCTGTGGCCGCACAGTGGCCCGCATCCAGCGCCGATAACACCGCTGCCACCACAGCAGCGGCAGACATGGCTTGGCAGGATTTTGTGGGTGATGCCCGTCTGCGCGAGCTGGTCACGCTGGCGCTGGCCAATAACCGCGACCTGCGTGTGGCGCTGGCTGCCATCGAGCAGGCACGTGCCCAGTACCAGATTCGCCGCGCCGATCAGCTGCCCACCATCAACGCTGCGGTCGCAGGCAACCGCCAGCCCAGCAGCGATGGTGAGTCCATCAGCAGCGCCTATACCGCTGGCTTGGCCATGGCCTCATGGGAGTTGGATCTTTTTGGCCGGGTGGCCAGTCTGAAAGACGCTGCCCTGGCCCAGTTCCTGGCCACGCAAGAGGCGCGCAATGCGGTACAGACCAGCCTGATTGCCTCCGTCGTCAGCACCTGGTTGAGCCTGCAAACCAACAACGAACTGCTGGCCCTGACGCAGCGTACGTTGGCTACACGCCAAGACTCGCTGCGCCTGAACCGCATGCGTTTTGAGCAGGGCGTGACCTCGGCCCTGGATTTGCGCCAGGCTGAATCGCTCACTGCCGCAGCGCAGGCCACGCTGGCACAGCAGCGGCGCCTGCGGGCACTGGATGTGAACGCGCTCACGCAATTGGTGGGACAGCCTTTGCCTGAAGCCCTGCTGGCGGCGCCCGCCATCCCGGCAGCGCAGTCCCTGCACGATGTTCCGGTAGGCATGCCGTCGGATTTGCTGGAGCGCCGCCCCGACATCCGCCAGGCCGAGCAACAGCTGATAGCTGCCAACGCCAACATCGGCGCCGCGCGGGCCGCATTTTTCCCGCGCATTGCGCTCACGGCCAGCGCCGGAACGGCCAGTGGCGCGCTCTCGGGCTTGTTCCAAAGCGGCGCTTGGGGTTGGACGTTGGCGCCCCAGGCGGTACTGCCCATTTTTGATGCCGGGCGCAACCAGGCGGCGCTGGAGTCAGCACAGGCCGGGCGCGATATGGCATTGGCCCAATATGAGAAAGCCATCCAGGGTGCGTTCCGTGAAGTGGCCGATGCCCTGGCAGGCCAAGCCACGTTGGGCGAGCAGGTGCGCGCCCAGCAAGCCCAGGCCGATGCTGAAGCTGACCGTTTTCGCCTGGCCGATCTGCGCTACCGCAACGGCGTAGCCAGCTACCTGGATGTGTTGGATGCGCAGCGCGCCCTGTTTGCTACCCAGCAAGCGCTGGCCCAGACACAGCTGGCGCAGCAGCAAAACCGGGTGGCGTTGTACAAGGCGCTGGGAGGCGGTTGGAGCGCGCAGGCGCCGCAGCTGTAAGCAAGAGCCGGGGGGCTTCGGCTCTCCGGGTGGGCTGTTCAATAGGCAGTCAGCACTGGCGCAATCGGGCTGTGCGCATGTGCATGGCCGTGTGCGTGGCCGTGGCAGTGAAGGTGTGCAGGACTGCGGGTGGCAATGCTCTGGGGCGTTGGCGCCTGTGCGCTCTCGTGCACCACGATGGGCAGTGCGCGGTGTTTGGCATCGTGCTTGGCCAGCGCCGCCAGGTTCGCCACGTCTTCGGCCTGTAGTGTCTGATCTGGGGCAATGCAGGCAGCGCCCACCGACACCGTGGTGCACGGAAAAAATCGCTCCACGCCATACCGGTCCTCAGCGTGGATGCCCCCTGCGGCTTGGGCATCTGCATCAAACAGCAGCCGCGCCTGCTGGCCAAACTCCTCGACGATGGCCTGGCAGCGTGGCAGCCAGTCCTGGCTTTGGAACAGCACCAGAAAATCATCCCCTCCCACATGGCCGACAAAATCGCGCTCCGCGTTGGCGTGGGTGGTGATGACGCGCGCTAGCAGCCGGATCATTTCATCGCCGCGCCAATAGCCGTACTGGTCGTTGAATGGTTTGAAATGGTTCAAATCGGCATAGCAGGCGACAAAGCTCACCTGGTTTTCCAACAAGCGCGTGATGTGCAGGCTGATAGGGATATTGCCCGGTAAAAAGGTCAGGGGGTTGGCGTGGCGGGCTGCTTCGATGCGTGCCTCGGTCACGGTGCGCACCAATTGCTCGCCTGTGCCCAAGCCTATGTAGCGGCCATTGGCCGTGACGATGAAGCCATCGCTCAGGTAGCGCTGGTCTTGTGACGTCAGAATGCCCAGCAACTGCTCAACGTCGCAATCGCGCTCCACCACGCGCGGCTGCACATTCGCAAAGCCCAGGCAGGGTTTGCGGCCATGCACCTCCCGAAAGTACAGCGTGGCGTAGTGCGTCATGAACTGCTGGCGATTGATCAGTGCGACCGGGCGTCCATCTTCCACAATGGCCAGCGCATGCAGGTTTTCATGGTTTTGAAAGCAGGCGGCTACGGTGTCGTTGACGGTGTCGGGGGTGAGCGTGGGCGCCTGTAGCACCGGCACATGGCGCAGGATGCCGGGGCGCGCACTCTGGTGCGCCAGTTGCGGCAGCACCGCCACACGGCGATCTTGCAGTGCTGTGAGCGCCTCGGCAGGCAATACACCGACCGGCTGGATGTCTGGATAGCCCAGCAGCCAGCCCTGGCCGTAGGCGATGTCCAGGTCGCGCAATGCACGCAAATCAGCGGGTGTTTCAATGCCCTCTGCCACCAAGGTGGTGCCAAACACCTGGGCAATGCTCTTGATGGCTTGCACCATTTGCAGGTTCTGGGGCTGCGCACTGATGTTGCGCACGAAGTATTTGTCGATTTTGACGAAGTCGGGTTTGACCTCAGACCACACCCGCAGGCTGGAGCGCCCATCGCCAAAATCGTCCAGTGCCAGTCGCATGCCTGCACCATGCACGCACTGTACGGCTTGGCGCAGCCGGGCCATGTCGCTCACGCGCTCGTGTTCTGTGATCTCCAGCACCACCATGCGCGGTTGTACGCCGAAGGTGCGCACTGTACGCGCCAGCGTATCGGCACCACACAATGCCACGGCCTGTACCAGCGCATCGGCGCTGATATTGATGAATATCCGACCCGCTGCGCGGGCGGCGCCCCAGCCTTGCAGTGCGGTGTAGGCACATACCAGCTCAAAGTCTTGTAGCAGGTGCTCCTGGCGTGCCATGTCCAGCAAGACATCGGGTGTGTGCCAGGGCGATCCCTGCGGCCCCCGGATGAGTGCCTCGTGGGCGTATACCGTGCCCTCGCGCAGATCGGCCAGCGGCTGAAAAACGCAATACAACTGCCCCGACCGCACCAACTGGGCCAGTGGCCCTTGCCCTTGCTGTAGCGCGGGCGACAGCGCCGCCAGCACCCGTGGACAGGGTGGGCGCACGAAGGGCAGCGGGCGTCTGGTGCGGAGCATGGTCATTGCTGGCAGCGTAGCGATCCGCGGTGACAGTCGTATTACAGCAGTGCGTGTGTGGCCCCGCAGGTGCTGCGCGGGGCATCCTGTGGCCGGGTGTTTTGCACGGCAGTTTGGTGGCCGCCGCACATCGCACTTTTGATATTGCGCAAAACACAATTGCAACCACCCCTGCACAGTCGCCGTCATGTTGAACCACTTCGATTCTGGCCTCTCCATGGTGAGCGATGAAGCCGCTGCCGGTACCGTGTTGCGGCTGCGCCAGCAGCGGCTGACCTCTGTGCTGTACCTGGACAGTGGGCGGGTGGTCATGGGCGTGCGTGAAGGTGGCCAGATGCGCCACCAATTGGGCAGCGTCGAAGGGCCGTCCTGGCTGGATGCCGCTTCGGCCTTGTTGGGGCTGCCCTGTCCCGTGGACATGGTCGCTGAAACCCGGGTGCAATTGCGGAGCCAGCCTCTGGAGGTTTTTCTGCGCGAGGTGCAGGCCATGGCGCCAGCCATGCAGGGGTTGTTGCGCGATATGGCCAGTGGCTACCGCCAGCAAACCGAACTGGCCATCAGCCGCTTGGCCCAGGACGCAGAGGCGCGCTGTGCCCAGTGGTTGCTGCACCACGCTCAGCAAGATGGCAGTGGCGCCCTGAGCGTCACCTTGCAACAGCGCAAGCGCCTGATCGCGGCGCAGCTGGGCATCGCTCCGGAGACGTTCTCGCGCGTACTGCGCAGTCTGCGCGAACATGGGTTGATTGCAGGAACCGGCAACGTGCTGCGCTTGCCGCAGCCGGGCGTCTTGCAGAACATGGTGGGCGGTTGATGGGTCTGGTGGACTGAAGGTCATACCCCTTCTCAGGGTTTTTACCCCGGTTCAAGCGAGGGTTCCACCCAAGGTCGGGGTGCCAATGGCTGCGTATATTGGCCTCTTGCCTCCGGTAAGTCGCTGCCACCATGTCCATTTTTCCCGTTCTGGATGCCAGGCGCTGGCGTGTTTGCTGTCGCCTGTGCTGTCCGCCCCGTCCACTGCCCGTTCGCTCCAGGCGCAAGGCCTCCTGCGTGGGGTACGCATGAGTGCGCATGGGCCCGTGCGATCCGAGGGCGATGTGCAGCGCTGGCCACTGCCCGGCCCTTTGGTGTGGCAACTGGTGTGCCTGGCCTTGCTGGCGATGGTGCTCTCGGGTGTGGTTTCGGCGTGGCTGCTGGCCCGCTCCGCAGGCCAGCAAGCCCTGGAGCAACTGCAATCGCAGCAAACCGATGAAGTGGAAATGGTGGCGCGGCTGCTGGCCAGCAAAATAGAACAAAGCCAGAAAGTGCTGCGCACGCTGGCCGCAGGCATCACACCAGCCATGCTGGACTCGCCTGCGCTATTGCAGGGGCTGCTGCAACAAGGCCTGCCCGCAGTGCCATTTTTTGATGCGGTACAGGTGGCGCGCCAAGACGGCCAGTTGCGCGTGAACCTGCGCAATGGCCGTTTTGAGTCGCTGGCTGGGGTGGAGCCCGTCGAGCGCGATGCCTTGCGCCGCACGTTGGTGAGCGGCAAGCCCATGGTGTCCGAGCTGGTCGCCGGGCGTGCCAGCGAGGCGCGTGTCCTGTTCACCATGCCCTTGTTGCGAAGTGATGGCGCTGTGCTGGGGGTGGTGGCTGGGGCGTTGCGGCTGCAATCCCAGGGGCTGCTGCCCGCCTCCATGGCACCGCCCCAGCGCGGCCACTCGCGCCTGGTGGTGTTCACGCGCGATGGCACGATCTTGTTGCACTCCGATCCCGCCCGTACCCAGACCCTGGTGCGTGATGAGCCAGGTCTGGCCCAGGCCCATGCCCGGTGGCTGGCCGAGGCACAGCCCATCACGGGTGCTGGCAGTACACAGCGCCTGCCAGGTTACATCGTGAGCATGGCTGGCATCCCGCTGCCGCAGTGGATGGTGGCCCGGGTGACGGATTCGGGTGCGGTGCTGGCACCGCTGCAAGAGGCGCAGCGCCAGGCGTGGTGGCTGGCCACCGCCAGCATGGCGCTGTTGGGCGCGCTGGTCGTGTTGACCATGCTGTGGCTGGCGCAGCCTCTGGCGCATTTGTGTGAGCGTGCGCAGGCGCTCTGGCCCCCGGCGCCCGGGCCTGCGCCAGACTGGCCGCGCGCTGGTGGCGAGGTGGGCGCACTGGTGCAGGTGTTTCAGTACCTGGAGCAACAACGTGCCCATCACCAACAACAGCACCAGGCCTTGGCTGGGCGCTTTCAGGCCATTCTGGAGCACGCCTCGGTGGGCATTGTTATCACCCGGGGTGGGCGCCTGAAGGTGCTGGGCCGCCAAGCTTGCCAGATGCTGGGCTATACAGCGCAAGAACTGCAAGGCCAGCCAGCACGCATCCTTTATCCCTCTGAGGCGGATTACGCCGAACTGGGTGCGCGTGTACAGGCGGGGTTTGCGGCACATGGCGCTTTCGAGGGCGAAGTGTGCTTTCGGCGCAAGGATGCCAGCCCGGTGTGGGCACGGGTGCAAGGGCGGGCGGTGCAAGCCCACAGCATGCGGGGCGGCACGGTCTGGATTTTGGAAGACATCACGGCCCTGCGCGCGGCCCGCCAGCATGGCGCCTGGGCCGCCACACACGACAGCCTGACTCAGCTACCCAATCGCCAGGGTCTGGAGCAGCGCCTGCACCTGCTGCTGGCCGAGCGGGCACAGCGCCTGAGCGTTGCGCCGCCAGTGCCTTCCCCCGAGCCTGCGCCCGCGGGTCAGGGCTGCGATGGCGTGGTGCTGTTTCTGGATTTGGACCACTTCAGTGTGGTCAACGACGTGGCCGGCCATGGAGCGGGCGACGATGTATTGCGCCGCGTTGCGGGTCTGGTGCAAGCGCAGGTGCGCCAGATTGGCTGGGCTGCCCGCCTGGGGGGAGATCAGTTTGTGGTGGTTCTGCCCGGTTGTACGCTGGCGCATGCCCAGGTGGTGGCCGAGCAATTGCGCGCCACCGTGCAGGCCTGGGCCCCTGCCTACCAGGGCCGCAGCTTTGCCTTGGGCGTGAGCATCGGGCTGGTGGTGCTGGACACGGCACGCGACCAGGTGCAGTCCGTGCTGCATGCTGCGGACATGGCCTGTTATCAGGCCAAGCGCGCCGGGCGCAATCGCGTGGTGGTGGGGGACCGGCACAGCCCGCACGGCCCCGACACGCCGTGACCCGGCCCAAAACACAAAACCCCGCAGCGGCACGGGCCTTGCGGGGTTGGACGGATCACCTGCCGCAGCAGGCGCTCCCGTGTTATCAGCTGCGGATGCCCGAAGCCAGCGTGCCCGAGCGCACGGCAGTCACGGCTTCAGCGCGCACGGTATCGCGGCTCAGTGCGGTGCCCGCAGTGGCTGCCTGGGCGGCGGGGGCGCTGCCCACCACATCGTTCTTGAAGTGGGCGACGGCCTGCACCGCTTCGGCGTTCACTTCGGCGCGGGTGCGCTCGGATTGGGTCTGGGCTTGGTAGTTGATGCCGTAAACGGTGTCAAACTGGTCTTGTGCCTGGGCGCCCAGGCTGGAGAGAGCGGCGATGGCGGCGATGGAAAGGATGCGAGCGGTGTTCATGGCAGTGTTCCTGTGCAAAAAAAGTGACTTCAAAAATTGGTCGATGCCAGCCCGGGTAACGGGTTGCTTATCGAGTGAGTGAACTTTATTCCTTATTCGTTTAAAGAAAAACTATCCAGTCGCAAACTGACTGTTCCAGTTCTTGGTGCAATCAAGGGGGAACTTTTGCGACTGTGTCGTCAACTGGCATGGGCTGCACGGTACAGACCTGTTATCCAGCTGCTCTGTGAAAGCTATCAAAACGATAGCTGCTAGCGCACGACCACATTGCGCTAAAGCCTAATTTGGTTCATAAAGCCAAAGCAAACTGAGAGACAATCGCGCGCATGAGTTCTACCGTACCTCCTTGCGCGCCTGGGGCGTCGCCGCTGCCTGAGCCGCCACCGCCACGGCTACAGTTGACCGGCATCACCAAGCGCTACCCCGCCGTGGTGGCCAACAGCGGCGTCTCGCTGACAGTGCAGCCGGGCGAAATCCACGCCGTGCTGGGCGAAAACGGCGCTGGCAAATCCACGCTGATGAAGATCATTTATGGCGCTGTCCAGCCTGACGAGGGCAGCGTGCAGTTCAACGGCCAACTGGTGCAGGTGCGCAACCCGCAAGAGGCGCGTGCGTTGGGCATTGCCATGGTGTTCCAGCACTTCAGCTTGTTTGACACGCTCTCGGTGGCCGAGAACGTCTGGCTGGGGCTGGACAAAAGCCTGCCCCTGTCGGAGGTGACGCGGCGCATCAACGCCAAGGCCGCCGAGTACGGGCTGGACGTGGACCCGCTGCGCCCGGTACACACCCTGAGCGTGGGCGAGATGCAGCGCGTGGAAATCATCCGCGCCCTGCTCGCCGAGCCCAAGGTGCTGATTCTGGACGAGCCCACTTCGGTGCTCACGCCGCAGGCCGTCGAGAAGCTGTTTGTGGTGCTGCGCAAGATCGCCGCAGAGGGCTGCAGCATTCTCTACATCAGCCACAAGCTGCACGAAATCCGCGCGTTGTGCAGCGCCTGCACGGTACTGCGCGGTGGCCAGGTGACGGGCGTGTGCGACCCGCGCGAGGAGTCCAACGCCTCGCTCTCGCGCCTGATGATTGGCGCCGAGCCGCCCGCGCTGGAGTACCGCGCTGCGCACACGGGCGCACCGGTGCTGCGTGTGCAGGGCCTGAATCTGGCACGCGCCGACCAGTTTGGCGTGGATCTCATCGACCTGGACTTGGAAGTGTGTGCGGGCGAGGTGGTGGGTATTGCCGGTGTTTCGGGCAACGGGCAAAAAGAACTGCTGTACGCCCTCTCGGGCGAAGATTTGCGTCCAGCACCGGAGATGGTGCAGGTAGCAGGCCACCGCGCTGGCCGCCTGGGCCCGCGCGAACGGCGTGCGCTGGGCCTGCACTTTGTGCCTGAAGAGCGGCTGGGGCGCGGTGCCGTGCCCAGCATGGGGCTGGCGCACAACCTGCTGCTCACGCGCAGTGATGCCGTGGGGGCGCTGGGCTGGATCGACATGGGCAAGTTGCAGGCGCAGGCACAGCGCATCATTGAGCGCTTTCGCGTCAAGGCGGGCGGGGTGAATGCACCGGCGCAGTCGTTGTCGGGGGGCAACTTGCAAAAGTTCATCGTGGGCCGCGAAATCGACGCGCGCCCCCAGCTGCTCATCGTCTCGCAGCCCACCTGGGGCGTGGACGTGGGCGCGGCGCAGCAAATCCGCGCGGCCCTGCTGGCGCTGCGCGATGCGGGGTGCGCCGTGCTGGTGCTGAGCGAAGAGCTGGAGGAGCTGTTTGACATCAGCGACCGGCTGTACGTGATCGCCAAGGGGCACCTGTCGCCGCCGGTAGCGCGCGAGCAGGCTACGGTCGAGCGCATCGGCGAGTGGATGAGCGGCCTGTGGCACGCCGATGTGCAGGCCCACCTGGCCCGCAACCGCGATCAACTGAACGCACTGGACCAGGAGGCACACCATGCTCAGGCTTGAACCGCGTCCGCAGGCCTCGCGCCTGTGGAGCTATGGCTCGCCGCTGCTGGCGCTGGCGATTACGGTGCTGATCGGCATCGCCCTGTTTGCCGCCCTGGACAAAGACCCGGTGCGCGCTTTGCAGGTGTTTTTCTGGGAGCCGATCAAGTCGCAGTACGCCTTGGGCGAACTGGTGGTCAAGGCCACGCCGCTGCTGCTGATTGCGCTGGGGCTGGCGGTGTGCTTTCGCTCCAACGTCTGGAACATTGGTGCCGAGGGGCAGTTTGTCATGGGCGCCATTGCGGCCGGTGGCGTGGCGCTGCTGGCCGACAAGAATACCGGCGCCTGGATCGTGCCGGTGGTGCTGCTGGCCGGGGTGCTGGGCGGCATGGTGTGGGCGGGCCTGGTGGCCTGGCTGCGCGACCGCTTCAATGCCAACGAAATTCTGGTCAGCCTGATGCTGGTCTATGTGGCCACGTTGGTGCTGGGCTACCTGGTGTTCGGGCCCTGGAAAGACCCCATGGGCTACAACTTTCCGCAAACCAAGACGTTCGAGAAAGTGACGCAGATTCCGCGCCTGATGGCCGGTTCGCGCATGAACATCGGCTTGCTGCTGGCGCTGGCCGGTGCGGCGGCGCTGTGGGTGTTTTTGTTTCGCACCCGCGCCGGTTTTGCGCAGCAGGCCGGCGGCATGGCACCGGCGGCGGCGCGTTACGCGGGGTTCTCATCGCGCCGGGCGCTGTGGACGGCGCTGTTGGTGTCGGGCGCTGCGGCCGGTCTGGCTGGGGCGCTGGAAGTGGCCGGGCCGCTGGGCCAGCTCACGCCGTATGTGCCCACGGGCTACGGTTTTGCCGCCATCATCGTCGCCTTTGTCGGGCGGCTGCACCCGGTGGGCATGGTGTTTTCAGCCATCTTGATGAGCATGTTTTATATCGGCGGTGAGCTGGCGCAGTCGCGCCTGGGGTTGCCCAAGTCGCTCACGGGGGTGTTCCAGGGCCTGCTCTTGTTCGCGCTGCTGGCCTGCGACACCTTGATTGCCTACCGCATCCGCTGGGTGCGTACCCCCACGGCCCTGAAGGGAGGGCGCTGACATGGAATCTTATGCATTGCTGATGGGCGCCACCCTGAGCGCGGGCACGGTACTGGCGCTGGCCGCGCTGGGCCTGCTCATCAACGAGAAAGCGGGCATCGTCAACCTCGGGGCCGAGGGCATGATGCTGTGTGCTGCGCTGGCCGGGTTTGCCACCACAGTGGCCACGGGCAACGAGTGGCTGGGTTTTGCCGCCGGCATGGGCGCCGGGGCGCTGCTGGCGGGCATTTTTGGCTGGCTGGTGATTTGGCTGGGCACCAACCAGTACGCCACGGGGCTGGCGCTGTCTTTGTTTGGTGTGGGCTTTTCTGCCTTTGCGGGCCTGGGCTATGTGCAGGCCAAGCTGCCCGCGCTGGCCGAAGATGGCATTCCCTTTCTGCGCGATGTGCCGCTGGCCGGGCCCGCGCTGTTTGCGCACGACCCGCTGGTCTATGGCGCTATCGTGCTGGCGCTGGCACTGGCGTGGTTTTTGCAGCGCTCACGCGCCGGGCTGGTGCTGCGCGCGGTGGGCGAATCGCCCGCCTCGGCCCATGCGCTGGGCTACCGTGTGCGCTGGATCCGCTGGGCTGCCGTGGTGGCGGGCGGCGCACTGTGCGGGCTGGCGGGCGCTTTCATCTCTTTGGAATACACCCCGCTGTGGGTAGAGGGCATGGTGGCCGGGCGCGGCTGGATTGCGCTGGCCTTGACCACTTTTGCCACCTGGCGCCCGGCGCGCGTGCTGCTGGGGGCCTATTTGTTTGGCGGCGTCACCATGCTGCAGTTTCACTTGCAGGCCAGTGGCGTGGCGCTGCCCAGCCAGTTGCTGAGCATGTTGCCCTACCTGGCCACCATCGTGGTGCTGGTGCTGATCTCGCGCAACCCGGCCTGGATTCGCGCCAACATGCCCGCCTCGCTGGGCAAGCCTTTCTATCCCGGTGCCTGAGCCCGTGGCCATGGCCCTATTGCTTTTTTTGACCCTGAAGGACTACTGCACATGACCAATTTGCACAAACGCTGGCTGCTCCAAACGGCTGCCTGGGCCGCCGTAGCGGCGGCCACTGCCGCCCTGGCTGGCTGTGGCAAAAAAGAAGAAGCTGCACCTGCGGCTGCCCCCGTGGCTCCGGCCAGTGCCAAGAGCGAGCCTTTGAAAATCGCTTTCATGTACGTCAGCCCCATCGGGGACGGCGGCTGGACGTACCAGCATGAGCTGGGCCGCCGTGCCATCCAGGACAAGTTTGGCGACAAGATCGTGACCAGCTTTGTCGAGAGCGTGCCCGAGGGCGCTGACTCCGAGCGCGTGCTGCGCGATATGGCCAGCCAAGGCAACCAGCTGGTGTTTGCCACCAGCTTTGGTTACCAGGAGTTTGTGCAAAAGTCCGCTGCCGACCTCAAAGGCGTGAAGTTCGAGCACGCCACCGGCTACAAAACCGCCGACAACGTGGCCACCTACGACACCAAGACCTTTGAGGGTGCGTACCTGGCCGGTATCGTTGCGGGTGGCATGAGCAAAACCAAGACCATCGGCGTAGTGGCCTCCGTGCCCATCCCCGAAGTGGTGCGCAACATCAACAGCTTTGTGCTGGGCGCGCAAAGTGTGGACCCCGCCATCAAGGCCAAGGTGGTGTGGGTGAACGAATGGTTCAGCCCGCCCAAAGAGTCTGAAGCCGCCACCAGCCTCATCAACGGCGGCGTCGATGTGCTCTACCAGAACACCAACTCCCCCGCCGTGCTCAAAACCGCACAAGAGCGCGGCGTGCGTGCCTTTGGCAAAGATGGCGACATGAGCGCCTTTGCACCCCAGGCACACCTGGGCTCGGCAGTGATCGACTGGGCGCCTTACTACACCAAAGTCACCCAGGACACGCTCAACGGCCAGTGGCAAGGCGGCTCTTTCTGGTGGGGCGTCAAGGAGGGCGCTATCGACCTCGTGAAAATCGCCGACGACGTACCCCAGGAGATCAAAGACCGCGTGGCCAAGGCCAGGGCGGGCCTGAAGGACGGGAGCTTCCACGTCTGGACAGGCCCGGTGCAGGACAACACCGGCAAAGAAGTGCTGCCCGCAGGCAAGGTCGGTGACAACGCTTTCCTGACCGGCATTGACTTCTACGTCAACGGCGTTGATGGCAAAGTGCCCAGCGCCAAATAAGCACTGGTTATATTGGC
This sequence comes from Simplicispira metamorpha, assembly GCF_004341365.1. GTDB lineage: Bacteria > Pseudomonadota > Gammaproteobacteria > Burkholderiales > Burkholderiaceae_C > Simplicispira > Simplicispira metamorpha. The sequence continues at coordinate 99,994 of NZ_SLXH01000007.1, read as the reverse complement.
GCAGCCTGTCCGTGCCATGTCGGGCAGACCTGCGCTGGCACCCCTCTACCTGTGGAACACAGACCCCCCTTTAAGGAAATTACCACCATGACCGATCTTCAAAAACGCTCCCTGCTCAAGGCAACAGCCCTGTCTGCTGTGGCCGCCGCCATGCTGGTGGCCTGTGGCAAGAAGGAGGAACCCGCTCCGGCGCCCGCTCCCGCCCCGGCGCCTGCGGCAGAGGCCCCCGCCCCCAAGCCCGAGCCACTGAAGATTGCCTTCGCCTACGTCGGCCCTGTGGGCGACGGTGGATGGTCGTATGCCCACGACAATGGCCGCAAAGCGCTGGAGAAAGAGTTTGGCGACAAGATCGTGACCACCTTCGTCGAGAGCGTGCCCGAATCCGCCGACGCCGAGCGTGTGCTGCGCGATTTCGTCGGCCAAGGCAACAAGCTGGTGTTTGGCACCACCTTTGGCTACATGGAGTCGATGGTGAAAGTGGCCGCAGACCACCCCGAGGTCAAGTTCGAGCATGCCACCGGCTACAAGAGCGCTGCCAACCTGCGCACCTACGACAGCCGCACCTACGAAGGCGCGTACCTGGCAGGCATCATCGCGGGCGCCATGACCAAGAGCAACACGCTGGGCGTGGTCGGCTCCGTGCCGATCCCGGAAGTGCTGCGCAATATCAACAGCTTCACGCTGGGCGCGCAGTCGGTGAACCCCAAAATCAAGACCAAGGTGGTGTGGGTGAACGAATGGTTCAGCCCCCCCAAAGAAACCGAGGCCGCCACCAGCCTGATCAACGGGGGCGCTGACGTGCTGTTCCAGAACACCGATTCGCCCGCTGTGCTCAAGACCGCCCAGGAAAAAGGCAAGCGCGCGTTTGGCTGGGATTCCGATATGACCGCCTACGGCCCCAAGGCCCACCTGGCATCGGCCATCATCAACTGGGGCCCCTACTACATCAAGGCCACCCGCGATGCGCTGGACGGCACCTGGAGCACCGGCCAGGCCTGGTGGGGCATGAAAGAGGGCGCCATTGACCTTGTCTCCATTGCCGACGATGTGCCCGCCGACACCAAGGCCAAAGTCGAAGCCGTGAAAAACGGCCTGAAAGACGGCAGCTTCGTGATCTGGAAAGGCCCCATCGCAGGCCAGGACGGCAAGCCGGTGCTGGACAAAGACGTGGTAGCTGACGATCAGTTCCTCTCTGGCGTCAACTTCTACGTCAAGGGCGTGGAAGGCAAGATTCCCGGCGGCGACAAGCAGTAAGCGCGCGCCCGTTCGCCGCGCCTGGCGCGGTGCAGCAAGGGCCGCCGCTGTGCGGCCCTTTTTTTGTCAGGCAAACACTGGAGGTTGTCGATGTTCAAAGTTCCCACCGTGAGCGCAGAACGCTTGCCCGCGCTCTTGCGCGCCATGCCCAAAGCCGAGTTGCACATTCACATCGAAGGCTCCCTGGAGCCCGAGATGATTTTTGCGCTGGCCCAGCGCAACGGCGTCAGCCTGCCCTACGCCGATGTGCAGGCACTGCGCAGCGCCTACGCCTTCACCGACCTGCAAAGCTTTCTCGACATCTACTACGCCGGTGCCAGCGTGCTGCTGCATGAGCAGGATTTTTACGACATGGCCCGCGCCTACCTTGCGCGAGCTGCTATGGATAACGTAGTGCGCGCCGAAATCTTCTTCGACCCGCAAACGCACACCGCCCGGGGCGTGTCCATGGCGGCGGTGGTCAACGGCCTGCACCGCGCTTGCGAAGATGCCCGCGCCGAGTGGGGCATCAGCGCTGCGCTGATCCTGTGCTTTTTGCGCCACCTGAGCGAAGAAGATGCCTTTGCCACGCTGGAGCAGGCGCTGCCGCTGCAAGACAAATTCATCGGCGTGGGCCTCGATAGCAGCGAAGTCGGCCACCCGCCCGAAAAGTTTGCCCGCGTGTTTGCCCGCTGCCGCCAGCTGGGCCTGCACACCGTGGCCCACGCCGGCGAAGAAGGCCCGCCCGCCTACATCTGGAGCGCACTCGATGTGCTCAAAGTGGAGCGCATCGACCACGGCGTGCAGGCCCTGCGTGACCCGGTGCTGGTGCAGCGCCTGGCCCAAGGCGGCGTGCCGCTGACGGTGTGCCCGCTGTCCAACCAGAAGCTGCGCGTGTTCCCCGATCTGCCTGCGCACAACCTGCCCCAGCTGCTGGAGGCGGGCCTGTGCGCCACGGTCAATTCAGACGATCCGGCCTACTTTGGCGGCTACATCAACGACAACTTCACGCAGCTTTTTGCCGCTACGGGCATGACTGCACGCCACGCCTACCAGCTGGCCAGCAACAGCCTGCAAGCGAGCTTTGCCCCCGAGGCCGACAAGCGTGCCTGGGCGCACCGGCTCAAAGAGTGCTTTGAGCGCTGCTACGAGCACGACTACTGAAGCGGGGCCGGGGCGCTGCTTTCCAGCGCCCCACGCAGCTGGGCGGCGTAGCCTTGCAGCACGCTGGCCAGCGGCTCTTTGCGCGGCCAGCTCAGGGCGATACCGTCGCCCTCGTGGCGCGGCACCACGTGCATATGAAAGTGGAAAACGGTTTGATCGCCCTCGCGGCCATTGGCTTGCAGCAGCGTCAGGCCTGGCGGGTCGAACACGGCCTGCACGGCGCGGGCCACGCGCTGGGCGGTTTGCATCACGGCGCCCGCCTCTTCGGGGGTCACGTCCAGCAGCGTGGCCGCATGGCGCTTGGTGGCCACCAGCACATGGCCGGGGTTGACCTGGCCGATGTCCATGAAAGCGATGGTCAAGGCATCTTCATAGACCGTGGCGGCAGGGATTTCTCCGGCCACCAGGCGGCAAAAGATGCACTGGCCTGGCAGCGAGGTGTCAACAAACATGGGCATGGGCGGTCTCCGGTAAAGCCTGTGGGGGGATTCGGGGCGGGTTCATCATAGTCAAAATGGCTTCCGGCCCTTATGGGGTAAGCGCTGGCAGCTATGGTTTTTAAAAAAAGAGAACCCTTGCAATCGGGCAGGGCGCTGGCCCGCAGTGGCGGTACGGGCTGCGCCCGCAGCGATAATTGGCAGCGATGCCCGCCTGTGGCGGCACCCTCACCCGGCGCGTAGCCCCAGCGCCGGGTGTTTTCTTTTCTGGGGGCCATGTAGAGGAACACCATGTACAAAAACCTCGCTGCCGCACTCGCGGCCGCTTGTTTTTTCTCTCCCGCTTTTTCGCAGACTGCTGCCACGGCAGCCGCCAGCGCACCGGCTGCGGCGCCCGTTGCGGCCCCGCTCAAGGTCGGTTTTGTCTATGTCACGCCGGTGCTGGAAGTGGGCTGGACGCGCCAGCACGATGCAGGCCGCCGCGCCGTCGAGGCGGCGCTGGGCGCCAGCGTGCAAACCACCCGCATCGAGAACGTGCCCGAAGGCGCCGACGCCGAGCGCGTGGTGCGCGAGCTGGCCGCCACGGGCCACGGCCTGATCTTCACCACCAGTTTTGGCTACATGGAGCCCACGCTCAAGGTGGCGCAGGATTTTCCGGGCGTGAAGTTCGAGTCGATTACCGGCTACAAGCAAACGCCCAATGTGGCCACCGCCAACGCCCGCTACTACGAGGGCCGCTACCTGGCCGGCATTGCCGCTGGGCGCATGGCCAAGAGTGGCGTGGCCGGTTACGTGGCGGGCTTTCCTATCCCTGAGGTGTTGCAGGGCATCAACGCCTTCACGCTGGGCATGCGCTCGGTGAACCCGCAGGCGCAGGTCAAGGTGGTGTGGCTCAACGCCTGGTTCGATCCGCCACGCGAGCGCGATGCGGCCATGGCCTTGTTCAACGAGGGCGTGGACGTGCTGGCCTTCCACACCGCCACCAACGCGGCCATGGTGGCCGCGCAAGAGCGCGGCAAGCTGGCCGTGGCCTACCACTCGGACATGCGCAAAGTGGGGCCGGACGCGCAAATCCTGGCCGTCACCCACGAATGGGGTGGCTACTACACCGAGCGCACCCGCGCCGCCTTGGCAGGCACCTGGAAAAGCCGCAACACCTGGGGCGGTGTGCGCGAGGGCATGATCCGCGTGGGCGACTTCGGCTCCAAAGTGCCCGCCGACGTGCAGCAGCAAGTGCTGGCCGCGCAAAAGGCCGTGGGGGCGGGCCAGCTGCACCCCTTCAGCGCTGCCACGGCGGCGGTGCGCGACAACACGGGCCGGGTGGTCATTGCCCGTGGCCAGACCCTGAGCGACGCGCAAATCCTGCAAATGAACTGGCTGGCCGAAGGCGTGCAAGGCCAGCTGCCGCACTGACCTGCGCGCCGCCATTTCTCAAGCAAAATACGGCTTTGGCGCTTGAAGGACAAGCGCTTGCAGCTATCAAAACCGTAGTAATTCAGACAGGAGCGCGCATGAGCATCAAGAGCGACAAATGGATCCGCCGCATGGCCGAGCAGCACGGCATGATCGAGCCCTTCGAGCCCGGGCAAGTGCGCCAGGCCGCCAACGGCAACAAGGTCATCAGCTACGGCACCAGCAGCTACGGCTACGACATCCGCTGCGCACCGGAATTCAAGGTGTTTACCAACATCCACAGCACCGTGGTCGATCCCAAAAACTTCGATGAAAAAAGCTTTGTCGATTTTGAAGGCGACAGCTGCATCATCCCGCCCAACAGCTTTGCGCTGGCGCGCACCGTCGAATACTTCCGCATCCCGCGCAACGTGCTGACCATTTGCCTGGGCAAAAGCACGTATGCACGCTGCGGCATCATCGTGAACGTCACGCCCTTCGAGCCTGAATGGGAAGGCTATGTGACGCTGGAGTTCAGCAACACCACGCCGCTGCCTGCGCGCATTTACGCGGGCGAAGGCTGCGCGCAGGTGCTGTTCTTTGAAAGCGATAAGGACGATGTCTGCGAGGTGTCGTACAAAGACCGGGGCGGAAAATACCAGGGCCAGCACGGCGTGACACTGCCGCGCGCCTGAGTCCGCCCCCCCCGCCGCCCACACAGGCAGACAGCGGCGCTGGCCCCACAGCGCAAACTGTCATGCACCCGACACAGAGGCCCCCTAGATTGGGGCCTTTGTTCTTGGGGGAGCTTTCATGAAGAAATCAGCGATTGCACTGGCGGTGGGTGTGGCCTTGTCCGGGCTGTTGGCAGCCTGTGGTGGTAGCGACGATGGCCCGGTCGATATTCCCTCGGTCAGCAATCCTGGCAAGTTCTTCAACCGCACGGCCACGTTTGCGGTGTGCGCGCAGGTCGGCTCCTCGTGCGAAGACAGCACGCCCACCGCCGCAGAAATCGTGGCCGCCAGCGAAGACGGCATGGCGCTGGTCTATACCAACAGCCTCAAAGGCGAAGTCGGCTTTGTCGATATCACCGACCCGGCAGCGCCCAAGGGCCTGGGCATGCTCGCCATGGGCGGCGAGCCCACCTCGGTCACGGTGCTGGGCGGCCACGCGCTGGTAGCGGTGAACACGTCGGCCAACTTCGTCAACGCCTCGGGCAAGCTGGTGGTGGTCGATATGGCCAAGCGCAGCATCGTCACCGAAATCCAGCTTGGCGGCCAGCCCGACTCGGTGGCGCGCAGCAAGGACGGCCAGTACGTGGCCGTGGTGATTGAGAACGAGCGTGACGAGAGCCTGAACAAGGGCGCGCTGCCCCAGGCGCCCTCGGGCTACCTGACCATCGTCGATACCGTGGGCGCCCCCGCCAGCTGGAAGACCCGCAAGGTCGAATTGCAAGGCCTGGCCGCGCTCTACCCCGAGGACGCCGAACCCGAGTACGTCTCCATCAACGACGACAACGTGGCCGTGGTCACGCTGCAAGAGAACAACCACATCGCGCTGGTCGATTTGCCCACGGGCAAAGTCACCCGCCACTTCAGTGCGGGCGCCGTCACGCTGACCCAGGTGGATTTGACCGATGCCCCGCGCCCCAACAGCGTCAACCTGACCGAAACCCAGGCCAACCGCCTGCGCGAGCCCGATGGCGTGGCCTGGGTTTCCAAAACCCAGTTCGCCACCGCCAACGAAGGCGACTGGAACGGGGGCAGCCGGGGCTTTACCATTTTCAACGCCGATGGGGCCGTGGCCTACGACGCAGGCAACACCCTGGAGCACCTGGTGGCGCGCATCGGCCACACCAACGACAAGCGCTCGGACGCCAAGGGCAACGAGCCCGAGAACGTGGCCTTTGGCCGCTTTGATGGCACCGATTACCTGTTTGTGGCCTCCGAGCGCTCCAGCGTCCTGGCCGTGTACGACATGGGCCAGAAAAACCAGCCCGTGTTCAAACAGGTGCTGCCCGCCGCGCTGGCCCCCGAAGGGGTGCTGGCGATTCCGTCGCGCAACCTGCTGATCGCCGCCAGCGAGAACGACGACCGCGCCACCAGCTCGACGTTGCGCTCGGCGCTGAACATTTACCAATACCAAAACGCGCCAGCGGCCTACCCGAGCATCCAGTCGGCCAACCGTGCCGACGGCACGCCCATTCCGTGGTCGGCGCTGTCGGGTCTGGCGGCGGCGCCTACGGGGTCTGTCGTGTACGCGATTGACGACAGCTTCTTCCGGGGCAACCGCATTTTTGAGATCGACACCAGCGCCAAGCCTGCCAAGCTGCAGCGCGAAATTCGCATCACCGACCCCAGCGGCAAGATTGCTGCCCTGGCCGCCGTGCTGCCCGCCGCCAAGGACGCCAACGCCTTCGACGCCACCGATCTGGCCGCGCTGGTCAATGCCGACGGCAGCGTCAACCTCGACCCCGAAGGCATTGCGCTGGCCTCGGGCGGCGGCTTCTGGATTGCTTCGGAAGGAAGCGGCACCGTGGGCGAGGCCGCCCGCCCGGTGCTGTCGGCCAACCTGGTGTTCAAGCTCTCGGCCACGGGCGTGATCGAAGACATCATCCAGCTGCCCGCCGAGGTCAACGCCAAGCAGCAGCGCTTTGGCTTCGAAGGCATTGCCGAATCGGGCGGCAAGCTGGTGGTGGCCTTCCAACGCGCCTGGGCGGGTGATGCCCACCCGCGCATCGGTGTGTACGACCTGGCCGCCAAGACCTGGCAGTTCATGTTCTACCCGCTGGACGCGGTGGCTTCGCCCAACAAGGGCTGGGTGGGCTTGTCGGAAATCACGGCTGTGGGCAATAACCGCTTCGTGGTGATTGAGCGCGACAACCAGGGCGGCCCCGATGCCCGCGTGAAAAAGCTCTACCGCATCGACCTGAACGGCGTGGCCGATGGCGCCACCCTGAGCAAAACCCTGGTGCGCGATGTGCTGCCCGACCTGCGCAAAACCCATGGTTTGGTGGTCGAGAAGATTGAGGGTTTTGCTGTGCTGGCCAACGGCGACGCGCTGCTGGTCAACGACAACGATGGCGTGGACGAAAACAACGGCGAAACCTGGCTGCACCACCTGGGCCCGCTGAACCTGAACTGAGGCGCACGCGCCGGTGGCACTGAACGCGGGGGGCATGCGCTATCTTCGGGGCCATGCAAAAGCTCTGGGACATTTCCCCTGCGGTTCACCCCGGCACCCCGGTGTTTCCGGGGGACGCGCCTTACCGGCAGCAGTGGTGTGCCACCCTGGCGCCGGGCTGCCCGGTCAACGTCAGCGCCATCACCATGTCGCCCCACGTGGGCGCCCACGCCGATGCGCCGCTGCACTACGACGCCCACGGCGCGGCGGCGGGCGAGATGGCGCTGGCGCCTTTTATCGGGCCTTGCCGCGTCATCCATGCCATTGCCTGCGGGCCGCTGATTGAATGGCACCACCTGGCGCACGCACTGGCCGAGCTGCCCCCGCGCGTGCTGGTGCGCACCTGTGCGCAAGCGCCCACGCAGTGGGATACCCGATTGATTGCCTACGCCCCCGCCACCATAGAGCGCCTGGCCGACCTGGGCGTGCTGCTGGTCGGGCTGGACACCGCCAGCATCGACCCCGCAGACAGCCACGACCTGCCCAGCCACCAGGCCGTGCGCCAGCGCGGCCTGCGCGTGCTGGAGAACCTGGTGCTCGACGAGGTGCCCGAGGGCGACTACGAGCTGATCGCCTTGCCGCTCAAGCTCATGCAGGCCGAGGCCTCGCCCGTGCGCGCAGTGCTGCGCTCGCTGGCCTGAGCGCCGATGGCCCCAGCCCTGCGCCGTGCTCCTTGGCGACAGCGCCGCGCCAACACAGGCGCTAAGCTCCAGTCCCCCAGGAGATTTGACCCGTGCCAGCGCCCACCCATCCCACGGCCTTTGTGGCTAGCGTTCCCCCCGACACCACCGCCACCCCCCCAGCGGCACCGGCCCCGCGGCGCGGTGCGCGCCAGCCGCTGGGGCTGTGGCCCATGCTGTTGGCGCTGTTGTCGGCGTTTGCCCTGAGCCAGTCGTACCGCACGGTCACGGCCATCATCGCCACGGGGCTGCAAAGCGACTTTGGCCTGTCCTCGTCGTCGCTGGGCGCGTTTGCCGGGCTGTTCGGGCTGGCGTTCGGGGTGATGCAGTTTTTCATGGGCATCGGCATGGATTTGTATGGCCTGCGCCGCACCGTGCTCAGTGCGTTTCCGCTGGCTATTGCGGGCGCGGCGCTGTCGGCCTGGGCGCCGCAGTATGGCTGGCTGATGCTGGGCCAGATGCTCATTGGCGTGGGCTGCGCACCGGCGTTTCTGGCCTGCACGGTGTTTATTGCGCGGCATTTTCCGGCGGGGCAGTTTGCCTTCATGTCGGGCGTGGGCCTGGGCGTGGGCGGGCTGGGGCTGCTGTTTACCGGCACGCCGCTGGCCTGGCTGGTGCAGCACACCAGCTGGCGCGTGGCGTTTGCTGTGCTGGCGGGTTTGTCGGCGCTGTCGTGGCTGCTGATCTGGCGCTGCGTGCATGAGCCCGCCCTGGCCACGCCCCCCGCAGAGCGTGAGCGCTGGGGCGCGGCAGTGCGCCGCTTTGGTGCGCTGTTCACGCTGCCGCACACCTGGGGCATCTTGCTGTTGGGCATGGTGGCCTACGCCGCGTTTTTGTCGCTGCGCGGGCTGTGGATTGGCCCGCTGCTGATCGAGCGTTACGGTTTTTCGCTGGTCGAAAGCGGCAACGCGGCGCTGGCCATGTCGCTGATTTCGCTGTTCAGCCCGGCCTGCTTTGGCCACTTTGACCCCGGCCCCACGCGCCGGCGCCGCTGGGTGGTGAATTTTTCGCTGCTGGTGGCGTCGCTGTACCTGGTGCTGGGATTGAGCACGCAGCACGCCACCCTGAACGTGGCGCTGGTGCTGTTGATTGCCACGCTGTCGGGCTATTCGGTGCTGCAATATTCGGACGTGCGCGCGTCTTACCCGCCCGACCTGACGGGCCGCGCGCTGTCGGTGTTCACTATGGCCATGTTTTTGGGCGTGGGGCTGATGCAGTGGCTCACGGGCGTGGTGGCGGGCTGGGCGCAGGCGCAGGGCCACGAGCCCTACCAGGCGGTGATGGCCACCATTGCCGCCATGCTGGCGCTGGGCTCGTGCGCGTTTCGCTGGCTGCCCGCATCGCCGATGTTGCAGCAGCAAAAGTAAGTGCCAAATCGGCCTCTGGCGCCCGCCGGATAAGCGCTAGCAGCTACCAATAAAGTAGCAATTTACAGCAGGCTGGCACTGGAGCCATCGCCCCGGTACAGCCAGGGCAAGTCCAGCAGGCGCGCGCCCAGCAGGCGCAGCGACAGGTCGCGCCCCCAGCGCACCAGGCCGGTGGCGTGGAAGATGCGCCCGTTGCGCTGCGATCGCGCCTGCACACGCGCGTTGCGCTCCCAGCGGTTAAGGGCGTAGCGGCGCAGGCGCAGGGGCACTTCCAGGTCGTGCATGGCCATGGCGTGCTGCAACTGGGCGGCATCTTCAATGGCCATGCCCGCGCCCTGGGCCAGGTAGGGGCGCATGGGGTGGGCCGCATCACCCAGCAGCGCCACCAGGCCCTGGGCCATTTGTGCTGCGCTGCGCAAAGGCGGGCGGTCAGACAGCGGCCACAGCCGCCAGCCCTGGCCTGCGCCCGGGGCGGCGCGCACCACGTCTTGCAGGGCGGTGCAGGTGCCCGCCAGTGCCTGGGCCAAGCCGCTGGCGTTGGCGCTGTGGTCCCAGTTTTGCAGGTCTTCGGGGGGCTGGCCTTGCACGATCACCACCAGGTTTTGCAGCGCACCACCACGCACCGGGTACTGCACCGCGTGCAGGCGTGGGCCCAGCCAGACGGTGATTTGTGCGGTGCGCAGGCGTTTGGGCAAAGCGCCCTGGCGGGCCAGCGCGCGGTAGGCGAGGTGGCCGGTCACGCGCGGCGGGCCGTCGGCCAGCAGCTGGGTGCGGGTGCGGCTCCAGAGGCCGTCGGCGCCGATCAGCGCGTCGCCCTCGACCTCTTTGCCCGCGCTGGTGCGCACCAGCACCACGCCGTCGCCCTGCGTGTAGCCGTCAATCGACAGGCCCAGGTTCAGTTGCACTTCGGCGCTTTCCTGCACGGCTGCCAGCAGCAGCGCCTGCAAATCGGCGCGGTGGATGGTGGCGTAGGCCGCGCCGTAGCGCTGCACGGCTTGCGCGCCCAAGGGCAGCACCGCCAGTTCACGCCCCGACAGCGCACAGCGCACCTGCAACTGCGTAGGAAAAGCGGCCACTGCCTGCAAGCGCTGCTGCAAGCCCCAGGCCTGCAAGCGGCGCACCACGTTGGGGCCGATCTGCACGCCCGCGCCCACCTCGCTGAAAGCGGCGGCACGTTCGTACAACCGCACATCCCAGCCCGCGCGCGACGCGCCCAGCGCTGCCGCCAGCCCACCAATGCCGCCACCGGCCACCAACACCTGTTTCTTCATGGGGGAATTGTGCCTTGCCCGGCGCTGGCGTTCAGGCGTCCAGCAATTGGTGCAGCACGTAGGGCAGGATACCGCCCGCGCGGTAGTAGTCCACCTCGATGGGGGTATCAATGCGCAGCGTGACCAGCACGTGCTGCTGCGAGCCATCGGCACGGCGGATGACCAGGGTGGCATCGCTTTGCGGCGTGAGGGCGGCCTCGGGCAGCACGTCGATGTCTTCGTCGCCCGTCAGGCCCAGCGTTTGCCACGAATCCTGGCCCTTGAACTGCAACGGCAGCACGCCCATGCCCACCAGGTTGGAGCGGTGGATGCGCTCAAAGCTCTTGGCCACCACGGCCTTGATGCCCAGCAGCTGCGTGCCCTTGGCGGCCCAGTCGCGGCTGGAGCCGGTGCCGTATTCCTCGCCCGCAAAAATCACCGTGGGCACGCCCTGCGCCATGTAGTGCGTGGCGGCGTCGTAGATGAACATTTTTTGCCCTTGCAGTGGCCCCTCGCCCTGGAACAGCGTCACGCCGCCTTCTTCGCGGGCGCCATCGGCCAGGGGTTCGAGCATCAGGTTCTTGATGCGCACATTGGCAAAGGTGCCGCGCACCATCACGTCGTGGTTGCCACGGCGTGCGCCGTAGCTGTTGAAGTCGGCCTTTTGTACGCCGTGCTGCTGCAACCACTGCCCCGCAGGCGAGCTGGGCGCGATGGAGCCTGCGGGCGAGATGTGGTCGGTGGTGATGGAGTCGCCCAGCAAGGCCATGATGCGGGCGTGGCGCACCGATTCAGTGCTTTTTGGGGCTGTAGCGCCCGACTGGTCTGCGCTTTCAGCTATATTTTTCATAGCGAAGTGGGCGAAGAACGGGGGCTCGGCAATGTAGGTGCTGGCAGGCCAGGTGTAGGTGGTGCCCGCCACGCCCTTGATTTTTTGCCACAGCTTGCCGGGGTCGGTCTGGATCTTGGCGTAGTTTTCGCGGAAGGCTTTGCCCTTCATCGCAAACTTCATGAGCTGGTGGATTTCATCGCTGCTGGGCCAGATGTCGCCCAGGTAAATGTCGCGCCCGCCTTTGCCGCGCCCCACCGGCTCGGTCATCAGGTCTTTGAGCACGGTGCCCGCGATGGCGTAGGCCACCACCAGCGGCGGGCTGGCCAGAAAATTGGCCTTGAGGTGGGGATGGATGCGCGCCTCAAAGTTGCGGTTGCCCGAGAGCACGGCGGCGCACACCAGATCGTTTTGCGTGATGGCCTCGTTCAGCTCAGGCGCCAGGTCGCCCGCGTTGCCGATGCAGGTGGTGCAGCCGTAACCGGCCAGCGCAAAGCCGAGTTTTTCGAGGTAGGGCAGCAGCCCGGTCTCGGTCAGGTACTCGGTCACGATGCGCGAGCCCGGTGCCAGCGAGGTCTTGATGTGCGGCGCCACCGTGAGCCCGGCTTTCACGGCCTTCTTGGCCAGCAGGCCCGCCGCCAGCAGCACGCTGGGGTTGGAGGTGTTAGTGCAGCTGGTGATGGCGGCAATCAGCACATCGCCGTGGCCTATGTGCAATGCGTTGTCGGTGGCAGCGGGCACTTCGCACACGGCCAGCGCAGGTTGGGCGGCCTGTGCCGTGGCCAGGGTGGGGCGGTTGGCCACCATTTCCACCACATCGCGCGGCGCACCGGGCCGGGGCGATGGTGCCTCTGCCGCCGGGCCTCCCTCGCCGCAGCCCACGCGGTGGCGCTGGGTCAGGCGCTCGGGGGGCTGGTTGAAACCATTCTGGGCGCCGGGCTGGCTGAACAGCGTCGTGAACTGCGCCTTGACCCGGCCCAGCTCAATGCGGTCTTGGGGGCGCTTGGGGCCGGCCAGGCTGGGGGTCACGCTGGCCAGATCGAGTGTGACGACCTGCGAGTAATCGATCTCGCCCGCCAGCGGCACACCGAACAAACCCTGGGCCTGGAAGTACGCCTCGAAGGCTTCGATCTCGGCTTTGGTGCGGCCCGTGCCTTTGAAGTAGGCGATGGTTTTTTCATCGACCGGAAAAAAGCCCATGGTGGCGCCGTACTCGGGTGCCATGTTGGCGATGGTGGCGCGGTCGGGCAGTGCCAGCGTGCGCGTGCCCTCGCCAAAAAACTCGACAAACTTGCCCACCACTTTGTGCTGGCGCAGCAGCTCGGTCACGGTGAGCACCAGATCGGTGGCCGTGACACCCTCGCGCAGTTGGCCGCTCAGCTCCAGGCCGACCACATCGGGCGTCAAAAAATACACCGGCTGGCCCAGCATGGCGGCCTCGGCCTCGATGCCACCCACGCCCCAGCCGACCACACCGATGCCGTTGATCATGGTGGTGTGGCTGTCGGTGCCGACCAGGGTGTCGGGGTAGAACACGCCGTCTTTGGTTTGGTGAACGCCCCGCGCCAGGTATTCCAGATTGACCTGGTGGACGATGCCAAAACCGGGCGGCACCACGCCAAAGGTGGCAAATGCCTGCATGCCCCATTTCATGAACTCGTAGCGCTCGCGGTTGCGCTGGAACTCCAGCTTCATGTTCAGGTCGAGCGCCTTTTTGCTGCCGTAGTGGTCCACCATGATGGAGTGGTCTACCACCAGATCCACGGGCACCAGGGGTTCGATTTTTTCGGGGTTATGGCCCAGCTTGGCGGCCACACTGCGCATGGCTGCCAAATCGGCCAGCAGCGGCACGCCGGTAAAGTCTTGCAGCACCACGCGCGAGACGACAAAGGGAATTTCGTCTTTGCGCTCGGCCTGAGGCTGCCATTGGGCCAGTTGCGCCACATGCTCGGGCAGGATTTTGCGGCCATCACAGTTGCGCAGTACCGATTCGAGCACGATGCGAATGGATACTGGCAAGCGCCGGATGCCGGGAAACTCCTGGGCCAATGCGGGCAGGGAATAAAAGTGCCCCCCTTTACCGGAGGGCGTTTTCAACTTTTTCAGGGTGGCGGCAAATGCATGCGCTGCGGGGCGATGAACGGAGGTGGCCATGGAAAACTCCTGGGAATAGGGTGGTAAGCCATTTTGGCACCCTGGCGCCTGGTGGCAAGTCAGACACCGCGCCGATTAACCACCAAAGCCCGCCAATAGACCGGGCTATCGCTGCAGATAGCCCACATTGCATGGCACACATGCCAGCATGTGCTTATCAAATGCCCATAAAAAATGTCCGCCGCGGCGGACATTTTTTAAATCACGAACTGGTCGCGATTTTGGTTCTGAATCCATTTTGGTGCTTTGCCACGGCCTGTCCAGGTTTGGCCAGTAGCCGGGTCACGGTATTTGGGGGCCACTTTGGCGCCGACGTTGGCATTGCGGGCCTTGGGTGCAGAGAAAATATCTTGCGATGTCAGGCCAAACTCATCCACCAAGGCACGCACCTGCGCGATGGCACCGGCCAATTCCTGGCGGCGTGCTTCCTGGATTCGGGTTTCAAGGAGTTCACGTTCTTTGAGCAGCTCTTTGTAAGAGGTCATGGTGGTCAAGGCAATCAGGATTTAAGAAGCCATTAGTATATTGGCGACTTTGATTTTTTGCATGACAGGTTAAATAAAATGACTGCCATTCAGGGTATATCGGCGTGGTGGGCAGTGCAAGACAGCCGCTCTACCCCAATCAGTCTGCTGCGCTCTTTGCGCAGGCGGGGTTGGTGCGTTGGCCTTGAATATCCGCACCTGCGGGCAAATGGCCGGTAATTGCCGGTAATAGCGCCCCCATAATCTGGCGCAGCGCTGCGCCAGCGCACCATATTCATTTTCCAGTACCCACCCAAGGAACACCATGGCGCTTTACTGTATTGGCGACGTGCAGGGCTGCGACGGCGCGTTGCAACGCCTGCTGGACCACATGGCCTTTTCGCCCAGCCGCGATACCGCCTATTTGCTGGGCGATCTGGTCAACCGTGGCCCCGATTCCGCCGCCGTGCTGCGCCGCTGCATGGCCGCCGATGGCGCGCTGCGCCCGCTGCTGGGCAACCATGACCTGCACTTGCTGGCCACGGCGCACGGCGTGCGCAAGCCCTCGCGCCGCGACACGCTCGATGGCGTGTTGCACGCCCCCGACAGCACCGCCTTGCTCGACTGGCTGCGCCAGCAACCGCTGGCGCACGCACACACGCACGCCAACCAGACCCTGCTGATGGTGCATGCGGGCGTGCTGCCCGCCTGGAGCGTGGCCGATACGCTGGCGCTGGCCGCCCAGGTGCAGACCGTGTTGCGTGGCCCGGAATTTGTCGCTTTTCTGCACCAGATGTACGGCAACACCCCCGACCACTGGCGCGCCGACCTGGCGGGCGCCGATCGCCTGCGCGTGGTCGTCAATGCACTGACGCGGCTGCGCTTTTGCAGTGCCGATGGGGTGATGGATTTCAATAGCACCGAAAGCGCCCAGGCCGCGCCGCCGGGGCTGCTGCCCTGGTTTGACGTGCCGGGTCGGCGCACGGCGGGCACGCTGGTGGCGTTTGGCCACTGGTCCACGCTGGGCTGGCTGGATCGCCCCGATGCCCTGGGGCTGGACACGGGCTGCGTGTGGGGCGGCTGCCTCAGCGCCGTGCGTTTTGGCGCCACGTTGGCCGAGCGCGAGCGGCTGCAAGTGCAGTGCCCGCAAGCGCAAAAACCCGGCTGAGGTGCCGGGTTGGGTTGCTACTTTTTTAGTAGCTGCTAGCGCTTATCGGGCGGGCGTGAGAGGCCATTTTGACCATAAAACCACCCCGCCCACCGCTGGCTCAGGAGGGAGCGTTCTGCTCTACTGGCTTGAACAGCGCGGCCACCTTGCGCTTGGGCTTGATGTTGGCCGACAGACCGCGCACCGCTGGGGCACTGCGGGCGGCTTCCCATTGGGCCAGCGCGGCTTCGGTGGGGGCCTCATAGGGCTTCTCGAAGAACGGATCGCGCGAGGCCACGGCGGGGCGGAAACCACCGCGCGATGCCGCACGCGGCGCTGAACCTTCGTAGCGCTCGGGGCGTTCTGCCCGTGCAGGGCGCTCGAAACGCTCTGTGCGTTCGCCCCGGTCGCTGCGGCCTTCGCTGGGGCGGCTGCTGGTGCGTTCGGGGCGCGCGTCATCGTAGGCCAGCGTTTCGATGTTGAGCTTGGTTTTGAGCAGCTTTTCGATGTCGGCCACCAGGCGCGCATCGCTGCCCGACACCAGCGTCACCGCCAGTCCCGAGGCGCCAGCGCGGCCCGTGCGGCCAATGCGGTGCACGTAGTCTTCGGCGTTGAACGGCACGTCAAAGTTGAACACCGCTGGCACGTCTTTGATGTCCAGGCCGCGCGCGGCCACGTCGGTACAGACCAGCAAATCGACTTCGCCCTGCTTGAAAGCATCAAGGGCTTTGAGGCGCTCGTCCTGGCTCTTGTCGCCGTGCAGCGCGGCGGTTTTCAGGCCCTCGCGCTCCAGGCTGCGCGCCAGGCGGCCACAGCCGAGCTTGCTGTTGACGAAGATGAATGCCTGCTTGATGCCGCGCGTTTTCAGCACCTGGTGGATGGCGCGGCGCTTGTCGTCGTCACCCGCGCTGTAAAAGCGCTGCTCGACGGTGGAGGCGGTTTCGTTGGGCCGCGCCACTTCGATGGTGACGGGGTCTTGCAGGTAGCTGCCCGCCAATCGCTTGATTTCTGGCGAGAACGTGGCGCTGAACAAGAGCGTGGTGCGCTGCTTGGGCAGGTAGCTGAGGATGCGCTGCAGGTCAGGCAAAAAGCCGATGTCCAGCATGCGGTCGGCCTCGTCGAGCACCACGTACTCGACCTGGTTGAGCACCGCGTTTTTGGCCTCGATGTGGTCGAGCAGGCGGCCCGGCGTGGCCACCAGCACCTCAACGCCTTTTTTCAGCTCCAGCGTTTGCGGCTTCATGTCCATGCCGCCAAACACCACCGTGCTGCGCAGCTTGGTGTATTTGGCGTACAGCGCGATTTGCTGGGCCACCTGGTCGGCCAGCTCGCGCGTGGGCAGCAGCACCAGCGCGCGCACCGGATGGCGCGCGGGCGAGGTGGAGCTGCTTTCGTGCTTGAGCAGGCGCTGCAATAGCGGCAGCGAGAAGGCTGCCGTTTTGCCGGTGCCGGTCTGGGCGGCACCCATCACGTCCTGGCCAGTAAGCACCACCGGAATGGCCTGCGCCTGGATGGGGGTCATGGACTCGTAGCCCATCTCGGCCACGGCGCGCGCCAGCGGCTCGGCCAGCGATAAATTGGAAAAAGAACTTGTCATTTAGCCCGGTATTGTCGCACCAGCACCGGTAAAACCCTTGGTTTTGCCGCCGATGCCGGGCCGCGCTCGCGTAAAAAAGACACTGCGATAGCGCCAATCAGCTATATTTTTGATAGCTAATTGCGCCTATCCCTATTGGCTTTGATGCCATTTTGACCAAAAACTGGCGTGGGCAGCAGCGCTGGGGCAAAGACCTACAAGCTGCGCGCAGAAAACGTGTCGCAGCGCTGCACGCTGCCGTGTTGCAGGCCGTTGTTGAACCAGCGCACGCGCTGTGCGCTGGAGCCGTGGGTAAAACTCTCGGGCACCACGCGGCCCTGGCTTTGCTGTTGCAGGGCGTCGTCGCCGATCTTGGCCGCAGCGTTCATGGCGGCCTCGATGTCGCCGTTTTCCAGAATTTGCCGTGCCGTCTGGGCATGGTGCGCCCAGACACCGGCAAAGCAGTCGGCCTGCAACTCCAGGCGCACCGAGAGCTGGTTGTACTGCACCTGGCTGATGCGGCCACGCTGGCTGTCGACCTTGTCGCTGATGCCCAGCAGGTTTTGCACATGGTGGCCGACCTCGTGGGCAATGACGTAGGCTTGGGCAAATTCGCCGGGTGCGCCCAGCTGGTGTTTCAGGGTTTCGTAAAAACCCAGGTCGATGTACACCTTCTGGTCGGCCGGGCAGTAAAACGGCCCCATGGCCGCTTCGCCGGTGCCGCAGGCGGTGGGCGTGGCCCCCCGGAACAGCACCAGGCGCGGTTCTTGGTAACGGGCGCCGCCCTGGCTGAAAACACCTGCCCACACGTCTTCGGTATCGGCCAGCACGGTGGAGACAAAGCGGGCCAGCCGGTCATCGGCGGGTGGGCGCTGCGCGGGCGCCTGCTGCACCTGCGCCGGGGGGGCGCCGCCACTGAGCAGGCCCAGAATGGTCAGCGGGTTCACGCCCAGAATCCAGCCCCCCAGCAGGGCAATGACGATGGTGCCAATGCCAATGCTGCGCCCGCCAAACACCGGGCCGCTGCTGCCACCACCACTGTCTGCACCACGCCGGTCTTCGACGTTGTCGGACTCTCGGTTGCCTTCCCATTTCATGCTGCACCTCCTGTGCGCGCCCAGCAGTGCAGGCGCAAGGGTGCGCAGTTTACGCGCTGCTTTGTGTACAGTGCCGCGCATGATTTTTCTACCCCTGTTGGCTTTTTCCTCTGCACACCGTGCCAGCAATTGCCGCCTGGTTCCTGCCGCTGCCAAGATGGCATCCGGCGTTCACCTTGGCGATGCCGCCTTGCTGCGGCGGCGACGTGCATGTGCGCAAACGTGAATATCCCTGCACGCCTGCGCCGCGCCAGCCTGCGCACCCAGATTGCGGTGGTGTTTGGCCTGCTGGTCATTGTTCTGGGCCTGTTGCTGTCCACGCTGCTGAGCGATATGCTGCGCCAGCACCTGCAAAAGCAGGCCGGTGTATCCCTCGAACTGGCTGCGCGCAACGCCGCCAAAATGCTGGCCAATGGCCTGCAAGACCGCAGCCGCGAGGTGCAGGTGCTGTCGCAATCGACGCCTTTGTGGGCGCATGGCTTGCAGTCGCCAATGGTTCACCAAGCCATGGCGCGCAGCCAGGCCATACACCCGCACAGCCTGTGGATAGGCGTGGCCGACCTGGACGGCGTGGTGCGCGCCGCCACGGGCGACATGCTGCTGGGCCAGAGCGTGAAAGAGCGCCCCTGGTTCAGTCAGGGCTTGCGTGGCGTGCATGTGGGCGATGTCCACCCGGCCAAACTCCTGGCCAAGTTGCTGCCGCCCAGTGCCAGCGGCGAGCCCCAGCGTTTTGTGGATTTTTCAGCGCCCATCGTGCGCGATGGCCAGACCGTGGGCGTGCTCGCCATCCACGGCAGCTGGGACTGGACGCGCGAAGTCATCGAGAGCCTGTTGCCCCCGTGGGCTGCCGAGCGCCAGTTGCAACTGTTCATTTTTGACAGCCAGGGCCAGGTCATCTACGCCCCCCAGGGCCAGACCGAGGCTTACCGCGCCAGCGGCCAGCGCCTGCCGGGGTTGCCATCGGGCACCAGTGTCGGCGCGGTGGCTTGGCAAGACGGGCAAAGCTACCTCACTGCCCAGGCCCATGTCAGTGCGCAGGGCCCGGCCAGCAGCCTGGGGTGGTACGTCGTGGCGCGCGAGCCACTGGCGCTGGCCTTTGCCGAAGCCCGCCGCGCCCAGGGCATTGCCATCGGTGTGGGGCTGGCGGTGGCGCTGCTGGGCGCTGCCATCGCCTGGCTGGCAGCGCGGCGCATCAGCATGGATTTGTACGCGCTGGCCAAGGCCGCGCACGAGATTAGTGCGGGCACCGCAGGCGCCAGCATCGTGCCAAGCCACAGCAGCCGCGAGGTGCAAATCCTCTCCAGCGCGCTCGACCACATGACGCGGCGGCTGCTGGCGCACAGCCACGAGATGGAAGAAACCGTGCGCCAGCGCACCCAGGAGCTGCAAAGGGCCAACCAGGCGCTGGAGATGCAGGCGCGCAGCGACCCGCTCACGGGCTTGCTCAACCGGCGCGGGCTGGAGGGGCAGTTTGATTTCGCCATCGCCCTGGCCCGGCGCAGTGGCCGGCCCTTGAGCCTGCTGACGGTGGATGTGGACCACTTCAAGCGCGTCAACGACACCCACGGCCATGGCGCAGGCGACCAGGTGCTCCAGGGCTTGGCGCGCACCTTGCAGCAGCGCTTGCGCCGCAGCGATGTGGCCGCACGGATTGGCGGGGAAGAGTTCGTGGCCTTGCTGCCTGACACGGGCCTGAAAGAAGCACAGGCCACTGCCGATGCCCTGCGCCTGGCCGTGGCTGCACAAGAGTACCCCCAGGTGGGCCACATCACGATCAGCCTGGGGGTGTCGGCTTTGCGGGGCGGCGACGAAGACGGCGCCAGCGCTTTGCTGCAACGCGCCGATGCCGCGCTCTACCAGGCCAAGGGCGAGGGGCGCAACCGCGTCTGTGTGCAGGCCTAAACGGGCTGGGTCAGCCCGTGGCGCAGGCGGGCCTGGCGGCAGGCGTCGCTGCCCGCCTCGAACTCGCGGCACGGTGAGGGGCGCCATTCGTAGATGCCGCAGGCCACCTTGTCGCCCAGCTTGCCGGTGAGGGCGGCGCAGCGCGGGCTGCGGTAGTCGGTGCCGCGCATGCGGTGCAGGTGCTCGGTGATGGGGTCGGCCAGCCCGCAGGGCACGCGCCCGCCGCAGCCCTCCAGCTCCTGCACGGCAAAGTCAACACGAAAACTGGCGCAGCAGGCGCCGCAGGTCAGGCAGGGGTGGGTCATGGGGACAAAAAAGCGGCCGAAGCCGCTGTGTGGGGGAGTGGAAGGGGCGCTGGTGGCTTATGCCTGCCGACCCAGCAGCAAATATTCCATGAGTGCCTTTTGCACGTGCATTCTGTTTTCTGCCTCGTCCCAGACCACCGATTGCGGGCCGTCGATCACGTCGGCCTCGACTTCTTCGCCCCGGTGGGCAGGCAGGCAGTGCATGAACAGGGCGTCGCTCTGCGCCACGGCCATCATCTCGGCGTCCACGCACCAGTCGGCAAAAGCCTGTTTGCGCGCTTCGTTCTCGGCCTCGTAGCCCATGCTCGTCCACACATCCGTGGTGACCAGATCGGCGCCCCGGCAGGCGTCCAGCGGATTGCTGAAAAATTGATAGCTGCTCGCGCAGGCCCCGCCTGCCCCAACGGCCAATTTCTCATCTACTTCGTAGCCGCGCGGTGTGCTCACATGCACCTTGAAGCCCAGCAGCTGCGCCGCCTGCAACCAGGTGTTGGCCATGTTGTTGCCGTCGCCCACCCAGGCCACCGTTTTGCCCGCGATGGAGCCCCGGTGCTCGATGAAGGTGAAGATGTCGGCCAGGATCTGGCAGGGGTGGAATTCGTTGGTCAGCCCGTTGATGACGGGCACGCGCGAGTCGGCGGCAAAGCGCTCGATTTTGGTTTGCTCGTAGGTGCGGATCATCACCAAGTCGACCATGCGGCTGATGACTTTGGCACTGTCTTCAATGGGTTCGGCGCGGCCCAGTTGGCTGTCGCCGGTGGTCAGGTGTACCACGCTGCCGCCGAGCTGGTACATGCCGGCCTCAAAGCTGACGCGGGTGCGGGTGCTGGCTTTTTCGAAAATCATGGCCAGCGTGCGGTCGGCCAGCGTGTGGTGCTTGTCGTACGCCTTGAACTTTTTCTTGATGACCGCAGCGCGCGCAAACAGGTAGGCGTATTCGTCGGCGCTGAGGTCGTTGAACTGCAGGTAGTGTTTCATCGTGGGTGTCTCGTGGGACGGGGTCATTCCGCCAGGAAAGCTTGCACCAGCGGCGCCAGCAGGGCGACGATCTCGTCGGCCTCGGCGGTGGTCAGGATCAGCGGCGGCACCAGGCGGATCACGCTGTCGGCGGTGACGCTGATGAGCAAGCCCGCATCGGCTGCGCGGCCCACCAGCACGCCGCAGGGCTTGGTCAGCTCCACGCCCAACATCAGGCCCTGGCCGCGCACTTCCTTCACGCCCGGCAGGCTGCCCAGCGCGCTTTGCAGTGCGGCTTTGAGGTGCGCGCCCACGGTGGCGGCGTTGGCCAGCAGACCGTCTTCTTCCATGATGCGGATGGTTTCCACGCCCGCCCGCATGGCCAGCGCATTGCCGCCAAAGGTGGAGCCATGGTTGCCCGGTTGCAGCACGGTGGCGGCCTTGGGGCCCGCTACCACGGCGCCAATCGGCACGCCCGAGCCCAGGCCCTTGGCCAGTGGCATCACGTCAGGCACGATGCCTGCCCACTGGTGGGCAAACCATTTGCCGGTGCGGCCCATGCCGCACTGCACCTCGTCAATCATCATCAGCCAGCCGCGCTCATCGCACAGCTGGCGCAGCTGCTGCAAATACTCGATGCGCATGGGGTTGATGCCGCCTTCGCCCTGGATGGTCTCGAAGAACACGGCGACCACATTGGGGTTGCCCTCGGTGGCTTGGCGGATGGCCTCGATGTTGTTCACCGGCACGCGGATGAAGCCTTCAACCAGCGGGCCAAAGCCGGTGTGGATTTTGGGGTTGCCGGTGGCCGACATGGTGGCAATTGAGCGGCCATGGAAGGCTTTTTCATAGACCACGATTTCGGGCTTGGCGATGCCCTTGTCCACACCGAATTTGCGGGCGATTTTCAATGCTGCCTCGTTGGCTTCCAGCCCCGAGTTGCAGAAAAACACGTTCTGCATGCCCGACAGTTCCACCAGCTTGGCGGCCAGCTGTTCCTGGCCAGGCACGTGGTAGTAGTTGGAGGTGTGGATCAGCTTGCTGAGCTGGTCTTGCAGCGCGGGCACCAGCCGGGGGTGGTTGTGCCCCAGGGTGTTGACGGCGATGCCGCCCAGTGCATCCAGGTACTGCTTGCCGTTGACATCCCAGACGCGGCTGCCCTGACCACGCTCCAGTGCAATCGGCACGCGGCCATAGGTGTTCATCACGTGGGGCGAGGCGGCCTCAATGAAAGCGGTCATGCAGCTATTCTCCAGACGGGGCAATGGCGGGCTACCAGCGTACCAACACGTGCAGCCCTGAAAAAAGGAAAACAGATTCTAGTGGCGTGAAGCGACTGCCTGGAGCGGATGGGGCGGTGATGCGCGCATCTGCTGCGGTCCGCATCCTGCGGGAACATAACTCTTATCTCTTATATAAGAGTTAGAATAGCCTGCTGCGGCGCAACAAGCAGTGATCCTGCGCAGACCGTCCCACTACCCTTCCCTCTACCCAGATGGCGCATCCTTCCACCTCTGAAGTTTTTATCCAGGGCATCACGCACGGCGGAAAAACCTTTCGTCCCAGCGACTGGGCCGAGCGGCTGGCAGGCGTCATGAGCAGCTTTCGCCCCGGTGGCGTGCGCCCTGGCAGCCATCTGAGCTATTCGCCCTGGTGTATTCCGAAGGTGATCAATGGTGTCAAGTGCGTGGTGGTCAACCGTGCATTGCAAGGCCATGAGCCCATGGCCTGGGACTTCGTGATGAACTTTGCCCGCGATAACGACCTGCAAGTGGTCGAAGCCTGTTTGCTGCCCGACGTGGCCGCGCCCGCACAGCGCTGAATACCGCCCGCTGCCCATAGAGCGCTGGAGCGCTGGGCCTGCAATCCAACAGCCTCTGGAGTGTCAACGCCGGCGCAGCGCAGGCTGGGGCGGCCTTGGTTTGTGCCCGAAGCAGCAGCCCGCCATCCACAACAAAAAAGCCGTCTTGCGACGGCTTTTTGCTTTTGCTGGCAGCGCACCCGTTACAAACGGCGAGCGGCCGGGGCCACTCGGGCTGTTTGCCTGAAGAGGGTCAGGCGGCCAGTGCCAGGGCTTTGACCTTGGCGGACAGACGGCTCTTGTCGCGAGCAGCCTTGTTCTTGTGGAAGATGCCCTTGTCGGCCACGTTGTCCACCACGGATTGCATCTTGGCGAACAGTTCAGCAGCCTTGGTCTTGTCGCCGCTCAGAACAGCCTTTTCGACGTTCTTGACAGCGGTGCGGTATTTGGAACGCAGCGAGGTGTTGGCTGCGTTGAGCTTGATGTCCTGGCGGACGCGTTTGCGGCCCGATGCCAGGCGGGGGTTCTTTTTCTTGGGTTTAGCGGATGCCATAGTGTGTATTCCTTGTGTTCGAGGATGATGCCAGCAAAGCCCACGATTGTAGCGCAGCGCGCTGTGCGGGCCGTGCAGCGCATACACTCGGCGCCGTGTCACTGCTCAAAGCTGCCTCCACCGTCTCCTTGCTGACCCTGGCGTCCCGCGTCACGGGCCTGGCACGCGACCTGATCATGGCCTCGATGTTTGGCGCCAGCGCGCTCACCGATGCCTTCAACGTCGCGTTTCGCATTCCCAACCTGTTTCGGCGGCTGTTTGCCGAAGGCGCTTTCAGCCAGGCCTTTGTGCCGGTGCTGGCGGCTGCCAAGGCGCAGCACGGCGAGGAGGCCACGCGCGCGCTCATCCACCATGTAGCCACCGCGCTGGCCTGGGCGCTGGTGCTGACCTGCGTGCTCGGGGTGGCGGGGGCGCCCGTGCTGGTGTGGATGCTGGCCAGCGGCCTGCGCCAAAGCGGCGAAGGCTTTGAGGCCGCCGTGCTGATGACGCGCTGGATGTTTCCGTACATCGGCTTCATGTCGATGGTGGCGCTGTCGGCGGGGGTGCTCAACACCTGGAAGCGCTTTGCCCTGCCTGCGGCCACACCCGTGCTGCTGAACCTGTGCATGATTGCCGCCGCCTGGTGGGGCGCGCCGCTGCTGGCCGCGCGCGGTATCGAGCCCATTTACGCCATGGCCGGTGGCGTGATGGCCGGTGGCGTGCTGCAACTGGCGGTGCAGGTGCCCGCTTTGCACCGCCTGGGTTTGCTGCCGCGCATCGGCCTGACCTGGGGCGCCTTGCGCACGGCCTGGCAAGACGCCAGCGTGCGCCGCATTCTGGGCCTGATGGCGCCCGCGCTGCTGGGCGTGGGGGTGGCGCAAATCTCGCTGATGATCAACACGCAGATCGCCTCGTACCTGGCGCCAGGCAGCGTCACCTGGCTGTTTTATGCCGACCGGCTGATGGAGTTTCCGACCGCGCTGCTGGGCGTGGCCCTGGGTGTGGTGCTGACGCCGCAGCTGGCTGCGGCCAAGGCGGCGGGCGATGCGCAGAAGTATTCGGCCATGCTGGATTGGGGCCTGCGCATCGTGGTGCTGCTGGCGCTGCCCTGCGCCGTGGGCCTGCTCGCGTTTGCCCAGCCGCTGGTGGCCACGTTGTTCCACTACGGCGCTTTGAAGGCCAGCGATGTGCAGCAAATTGCCCTGGCGTTGGCCGGTTACGGCGCCGGGCTGCTGGGGCTGGTGGCCATCAAGGTGCTGGCGCCGGGCTACTACGCCAGCCAGGACATCCGCACGCCCGTCAAGATTGCCGTGGTGGTGCTGGTGATTACGCAACTGCTCAACATCGCCCTGGTGCCCTGGCTGGCCCATGCCGGGCTGGCGCTATCGATTGGCCTGGGCGCACTGGTCAATGCGCTGTGGCTGCTGATCGGCCTGCGCCGGCGCGGCAGCTACCAGCCCCGGCCCGGCTGGTGGCGCTACGGCTTGCAGGTGAGCACGGCCAGCGCGCTGCTGGCGTCGTTTTTGCTGTGGGCCGACCGGCACTTTGCCTGGATTGCCTTGGGCGCCCACGGCCTGCAACGCGCCGCGCTGTTGGCCGCGCTGCTGTGCGCTGCAGCCGTGCTGTACTTTGCCGTGCTGTGGGCTACCGGCCTGAAGCTGCGCGAAACGCTGCGCCGCTGAAGCCCCGCGCCCTTGACGCCTGGCGGCTGCCCCTTTACAACCCCTGTCATGTTGCCCCGCTACACCGCACCCACGCCGCTGGAATACTTTGCCTCGCTGGTGCACAGCGACGCCGAGTTTGCGCTGCTGGAGGCGGCTGCCAGCATCGCCCAGGATGAATACCCCGAGCTGGATGTGCAGCAGCTGCTGTACGACATGGACAGCTTGCAGGCGCGCCTGCAACGGCGCATCGCCGCCGATGCCCCCTCGCTGCAACGCCTGCAAGTGTTGAACCAGTTTTTCTTTGGTGACCTGGGTTTTGCAGGCAACATCAACCACTACGACGATCCGGAAAACAGCTATTTGCACACCGTGCTGCACACCCGCCGGGGCATTCCCGTGACGCTGGGGCTGTTGTGGATGGAGCTGGCGCAGGGTGTGGGCTTGCAGGCGCGCGGCGTGGCGTTTCCGGGGCACTTCATGGTCAAGGCGCTGCTGCCCAAGGGGCAGGTGGTGATAGACCCGTTCACCGGGCAGTCGCTGTCGCGGGAAGATTTGTCAGAGCGGCTGGCGCCTTACCAGCGCAGCAGTGGCCTGAGCGATGGCGATGTGTCGCTGGGGTTGTACCTGCAAGCGGCCAAGCCGCGCGAGATCATTGCGCGCGTGCTGCGCAATCTGAAAGAGCTCTACCAGGCGCAGCAAGACTGGCCACGGCTGATTGCCGTCCAGAACCGCCTGGTGGTGCTGTTGCCGCTGGCCTGGAGCGAATGGCGCGACCGGGGCCTGGCGCACGCCGAAAGCGGCCATGCCGATCAGGCCATCCCCGACCTGGAGATGTACCTGGCGCATGCCCCCACCAGCCAGGATGCCCATGCTGTCCGTGCGCGCCTGCAAGCGCTGCGCCGTGCCCGTGGTTCCCTGTGAAAAAAGCCGATGGCCAGGGCGTGTTCTGAATACCCCTTGGATGGCGCAAAAATAACAGTAAAAACCGGCTCCAGAGCTTGCGTGGTAAGCGCCTATTGCTATTAAATAAATAGCAAAATACGCGCTTGCCCGGAAACTGCTAAGGTGTCCAGCTGTTCTCTTGCCAAGGGCGTTTTGCGGTTCGCAGCGCCCTTCATATCATGCCGCGTCGCTCTGCCTTGTTCTCGCTGTCTGCGCTCACACGGGCCTACCAGCGCAATCTTAAGACCCTGGCCCGCGTTACCCGGCCCGCCCGCGCCCAAGCCACCAAGGCCGTGAAGGCGGCGGTGAAATCTGCGGTCAAGGCGGCAGTGAAAGAGGCCATCCACGAGGCAGTCCCGCCTGCCAAGACGGCGCACCGTCAGCCCACGGGCGCGGTGGCGCGCCGCAAATCCCTGGCGCCCCAGGGCGACTGGATCGCCGGTGTGGCCACCGGCCCTGCTGGTGCGCGGCGGTTTCATTTGTACGTTCCGCCAGGTCTGGCCTTGCGCAGTGCTGAAAAGCTGCCGCTCATGGTCATGCTGCACGGCTGCGACCAGACTGGTGCGGACTTGGCCAGCAGCTCGCGCATGAACCGGTTGGCAGCGCGCCATCGCTTTCTGGTGCTCTACCCCGAGCAGGAGCGGCTGGCCAATGCCCGGGGCTGCTGGAACTGGTATGGCGCGCGCAGTGGCAGGCCGGACGCCGAGGCGGCCACGCTGCTGGCCGCAGTCCAGCAGGTGGCGCTGCACCACCCGGTCGATCTGGCGCGGGTGGCGGTGGCGGGCTTGTCGGCGGGCGCCTCGATGGCGGTGCTGATGGCGGCGCGTTACCCGGCGCATTTTTGTGCCGTGGCCATGCACTCGGGCGTTGCGCCCGGCACGGCAGATTCGGCTGCCACGGCGTTGGCCGCCATGCGAGGCCACCGCGCAGGGCAATTGCCTTTGCCCCATGCCAGCGCGGTATCGCCGGGCACCAGTGCTTTATCAGCGCCTTTGCCGCCCTTGCTGGTGCTGCATGGCGATGCCGATGGCATCGTGTCGGTGCGCAATGCGGCGCAGACGGCGCAGCTGTGGGCCCAGGCGCTGGGCGCCCGGGCTGGCACCGTGCGCGCCCAGCAGCGCGGCAAGCGCTACCCGATGCGCGTGACGCAATTCAGGGCCCGGGGCCGCACGGTGGTGGTGGTGCGAGAGATTGTCGGCCTGCGCCATGCCTGGAGTGGCGGCGCGCCCGGCCTGCACTTCAGCGACCCTGCCGGGCCCGATGCCTCGGCACTGGTCTGGGCATTTGTGGCGCGGGAATTCAAGAAATCAGCAGCCAAATAGGGCTTCAAGGCCCGCAGGATGGGCGCATCCAGCTATTGATTTGATAGTGGTTGATGGCCGCTTATACCAGCCCGGCTGCGTGCAGTTCTTTTTTCAGGTAGGCGTAAAACAGGGGCGCTGCCACCAGACCGGCGGGGCCGAACACCGCCTCGGCCACAAACATCACCGAGAGCAGCTCCCATACGCCCATGTGCGTGCGCTGGCCCACCACTTTGGCGTTGATCACGTACTCGGCTTTGTGGATCAGCACCAGAAAGCCCAGGCACGCCAGCGCCGCCACGGGCGACACCGACAGGCCCACAATCGTGATCACCACGTTGCACAGCAGGTTGCCCACAATGGGCACCAGCCCGGCCACAAAGGTCAGGGTGATGAGCACGGGGGTGTAGGGCAGGGCAATCTCCCACCACGGCAGCACGAACAGCAAAAACAGCGCTGTCAGCAGGGTGTTGAAAGCGGCAATCCAGAACTGCGCGGCCACGATCTGGCGAAAAGCCTCGCCAAAGCGTGCAATGCGCAACACCAGCGCCTGCGCCAGCGGCCCGCGTGCGGGGCCGACTTTGCGCACGGCAGCCAGGGCACCAATCAACAGCCCCACGTAGGCGAACAGCAAACCACCCAGCCAGACGCGCCCGGCCATGGCCAGTGCCCCTGCTTTGGCGCCCAGGTAGCTGGCAATCGTGCGCTGTATTTCGACGGCGCCCTCGGGCAGCTGCGCGGCAATGTCGGGGGGGAGCTTTTGGCGCAATTCCAGTACGGTGCGGGCCATGTAGTCCAGCAACTCGCGGTACTGCTGGGGGGCATCAACGATATAGCCGCGCGAGTGCGACAGGCCCAGCACCACCAGCGTCAGCGGCGAGAGCATGACCAGTGCCGCCGCCAGCACCTGCGCTGCGCGGGGGGGTGCAGCGGCAGTGGCACTTTGCCCGCGCCGCCCCAACCAGGCAAAGCGCGGCACCAGCCAGCGGGTCAGCAAAAAGCCCAGGCAAACGCACAGCAGGCCTGGCAGCAGGCCGCGCCACATCACCAGCAGCAGTGCTGCCCCCATGAGGAGATAGCTGGCAAAGACCACACCGCGTGGGCCGGGCCACGCCGCAAGGGGTGCAAGGTCGCGGGAGGTGTTCGAGGGCGGCGGGTGCCCCATCGTGCGTGCTCGCTGGCGAAAGCGCTTCAGCGCACGACGACGGCAGCACCGTCGCCGCGCGGGGCGATGGCACCTATCGTGTAAACCTGCTCACCGGCGGCGCGCAGCGTGGCGGCGGTGGCTTCGGCGTGCTCGGCGGGCACCACGACGACCATGCCGATGCCGTTGTTGAACGTGCGGTTCATCTCGGTGTCGTCAATGCCGGCGGTGGCTTGCAGCCAGGCAAACAGTTCGGTTTGTGGCCAGCTGCCTTTTTGCAGGTGGGCGGCAAGGCCCTCGGGCAGTACACGCGGGATGTTCTCCAGCAGGCCACCGCCCGTGATGTGGGCCAGCGCCTTGATGGGGTGTGCGGCCAGCGCGGCCAGCACGTTTTTCACGTACAGGCGTGTCGGCTCCATGATGGCTTGCTTGAACGGCTTGCCGTCCAGTGTGGCCGGGGCGCTGGCGCCCGCGCGCTCGATGCACTTGCGCACCAGGCTGAAACCGTTGGAATGCACGCCGCTGGAGGCCAGACCCAGCACCACGTCGCCCGCTTGCACGCTCGTGCCGGTGAGGATTTTGGATTTTTCGACCGCGCCCACGGCAAAGCCGGCCAGGTCGTATTCACCGGCGGGGTACATGCCCGGCATTTCGGCGGTTTCGCCGCCAATCAGCGCGCAGCCCGAGAGTTCGCAGCCACGGGCGATGCCACCGACCACGGCAGCGGCAGTGTCCACATCCAGCTTGCCGCAGGCAAAGTAGTCCAGGAAGAACAACGGTTCGGCGCCTTGCACCAGCACATCGTTGACGCTCATGGCCACCAGGTCGATGCCCACGGTGTCGTGCATGTTCCATTCAAAGGCCAGCTTGAGCTTGGTGCCCACGCCATCGGTGCCAGACACCAGTACGGGCTCCTGGTAGCGCTTGGGCACTTCGAACAGCGCACCGAAGCCGCCAATGCCAGCCATCACGCCTTCGCGCATGGTCTTTTTGGCCAGCGGTTTGATGCGTTCGACCAGGGCGTCGCCAGCGTCAATGTCAACGCCAGCATCTTTGTAGGACAAGGGGGTAGGGGTGGGGGCAGAAGAGCTCATGGCGGGTGCGACACGAACCAACGTGCCGACAGACTAAAATTTGCGCAGATTCTACGGGCTGCGCACCCAGTGCGGCCCCAAGATGGCCCCAGGCATCTGTGCGGTAGCAGGCGTGACAGCCAAAATGCCCGTCCTGCACGATGGCCCGCCAGCAACCCTGGTGCAGCACACGCTCCTGGTTTTTCCACTGCTTTCTCTCACCACGCCAGCCGCCTTCATGCCACGATTTGCCCCTTTTTCATGCGCTGCCATGCACCTGGCGGGGCCGCAGCCGTGAAGCAGCTGGCCCTGGACATCGGACTGGCGCCCGCGCCCACGCTGGAGCGGTTTTTTGCCGGGCCCAACACCGCTGCGTTGCAGCACCTGTGGCAAGCGCTGGGCGAATCGGCAGGCACTGAGCCCGTACCCACCTACCTGTGGGGCGAGGCTGGCAGCGGCAAATCCCATTTGCTCAAGGCCGTGCGCGAAGCCTTGCGCGAGCAGGGCGCCAGTGTCGGCTGGCGCGATGCCAGCAGCAAGTACGCTCCGGCCTTTGACGAGCGCTGGAGCGTTGTCATCCTGGACGATGTTCACCTCTACAGCACCTCGCAGCAGAACGTGGCCTTCAACTGGTTCATCAACGCCATGAGTCCGGCCAACGGCGTGCCGCGCTGGGTGCTGGCTGCGGGCACCCTGCCGCCGCCCGATTTGCCGCTGCGCGCCGACCTGCGCAGCCGCCTGGGCTGGGGCCATGTGTTCCAGCTGCACCTGCTGGGCGAGGCCGAGCGCCGCGCCGTGCTGCGCCAGGAGGCCGAGGCGCGCGGGGTGGCTTTGGGCGATGAGGTGATGGACTACATGCTGCGGCGCTTCTCGCGCGACCTGGGCAGCCTGATGCAGTTGCTCGACAAGCTCGACCAGCATGCGCTGCGCACCCAGCGGGCCATCACCATCCCACTGCTCAAGGACATGCTTGATACCGAGTGATGGCACCTGATCCTTTTTTCCACGCTACTGTTTTTTTTCGTACCGCATGACCCCTGACACCCCGGCATCTGCCCCCCGGTTGGCCCTGTTCGACCTCGACCACACCCTGTTGCCCATTGACTCCGACTTCGAGTGGGGCGAGTTCACCACCCGCATAGGCTGGACGGATGCGCAGGAGTTTGGCCGCCGCAACGCCGAATTTTTTGCCCATTACCAGGCGGGCACGCTCGATATCCGCGCCTACGTGCGTTTTGCCACCGAAGCCGTGCGCCAGCAAGGCCCCGAGGCCGCCGCCGCCGCCCACGCGCAGTTCATGCGCGAAGTGATCGCCCCGGCGATTCGGCCCCAGGCGCTGGAGCTGCTGCGCCAGCACCAGCAGGCGGGCGATCATGTTCTCATCATCACGGCCACCAACGAGTTTGTGACCCGCCCCATCGCCCAGGCGCTGGGCGTGGCCGAACTGCTGGCCACCGAGCTGGAGCGCGACACCAAAGGCTGGTTCACCGGCAACGTGCTGGGCGAGCCCAACATGCGCGAAGGCAAAGTGCGCCGCATGGAGCAGTGGCTGGCCCAGCGCCAGTGGGGCTGGGGCGATGTGCACAGCACGTTTTACAGCGACTCCACCAACGACATTCCCCTGCTCGAAAAGGTCAACACGCCCGTGGCCACCAACCCCGATGCGCGTCTGCGCGAACTGGCCGTGCAGCGCGGCTGGCGCATCCTCGACCTGTTTTCTGCCACACCATGATCAAGAAATTTATCGACAAACTCATCGCCAAAGCCACCCCGGCTGGGCGCCGCGCCAGTGCCTCGCCTTTTGGCAAGCGCGAGGAGGTGCCTGCCACCGTCCACGGTATTGACCCCGAGCGGGTGGACTACCGTGCCGTGGACGTGGTGCGCACGCTCAAGGATGCGGGCTTTGAGGCCTACATCGTCGGCGGCGCCGTGCGTGATTTGCTGCTGGGCTTGCGCCCCAAAGACTTTGACGTGGCCACCAACGCCACGCCCGAGCAGGTCAAGGGGCTGTTTCGGCGCGCTTTCATCATCGGCAAACGCTTTCGCATCGTCCACGTCGTCCACGGGCGGGGGCGCGAGAACGAAGTCATTGAAGTCTCCACCTTCCGCGCCCAGGTCGATAACGTGGCCGCCGAGCAGGTCGCTGGCAACGAAAAAACCAGCCGCAGTGCCCTGGCGGGCATGCAGCATGCCGTGGGCTCCAGTGGCCGCGTGCTGCGCGACAACGTCTGGGGCCCGCAGGATGAAGACGCCACCCGGCGCGACTTCACCCTGAATGCCATGTACTACGACCCCGAGACGCAGATCCTGGTCGACTACCACAAGGGCCTGGCCGACGCCAAAAAGAAAACCCTGCGCATGATTGGCGACCCGGCGCAGCGTTACCGCGAAGACCCGGTGCGCATCATCCGCGCCGTGCGCTTTGCCGCCAAGCTCAGTGCCCTGGGCTTTACGCTGGACGCCAAAACCGCTGCGCCGCTGGTCGACTCGCAGCGCCTGCTGGCCGATGTGCCGCAAAGCCGCATGTTTGACGAGATGCTCAAACTGCTGCAAACCGGCCACGCCATTGCCACCATCGAGCAGCTGAAAAAACTCGGCCTCTCGCGCGGCATTTACCCGCTGCTGGACGTGGTGGTCGAGCGCGCCGACACCGCCTTTGTGCGCGCTGCCCTTACCGACACCGACCGCCGCGTGGGCGAAGGCAAACCCGTAGCGCCCAGCTTTTTGCTGGCCTGCGTGCTGTGGCAAGACGTGCGCGAGGGCTGGGATCGTCGCCTGCAAGCGGGCGAGCACCCGCTGCCTGCGCTGCAAGAGGCCATCGACTCGGTGTTTGACCTGCGCATTGGCGACGTTTCCGGGCGCGGCAAGCTGGCCGCCGACATGCGCGAAATCTGGGTCATGCAGCCGCGCTTTGAAAAGCGCACGGGCCGCATCCCCGAGAGCATGGTGGCGCAGCTGCGCTTTCGCGCCGGGTTCGACTTTTTGCGCCTGCGCGCTGAAGTCAACGAAATCGATGAGGCGCTGGCCGAGTGGTGGCAAGAGTTCAGCACCGCCGATGAAAACCAGCGCTACGACCTGCTGGAGCAGGCCCGCGAAGAGCAAAAGGCCCGCCAGCGCGTCGCCCAGCCCGTGGTGCGCCGCGTACCCAAGGCCGCACCTGCGCGTGGCCCCGCCGCCGATGGCGCTGCGCCTGCTGATGACGCCACCGTGGCTGGCGAGTACGCCGACGCGGATGCACCGAAAAAACGCCGCCGCCGTCGGCGCAAGCCCGGTGGTGGCGAAGGTGGTGGGGCTGCGGGTACACCCGGCGGCGCCGATTGAGCCGATGGCGCTGCAACCCAGGCCCGCGCCGTGTTGACCCGCCCTGTACCGCCCCATCCTGTGGGCTCAGACGCTGACCCCGTCCCTGTCTGGATTGGCCTGGGCGCCAACCTGGGCGAGCGGGCCAGCGCCCTGCGCCATGCCGTGCAGGCCATGGCTGCGCTGCCGGGCACGCGCGTGCTGCGCACCTCCTCGCTGTACCGCAGCGCGCCCGTGGACGCAGGCGGGCCCGACTACCTCAACGCCGTGGCCGCCATCACCACCACGCTGGCGCCGCTGGCGCTGTTGGCCGCGCTGCAAGCCATTGAGCTGGAAGCGGGCCGCCAGCGCCCCTACCGCAACGCGCCGCGCACGCTGGACTTGGACATCCTGCTCTGGGGCGATGAGCGCATCGCCAGCCCCACGCTTACCGTGCCCCATCCGCGCCTGCACGAGCGCGCCTTTGTGCTGCTGCCGCTGGCCGAACTGGCGCCCGAGCGGGTCACGAGCGCGCAATTGCAGGCGGTGCAGGCGCAGGCCATTGCGCGCGCCCACGGCCCGGACTGGGTCGATAGCGCATCAGCACCGGATTCTTGCTCCTGAAAAGAGAGCTGTTGGCGCAATCCCTGTGCGGCTTAGAAGCCAAAAAGGCTTCAAACCGCACGGTGCGTGCCCTCAATCGACCGTAGCGCCGGAGGCTTTCACCACTTTCTCGTACTTGGCGCGTTCGGCGGCCATCAGGGCGTCGAACTGGGCTGGGGTGGTGGGCACGGGCTCGGCCATCAGGGCGGCGAAGCGGGTGTGGGTTTCAGGGGCCTTGAGCGCGGCGGTGAAAGCCTCGTTCAGCTTGTCAATCACGGCCTTGGGGGTGTCTGCCGGTGCCACCAGGCCCCACCAGGTGTCGATGGCAAAGCCTGGGAAGGTAGCGGACAGCGCAGGCACGCCCGGCAGCATGGGGCTGGCTTGCAACGACGTGATCGCCAGCGCCTTGAGCTTGCCTGCGCGGATGTTGGGCGCTGCGGCGGCTAGGTTGTCGATGTTGAAATCCACCTCGCCCGCCAGCAGCGCCAGCTGCGCCGGGTTGGCGCCCCGGTAGGGAATGTGCAGTGCGTAGATGCCCGCGCGCTGCTTGAACATCTCACCTGCCAGGTGGCCTGCGCTGCCATTGCCGCCGCTGCCGTAGTTCAGTTGCCCCGGGTGGGCCTTGGCGTAGGCGATCAGGTCGGCCACGGTTTTGATTTTCAGGCGCTCGGCTTTGTCGGCGTTCACCACCACCACGTTGGGTACGCGCACCATTTGCGTGATGCCAGCAAAGTCCTTGGCCGCATCAAACGGTATGCGCTTGTAGAGCCAGGGGTTGACGGCGTGCGTGGCCGTGGCCGCCAGGCCAATGGTCAGGCCATCGGGTGCGGCTTTGGCGACAAAGTCAGCGCCGATGTTGCCGCCCGCGCCGGGTTTGTTGTCCACGATGACGGTGCCCAGGGTGGCTTGTACACGCTCGGCCAAGGCGCGGGCGGTAACGTCCAGCGGGCCGCCGGGGGCATAGGGAACGACCAGGCGGATGGGCTTGCCAGCATCCTGCGCCAGCGCCAACGAAGAAGACAGTGTCAGCGCAGTAGCGGCGCACGAGAGGAGTAGGTGTCTGCGGTTCATGTCTGCCGATTGTGCAGCACCCCCCCCGATGGAGCCCGGTTGCCTTTTGCCATGCCCCATGTCCATAATCGCGCCCCATGCACGCCCTGCGCCACGCCCACCACCTTGTCCGCTGGATGCTGGTGTGGTTTGCGCTGACGCTGACGGCCGCGGTGGCCTCGCCGCTGGCGGGCATGCAAGGTGGCCTGGAGCTGGTTTGCACCACCGGCGGTGGCATGAAGCTGGTCGCCACCAACAGCGATGGGGCCGAAAGCGTCGGCAGCCTCACGTTGGACTGTCCGCTGTGCAGTACTGCCCATGCGCCCCCCCCGGCAACACAACCGCTGGCGCTGCTGCACCAGCCTTTGGCGTACCGGCTGAAACCCCAGGTGGCAGCCCGCATCGCCGCCCTGACCGCGCCGCCCCTGCCAGCGCGCGGCCCCCCGCACTCCCTCTGATTTTTTGCCAAACCGCAGGCTGGTTGCCTGGTGTGCGCTGCTGCCTGCTTTGCAGGTGTGGCCCGCACTGATGCCCCCTGCCTTGGCGCTGCCCCACGCCAGTGGGGTGCGTGTGCGCAGGCTGGCCCTGCCCGCACGCAGGTGGCCAGGCCGTGACCCTTCGGTCGCTGTGCCGGTGCCGCCGCATGGCTGGCAGGCGCCGTGGTGCCTGCGGCCTCTGCGCGGGGTTTGAACCGCTTCGCGTTTCTTGATTTTTTTTGCGGTGCTGGCCCGTGCTGGCGCGGTGCAGGGGTGCGTTGACTGCAATGGCAGCGGCCCCCGCACCGGCTGGTGCGCGCGCAAGCATGCGCCAAGGATTTTTGAATGACTTCACTCCACACGGTATCTCCCTTGTCCCGGCGCACCTGGCTGGTCGGTTCGGCTTTGCTGGGTTTGGCGCTGGCCTTGCCAGCGGCGGCGCACGACTTCAAGCACGGCACGCTGCGCATAGACCACCCCTATGCCACGCCCACGGGCGCGGGCATGGCCAATGGGGCGGTGTATTTCCGCGCCATTGAAAACACCGGTGCCGAACCCGACCGCCTGCTGTCGGCCAGCACGCCCATCGCGCAATCGGTGGAGCTGCACCGCATGCAGGTCGATGACGGCGTGATGCGCATGCGCCCCATCGAGGCGATGGATCTGCCTGCCAAAACCACGGTATCCCTGCGCCACGGCCAGCCCCTGCACCTGATGCTGATGGGCCTGCAACGCCCGCTGGTGCTGGGCGAACGCTTTGCACTCACCCTGCGTTTTGAGCGCGCGGGCGAGCGCGAAGTGATGGTTTGGGTGCAGCAGCCGCGCGCGGGCAGTGCCGCACACGCGCACTGAACCCCACCCATCCACACCACGCAAAACACACCAATGTTGCACTGGTGCAACAAATACCTTCTTTTTTGAGCGAAAGCTTTCCATGCAAAAAAACCTTTTGACCCGCCTGTCCTTCCTCGCCGCTGCTGCGGCCTTGACCGCCTGCGGCGGTGGCGGTGGTGACGACCCCGTGCCCGGCGCGCCGCAGAGCGTGGCCCTCGAATTCATGGCTGTGGCGGGCAACACGCCCGTGCAGTGCGGCAGCGTGGTGCCTGGCCTGGGCAGTGGCGCGGTGGATGCACAGATCAGGGACTTGCGCTTCTATATCTCCGAAGTCGCCTTGCTGCGCGCCGACGGCAGCGCTGTGCCGCTGACGCTGGCCGCCAATGACGACTGGAATCTGACGGCGGGCGAGCACCGCGTCACCCTGATCGACCTGGAAAACGGCACGGGCGCTTGCAGCGTGGGAACGGCCGCCACCAACGCGTTGGTGCGCGGCAGCGTGCCTGCGGGCAACTACGTCGGTGTGAAGATGACCATGGGCGTGCCCTTTGCGCTCAACCACACGCTGTATTCCGACGTGAACACCGCCAAACCGCCGCTGGATGTGGGCGCCATGGCCTGGTCGTGGCAGGCCGGGCGCAAGTTCTCCAAGATCGAGGTCACCGACCCCGCCGCTGCCCCAGGCACCTGGACGGCCAAGACCTTTACCGTTCACCTGGGTTCGACCGGCTGCACGGGCAACCCCGCTACCGGCGAGACGGTGCAATGCAAAACCCCCAACCGCATGGCCATCACGCTGCCAGCGTTTGACCCGGCCCAGCAAAAAATCGCTGTGGACCTGAAGGCGCTGCTGGCGGGTAACGACATCACCCGCAACCAGGCGGGCGCTGCGGGCTGCATGTCTGGCGGCACCGATCCGGAATGTGCCGGTGTCTTCCAGGCCCTGGCCATTGACTGGAAGGCCGATGGCACCGGCACGGGCCTGCCCATTGCGGGTGGCGCAGCGCAAACCGTCTTCCGTCCGGTGGCCCGATGACCACAGCGCAGTGCATACCCACTGTGCTGCGCCGGGCCTGCGGCAGCCTCCTCGTGGGGGCTGCCGTGCTGGCCGGGTGCGGCGGTGGCGGGGTGTCGGTGAACGACACCGTGCAGGCGCCCGGTGCGGGCCAATGGCGCTGGGAGCTGCCAGCCCATTTTCCCGTGCCCAAGGTGCCCGAGTCCAACCCGATGAGCGAGGCCAAGGTCGATCTGGGGCGCCACCTGTTTTATGACCGGCGCCTGTCGGGCAACGGCACGCAGTCGTGTGCCAGTTGCCACCACCAGGACAAAGCCTTCACCGACGGCCTGGGCACGGCCATTGGCTCCACCGGCATGGCGCACCCGCGCGGCGCGCAGGGGCTGGCCAACGTGGCCTACCACGCCACGCTGACCTGGGCCAACCCCTCGCTGGTCACCCTGGAAAAGCAGATGGAGGTGCCGCTGTTTGGCGACGACCCCGTGGAAATGGGCGTGAACGACCACAACCGCGCCGAGGTGCTGGCACGCCTGCACGCTGAGCCGGTGTATGCGGCCAAATTTGCGGCCGCCTTTCCCGAGGCTGCCCAGCCCATGGGCTGGGGCCAGGTCATCCAGGCCATTGCCAGCTTCCAGCGCACGCTGCTGTCGGGTCATAGCCGCTACGACCAGTATTTGCAGGGAAAGGCGCAGCTCACGGTGCCTGAAACGCGCGGCATGGCGCTGTTCTTTGGCGAGAAGGCCGAGTGCTTTCACTGCCATGGCAGCTTCAACTTCAACGACCAGATCGTGCATGCGGCCAGCCGCGTGGTGGAGACACCGTTCCACAACACCGGCCTGTACAACCTGGGCGGCACGGGGGCCTTCCCCGAGCACAACCGGGGCGTGTTCGAGCTGACCGCGCTGGTCAAGGACATGGGTGCTTTTCGTGCGCCCAGCCTGCGCAACGTGGAGGTGACGGCGCCCTACATGCACGACGGCTCGGTGGCCACGCTGGAGGCGGTGCTGGACTTTTACGCCGATGGGGGCCGCCGCATAGCCAGCGGCCCCTACGCGGGCGATGGCCGCCTGAACCCGCACAAAAGTGAGCTGATCAGCCTGATCGACCTCAACGCCCAGGACAAGAGCGACCTCGTCGCCTTCCTCAAAACCCTGACCGACCATGACTTTCTCCAGAACCCCCGCCATTCCGACCCCTGGCCGCGTCGCTGAAGCAGCGCACTGGCGCCGTGGCGCCGCGCTGCTGGCGGCCTGCCTGCCGCTGTGGGCGGGTGCGCACGGCACAGCCACTGAACCCGTGCCCGACGAGGTGGGCCTGCGCGCGGGCGTGGCCGCTGCCGTCACCTACCTGCGCGCCGATGCGGTGCTGCCCTCAGCGCGCCTGGAAGGCTTTGTGCTGCAAGGCGACGAGGGCGTGGACCGGCGCCGCTGGGGGCTGGAGCATGGCGTGCTGGACGTGGGCTGGCGCTTTCATCCGCAGTGGGCCGCTTATGCCGCCGTGGGCAAGCACGACAGCGATCGCCCCCACACCGAAGCCTTCTGGTTGCAGGCACGCCAGCCGCAGGGCGACGCCACCTGGCTGCTGAGCGCCGGGCGCCAGCGGCCCGCGCTGGGCGCGGTGCTGGAAACGGCGGGCCATTTCGACCGCTTCTCGCAGGTGCCGCTGGCCCAGCGCGCCACGCTCAACGGCAGCTGGATCGATGACGGCGTGCAACTGGGCTGGCGCGGCGAGGTGGCCGGGCGCCCCGTCGCGCTGGACGCTGGGCTCTGGCGCGGCCAGGTGTTTCCGGGTGCGCGCCAGGGCAGCGCCGTGCCCGCCCTGCACGTGGGCACCCAGGTGGGCGATGTGGCCATCGACGCCGTGGCCGCCCGCTTTGCCCCGCGCGGGCGCGGCACGCGCACCAGCAGCTTTGGCGCGGGCCACAGCCACGCCGCGCCCGTCTGCGACGCCAGCACCCGGGGCCAGGTGGCCTGCTTTGACGGCCACAGCGACCTGGCCGCAGCCAGCGCACGCTGGCAAAGCCCCGACTGGCCGCTGACGGTGTCTGCCGCAGGCTGGCTGCGCCGCGACCGGGGCGATGTGGCATCGGGCAACGGCAGCGCCCGCTACCACAGCACCCAGCGCGGCGGCTGGCTGGAGGGCGTCTGGCAGTTCCACCCGCAGCTGGAGGCCGGGCTGCGCGTGGAGCGCCTGCAAGCGCGCCACGCCTTGAGCGGGCCCGGCGCTGCCTTGCTGGCCAGCGAGTTGCGCCTGAACCGCTACCAGCCCGCACAGCGCACCGTCTGGATGCTGGGCTACACCCCGCGCCCGGGGCTGGACGTGCGGCTGGAGCTGGGCCGCGAGTCGGTGGCAGGCCAGCGCGTGCGCTATGCCATGCTGCGGGCGCTGTGGCAGTTTGACACCCAGCTCGCCCCCTGAGCCGGGGTCGGCCCCTGGGGCCTGTGCGGCTGTCCGTGCCGCTGCACAGGCCCATTTTCAAGCATCAAAAGTGCTTCCAAGCCTTGCAGGATAAGCGCTAGCAGCTATCAATTGTGATTGCCGCATGGGCGCGGTGCAGCGTTAGCGTTCAGGCGCTGGCGCCGTGTTTGTCGGCCTCGGAGGTGAAGGCGTCGGCAAAGAACTCTTCGGGCGGCAGGCCGCGCTGGGCGGTGTAGGCCGCGCGGGCTGACTCGACCACGATGGGCGCGCCACAGGCATAGACCTGGTGGCCCGACAGATCGGCAAAGTCGTCCAGCACGGCCTGGTGGACAAAGCCGGTGCGCCCGCTCCAGCCGTCTTCGGGCAGGGCGTCGGACACCACGGGCACGTAGCGCAGGTGCGGCATGTCGGCCAGGCGCTCGCGCACCCAGCTGTCCAGGTACAGGTCTTGCGGGCGGCGGCCGCCCCAGTACAGCGTGGCCGCGCGCGTACTGCCCAGAAACTGCAAGTGCTCGATCAGTGCCTTGAGCGGCGCAAACCCGGTGCCCGAGGCCAGCAGGATCAACGGTTTGTCCACGTCTTCACGCAGGAAAAAGCTGCCGTAGGGGCCTTCGATGCGCAGGATGTCTTTTTCCTTCAGGGCGCCAAACACGTGGTCGGTGAAGCGCCCGCCGGGCATGTGGCGGATGTGCAGCTCCACCCCCGGGTTTTGCGCCTGGGTGT
Organism: Simplicispira metamorpha; assembly: GCF_004341365.1. Taxonomy (GTDB): domain Bacteria; phylum Pseudomonadota; class Gammaproteobacteria; order Burkholderiales; family Burkholderiaceae_C; genus Simplicispira; species Simplicispira metamorpha. The sequence continues at coordinate 60,002 of NZ_SLXH01000007.1, read as the reverse complement.
GCGGCGCGTTGGCCATGGAGTAGGCGCGGCGCGCACCATCGCGCAGGATGAATTCGATGTACTGGCCCGCGTGGTAGCGGAAGGTGTCGTTGGCGGGCAGTTGCAGGCGCACCTGCATCACGTCGGGCGATTTTTTCTCCAGCGCGGCCACGCGCACCGGCATTTTCTTGATCGGAAAAGCGCTTTCGTCAGTGACCTGGCGCGACTCCAGCACCACGTTGCTCTGCGCCACGCCGCAGCAGGTCAGCACCCAGCCAGCCTGCGCCTCGGCCTCGCTCAGGGCCTTGGCCTGGTGCGGGCCGTGTACCACCTCGCCTTCGAGCTTCTGGCATTTGCACGAGCCGCAGGCGCCGTCTTTGCAGCCATAGGGCAGGCCCACGCCCGCGCGGATGGCGGCGGCCAGCAGCGACTCGCCCGCATTGGCAGAAAAAGTGCGCCCGCTGGGCTGAACGGTGATCTGGAAGGGGGTGGTGGAGGGCGCAGCAGTGGTCATGCTCTGGGTATCCTTGGGGGTATCAAACACAGTGAACGGGGGCGATTTTGCCCGCTGCACCTGATGGTTGGCTGATGCGCCGGAAAACCCCCTGGGGCCGTCTTGCCCGCATCGCACCCGTCCTGCTCGCCGTATTGGCACTACCCAGACTTGATCAACACCATGCGTACCGTATTTCTCTCCAACTTCCTGGGCGCGCTGCCAGCGCGTTTTCGCCGCCAGCGCGTGCTCATCGTGGGCTGTGGCGATGTGGGCCTGCGCGTGGCGCGGGTGTTGCAAGGCGCCGGTGGGGGCACTCGAACAGGCATTGCTGCCACCGCTGTATCCCATGCGCCGCGCGTGCGCGTGCTGGCACTGACCTCCAGCCCCGATCGTGTGGCGCTGCTGCGCGCTGCGGGCATCACCCCCTTGCAAGGCAACCTGGACGACAGCGCCACGCTGCGCCGCCTGGCTGGCCTGGCCACACGCGTGCTGCACCTGGCGCCGCCCCCGGGCGATGGCGCAGGCCCTGCGCAGCGGCACGACCCGCGCACCACGCGCTTGGTGCGCAGTCTGCGTCGGCGCAGCCTGCCGCAGGCGCTGGTGTACGCCTCGACCAGCGGCGTGTACGGCGATTGCAGCGGGGCCTGGGTGACCGAGGCCCGCCCGGTGGCACCGGCTACGCCCCGCGCCCAGCGCCGGGTGGACGCCGAGCGCAGCGTGCGCCAGCTGGGGCGCGCCGGGGTGCGCGCCAGCATCCTGCGTGTGCCCGGCATTTACGCCCCCGACCGCGTTGGCGGCACGCCCGAAGCGCGCCTGCGCAAAGGCACCCCTGTGCTGACCGCGCCCGACGATGTGTTCACCAACCACATCCACGCCGACGATCTGGCGCGCGCCTGCGCACTGGCGCTGTGGCGCGGCGCCGCTCAGCGCATTTACCACGCCAGCGATGACACCGTATTGAAGATGGGCGACTACTTTGACCTGGCCGCCGACCTGTACGGCCTGCCGCGCCCACCGCGCCTGCCGCGCAGCGCCGCTTCAACACAGTTGCCTGCCATGCTGCTGAGCTTCATGTCCGAATCGCGCCGCCTGGACAACACCCGCCTGCACCGCGAACTGCGCCTGCGCCTGCGCTACCCCCACGTCGCAGAGGGCCTGCGCTGCTGACCTGGCGGTGCGCTGGCGGTTTGTCAGCAGGGCGCCTGGCCGCCCGCAGAGCGGCAGGTGCCCTGCGGCCCTGGCAGGCGACCCGGCCCGGCGCGCGGGTAGCTGCGGCCCTGGGTGTCGGTGCAGCGAAATTCGGTGCAGTGCGTCAACCGGGGTGGCGGTGGCGGGCGCTGCTGCGGGTAGTGTGGTGGCGGCTGCACCACTACTGTGCGTGGCTGGGCGGCGCGCGCACGCTCGACGGCGGCGTAGCCCTCGGGGCCGAGGCAATCGAGATCCATTTGCCGCTGGGCTGCGTCCAGACGCGCCCGGCGCTCTGGCGGGGTCAGGGTGTTGGAGCTGGCCACCACGTCCAGGTTGCGGCGCGATTGCGCGCAGGCCGCTGAGCGGGCGTAATCCTGCGGGGCAGGGCGCCCGGCAGCCCCACTTTGCGCGTTGTCGTATTGGCGCTGGGCCTCGCGGGCGGCGTCGCGCTGGGCGGCCAGTGCTTCGGTTTGCAGGCGCTGCTGTTTTTGCTCCAGCGCCTGGGCTGCTTGCTGGCGCTCTTGCAGGATGTCTTCAGAACTTTTGCGCGGCTCTACTTCACGCGCGGCGGCGCCAGGCGTGCAGGCGCCGTCGGTGTAGGTGACTTGGCCGGTGCGCGCGTCGGTGCAGCGCACCACCTGCGCTTGTGCGCCCAGGCACAACGCGCTGGCCGCTACCAAGACCCAGGCCCTCGGGCGCAGCAGGTCAGCGCGCAGGGCGGCAAACGGTGTAAGCGTTGGCATCACTGTGGCCCGTGCGTGGGTTTGTCAGGGCATGTCTTCCTGGCGGGGCATCCAGCGGCCATTGCTGGGGTTGTAGCGGTCGTAATCGGTGCGTCGCTCGCCGCTGGGGGTGCGTCCTTCCTGGGCGCGACGTTCGCGCTCGGTTTGCTGGCGGCGCAGTTCGTCGCGCCGCTCGTTGGCCTGGTGGTTGCGCTGGTCGCGTTCGCGCCGGGCCTGTTCATCGCGCTGCTCGCGTTTTTGGCGGGCCTCGCGCTCTTGCTGGTCACGGCGCTCTTGCAGGGCGCGCTCGCGTTCCTGGCGCTGCTCCCGCTCACGCCATGCCTGGCGGTCGCGGTTTTGTTCCCAGCGCTCACGCTCTGCGGCGCGCGCGTCGTAGCCGGGGTGCGGCACGGGATAGACCGGGTAGGCGTTGGGGTACGTTTGGGGGTAGGTGCCGGGATAGGTGGGGTAGGCGGGCGCCGCGTCGTAGTACGGATCCGCAGGAACTGCAACGCAGCCCCCCAGCAATACGCCCACGGCGCTGGCGGCTAGCAAACGGACAAGAGAGGTGGTTGTCATAAGAGTCTTCCTGCGCACCCAATGGCTGGAGTGCGCCTGCAAGGGCCTGTCGAAAAACAAGGCCGGGATGGATGTGCCACATGGTCTTTGACGCGGCGCACCCGCCTGAGGTTTACCCGCAGAGGCTGTTTTGCCAGTGTTTTACGCAACTTTACGGGAGTGGTTTTGCAACCATTTTGGCTATTTTGGTGTGTGTGATGTCTGCACAATATTCTTTTTTGCGCACGCGCGCGACCCAGGAGACTTCAAAAATGACCGCATCCACTGCCCCCGACTGGAATATTGCGCCGCTGGCTGGCCTGTCACAGGTCAAGGGGCGCCAGGACGCCACGCTCTCGTCCCTGCCTATCGGCCAGTTTCTGCAAGCGACGGTGCAGCGTTTTGCTGATCGGCCTGCCGTGGTCTTTCGCGAGCAGGGCGTGCGCTGGAGCTGGCAAGAGTTCCAGGCCGAGGTCGATGCGCTGGCGGCGGGCTTTATTGCCCTGGGCCTGCGCGTGGGTGACCGCGTAGGCATCTGGTCGCCCAACCGCGCCGAGTGGCTGGTGACGCAATTTGCCACGGCGCGCGCCGGGCTGGTGCTGGTCAACATCAACCCGGCCTACCGCGTGGCCGAGCTGGAATACGCGCTCAATCTTTCGGGCTGCCGGGCCATCGTCACCGCCGAGCAGCTCAAAAGTTCCAAATACCTGGAGATGCTGCAACGCCTGGCGCCCGAGCTGGCCCGCTGCGCGCCGGGAGCGCTGCAATCGGCGCGCCTGCCTTCGCTGGAGATGGTGATCCGCCTGGGCGACGAACACACGCCCGGCATGCTCAACTACACCGGCGTGCTGGCGCAGGGCCGTGCCAGCGTCGATGCGCCAGCGCTGGACGCTCTGGGCGCAGGCCTGTCGTGCCATGACGCCATCAACATCCAGTTCACCAGCGGCACCACCGGCAACCCCAAGGGCGCCACGCTCACGCACCACAACGTGGTGAACAACGCGCGCTTCATCGCCGAGGCGATGAATTTCACCGAGAACGACAGCCTGTGCATTCCCGTGCCGCTGTACCACTGCTTTGGCATGGTACTGGCGGTGCTGGCCTGCGTGTCCACGGGCGCCACCATGGTGTTTCCGGGCGAATCCTTCGAGCCCGTGGCCACCTTGCAGGCCGTGAGCGAAGAGCGCTGCACCGCGCTGCACGGCGTGCCCACCATGTTCATCGCTGAACTCGACCACCCGCGCTTTGCCGAGTTTGATTTGTCGCGCCTGCGCACCGGCATCATGGCTGGCTCGCCGTGCCCCATCGAGACCATGAAGCGCGTGATTGCCGAGATGCACCTGTCCGAGATCACCATCGCCTACGGCATGACCGAAACCTCGCCTGTCTCCTTCCAGAGTTCCACCACCGACCCCCTGGAGCGGCGCGTCTCCACTGTGGGCCGCATCCAGCCCATGCTGGAGGCCAAGGTGGTGGATGCCGATGGCAACGTGGTGCCTGTGGGCGAGAAGGGCGAGCTGCTGGTGCGCGGCTACTCGGTGATGCAGGGCTACTGGGGCGACGAGGCCCGCACCCGCGAGGCCGTGCAGGGGGGCTGGATGCACACCGGCGACCTGGCCACCATCGACGCCGAGGGCTACTGCAACATCGTGGGGCGCGCCAAGGACATGCTCATTCGTGGCGGCGAAAACGTCTACCCGCGCGAAATCGAAGAGTTTTTGTTCCGCCACCCCAAGGTGCAGTCGGTGCAGGTGTTTGGCGTGCCCGATGCCAAATACGGCGAAGAAATCTGCGCCTGGATCGTGCCCAAGCCCGGCCAGACCTGCACCGAGGACGAGATACGCGACTTCTGCCGCGACCAGATTGCCCACTACAAAGTGCCGCGCTACATCCGCCTGGTGCAGGACATGCCCATGACCATCACCGGCAAGGTGCAAAAGTTTGTCATGCGCGAGCAGATGATCGCCGAGCTGAAACTGGTGGCCGCCCCCACCGCATAAGCCGGTGCAGGGCAAAATTGCTATTAAAAAAATAGCTGCTAGCGCCCTGTGTGCGGGCGCTAGCAGCCTTTTTGATGTTCAATTCGCGGCGCATCCTGGCGCCAGGGTGGATCAGTGTGGCAGTACCTTGCTCAAGGTGGCGGCCAGGTCTTCTGCGACAAACTTGGCCACATAGCCATCGGCGCCCACGCCGCGCACATGGTCTTCGTTGGCCGAGCCCGACAGCGAAGAGTGGATCACCACGGGCAGCTCTTTGAGGTTGGCGTCCTGCTTGATGTTGCGCGTCAGGGTAAAGCCGTCCATTTCGGGCATTTCCAGGTCGGTCAGCACCAGGCCCACTTTGTCCAGAATCGACTTGCCTTCGTCTTTGGCCTGTTGGGTCAGCACTTGCAGCCGATCCCAGGCCTCTTTGCCCGTCTTCAGCATTTCATAGGGCGCTTGCAGCGCTTGCAGCTCGCGCTCGATCAACGAGCGGGCCACGAAAGAATCGTCTGCCGCCAGGATGATGGCACCGGGGCGCAGGTTGAGCTTGCTGCGCGGGCGCTGTGCTTCGGCCTGGCTTTGCACGACGGGCGTGACCATCTGCAAGATCGCCTCCACGTCCAGCACCTGCGCCAGCCGGGTGCCGTCGGTGTTGCCATCCAGGCGGGCGATGCTGGTGACCAGTTTGCCCGCAGAGCCACTGCTTTCGGCGGACAGCACCTGGTTCCAGTCCAGTCGCACGATGTCTTCGACCGATTCCACGGCAAACGCCTGCGTGGTGCGGGCAAACTCGGTCACCAGCATGATGTTCAGCCCGGTCTGGGGCTTGCAGCCGACGATGGCGGGCAAGTCGAGCACCGGAATGACCTGGCCACGCAGGTTCACCACCCCCAGCGAATGCGCCGAACCGCCCGCAATGGGCGTGATGCTGGGCATGGCCACAATCTCGCGGATTTTGAACACGTTGATGCCGAACAGCTCGGACTGGCCCAGGGCGCTGTCGGTTCCCAGGCGAAAAAGCAGCAACTCGAACTTGTTGGAGCTGGTGAGGTTGGTACGCTCGTCAATCTCGTGCTGTACAGATTTCATGTGTATATCCTTCACGCGAAGAAGGCTCGCGCGGGCAAATTCTAGGTTCTGGCGCTCTCTCGTAGACAGAGGTGCCGCCAAAAGGAATATTTTGGCTGAAAAGGCGTTGCAAATCGGTGTAAAACCGCGCGCTCCAGCCGTTGTGATACCCCGTGTTTGCCCTAAGCTTGCGGCCTTTTGGGGTGATGGCCATGACCGACGACACCACGGGCACCACACAAGAGGCCCGCTTGTGGAGCGATGGGCGCTGGACAGCGCGCGTGATCAAGAACGAAGACGACGATGGCTGGGCCGTTGCCATGACACTGCATGGCCAGGCCGAACCCGCATTGGTCGGCCCCTGGACGATGGGGCGCGACAAGAAGAACCCGAAGCCGCTGGACGTGTCGGCCTTCAATACGCTGGTCAAGACCGCCAGCGAGGTGATCCGCCGCCACGAGCAGCAATTGCACGCACAACTGAACAAGAACGTCACCATCACCACCGCGCAGGGCCAGCGCTTGCGCGTGGCGCTGGCCATCGTGCCCGACGAAGAGGGCGCCACCGCCACGCTGAGCGCGCACGATGACCTGGGCGAAGAACTGGCGCGCGTGAGCGTGCCGCCCACCTTCAAGCTGACCATGGACAGCGCCACGGCCTGGGCCGAGGGCGGGTTTGAGCGGCTGCGCTGAGGGGCATGGACACAGGCCGCAGGGCGTGGCCCTAGAATCCGTGCGCCGGGCCCGGAGTTCATCCGGGCCCGGCAGCGTTCTCAGGGCGGGGCGAAATTCCCCACCGGCGGTATCTGTGGTCTGAAAAGCCCGCAGGAGCCCGCGAGCGCCTGCGGGGCAGTTTTTGACTGGTTCCGCAGGGTCAGCAGATCTGGTGCGATGCCAGAGCCGACGGTCACAGTCCGGATGAAAGAGATCGCGAAATCCATGGCTCCCTGGCGGGCGCCGGCTGGCGGGTGCTTGTGCGCCTGGGGGCCGCGCCATCGTGCCGGGCGCTGTGTTCGCGCGCGCCCTGATTCTGGCCCACCTGTCTTTGGAGACCCCATGAATCAGTTGTCCCCTTCCCCCGTTCTTGCCGCTGCCCCCGTGGCGGTTCACCGTGGCGCCCGTGTGGCCATCATCAGCGCCAGCTGGCATCCGGACATCGTGCATCAGGCACGTGATGCGGCACTGGCCGAGTTCAAGCGCAACGGCTTGTCGCCGGCACAGATAGCGCTGTTCGATGTGCCCGGTGCGTTCGAGATACCGCTCTTGGCACGCAAACTGGCGCGCAGTGGGCGCTACGACGCCATCGTGGCCTGCGCGCTGGTGGTCAACGGCGGTATCTACCGCCACGAGTTTGTCACTGCCGCTGTCATCGATGGCCTGATGCGCGTGCAGCTCGATACCGAGGTGCCCGTGATGTCCGCTGTGCTCACACCACGAGACTTTCACGACCATGAAGAGCATGTGAGGTTTTTCCGTGAGCATTTCGTGAAAAAGGGCACGGAAGTGGCGCAGGCTTGCTTGCAGACGATGGCGTACCTGCGGGCGCTGGCTTCGCCCACCATGGCGGCTGCACCGGCCACGGCGCCAGGCCAGTAGGAGCAGATGGTTTGCTATTGATTGGATAGCTGTTTGCGCTGTATCGGTGAGCGTCAGAGGCCTTTTTGGTTAGAGCGTGTTATGAACTTTGAAAAATTCTCTTTTGTGATAAGCACTTACGCACGTTTTTTCAAAAGTGGAAATCGTGGAATTCTTCAATAAAATCAATGACTTGCACAGAAGTTCATAACACGCTCTAAAAAGATCTGCTGCCGCTTGGGGCGCACGCCACAGGGTTTGCGCCTGGTCTTGGTTCAAGACGCTGCCAGGCGAAATACCGCTACCGCCTGTACCAGTTGCCCTGCCTGTGCCTTCAGGCCCTCGGCGGCCGCAGCGCTTTGTTCTACCAGCGCTGCGTTTTGCTGGGTGGCCTGGTCCATCTCGGTGATGGCCTCGCCCACTTGCGAGACGCCCAGGCTTTGCTCGCTGCTGGCTGCGCTGATCTGGCCCACGATATCGGTGACGCGGCGGATGGAGGTCACCACCTCGGTCATGGTGGTGCCTGCCTTGTCTACCAGCGTGGTGCCCTGCTCCACCCGTTCCACACTTGCGTGGATCAGCGCTTTGATCTCTTTGGCTGCCTCGGCGCTGCGCCCGGCCAGGCTGCGCACCTCGCTGGCCACCACGGCAAAGCCACGGCCTTGTTCGCCAGCGCGGGCTGCTTCGACGGCGGCATTGAGCGCCAGGATGTTGGTCTGGAAGGCAATGCCGTCAATCACGCTGATGATGTCGGCAATCTTCTTGCTGCTGTCGTTGATGCCTTTCATGGTTGTTACCACCTCGGCCACCACGCTGCCGCCTTGCACTGCCACTGCGGACGCATTTACCGCCAGCTGGTTGGCCTGGCGGGCGTTTTCGGCGTTGGCCTGCACGGTGGAACTCAGCTCCTCCATTGAGGCCGAGGTTTCTTCCAGCGCGCTGGCCTGCTGCTCGGTGCGTGCTGAGAGATCGTTGTTGCCATGGGCAATGTCGTTGCTGGCGGCGGCCACGCTGTGGGCGTTGTTGCGCACATTGCTCACCACGCGCGACAGGCTCATCTGCATGGCGTACAGGGCGTTGAGCAACTGTGCGATTTCGTCCTTGCCGCGCACTTCGGTAGCGACCGTGAGGTCGCCACTGGCCACCGCCTGTGACACGCGCACGGCGTGGTTCAGCGGCTGCACCACGGTGCGGCTGAAAGCCACTGCGCCGCCCATGCCAAGCGCACACACCACCAGCATCACCACCAGGCTGATGGTGGTAGCGCGTTGCGCCGTGGCGGCCGCGCGCGCTGCCACTTCGCTGCTGGCGGTGGCAATCAGCTCTCCGGCCTGGTCAATCAGCTGTGAGGGTTCGCGGTCCATGCCGGCGACGGCCTTGTCGCCCACCTGCGGGTCGTGGTCGGCCGCCTTGAAGGCCTCAAAACCCGTACGGTAGGCGGCCCCCATGCGTTCGTGTGCCTGGACAAACTGGGACACACGCTCACGGCCCTCGCCGGCAGGCAAGGTGGCCAGCAGCTTCTGCGCCTGGTCGCTGATGGACTTTTCCTGCACCTCAAATGCTGTCCAGTAGCGCATGAGCTGTGCTGGGTCTTTGCCGCGCAGAAGCACGTTCTTCCACTCCTGTACCTGCACTTTGAAGTCATTGAGCATGCTGGATGCCAATCGCTCATGCTCGAAGCTCTGCGCCACGGAGGTTTGATATGTGTTGAGCGCCTGGTTCAAGCGGCTGATACCAAACAGCGCCGCTGCCAACAGCAGTAGCAGCGACACGGTAAAGGCCAAGGGAAGTTTGAGGCTGAGCTTCATGGAGGGCGTTCTTGGGTTGAACAGACCGACGCGAGCACAGTGAGCGAAAGTCTCAAGGCCCAGGGGATCCGCCCGAGGTGTGGGTGGCAAACGAGGTGATTGGGGGGGAATGCGTGGATGGGCGCATGAGCATTTTGCACTCAGACACAGGGCAGCAGGGCCGCAGTGAGCGGCCCCGGAGTGTGCGCAAGCAGCTACTGATTCAGGAACGCTTGTTGGCCTGCTGCCCCTGTGCTGCTACGTCAGCGCCGGTAGGCCAGTCCGATGGATACGCTGTAGTTGTCGGGCTTGATGGCCAGCGGGCTGCGGCGGGCATCACCGCGCAGTTGCGAGTAGCGCACACCGCCCAGCAGCACCCAGTGGTGGTGCAGGTTGTGGCGCAGATCCAGGCCGACCTCGGTGCTGTGCATGCCGCCGCTGGGCGCAAACTGCGGCAGCGCCGTGGTCACGCCCGCTGCCGAGCCGGGCACACCGAAGTAGCTGCGCAGGTAGGTGGTATTGGCCAGGTGTGCGCCCGCCACCAACGCCAGCTCGGTGCCTGGCGCCAGGGTGAACTCGTAGCGTGCGGTGTTGTTGAGTGTGGCACCGCCCTGGCGCCCCAGCACATCCTGGCTCCAGGAGCTGCGCAGCGAGAACTGGCTGTTGACGTCATAGACCAGGCCCAAACGCACGCGCAGGGTGCGGCGCACATCGGGCAGGCCGCGCAGCAAGGGCTCTTCGCTGTTTTTGCGCCCGCCGTCAATGCGCAGCGAGCCGGTCAGGCGCAGGTTGCCGCCCTGGAACAGGCGCGTGCTCAGGCCCGAGGCGTCGCGGGCGTCGAGGTCGCGGTCCAGCAGGGCACCGCCGCCGCCGGTGCTGAGCGTGTAGCGCCCCACCGCCAGCCCGATCACCGGGCGCAGGCCGGTGCTGCGGTCGCTGCCGCCGCTGTAGCTGGCGCTGTTTTCCAGCGTGCCCCCCAGCACCCAGCTAAAGCCTGGCGATGGCTGCGCCGCAGCAGGTGCAACCGCGCCAGTGGCCTCCTGAGAGCAGACCGTGGCAGACAGTGCCAAACCCAGGGTGCCCAGCCCTGCGCGAAAGAGCGTATGTGTGGAAGATTTCATGCGCTGATTATTAACCCGACCATGCAATGGTGCCACTCCAGGCCGTCCACAGCACCACCACGCCAAAGACGATGCGGTACCAGGCAAAAGGCACAAAACTGTGCGAGCTGATGTAGCGCAGCAGCCAGCGCACGCACACCCAGGCGCTCAGGAACGAGAACACCAGCCCCACGGCAAACATGGGCAGATCGGCCAGTGACAACAGCGCCCGCTCTTTGTAGAGGCTGTACACCCCGGCGCCAATCAGCGTCGGGATGGCCAGGAAGAACGAAAAATCGGTCGCCGCCTTGCGCGACAGGCCCAGCAGCATGCCGCCGATGATGGTGGCGCCGCTGCGGCTGGTGCCAGGCACCATGGCCAGGCACTGCACCAGGCCCACTTTGAGCGCATCCAGCGCGGTCATGTCATCGACCGAATACACGCGCGTGGCCGTGGGCGGGCGCCGCTCGGCCCACAAGATGACCAAGCCGCCCAGGATGAAGGTGCTGGCCACCACCTCCGGGGTGAACAGATGCGCCTTGATGAGCTTGCCAAAAATCAGCGCCAGCACCACGGCGGGCAAAAAGCCGATGACCACATTCAGTGCAAAGCGCTGGGCCTGGCGCTGGTGGGGCAACTCGATCAGCGTGGCGCGGATCTTTTGCCAATACACCAGGATGACGGCAAAGATGGCGCCGGTCTGGATGGCAATGTCAAACACCTTGGCCTTGGCGTCGTCCATGCCCAGCAAAGCCCCCGCCAAAATCAGGTGCCCGGTGGATGAGATGGGCAAAAACTCGGTCAGTCCCTCGACCACGCCCATGATGGCGGCCTTGACCAGCAAAACAATGTCCACGCGCGTCTTTCCCCGTTGGCTGCGGCAAATAAAAGCGCGGATTATCCGCCCGCCCACCTCCGGTCACACCGCCACTGCGGCATTTCGCGCCACAGCACGGCATTGCGTCGCACAGCCATCGCCACTGCCGTCCTGCCCGGGCACAGTGGGCGCTGTTCAGGCGCTGCCTGCTTGTCTGCCCCCACCAGGAGTCCACCATGCTGCTCGATATCGCCCTGCACCAGCCGCACGTGCTGTTGTCCATCGTCCGTCGCACACCGCTTTGGGTTTGGGGCCTGCTGGTGTCCCTGTTGTGGCTGGGCCTGGGCCAGATGCTGCCGCGCCGTGCGGGGCTGCGCCGTGTTTTGTGGATGCCCGTGGCCATGGCCTTGTTTTCTGCCTACGGCCTGGCTTGGGCCTTCAGCGGCCGCTACGGTGTTGGCGCGGTGGCTGCCTGGCTGCTGGCTGCACTGGCGATGGCCACCACCAGCCTGCTCTGGCGGCCCCAACCACCCGCCAGTACGCACTACGACACGGCTGAAGGCCGCTTTCACTTGCCCGGCAGCAGTGTGCCGCTGGGGTTGATTCTGGGCATCTTCTTCACCAAGTACGTCGTGGGTGTGGAGCTGGCCCTGCAACCCCCACTGGCCCATGACAGCACCTTCACGCTGCAGGTGGCCACGCTCTACGGCGTGTTCAATGGCCTGTTGGCGGCGCGCGCTGCTCGCCTGTGGCAACTGGCCCGGCAGGCGTCTGCGCCGTGCTGACCCTGCCGCACAATGGCACTTCCCCCCCCCGCACACCGGTATGCAGCACTTCGACACCGCTCCTTTTCTGCGCCACGGCCTTGTTTCTGCCTTGCTGTGCTGCGCCATCGCCCTGGCACTGACTGTCTCTGGCCAGGGTGCCTGGGATGTGCAACTGGCGTACTCGCTGGGCATTGGCCTGGTGTCCTGGCTGGTAATTGATCTGGGCCGCGCCTGGCTCACGCGCGCCAGCCACGCGGCCTGGCCCCCTGGCTGGCGCGGGCTGCTGCTTGTCGCGGGAGGTATCAGCGCGGGGTATGTGCTGGGCTCGCTCATCGGCAAGGCCTACAGCGGCAGTGCCCAGTACCTGCCGCACCAGCAGGGCACGGTGTGGCCCCTGGCCATCACCATCGCAGCGGGCGGGGGCGTTTCATTCTTCTTCTACAGCCAAGGCCGTGCCCGCCACCTGCAAGCACGCATGGCCCAGACCCAGCGTGATGCCGCTGAGGCACGCCTGCAACTGCTGCAAGCGCAGCTCGAACCCCACATGCTGTTCAACACCCTGGCCACCTTGCGGGTGCTGGTGTCCACCGATCCGGCACGCGCCCACACCATGCTGGACCACCTGATCGCCTACCTGCGCGCCACGCTGGGCGCCTCGCGCGCCGTGCTGCACCCGCTGGCCGAGGAATTCGACCGCCTGCGCGACTACCTCGAACTCATGGCCGTGCGCATGGGCCCGCGCCTGACCTATCAGCTTGACTTGCCCGATGCCCTGCGCACGGTGCCCGTGCCTGCCTTGTTGTTGCAGCCGCTGCTGGAAAACGCCATCCGCCATGGGCTGGAGCCGCAGTTGGCAGGTGGCCATATCGCCGTGCAGGCCCGTACCGTTTCCGGCGCCACAGGCCCGTGTTTGCAGTTGCAGGTGGACGACACCGGAGTGGGCCTGAGCGCAGGCGCCCCGGGCACCGCCCACGGCTTTGGCCTGACCCAGGTGCGCGAGCGGCTGGCCACACTGTACGGCGCCCAGAGTGCTCTTGAATTGATAGCTGCTAGCGCAGGTGGCGTAAGCGCCAGAGTCACTTTTCCTTTGAAATCTGGCCCACCCGCATGACCCCGCCCCGCGCCCTGATCGCCGAAGACGAACCCTTGCTGGCCGACGCGCTGCGCCACGCCCTGGGCCAGGCATGGCCCGCGCTGGACATTGTGGCCACGGTGGGCGATGGCCTGTCTGCCGTGCGCCAGGCGCTGGCGCTGCGCCCCGAGGTGCTGTTCTTCGACATCCGCATGCCCGGCCAGAGCGGGCTGGATGCCGCCGCCGAGCTGGCCGATGCCTGGCCCTGCGCAGAAGCGCCTTTTCCGGCCCTGGTGTTCGTGACGGCCTACGACCAGTACGCCGTGCAGGCATTCGAGGCGCAGGCCATGGACTACCTGCTCAAGCCTGTGCAGCCGCAGCGGTTGCAAAAAACTGTACAAAAACTGCAATCAGCCCTTGCCAGCCGTGCGCCAGCAGCTATTGATTTGGAAGCAACCATGGCGCAGCTGCGCCAGTTGCTGGCGGCCACGGCCCAGGCCCCTGCGCGCGCTAGCGCCGCAGCGGTGCCGCTGACCATGGTGCAGGCCAGCAGCGGCGCACACATTCATTTGGTGGCCGTGCAGGACGTGCTGTACTTCGAGGCGGCAGACAAGTACGTGCGGGTGCTCACCGCCGAGCGCGAGTACCTGATCCGCACCCCGCTCAAAGAGCTTGCGGCGCAGCTCGACGCGCAAGCGTTCTGGCAGATACACCGCGGCACCCTGGTGCGTGCCAACGCCATCACCACGGTATCGCGCGACGAAGCGGGCCGGCTGCACGTCCATCTGCGGGGCAGACCCGAGAGCCTGGCGGTCAGCCGCCTGTATGCCCACCGCTTCAAGGCCATGTAGCGCCCCACGCTGCGGCCCGCTGACAACCGGCCAGTGGGAAGGGCCGGTCGGTCAACCGGGCAATGCAATCACCTCGTCCCACGGCACGGCTTCCAGCACCTCGTAGTGCGCTACCACCAGGGCGCGACCCGGCTGGCGGGCGGCGTCGCCCAGGGCGTGTTGCAGGTACCGCACCGAGGGGCGATCCAGCCCGGCGACGGGCTCGTCCAGCAGCGTCAGCGGCGCGCCCGAGGCCAGCGCCGCCGCCATCAGCACCTTGCGTTTGCTGCCCACCGACAACTGGTGCAGCGCCTTGCCCAGGTGCGGCGCCAGCGCAAAGCCCTCGATGTGCGCGGCCAGGGCGGCATCGCTCCAGCCGCTGTACTGGGGGCGCAGGGTCTCGAACCAGGTCTGTGGTGCCAGGGCATCGAGCGCATCCGAGCGCGGGTCTTGCCAAAACACCTGGCGCTGGTAGGCCTGCGGGGCCTGTGCCCAAGACACCCCCGCCAGCACCAGCGTGCCCGCATCGGCAGCCACCGCCCCGGCCAGCAGGCGCAGCAGCGTGGTTTTGCCGCTGCCCTCGCCGCCCAGCACCAGCGTGGCGCCCGCGCCCACATCCACCGACCAGTCCTGAAAAACCGTGTGCTGCGGATAGCCAAAGCACAAGCCCTCTGCCCGCAACAGCGGCGCTGCGTTGTCCATGAAAACTCCTTGTGTGGTGTTGAAAAAATCATGCCCCGGCACCAGCGCAGGGGCTTTGCCGGACAATGCGCGCCCCGCCATCCACCTTTGCTGACCAGCCCTATGCGACATGACCTGCGTTACCTCGATTTTGACTACAGCGAAGACGGCGAAGGCACCGGCACCTGGGATGCGCTGGCCTCGGTCACGCCCGCGCACTGGAGCGCCCTGCGCGCCGAGCTGCTGCTGGTGCTGGACTGGGCGCACCAGCGCTTTGGGGGCCAGCGCGGCCCCATCGAAGAAGGCGGCGATTGGGATTACGACCTGCAAACCCTGCAAGAAGGTGACTGCGCGCTGCACCTGCACTACGAGCCCTGCGAGGGATCGGCGGGCCAGCTCCATGCGCACAGCACCGCGCAGCCGCCCGAGCGCTACACGGTGAGCCTCTCGCTCAGTGGCGGCGCGGCGTTTGGGGCCGCTTTGCGCTCGCAGTTCGGGCTCGACTGACGCGCCGCGCGCTCTGGCGGTGCCTGTGTGGGCCATCGCACAGACCGGGCGCGGCAAACAGCGCACTGTGGGCGCCTTCTGGTCTTTTGGAGCCCCTGCCATGTACCCACCACGCCACGCCGCACTGCCCACCGGACACAGGCGGCTGCCATGAGCACCGGCACCAACCGCCTGCCGTGCCTCGATACCGGGGTGGCCGGACTGAACGCGGTGCTGGGCGGGGGCCTGCCTGAGCTGTCTTTCAACCTCATTGCGGGCCCGCCGGGCTGCGGCAAAACCACGCTGGCGCACCAGATGATGTTTGCCATGGCCACCCCCGAACGCCGCGCCCTGTACTTCACGGTGCTGGGCGAGCCGCCGCTGAAGATGCTGCGCTACCAGCAGCAGTTTGACTTTTTCGACCTGGACCAGCTCAACCGCTCCATCCGCTTTGTCAGCCTGGCCGAGGAGGCCGCAGGCGGTGATCTGAACCGGGTGCTCGATCACATCGTGGCCGAAGTGCAGGCCCACGAACCGGCGCTGGTTTTCGTGGACTCGTTTCACTCCGTGGTTCAGACGCCGCCGCATGGCGAGCCCGCACCCATGGGCACGCAGCATTTCGTCCAGAAACTGGGCGTGCTGATGGGCAGCTGCCAGGCCACGACGTTCCTGATCGGTGAATACTTCAGTGAATCAGAGTCCAACCCGGTCTTTACCGTGGCCGACGGGCTGATCTGGCTGCGCCAGTGCGTGCAGGGCAACTCGGTGGTGCGCAAGATGGAAATCATGAAAATGCGCGGCCAGGCCACCCTGCCGGGCCTGCACACGTTTCGCATCAACAGCACGGGCGTGCAGGTGTTTGCCCCGTCGCCGCACCAAAACCCCAGCCCGCCCCTTCCTGCGCAGGCGCGCAGCGACCGGGTGACCATGGGCGTCCCCGGTCTGGACGCCATGATGGGCGGTGGCCTGCCCCGGGGCTACTCGCTGCTGGTGGCGGGGCCGTCGGGCTCGGGCAAAAGCATTCTGGCCTCGGCCTTCCTGGCCGAAGGTGTGCGCCAGGGCGAAACCGGCGTCATCGCCGCTTTTGAGCAACGCCCCCACCGCTGGCGCGACACGGTGCTGACAGCGCTGATCGATAGCGGCCAGGTGGGCGTGGTGGACACCCGGGTGGATATGTTGTCGGTGGACGAAATCGCGCAGCTGCTCATCACCGAAATCCACCACCTGCGCGCCAGCCGGGTGGTGATCGATTCGCTCTCTGGTTTTGAGCTGGCGCTGGCACCCACGTTCCGCGACGATTTTCGGGGGGCGCTGTCGCGCATGATGGCCGCGCTGGCCAGCACCGGTGTCACGGTGCTGATGACCTCGGAGCTGGAAGACCGCTACAACGACCTGCGCTTCAGCCCGTATGGCGCCGCCTTTCTGACCGACGCCATCATCGTGCAGCGCTATGTCGAACTCGACAGCCGTTTGCAGCGCGTGATGGCCGTGGTCAAGGTGCGCCAGAGCAGCCACTCCAACGCCCTGCACCTGTTCCACATCGACGCGCAGGGCCTGCAAATCGGCGCCCTGGTGCCCGACCGAGAAGGGCTGCTGGGCGGCCAGCCCTCGCGCCGCTGAGATGCACCACCGGGCCACGGCCCCGGCGGAAGCACCGCAGCAGGCATATTTTTTATGCGTCAAATATGCCTCCAGTGCTTGCTGGTATTGCGCAATCAGCTACCAAATCAATAGCAATTATCTGCGCCAAGGCCCGCTTGCGCAGGCCCTCTCAAGCGCTGGCTGGCGGGTTATGGGGGGGCGCTTGCAGCACCACATGGGAGCTGGCGTCACCGGCCTCTGGCAACACCAGCCACTGGCCCGCCTGCAGCCGCTGGGCGCCTTGCGCCAGGGCCTGCTCCAGCTCGGTCGTGGCCTGGGCATTGCAAACGATGAAGCGGTGGGTGCGCCCGTTGCGGCGCAGCGTCAGTGTGGCCATCGGCCAGTGCGATGGCAGGCCCGGCACGATGCAGACGCTGCCTGCGCGCACGCGCAGGCCGCAAATGGATTCGATGGCGGCGCGGTGCATCCACGCCGCCGCACCGGTGTACCAGCTCCAGCCGCCGCGCCCCACGTAAGGCGCGTGGGTATAGACGTCAGCGGCCATCACATAAGGCTCCAGCCCGTAGGCCGGGCTTTGCTGGGGATCGGCCCAGCGGTGTGCCGGACTGAGCTGCGCAAAGGTGCGAAAGGCCCCGTCGGCATCGCCCAACTGGGCCTGGGCCATCAGCTTCCAGACCCCTGCGTGCGCGTACTGGCCGCCGTTCTCGCGCACGCCGGGCGGGTAGGCCTGGATGTAGCCCGCATGGGGCACGGACTGCTGCAGCGGCGGCTCCAGCAGGCGGTTGAGGCCGTGGGCATCATCCACCAGCCAGCGCGCCACCGAGGCCATGGCCATTTGCTGGCGCTCGGGCGGGGCGACGCCCGAGAGCACGCTCCAGGCCTGCGCGATCAGGTCGATGCGGCACTCCAGGGCGCTGTGGGTGCCCAGGGCCGTGCCATCGTCGAAAAAAGCGCGCTTGAACCATTGCCCGTCCCATGCCGGGCCTTGCAGCGCGGCGCGCCAGCCCTGGGCGGCGCTGTGCCAGCGGGCCACGCGCTGGTTGTCGCCGCGCGCCTGCGCCAGGGGAGAAAAGTCTTCCACCAGGCGGCACAGGAACCAGCCCAGCCAGACCGACTCGCCCCGCCCCTGGTCGCCCACATGGTTCATGCCGTCGTTCCAGTCGCCGCTGCCCATCAGTGGCAGGCCGTGCAGGCCCACGGCCAGGCTGTGGTCGATGGCGCGGGCGCAGTGCTCGTACACGCTGGCCTCGTGCGCGCTGACCTGGGGTTCGTAGTAGGCATCCTGGGCGCCAGCGGGCAGGGGTGGGCCGTCCAGAAAAGGCACGGATTCTTCCAGCAGCGCAGCGTCGCCACTGACTTGCACGTAGTGCGCGGCAGCGTAGGGGAGCCAGAGCAAATCGTCGCTGCAACGGGTGCGCACCCCGGCACCGCCGGGCGGGTGCCACCAGTGCTGCACATCGCCTTCCACAAACTGGCGCGAGGCGGCCAGCCGCAGTTGCTGGCGCAGCAGCTGGGGCGCCGTCACGGCCAGGGCCATGGCGTCCTGGAGCTGGTCGCGGAACCCGAAGGCACCACCCGCCTGGTAAAAGCCCGCCCGCGCCCACAGCCGGCACGCCACCGTCTGGTACAGCAGCCAGTGGTTGGTCAGGGCATTGAACAGCGGGTCGGGCGTGTCCACGACCACGGCGTCCAGCAGCGCCGCCCAGCGCTGGCGCACCATTGCCTCGCGCGCCAGAACACCTTGCTCCAGGCACACACCGGCCAGCGCCAGCGCGCCCGCCCGGGTGGGGGCGTGCCCCAGCACAAAGACGCAGCCGTGGATCTGGCCCGGCTGTAGCGTGGTCGAGGTGCTGGCCGCTGCGCAGGGGTCCAGCCCCGGGCCAGCGCGTGCCCCCAGGCGGTCAGGAAAAACGCGCTGGCCGCGCGCATCAAACAGCTCGCGCCGGTCGCATGTCCAGTCGCGCAGCCGGGCGCCAGCGGGGCCGTCGCTGTGCAAAACCAGAAAGGCGGTGCTGCCGCCCCAGCCACCGTGGGCATCGCATTGGGTGGCCAGCAGCACGTCGGTGGGTGCGCTGGCGCTGCCGGGCAGGCGCTGCATCGCTGTGTCCACCGATTGGCGGTCGGTGCGCTGCGCGCCCAGCAGCCACTCCAGCGTGCCGATGGTGCGCAAATGCACCACCCGTGGCCCCAGGTTGCACAGCACGATGCGCACCTGCTTGAGCGACTGCACCGCATCCACACACCAGGTGGCGCTGATCTCCACGCCCCCGCGCCGGTGGCGAATGGTGGTGGTGCCGCGACCATGCTCAACGCCGTACTCGGTCTCGGCGCAGCCTGCGCCAGCGCCCAGGTTCCAGACCTCGTGGGTGTGCAGGTCTTGCACATAAAAGTTCTCGCCGCCGGGATCGGCCACGGGGTCGTTGGACCAGGCGGTGAGCTGTTGCAGGCGGCTGTTGCCCGCCCAGCTGTAGCCCGCACCCGCCTCGGAGATGTGCGCGCCAAAGTCGGGGTTGGCCAGCACGTTGATCCAAGGCCGGGAGGGGCGCCGCGTGGCCGATACCGAGAAGCGAAAGCTGCCACTGGCGCTGTCGAACTGGCCCTCGGGGGGCTGTTCGGCCACAGCATCCACCCACGGCGCCAGGCCAGCGCCGCTCTTGCCCGTGCGTTCGGCCAGGCTGGCGTCGTGCCACTGCACCAGTTCTGCCACATGGTGCGACAGGGGCCTGCCGTCGGCGCTCAAGCGTACGCGCGCCAACCGGCGCAACGTGGCCTGCTCCAGCGGCGCCAGATCACCCAGGTGCAGCACCTGCAAGCCGCAGGTGCGCGCTGGCACTGCCGCCGCCACGTCGGCGGTGTAGCTATCGCGCTGCGCCAGCAATTGCATTTGCACGGGCATCAGGTAAGACCAGGGCTCGGCATTGAGGATGACCACGTCGCACGCCAGCGCACCCCACGTCCACAGCCGCAGCCCCTGGGTCAGGGCGTGAACCAGCCGCACACCGTGCAGGGCCGCGATATCGACCACGATCAGGGGCCGCTCGCCTGAGAGGCCAAAGCGCCACAGGGTGCGCCGGTCGCATGACAGCTCGCAGGTGGCCGTGCCAGTGGGCGCTTCGGGGCGGGAATGCAGCAGGGCCAGCACGGTGCTCAGGGTTTGCAGGGCCTGGCGCTCTTCGCCGGGCAGGGCCCAGTCGCGCTGCCGTGCCTGGGCAAAGGTGGCCGACATCAGCGTGGAGCGCTCGATGACCGAGGGCTGGCGGTAGCGGTCGACCAGCGTTTCCAGCGCCGCCCGTTGGGTTGCGGCGGCGGTGGCAAACGTGGTCTGAACGCTGGCGTGGGCGGGCACCGTGATCTGTATGTACAGCGATGCCACCGGATCGAGCCCTGTGTGCGCCTGCGCTGCGCCCGGCTGCGCCGCTCCGTGGTGCGCCCGGGGGTGGGCGGCATCGCGGTTGCGCCCCAGCCAGGCGGCCCGGTCGGCTTGTGCCCGCACCCGCACCAGCGGCTGGTTGGTATGGGCAATGAAATGCACGGCGTGCACAGCGTCCTGGCCATCCACATGGGGTTTGCGCACCAAGTACAGCGCCTGGTCGGCGCCATCCCAGTCTGCGCTGACAAACAGGTTGGCGAACGCCGGGTGGGCCTCATCGGTACGGCTGCCCAGAAGAGACACCTCCCACATCGACACCACATCGACGGTCATCGTTTGCGCCGAGGTGTTGTGCAGCTCCACGCGGCGCAGCTCGATGTCGTCTTCGGGGCTGACCCAGACGGTGCAGCAGGTGTGCAGATCGCTCCAGCGGGCGCTCAGGCAGGCGTGGTCGCTGTGGAACGACGCCTGGTAATGCGCCTGCGCATCGGGCGCGGGATGCTGCGTCAGGGACACGGGGGCAGCACGGCCACTGGCGGTGTGGCGGCGCAGGTAGAAGAAAGTGCCATACGCATCGCGCAGCGCATCGTCGCGCCAGCGGGAGACGTCAGCCCCGGCAAAGCGGCTCCAGCCCGCGCCGTTGGCCCGCAGCGCCACGCTGTAGCGGCCATTGGACATGAGCAGCGTGGGCTGCAAGGCGCTCTGGCCGGGCACGATGTCGCGCACCGCAGGCGCAGGCGCCAAGGCCGGTTGGCGGATGCAGTGCGGTATGGGCTCCGGCGCTGGCAGTCTGGAGACTTCGCGTGGTACGCGCTCTTGCAGCAGTGGCGCCACCGCTTCCCAGCGTGCATCCGCCATCGTCCAGCGCCGAGGCGCTCCATCGAGCAGCACGTTCGCCAGCGCCACCAGGGCCATGCCCTGGTGGTGCGACATGAAGGCATGGACGGGGGTGCAGGCGCTGCCTGCGGTCTGGCGCTCGGGGGTGAAGTCCAGCGCTTCAATGAAGCCCATATCGGCACGCGCTTGCAATTGCTCCAGCCGACGCAGGTTGGCCACGGCGGCACCCGGCGCAAACATGGCGGCCAGAAGGGTGGCGTAGGGCGCCACCACCAGTTCGTCGGGGGGAGTGCGCCGCAGCGCCAGGCGCGCTACGCCCTGGGGTGCGTATTGGTAGGCCAAAGTGTGGTCGGTGGCGGCGTAGGCCGATTCAGACAGCCCCCAGGGCACACAACGCTCGTGGCCAAAGCGCTGCTGCGCGTGTATGGCGGCATGGGCAGCGCTGGCCAGCGCGCTGCCAGCGGGTTCATCGAGCACCAGCGCAGGCATCAGGTACTCGAACATGGAGCCCGACCAGGAGCGCAGGCCCGCCTGGCGGCCCGCCGCATAGAACGGACGCCCCAGCGCAATCCAGTGGGCGACTGGCACATCGCCCTTGGCAATGGCCCACAGGCTGGCCAGGCGGGACTCGGAGGCCAGCAGGTCGTAAAAGCCCTTGTCCAATTGCTGCTCGTCCACCTGGTAGCCGATGTGCAACAGCCGCCTGCATGGGTCGTAGAGGAAGCCGAACTCGGGCGCCTCGGCGAGTCGGCGGCACTGCACAGCCAATAAATGCAGGCGCTGCGCCTGTGCGGCGTCGCAGGTGGGGGGGCCTGCGTCGGCTGCTTCGGTGCAAGCGCCCGCCAGCGCCAGCAGGTGGCCACACAGGTTGCCGCTGTCCACGCTGGAGACGTAGGCCGGTGGCAAAGGCGCCAGGGTGGCGGTGTCATACCAGTTCAGAAAATGCCCCCGGTGGCGCTGCAAGGTGGCCAGGGTGGCCAGGGTGGCCTCGCAGCGTTGCAGCAACTCAGCCGTGCTGATCCACCCGAAGTGCCGCGCGCAGGCCACCGACAGCAGGTACAGGCCGATGTTGGTGGGCGATGTGCGCTGCGCCACCATCATGTGCGGCACGGTCTGCACGTTGTCGGGTGGCAGGTGGTGGCTTGGTGCGCCCACGTGGCGCTCGAACAGGCGCCAGGTGTCGCGCGCCACGCCCTGCAAATAGGCACGGTCTGCCACGCTGGGCGCACTGGTGCAGGCTGTTTTCCAGGGCCGACTGCCCGCCCATATCCACAGCGCAGCGCCCGCCCACAGCAGGCACACCGCTGTGGCCAGCAGTGGCCATGGCGTGCCAACCCACCACAGCCCGCTCCAGAGCGCCAGTGCAGCCAGGGCCACGGGGGCGTGCCGCCGCGCCAGTCCCTGCAATGTGTGCTGCACGCTGGCCTGCGCACTGGCGGCGGTGGTCCAGCGCAGCAACCCCCGGCGGCTGATGGTGGTGCGCCACAGGGCCGTGGCGATGGCGTGGGCCAACAGCAGGCCCTGTTGCAACAAGGTGGCCAGGTTCCAGCACGCGCTGCCCAGAGCCCGGGCCACATCGGCCAGGGCCAGCCTGAAAAACCGCCCCAGTGCCACGTCGTCATGGGACGGCGCCAGCCCGGCCACGGCGCCCAGCAGGGGGCCGGCGGCAAAAGCAGCGGCCACCAAAGCCAGTGCCCCCCAGGGCGATACCGCCCCACTGGCCAGACTGGCCCACAACAACAGCACCGACATCGGCGCCACCAGGGAGCGGCGCAGGTTGTCCAGCATCTTCCAGCCGTGGATGGTGCGCAGGCCAAAGCGGCGCCATTGCAGCAGCACCGGCCAGAGCTGCCAGTCGCCGCGCGTCCAGCGGTGTACGCGCGAGGAGGCCACGTCGGCGTGCAGCGGCGCATCCTCCATCAGGGTGATGTCGCTGACACCACCGCAGCGCGCCACCGAACCTTCCAGCAAGTCGTGGCTGAGGATCTGGCCCGTCGGCAATCTGCCCGACAGCACTGCGTGGACTGCGGCCACGTGCAGCAGGCCTTTGCCAGAAAAAGTGCCCTCGCCAAACACATCCTGGTACACCTCGGATGTGGCGGCGCTGTACGGGTCTACACCGCATTGCCCGGCAAACAGCCAGTGAAAAGGGGTTGCGGCCTGCGGTGCAGGCAGCGGTGTGGTCAGGCGCGGCTGCAAGATGCCGTGGCCCGCCACCACGCGGCGCCGGGCCGTATCAACGCGCGGCTGGTTGAGCGGGTGCGCGGCCACCCCCACCAAGGCGCGCAAGGCACCAGGGGGCAGGCCGGTGTCGCTGTCGAGCGTGACCACGTAAGGCGTTGTCCGTGTCAGGCGCGAGCACGCCCCCAAATCCATGAACGGCCAGGCCGTATCGGCGGCCAGCACCTGCACCAATTGCTCCAGCTTGCCACGCTTGCGCTCCCAGCCCATCCAGCATTGCTCGCTGTCCGACCAGCGGCGTTCGCGGTGCAGCAGCAAAAACCGCCGCCCCAGCGCCAGCGGGGCAGCGCTGTGGCGCAGCTCCAGGGCCTCCAGGGCCGCTTGCGCGGTTTGCAGCAGCGCCGCATCGCCCGGGGTGTGCGGCGTACTGGCGTCGGCAAAATCACTGAGCAAGGCAAACTGCGCCTGCGGCTCCCGGTTGGCCAGGTAGTGCAGTTCCAGCTGGCGCACCAGCGCCTGCACACCAGCGCCATCGCCCAGCATGCAGGGGATGACCACCAGCACGCGATGCTCTAAAGGGATGCCCTCTGCCAGCGCCAGACGGGGCAGGCGTTGTGGTGGCAGCGACTCGCTGATCAGGCGGTTGACCACGGCCATCACCGCTTCGCTGGCGGGCCAAAAAGCCAGCAAGGCCCACGCCAGCCACATGCCCTCCGAACCCTGCAAGCCAGACTGCTGCGCCAGAAACCAGGCCGTCAAACCCAGACTGCCCAGAACCACCGTGCCCATATACGCCGACAGGGCCCAAGGCTGCCATTGCACCCGCCAGGGCCACTGCATTGCACGCCCCAACCCCAGTGCCCGGTGCAGTGCCGGTGCCCCGGGGCCCTGGAGCCAATACCCGGGCGCTTCCTGGGGCGATGCGGCCACAGGCTGCGCTGGCGCTTCTGTCGCAAGGGGCGGCGGTGCGGGGGGAGATTGCATCAGCGCCAGCAGGGCATCGGCCACTGCCAGTTCGCTGTGGCCGCTGCGCCGGGCCAGGCGCTCGATGGCGTGCAGGCTTGCATCTTGGGTGTCCTCGCGCTCCGCCTGGAACAGGGGCGAGGCGCCCATGCGGCGCACCAGCACGCTGGTGCCCGCAATCAGCTGACGCCAGTCGGTGTCGGCCAAACGGCGCAGCGAGGTGATGGCATTGCGCACGCTCAGGTCATCGGCGGCCTGTTCGGCCTGCTGTTGCACCTGCGCGCTGGCGGGCTCGGGGCACAGCGCTGCAACTGCCTGGCGCACTGCGTCCAGTGTGCTGTCGGACACACCGGGTGCAGGCGTGCCGGTATCGGTGCGCAGCCGTTGAAGGATCTGCAACGCAAAAATGCGGCCCACGCCCCGCAAACGCATCACCTCCATCACGGCCTGCACATCGGTGATGGGAGAGCGGCTGCTGGCACACAGCCCGTCGCACCACTGATTGGCCCACGCATAAGCAGCCTGGGCCGTGGCCAGGCGCTCGGACAGGCGGCGCAGGTTTTCAATCAGCACCACGCGCAAGGTGGTGGGCAAGGCCCACAGCTCGCCCAGGGTGAGTTCGCGCGTCTCCTGGTATGCGTTCAGGAAATGGGCCAGCAAAGACGCGTCAAAGGCGCTATCGGTGTGGGCCACAAACGCCCACGCCACGCCGTACACGCGCGGCAATCCTTCCAGGTGCGCCTCTACCAGCACTGGCAAATCGCGAAAGTAGCGCCGGGGCAAACCGTCGTGGATTTCTTTGACCTGCGCCATCACGACGCTGAAGTTGTCCATCAGCCAATCGCCTGCCGGGCTGACATGGTGGCCCGCACTTTCCTGCAAGGCGATGTAGGCGTGCGCCTCGCGCAGAACGCGGATGTTGTCTTGCAAGCGTGGAAAAAACGGCGCTGCACGGGCATTGACCCGGGCCGGGTGCGCCTGCCCCAGGCTGCGCCCGTGCTGGGCAAAGCGCGTGGCGCCGAAGATCTCTGCCCGGATGGGCGTCTCCACAGCGCCGCGCGCAGGCTCCAGAAGGGCCAGCGCCTCGGAACCCACAGAGGGCACCCAGCGCAGCTGGGGCGATTTTTTCACGCTGGCATGGCGCTCAAAGCGGCCACCCCGCGCTGACCCAGCCCAGCACGGTTACCAGCACCATGCTGGTGACAAACCGTTGGCCCCAAAATCCGTGGAGCACTTCGGCAACGCACCCTATGCGGTGCCGCAGTCCTCCGGACTGCACACACTGGCGCAGGTGCTCGGGCAACTGCGCCGGACTGACTACAGACAAAGATGGCGGCGACTGGATGGACATGGCAACTCCTTGGGCTGTGGCAAAGGTGGCAGGATTGCGCACTGCTTTGATGCTAGGAGCAGCTGCTTGTGGCGCCTGTCGGACAAGGTGCCGGGTCGGTGAACGCCTGTACGGGCAGTAACCAACCGTAGGCCCGTGCCTGTGCTCACCATGAAGCACTCGCGTTCGGGGTGTGGCGGTGCAGGTAAGCGTAGGTAATTGCATCGGCCAGACTGTCACAGTGAAAAGCGCCATAGGCGTACATCCCTGCCTCAAAGACGATGCCCAGTGCTGCCATGCACTGCCTGTCCAGCGCACCCGGTGGCGCAGCCGGTACGGACTCCATCGCCTCCGGTACTTGCGCCAGCGCGGTGCCTGCCACCTGGAACTGTGCTGGCGGTTGCAATGCCGCGACCAGTTGCGCATGGCGACCCCGGGCCAGTCCATCGGCCCACCGCACACGCACTGGGGCAGGCGCATAGCCCACCCCCGGGCGGGCCCAGGCAGACTGCGCCAAGGCAGCGGGCGGCATATAAACCGGTGCTTTCCCGGCCAGGATGGCGTCCTGTGGCACAGGCACGCGCCGACAGGGTTTTGGGTGTTCAAACAGTGTGTACATAGCAACCTCTCCGGGATACAAAACCGACGAATTGGCGAGCCGAGACAACGGCCCCCCACCGCAGCAAGATAGGTGCCCAGCCCCGGGCCGTCTGTACGCCAGGTCACATTGCCAGCACACAACGGCGCAGGCCACACCTATACTCATTGCGGTGATTCGCCACAGACGACGGTCACCGTCCCCGTGGTTCCACAGGGCCGACTGCACCGGAGACTCGCATGGCCCCTCCCTCTGACCCGCGCACCAATCGCCTGCTGGCGGCATTGCCCCCCCCCTATTTGGAAACGCTGGCTGGCGCAGTTGGAGCGCATCCCCATGCCCTTGGAAACCGTGCTGTACGAATCGGGGGCCAAGCTGCGCCATGTGTACTTTCCCACCACGTCCATCGTCTCTTTGCTCTATGTGATGGAGAACGGCGCTTCCACAGAAATCGCCGTGGTTGGCTATGAGGGCATCGTCGGCATCTCGTTGTTCATGGGGGGCGATTCCACCCCCAACCGTGCGGTGGTGCAAAGCGCTGGCGAGGGCTACCGGTTGCCCGCGCCAGTGATGATGCAAGAGTTCAACCGCGCTGGCCCCGCCATGCACCTGCTGCTGCGCTACACCCAGGCGCTGATCACGCAGATGTCGCAAACGGCCGTGTGCAACCGCCACCACTCCCTGGACCAGCAGCTGTGCCGCTGGTTGCTGCTGAGCCTGGACAGGCTGCCCAGCAACGAGCTGGTGATGACGCAAGAGCTGATTGCCAACATGCTGGGCGTGCGCCGCGAAGGCGTGACCGAGGCGGCCGGGCGCCTGCAAAAGGCCGGGCTCATCCACTACCGGCGCGGCCACATCACGGTGCTCGATCGCCCCGGGCTGGAACTGCGCACCTGCGAGTGCTATGGCGTGGTCAAGCGCGAGTACGACCGCCTGCTCGGGCCCGACCCAGCGCACGCAGCCAACCCAATTCCATGGCGCTACACGGGCGCTGCACCCCACCGCGAAATATCGGGATAATTCGGGCTCCAGCGCCCGCTGCAAAAGCGCTGCAAGCTATCATTTTTATACTCCACCATCCCATGACAGACCACTACGCCGCCCTCGGTCTGGGCAGCGATGCGTCGCTGGCAGACATCAAAAAAGCCTTCCGCCAGAAGGCCTCGCTGCACCACCCCGACAAAAACGACGCTGCCGACGCCGCCGAGCGCTTTCGGGCCGCGCAGCAAGCCTACGAGGTGCTGTCCGACCCCGTACAGCGCCAGGCCTACGACGACAACCGCCGCCGCAACCTGCTGGACGATCCGCTGGAGACAGCGCAGCAAATCTGGCAGTCCTATTTCAAAAACATTCTTCCGCCATGAACCTGTCCCCTTTTTTCCGCAACCTGCGCTCGGCTTACCAGGCCGAACTCGATGACCTGACCCAAGACTCCGAGGGCAAAAACGTGCTGCGCAAACGCCTGGCCGACAAGCGCAAGGAAATCGGTTTTCTGGCGCAGATGATCGAGCTGAGCCCCGAAATGGTGGCTGTGGTGTTCCACCAGGGCTTTCGTTTCACCACGCCTGCCGCGCTGGACAAGCTGGTGGGCTTGCAGCCCAATGCCTTCCCCGACTGGGCTGCGCTCAGTGGCGCCGTCACCCTGGAGCCCTGGGCGCACAGCCTGGCTGAAGTGGTGCTGCGCGAGCCTGGCGGCAACCGCTTCATGGCAGTAGCCGCGGGCCTGGAATATCTGCAACACCACCCGCGCATGGCCCAGGCGCACCACGCTGAAACCGACGATGCCCCTGAAGAAGATGGCGATGACGACGCCACCCCGCTGAGCGCCGACGACGACACCGGCCCGCAAAACGACCACACCCGCGAAGAGGCGGGCGCCGACTGGCTGGCCGACCAAGGCTTTGACCGCAAAGACTAAAGAGACCTGCCCCATGAGCCACCTTGCCCTCATCACCAAAACCCAAAGCCTGATTGCCGCTGGCGACATCGTGGGCGCCGAATACGCGCTGGCCGAGCTGGCCGACACCGAAGGCGACCACGCCCTGATGGAAGTGCTGGAGCAGCTGCCGCCCAAAGACATCCTGGCCGTCATCCGCGAGTACGACGACTCGAAAAACTCGGTGGTCAACCTGCTGGTCACGCCCGAGCAGTTTGCCCGTGCCCTGGTGCTGGAGAAACAGTACAAAGACCTCACCCACAGCCACCTGCGCGGCATGGTCAACGCCATCATCTTCCGCAGCGATGCCCAGCCGCTGGAGTTTCTGGAGGCCATTGGCAACATCGAAGGCGGCAGCGAAGCCCTGGCCAACTACTTTGCCGAAAAATGGAGCCGCATCGAGGCCTTTGCCCGCACCGGCCACTTTGACACCTTCGAGGACGATGGCGCCATGCTCAGCGACGAGGAGCTGCGCGCCTCGGCTCACGTGCGAGCACACATCACGCAGGAAGAAGTGGCCGACAGCGACTGGATGGAGCTGGCCTGGCTGCTGCGCTACGAATGCCGCGACCTGTTCATTGAAATGCTGCTGGTGCTGCGTGCCAAGGCCCGCGCCCATGACCTGGGGCTGGACGAAGAAGATCTGCCCGAAGATGACGGCAAGGTCGAGACCAGCGACACCGACCGCGGCAAGGCCACACCGGCCGCCCGCGATTCGGACGAGGAATCGGCCATTTGAGGGGCGCCGCCATGTCCACACCCTCTTTGGTTTCTGCCACGGCGCTGTCGCTGCACGACGCGCGACCGCTGTTTGAGAAAGCCCTGGCCTATGGCGTCCAGCACGGCATCATCGGCGCCGACAAGCTGCGCGCCATCAATACCGAGGCACCCAAGGGCATGGTGCAGATTGCCCGCTACTTTGGCAGCGAGCACCTGCGCCCCGAACTCGAAAAAGCCCGCGATCGCATCGTCAATCTGGTCAGCCTGTACCTGCAAGAGACCACGGGCGGCGACCTGGCCGCAGCGGCGCAGGCACTGCGCGACCACAGCCTGCTGTCGCGCTCCAAGGGCGGCTCGGAGCTGTTGAAAAAGCTCATCGCCATGCCGCAAAACAGCCACTTCGGCATGCACGAGCGCGAGGGCTTCACGGACGAGCACATACCGCAGCTGGCCAAGTGGTCGCTCAAAAGCCACGCGGAGTACCGTGCCGAACTGGCCCAGCGTTTGCCCGTGCAGCACACCATCGAGGCCGCGCTGTGGCTGGCCGAGCGCTTCGGTCTGGGCGCCGACGACCTGGAAGAAGCAGGCACCGATGCCGAGGCCGTCATCCGCACCGCCCTGCTGCTGCACAGCCTGGCGCCCAAGGCGCAGGAGTGGCCTGATACGGTGGCGTTTGACGCCTTGGTGGGCAAGCTGCGCACCCACACCGGGGCGCTGGCGCTGCCCTTGCCCGCGCAATTCCCCGCCGGACTGCGCGATGCCGTAGCGCCCGTGCGCGCCAGCGTACTGGCCGACCTGCCGCGCCTGCGCGATGCCAGCCAGAATCTGCACGCCCTGCTGCGCACCCCGGCCTTCAGCGGCCACTACTTCTGGCTGGAAGACCCGCTGGCCGAAATCGACCACTACCACCACAGCCTGGATGACGCGGAACACCACGGTCACAGCACTGCAACGCCCCCGGGCAGCGGCAGCAAGACTTGGCAGCGCGTCACCCAGGGCCAGCGCGATGAGCACGCCCTGCTCACGCTGTTTTTGTACCTGGCGGTGGGCGCGCCCAAGCGCTATGTGCCTGCCGACAAAACCGTGCTGACCGAGAAGGCCGTGCTGGCCTTGCTGCGCTCCATCCAGCAGCGCGGCCTGCACCCTGAGCAGGCCACAGCCTTCATCCGCCAGCACGCGCCCGCTGCCCACCAAGAGGCCTACTGCACCCTGTGGCAACACTTTGTGCAGGAGTCGCGCCAGACACTGTGCGGCGACCACTACGGCCAGCGCCAGGAAGCCCTGGCCCTGCTGCGCCGGGAGTGCCATGTGCTGGGTTGACAGCCGGAGTACCTTGATATGCCCACTTTCCAGATGCCCGCTGCCCTTGGCTCCTCACTGACCCTGGCAGCGTGCTGGTGTGCTCTCTCGGGGGCAGCGCTGGCGGCGCCCGTCACGCTCTCGCCCTTCATCAAGCTGGACCAGTTCGGCTATCTGCCGGGCATGCGCAAAGTGGCCGTGATTGCAGACCCGCAGGCGGGGGCCAATGCCAGCCAGCGCCTGCCGCCGGGCACGGGCACAGCGCCGTACCAGGTGCGCCGCTGGGCAGATGATGTGGTGGTGTTCAGCGGCCCCGTGCAGCTCTGGAACGGCGGCGCCACCCACGCCCAGTCGGGCGACCGGGGCTGGAGCTTCGATTTTTCCGGGTTGCAGGCCAGTGGGTCGTACTACCTCTACGACCCGGTTCAGCGGGTGGGTTCCGGGCGCTTCGAGATCAGCGAGCAGGTATATGCCCCGGTGCTGCGCCACGCCATGCGCACCTATTTTTACCAGCGCCTGGGCCACGCCAAGGTGCCACCCTACGCCGATCCCCGCTGGACAGACGCCAGCAGCTACGACGGTGCAGGCCAGGATCGCTTTGCCCGCAGCCGCTGGGCCAAAAACGACGCGGCCACGGCCCGCGACCTGCATGGCGGCTGGATGGACGCGGGCGACACCAACAAATACACCACGCTGGCACAAAGCGCCGTGCTGCAACTGCTGGACGCCTACCGCTTTCATCCGCAGGCGTTTGGGGACGACTTCGGCATTCCTGAATCGGGCAATGGCGTCAGCGACCTGCTCGATGAAGTGCGCTGGGAGCTGGATTTTCTCCAGCGCATGCAGGACGCCACCGGCACCCACGGGTTGCTGCTCAAGGTGGGCACCGACAACCACAACGGCACCTCGCCCCCCAGTGCCGACACCCGTGCGCGCTACTACCTGCCGGAATGCACCAGCGCCACGCTGGCGGGCAGTGCCATGTTTGCCGCTGCCGGGGTGGTGTACCAAAGCGTGCCATCGCAACGGGCCTATGGCAGTGCCCTGACCGCCCGCGCCGAGGCTGCCTGGGCGCGTGCCCAGCACACCACGGCCGATTTTTCGGCCTTCGAAACCGCCTGTGATGATGGCGACATCAAAGCCGGCGACGCCGATGTGGACGCTGCCGGACAGCGCCAGAGCGCGCTGCTGGCCGCCATTTACCTCTATGAAGCCACGGGCAAATCCACCT
Organism: Simplicispira metamorpha; assembly: GCF_004341365.1. Taxonomy (GTDB): domain Bacteria; phylum Pseudomonadota; class Gammaproteobacteria; order Burkholderiales; family Burkholderiaceae_C; genus Simplicispira; species Simplicispira metamorpha. The sequence goes on along the minus strand of NZ_SLXH01000007.1, from coordinate 28,828 downwards.
ACCGGGATTTTGTGGAGAGCCAGTACACCCGCATTGCCCCGACCAGCAGCACCTGGTGGGGGCCTTACAACCAACCCGTGCAGGTGGCGCTGCTGCGCTATGCCAGCATGGGCGGTGTCAGCGACAGCGTGGCCCAGGCAATCCGCGCCCAGAAGGCGGGCCAGAACAGCGTCATGTCTGTCCAGGACGACCAGGCTGGCACCGACCTCTACCGCGCCCACGTGCCTGATGCCCAGTACCACTGGGGGCACAACGCTGTGCGCGCCAACGTGGGCAATCTGAACCTGGACTTTCCCGGTTTTGGTATCCACAGCGACAACGCGGCGCAGTACCGTGCCATTGCCCACCAGCACCTGCACTGGCTGCACGGTGCCAACCCGCTGGGCCTGGTGATGTTGTCCAACATGTCGGGCGCGGGCGCAGAAAAGTCGTTGCAAGAGATTTACCACACCTGGTTCGACCACGGCACGGTCTGGGACAACGCCCAGACCTCGCCCAGCGGCCCGCCGCCGGGTTACGTCAGCGGTGGCCCCCACCGCAGCTACACCGGCACCGTGGCGGGCATCAACAACCAGCCGCTGCAAAAAGCCTACAAAGACTGGAACACGGGCTGGCCCGAAAATTCCTGGGAGCTGACCGAGCCGGCCATCTACACCCAGGCGGCCTACGTCCAGTTGCTGGCGCGCAGCACACTGCCGGTAGTGGCCGCGCAGCAACCACCGCCCAGTGCGGGCCCCGGCCTGGTGCTGTATGACGATGCCTTGGCCAGCGACTGGGAAGACTGGTCGTGGGGCGCACAGCCGGACTTTGCCCACACTGCCACCGTCAAGGTCGGGCGTTATGCGGCCCGTGTGGACTTCAAACCGTGGGGTGGGCTGTCGCTGCGCCATGCCAGCGGCATGGCGGCCACGCCAGCCACCCGCCTGGATTTTTGGGCGTATGCCGCCCAGGCCACCGAGCTGCGCGTCAGCGTGCAGGCGCAAGACGGTGCGGCCAGCGCTGCCCCCGGCACCCGGGTGACACTGCCCGCCCAGCAATGGACGAACGTGGTGCTCTCCGGAGAGCAACTGGGCCAACCGGCGCTGTTCAAACGCATCAACATCCAGCTCAACCACGCCAACGGGCGCACGGTGTATTTCGACCAGATCCAGATCACGCCCTGAAACCGTTGCCAGCGGCGCGGCAACACGCGCGCCTGCTCCCTCGCACACCGGCTACCGCTACTTACAATGGCGCCTCTTTTTTCAGCATTGCCGCTTTTACCCAAGGACGACCCCATGACCACTTTCCGCCGCACCTTCGTTGCCAGCTGCATCACCGCCGTGCTGGTCGCATCGACCGGTGCCGCCCTCGCGCAGCAACCGCGCGAGGTCAAGATCGGCTACGCACTGGCCGTCAACTCGCACTATGGTGCTGGCGCACAGGCCTGGGCCGACTCGGTCGAAAAAGCCACCAACAACGCCTTCAAGTTCAAGCAGTTTCCTTCCAGCGCGCTGGGCGGCGAGCGCGAGCTGATCGAGGGCCTGCAACTGGGCACCGTGGAGGCCGTGATTGTCTCGACCGGCGCACTGAGCAACTTTGTGCCTGACGTGGGCGTGGTGGACATCCCTTTCCTGTTCCGCGACACGCAGCACGCCCGCAACGTGCTCGATGGCCAGTTCGGCCAGGACTTGCTGACCAAGTTCAAAACCCGTGGCCTGATTGCGCTGGCCTGGGGTGAGCAAGGCTTTCGCCACCTGAGCAACAACAAGCGCGCCGTGACCAAGCCCGACGACCTCAAGGGCCTGAAAATCCGCGTGACCGAGAACCCCGTCCACATCACGGCCTTCCGCACCCTGGGCGCGTCGCCCACGCCCATGTCGTGGCCCGAAGTGATCGGTGCGCTGCAACAAGGCACGATCGATGGCCAGGAAAACCCCGTGTCGGTGTTTGTCTCGGCCAAGCTGTGGCAGGTGCAAAAGCACCTCACGCTGACATCGCACGTCTATGCGCCCATGGCGCTGATCGTCTCGCCCGCCTTCTTTGGCAGCCTGACCGATGCGCAAAAAACCGCGTTCATCCAGGGCGCCAAAGCAGGCGCACTGGCTTCGCGCCAGTTCGTTGATGCGGTGGAGAAAAAAGCCGTGGACGAGATCAAGTCCCATGGCGTGCAGGTCGTCACCAACGTGGACAAGGCCGTATTCCAGGCCGCAATTGCCCCAGCCTACAAGCAGTACGCCACCAAGTTTGGCCAGAAGACCCTGGACCAGATCACGCAAACCAAGTAAGCACCCTCGCTGCACTGGCACGCACCGCCCGGCACTGTCCGGGCGTTCCTTTTGGCCTTTTGACTGTGGCGCCTGTACGGCGCCTGCCCCATTTATGTTGAACCGCGTCGAGCGCATTCTGGTGGCCGCCAACCGCTGGATGCTGATCCTGTTGCTGCTGGCCATGTCCTGCATCGTTTTTGCCAACGTGGTGCTGCGCTACACCACGGGCGACTCCATCGTCTGGGCCGAAGAGGTGGCGCGCCACCTGATGGTCTGGGTCACTTTTCTGGGCGCTGGCATGGTGCTGCGCTTTGGTGGCCATGTGGCCATCGACAACCTGCACGGCGCGCTGGGCACCCGGGGGGCGCGGGTGGTGCGCGCCATAGTGGCCGCAGGCATCGCGGTGTTTTGCCTGGTGATGACGTACTTTTCCATCCTCTACGTCTGGGCCACGCGCTTTCAAACCACCGCCGCCACCGACATCCCCATGGCCTGGATTTATGCCGCCATGCCAGCGGGCTTCATGCTGATGTTCGTCCACCTTTTATTCGTTGTGCGCAGCTACATCCTGGAGGGCCGCTTTGCCGAGTCGCCCGAGATGGATGCCCAGGCAGCGGCATCGCTCTGACACCGCAGGCAGTACCACACCATGACACTGACTCTTTTCATTGCCGCCATCGTGCTGATGGCGCTGGGTTTTCCTGTGGCGTTTGCGCTGGCCATGTCGGCGGCGCTGGCGGTTTTTGTGGGCGGGCGCTACCCGCAGCTGGTGGTTTTCAAGGAGATGTTTACCGGCATCGACAGCTTTCCGCTGATGGCTGTGCCGTTCTTCATCCTGGCGGCTGAGCTGATGTCGGGCGGCGCCCTGACGGCGGTGCTGCTGCGCTTTGCGGCGCAATTTGTGGGTCACCTGCGCGGTGGCCTGGGCTATGCCAACGTGCTGTCGCTGACGCTGTTCTCCGGTATCTCGGGTTCGGCGCTGGCCGACGCTGCGGGCCCCGGCTCCATGATGGTCAAGATGATGGACAAGGCCGGTTACTCGCGTGCCTATGCCGCCGCGCTGACCTCCAGCACCGCCATCGTCGGGCCCATCATTCCGCCGTCCATCAGCATGATCATTTATGCCATGCAGGACGAGCAGGTGTCGGTGGGCGGGCTGTTCATTGCCGGTTTTGTGCCGGGCCTGCTGATTGCCCTGGCCATGGCCTTCGTCAACTGGCGCGTCTGCAAAAAGCGCGACTACCGCTCGACCGAGCCGCGCCCCTCGGCGCGCGAGATGCTGGTCAACAGCGTCAAGGCCATTCCGGCGCTGATGCTGATCGTGCTGATTCTGGTGGGCATCCGTTTTGGCATCTTCACACCCACCGAGGCGTCGGTGGTGGCGGTCTTTTATGCGCTGGCATGCGGCAAGTGGGTGTACCGCACGCTGGAGTGGAAGGCGCTGCCCGACATCATCTCCCGCTCGGCGCTGCTGACGGCCTCGGTGCTGCTGGTCATGGCCACCTCGGCAGCCTTTGCCTGGGTGCTGACAGTGGAGGGCGTGCCCCAGCAACTGTCGCAAACCATCGTCAGCTGGAACCTCTCGCCCGTGGCCTTTCTGATCGCGGTGAACCTGCTGCTGCTGGTGTTTGGCATCTTCATGGAGCCGCTGCCGGGCGTGATGATTCTGGTGCCCATCCTGGCGCCGATTGCCTCGGCGCTGGGCATTGACCCGACGCACTTTGCCATGGTGGTGATCGTCAACCTGACGCTGGGCATGATCACTCCGCCTGTGGGCGGCCTGCTGTTTGTGACGGCGGTGTCCACCCGGGTGTCGATGGCCGCCCTCACGCGCGAACTGCCGCCATTTTTGGTGGCGCACTTTGTGGTGCTGGCGCTGCTAACCTTTGTGCCCGCCATCTCCACCTGGCTGCCGCACACGCTGGGTTTTTAGAAAGCTGCCATGACCGCCGACGCTGCCACCGGTTTCAATACCCGCCTGTGGCGGCGCTTTGTGCAGATAGCGCTGCCCTACTGGCAGTCGCCCGAGCGCTGGCGCTCGCGTGGCTTGCTGGCGCTGCTGATAGTGCTGCTGCTGGGGCAGACGGCCTTCAACGTGTGGTTCAACCACGAGACTGGTGAATTCACCTCGGCCCTGGCAGCGCGCGATGCCGACCGCTTTTGGGCGTCCATCCTGCGCTACACGCTGATTTTGCTGGCCGCCGTACCGATTTACGCCCTGTACTACTACGTGCGCGACACGCTGGGGCTGCGCTGGCGGCGTTGGCTGACGCAGCACTTTCTGGAGCGCTACTTCCACCAGCGCGCCTATTACCGGCTCAACGCCATGGCCGGCATAGACAACCCCGATCAGCGCATTGCCGAAGACATCAACAGCTTCACGCAGCAATCGCTGTATTTTTCGATGATCGTGTTGGGGGCGGTCATCCAGCTGATGGCGTTTGCCAGCGTGCTGTGGGCCATCTCGCCAGGGCTGGTGTATTTTTTGCTGGGCTACGCCGTGTTCAGCACGGTGTTCACGGCCACGGTGTTTGGCCGGCCACTGATCGGGTTGAACTACCGCCAGCTGCAGCGCGAGGCCGATTTCCGTTTCAACCTGGTGCGCGTGCGTGAGCACGCCGAGCCCATCGCCTTTCACCACGGCGAAATGCGCGAAATGTCTGCGCTACAGCGTATTTTTGCCGCGCTGTACGCCAACTACCAGCAGGTGCTGCGCTGGCAATTCAAGCTCAACCTGTTCCAGTACACGCACAGCTTTCTGACCATCGTGCTGCCCAGCGTGATCATTGCCAACCAGGTGCTCAGCGGCGCGCTCGAAGTGGGCAGTGCCATCCAGGCCGCTGGCGCCTTTGCCGCCATCTTGAGCGCGCTGACGGTGATCGTCGAGCACTTTGAGGGCCTGAGCCGCTTTTCTGCTGGCGTCGATCGGCTCCATGCGTTTGCCCAGGCGCTGGATTCCCAGGCCGAGCTGGATGCGCCCGAGCAGCCGCCCGCCACGCACATCCGCACCGTGCACGGTTTTGAATTGAGCCTGGTGGGGCTGACCGTGTTCACCCCCAACCGCGAACACCTGCTGGCGCGAGACGTCACGCTCACCGTGCACCCGGGGGCCGGGCTGGTCATCGTCGGGCCCAGCGGCGCGGGCAAAAGCTCGCTCTTGCGGGTGCTGGCGGGCCTGTGGAATACCGGCACCGGCGACATCGTGCGCCCCGCCGAGCCCGATATGCTGTTTCTGCCGCAAACGCCGTACCTGCCGCTGGGCGACCTGCGCTGCCAACTGCTCTACCCGAACACCGAACGCGAGATTTCAGATGAAGAGCTGGCCCAGTGGCTGGAGCGGGTCAACTTGCCCACGCTGGCCGCGCGTTTTGGTGGCCTGGGTGCCACGCTGGACTGGGCCAAGGTGCTGTCGGTGGGCGAGCAGCAGCGCCTGGCGTTTGCCCGCGCCCTGCTGGCCAAGCCGCGCTACCTGCTGCTGGACGAATCCACCAGCGCCCTGGACGCCGCCAATGAAGAACGCCTGTACAGCCAGTTGGCGGGCTTGTCGATCACCCCCATCAGCATCAGCCACCGCGCCACCGTGCTGGCCTACCACCAGCAGGTGCTGGAGCTGCCCGGCGATGGCCGTTGGAGCTTGCACCCGGCGCGCGGCTACCGCTGGCCCTGAGCGGCCAGGGCGTGGCCCGTTATTTGCCCGCGTTCGGAAAGAACAACTGCTCGCCACCGATCTGGTAGCTGGCAATGGTTTTCTGCCCGGCGGGCGAGACGATCCAGTCCACGAACTTCTGCGCTTCTTGCACCTTGACGTGGGGGTGTTTGGCCGGGTTGACCACCATCACGCCGTACTGGTTGAACAGGCGCGTGTCGCCCTCGACCAGCACGGCCAGGTCGGCGCGGTTCTTGAAGTTGAGCCAGGTGCCCCGGTCGGCCAGCACGTAGGCGCCGCTGGAGGCAGCGATGTTCAGCGCCGGGCCCATGCCGCAGCCGCATTCCTTGTAGCCCTTGCCCTTGGCCGCATCGGGGCTGGAGAGCTTCCAGTAGCGCAGCTCGGCGGCGTGTGTGCCGCTCTTGTCGCCGCGCGAGACGAATTCGGTGTTGCTGGTGGCGATTTTTTGCAGGGCGGCCACGATGTCTTTGCCGCGCGTGCCTGCCGGGTCCTGCTTGGGGCCGATGAGGATGAAGTCGTTGTACATCACGGGGTAGCGCTGCACGCCCCAGCCGTCGGCCACAAATTTTTCTTCGGCCACCTGGTCGTGGACGAAGAGCACGTCGGCATCGCCCCGGCGCGCCATGTCCAGCGCCTGGCCGGTGCCCACTGCCACCACTTTGACGTCAATGCCGCTGGCCGCCTTGAACGCGGGCAGCAGGTGCGAGAACAAGCCCGATTGCTCGGTGGACGTGGTGGACGCCATGTGGATGCTTTGCGCCCAGGTGGTGCTAGATGCTATCAATACAATAGCTGTAAGCGCTTTTTGTGTAAGGGCTAGCGGCTTAAAACACTGGTAATTCTTCATACTTTTTCTCCTTGAACAAACAACGCGGCGGCCTGGGGCAAGGGGCCATTGAAAAAATCGTGCACCGGCAAATCGGCCAGCACGCAGCCATGCTCCAGGTACACCACGCGACTGGCCAGGCGCTTGACCTGGCCCAGGTTGTGGCTGCTGAACACGGTGGTGACTGGGTGCGCGGGGCCAGCGCTGGCGTGGCTGGCGGCAAAGTCGGCCATCAGCGCCTCGACCTCGCGCTTGGCGTGGGGGTCGAGGCTGGCGGTGGGCTCGTCCAGCAGCAGCACATCAGGCCGCAAGGCCCAGGCGCGGGCCAGGGCCAGGCGCTGCTGCTGGCCACCCGAGAGCGTGCGCGCGTTTTGCTGTGCCACGGCCTGCAAGCCCACGCGCTGCAACGCCGTACGTGCCTGCACCTTGGCATCGCGCCAGGCGGTGCCGCGCAGCCACAGCCCCAGCACGATGTTGTTTTGCACGCTGGTGCGCAGCATGTGCGGGCGCTGAAACAGCATGGCCTGGCGCAGTGCGCCGTCCTGCTGCACCTGCCCACTGCTGGCGGGAACCAGCCCGTGCAGCACGCGCAGCAAGGTGCTTTTGCCACTGCCATTGGAGCCCACCAGCGCCACGCGCTCGCCTTGGGCAATGCGCAGCGTCACGCCAGAGAGCGCGCTCACGCGGCCATATTGCACGCCCACGGCCTGCAAGTTCCACACCACGGCAGGTGCCGGGCTGTGCATGGGGGGGGGCAGGTCGGCCCTCATGCGGCCACCCCCAGCGTGGCATCCAGGGCTGCGCCATCGCGGCGCTCGCGCCAGCGCCGCAGCAGGGCAATCAGCACGTTCAGCGCCAGCACCACCACCAGCAAAATCAGGCCCAGCGCCAGGGCCAGGGGCAAGTCGCCCTTGCTGGTTTCCAGGGCGATGGCGGTGGTCATGACGCGGGTAAAGCCGTCGATGTTGCCGCCCACGATCATCACGGCGCCCACCTCGGAGATGGCGCGGCCAAAGGCGGCGATCAGCACCGTCAGCAGCGCGTAGCGCTCATCCCAGGCCAGCAGCACGCCGCGCACCAGGGTGCCTGCGCCCAAAGAGCGCAACTGCTCGCCGTGGGCGCGCTCGGCGTCTTCAATGCTCTGGCGCGTCAGTGCCATCACCACGGGCAGCACCAGCACCATCTGCGCCAGCACCATGGCCTTGAAGCTGAACAGCCAGCCCCACGAGCCCAGCGGCCCCCCGCGCGAGAGCAGCAAATACACCCCCAGCCCGACCACCACCGAGGGCACCGCCAGCAGCGTGTTGAGCAGCGCCAGCACCGCGCCGCGCCCGGCAAAACGCGCCACGCCTAGCCACGCGCCCAGCACCAGCCCGGCGCCACAGGCCAGCAAGCAGGCCGTAGCGCTGACCGAGAGGGAGCGGCCCACGATGGCCCACAGGGCGGTATCGGAAGAGGCGATCAATTGCAGCGCCGTCGCAGCGCTATCGAGGATGGTGGACATGGGTCGGCTATCGTATGCACCGCAACAATGTCCAGCGATATGACTTTCCGTGCATAGGATCCAGCTCCACTACACCATCAGCCGCGACGCGGGCGACGCCCTGGCCCGCAACCCCCTGCCTGAACTGCTCCAGGCAGTGGCCCGCGAGGGCTCCATTTCGGGTGCGGCGCGCGCGCTGCAACTGTCGTACCGCCATGTCTGGGGCTCGCTCAAGCGCTGGGAAGACCAGCTCGGCGGCGAGCTCATCGTCTGGGGCAAGGGCCAGTCGGCGCAGCTCAGTCCGTTTGGCACCAAGCTGCTGTGGGCCGAGCGCCAGGCCCAGGCGCGGCTGGCGCCGCAGATCGAAGCCCTGCGCGCCGATCTGGAGCGCGCCTTCGCCGTGGCCTTTGATGCCAATGCCCATGTGCTCACCCTCTACGCCAGCCACGACGATGCGCTGGCTGCGCTGCGCGCCTGGGCCGCCACGCCGGGCAGTGACGATGCGGTGCATCTGGACATCCGCTTCACCGGCAGCGTGGACGCCATCCGCGCCCTCAATGAGGGGCGCTGCACGCTGGCGGGTTTTCACACGCTGGAGCAGCCCGACGCCGACTCGCTGGCCGCGCGCACCTACCGCCCCCTGCTGCAGCCCGGCCTGCACAAGCTCATTGGCTTTGCCCGGCGCACGCAGGGGCTGATCGTGGCGCCGGGCAACCCGCTGGGGCTGCATTCGCTGGGCGATGTGGCGCGCAGCGGGGCGCGGTTTGTCAACCGCCCGCTGGGCTCGGGCACCCGTGTGCTGCTGGACGACCTGCTGGCCCGGGCGGGCCTGGTGCCCGAGGACATCACCGGCTACGCGCAGCACGAACCCTCGCACGGGGCGGTGGCGCAGGCGGTGGCGGCGGGCAGCGCCGATGTGGGCGTCGGCATTGAACTGGCGGCGCGCATGCGCGGCCTGGACTTTGTGCCACTGGTGCAAGAGCGCTACCACCTGGCCTGTCTGCAATCGGCGCTGGAGCAGCCCGCCATGCAGGCCTTGCGTGCATTGCTGCAAACCAGTGCCTGGCAGCAGGAGATGGCCAGCATGGCGGGCTATGCGCCGCTGCACTGCGGCGAAGTGCTGTCCATGAGCCGGGTGCTGCCGTGGTGGAAGTTTGCCCGGCGCAAGCCGGAAAACAAGGGTCAAAAAGCACTCTAAGGCATATGTAGCAAGCGCCAGCAGCTATTTTTTTTGAGCCTTAAAATCGCCCCCTTTGCGGGATAACACCGTCACGCCAGCGCTTGATTTGCGTCAGACTCTGGCCCCAGTGGCGCACACCTATCGCGCACTACTCACCAGGCCCGTGGCACCCCCGCGGGCCTTTGGCGTTTGCCACCCAATCTTGTTATCGCTGGATTTCTCGGAGAGCACATGCAAGCCTTACTCAGACTATCGCGGGCCATTGACTGGCTCAACAGCCAGGTGGGCAAATATGTCCTCTGGCTCATCCTGGCCTCCACCGTCATCAGCGGCATCAATGCGGTGGTGCGCAAGGTCTTCAACTACAGCTCCAACGCGTTTCTGGAAGTGCAGTGGTATCTGTTCGCAGCGGCCTTTTTGCTGGCGGCGGGCTACACCTTGCTGCAAGGCGAACACGTCAAGGTGGACGTGGTCTCGAGCCGCTTGTCCAAGCGCGCGCAAATCTGGATCGACATCCTGGGCTTTGGGCTCTTTCTCACGCCCGTGTGCCTGGCCGTGCTGTGGTACGGCGTGCCATTCTTTGTGCAGGGCTACCAGTCGGGCGAAATGTCCAGCAACGCGGGCGGCCTGATCCGCTGGCCGGTGTACGCCATGATTCCACTGGGCTTCACGCTCTTGCTGCTGCAAGGCTGGTCAGAGCTGATCAAGCGCCTGGCCTTTTTGCAGGGCCTGATTGACGACCCCACCGCCAAGAAAACCGAGAAAACGGCCGAAGAAGAACTGGCCGAATCCATCCGCCGCCTGGCCGAGGCCGCCAAAAGCAACGCCCACTGAGCACCGAGCCCACCATGGAATTTCTCACCCACAACATCGCGCCGATCATGTTCGGCGGCCTCATCGTCTTTTTGCTGCTGGGCTTTCCGGTGGCCTTCAGCCTGGGCGCCTGCGGGCTGTTCTTTGGCTTCATCGGCATTGAGCTGGGCCTGCTGCCCGAGGCGCTGATGCAGGCGCTGCCGCTGCGCGTGTTCGGCATCATGCAGAACGAAACGCTGCTGGCCATCCCGTTCTTCACGCTCATGGGCCTGATCCTGGAGCGCAGCGGCATGGCCGAAGACCTGCTCGACACCATCGGTCAGCTGTTTGGCCCCATTCGCGGCGGCCTGGCGTTTGCCGTGATTTTTGTCGGCGCCTTGCTGGCGGCCACCACCGGCGTGGTGGCGGCCTCCGTCATCTCGATGGGCCTGATCTCGCTGCCCATCATGCTGCGCTATGGCTATGACCGGCGCATTGCCACCGGCGTGATTGCGGCCTCGGGCACGCTGGCGCAGATCATTCCGCCCTCGCTGGTGCTCATCATCCTGGCCGACCAGCTGGGCCGCAGCGTGGGCGATATGTACAAAGGCGCTTTCTTGCCCGGTTTCATGCTGACAGGTCTGTACGCCGTCTTTGTGATGGCCTTGGCCATTTTCAAACCCACCTGGGTGCCAGCACTGCCGCCCGAGGCACGCACCATCCGCGAAGACAACGGCAAGGCGGGCTTGCCCTCCTTGCTGGTGCTGACCGCGCTGTGTACCGCAGTGGCTTTGTACCTGTCCAAGCACATGGTGGCCGTGCACTCCTGGTGGCAGGGCGAGGCCGTAGAGCAGGTGGCGCTGGACGAAACCGTGGTGGTGTCCATGTGCGCAGGCGTGACGCTGGCGTTTGTGGTGGCGGTGATCAACAAGGTTTTGCGCCTGGGCCTGCTCTCGCGCATGGCCGAGCGCGTCACGTTCGTGCTGATTCCGCCCCTGCTGCTGATTTTCCTGGTGCTGGGCACTATTTTCATGGGTGTGGCCACGCCCACCGAAGGCGGCGCCATGGGCGCGCTGGGGGCTTTCGTCATGGCCAAGCTGCGCGGGCGCCTGAGTGGCTCGCTGCTCAAACAGGCCCTGAACACCACCACCAAGCTGTCGTGCTTTGTGGTGTTCATCCTGATCGGCTCCACCATTTTTGGTCTGGTGTTCCAGGGGCTGGACGGCCCGCGCTGGGTCGAGCACCTGCTGGGCAACCTGCCTGGCGGTCAAACGGGCTTTTTGATCGTGGTGAACATCATGATCTTCTTCCTGGCGTTCTTCCTGGACTTCTTTGAGCTGTCGTTCATCGTGGTACCGTTGCTGGCGCCGGTGGCGGACAAGCTGGGCATTGACCTGATCTGGTTTGGCGTGCTGCTGGCCGTGAACATGCAAACCTCGTTCATGCACCCGCCATTTGGTTTTGCGCTGTTCTTCCTGCGCAGCGTGGCGCCCACCCAGGCCTACACCGACAAAGTGACCAAGAAGCTGGTGCAGCCCGTCACCACCATGCAGATTTACTGGGGCGCCGTGCCCTTTGTGCTGATCCAGATTGTCATGGTCGGCCTGATCATTGCCTTCCCCGGCATTGTGTCGAGCAACATGGACAAGGCGGCGGTGTACGACATGGACCAGATTCGCCTGCAAATGGAGGCCGAAATGCAGCCCTCCGAGCCGCCGCAAGACGAATTGGCGCCCGAACCCCAGGACGGGGCAGACCCGGCCAGCCCCGCGCCCGAGGCCGATGGCGCCAGCGCCGAGGACGACCCGCTCAAGGCCGCCCAGGACGCCATCAACGCCGAGAAGAAGTAACGCTGCTGTAGCCGCCAGACAACCTGTCTGCGGCGGCACTGCACAAAAAAGGCCCTGCGATGCAGGGCCTTTTTTTTACGCCCCGCGCTGGGCCGTGCGGGGCTCAGCCCGTGTTGCGCAACCCGGCGGCAATGCCGTTGATGGAGATGTGGATACCCGTCTGCACCCGCTCGTCGCCCTGGCCTGCGCGCCAGCGGCGCACCAGCTCCACCTGCAAATGGTGCAGGGGGTCGATGTACGGAAAGCGGTGTTTGATGGAGCGTGCCAGCGCCGTGTTGTGCGCCAGGCGCTGCTTGTCGCCGGTGATGCGCACCAGGGCGTCGGTGGTGCGGTGCCACTCGGCCTCGATGGCGCCAAACACTTTTTTGCGCAGCGCGGCGTCCTGCACCAGCTCGCTGTAGCGCGAGGCCAGCGCCAGATCGCTCTTGGCCAGCACCATGTCCATGTTGGACAGCAAGGTGTTGAAAAACGGCCACTGGCGGTACATCTTGCGCAGCAGCGCCAATTGCGCCTTGGGGTCTTTGCCGGGGGCATGCAAGAACGCCTCGACGGCGGCGCCAAAGCCGTACCAGCCCGGCAGCGTCAGGCGGCACTGGCCCCAGCTGAAGCCCCAGGGGATGGCGCGCAAATCCTCAATCTTCTGGCTGGGCTTGCGCGAGGCCGGGCGCGAGCCGATGTTCAGCTCGGCCACCTCGCGGATCGGCGTGGAGTTGAAGAAATAGTCGGTGAAACCGGGGGTTTCATAGACCAGCGCGCGGTAGGCCGCCATGCTGTCCTGCGACAGCTGCGCTGCCGCCGACAAAAATGCGGGCGTGGCCGGCTTGGTGGGCTGCAACAGCGTCGCCTCCAGCGTGGCGGCGACCAGCGTTTCCAGGTTGCGTCGGCCAATTTCGGGGTTGGCGTATTTAGAGGCAATCACCTCGCCCTGCTCGGTCAGGCGGATTTGTCCGCGCACCGTGCCCGGTGGCTGCGCCAGGATGGCCTGGTAGCTGGGGCCGCCGCCCCGGCCCACCGTGCCGCCCCGGCCATGGAACATGCGCAGCCGGATCGGCGTGGCCCCGACGCCCTGCGAGAGTTCATCAAACAGCGCCACCAGTGCGATCTCGGCGCGGTACAACTCCCAGTTGCTGGTGAAGATGCCGCCGTCCTTGTTGCTGTCGGAGTAGCCCAGCATGATGTCTTGTTCGCCGCCGCTGCGGCGCACCAGCGCGGCCACGCCGGGCAGGGCATAGAAGGCGCGCATGATGGGCGCGGCGTTGCGCAGGTCTTCGATGGTTTCGAACAGCGGCACCACGATCAGGTCGGCGTGGGCCGGGGGGGCTACGTCCTCCAAAGTGCCGCGCACCAGGCCCACCTCTTTTTGCAGCAGCAGCACTTCGAGCAAGTCGCTCACGGTTTCGGTGTGGCTGATGATGTAGTGGCGAATGGCCTGGGCGCCGTAGCGCTGGCGCATCTGCAAAGCGGTTTCAAAAATGGCCAGCTCACTCTGGGTGTGCTCGCCATAGGCGGCGCCCATCACGCGCAAGGGGCGTGCGTCTTGCAACAGGCGCATGAGCACGGCGCATTTCTCGGCCTCGTCCAGCGTGGCGTAGTCGGGGGTGATGCGGGCCACGGCCAGCAGTTCTGCCACCACGCGCTCGTGCTGGTCGGAGCTTTGGCGCAAATCCACGGTGGCCAGGTGAAAGCCGAACACCTCCACCGCACGGATCAGCGGGTGCAGGCGCTCGGTGGCCAGCGCGGCGCCGTGGTGGGCCTGCAATGAGGCGTCGATGGTGCGCAGCTGCGCCAAAAATTCTTCGGCGTTGGCGTAGGCGTTTTGTGGCGCCACGGCGTGGCGCGCAGCCTCGCCGCCGCTGAGCGCTTGCAGCGTGGCCGCCAGGCGCGCGTAAATGCCGGTGAGCGCGCGGCGGTAGGGCTCGTCCAGCCGGTGCTCGTTGGTGTCGGGCGAGCTGGCGGCCAGGGCCTGCATCTCGGGCGATACGCCCACCAGGCGCGCCGACAGCGACAAATCACCGCCCAGCAAATGCACTTCGGTCAGGTAGTGGCGCAGCGCCACTTCGCTTTGGCGGCGCAGTGCCTGCACCAGCGTGTCGGCGCCCACGTTGGGGTTGCCATCGCGGTCGCCGCCAATCCACTGGCCCATGCGCAAAAAGCTGTGTACCTGCTGCACGCCCAGATCGCGTTCCAGGTCGGCGTAAATGCGCGGAATCTCACGCAAAAAGGTCGCCTCGTAGTAGCTCAGGGCGTTTTCGATCTCGTCGGCCACGGTCAGCTTGCTGTAGCGCAGCAGGCGCGTTTGCCACAGCTGGGCCACGCGGGCGCGCAGCTGGGCTTCGTTGGCGGCCAGGGCGCGCGGCGTCAGGGCATCTTTGGCGCTGTTGTAGAGCTGGGCGCGTTCGATCACATCGTCGCGCACGGTCAGCAGCTGGGCGATGTCGCGTTCGGCATCCAGAATGCTTTTGCGCTGCACCTCGGTGGGGTGGGCTGTGAGCACGGGGGCCACGTAGCTGCTGGCCAGTGTGTCTGCTATTGTTTTGGGAGCTATTCCCGCCCAGCGCAGGCGGGCCAGGGCCACTTCGATGCTGCCTTCCTGGGTGTCGCCTGCGCGCTCGCGGATGGTGCGGCGGCGGATGTGGTGGCGGTCTTCGGCCAGGTTGGCCAGGTGCGAAAAATAGGTGAAGGCGCGGATCACGCTGACCGTCTGGTCGGCCGTCAGCCCTTTGAGGAGTTTTTTCAGGGCGCGCTCGGCCTCGTGGTCGGCATCGCGCCGGAAGGCCACAGACAGCTGGCGCACTTGCTCGATCAGGTCGAACGCGGCCACGCCCTCTTGCTCGCGGATGACGTCTCCCAGAATGCGCCCCAACAGGCGGATGTCTTGGATCAAGGGCAGGTCTTTGTCGATTTTTTTCACGCTCACGCAGTGTCTCCTGGGGTATCGCAGCAGCGGGGGAGGGGAGGGTGGCTGCGACGGCGCAAGATGCTAGCATTCCCCGCTTCCTTTGCTACCCGAGACGATGCCCGTGAACCCGCACCCCTCCCCCCTCGTGATCGCCACGCGCGAAAGCCGCCTGGCCCTGTGGCAGGCCGAGCATGTGCAAGCCCTGCTGCGCGCGCGCGGCCACACCGTGTCGCTGCTGGGCATGACCACGCTGGGCGACCAGATTCTGGACCGCAGCCTGAGCAAAGTCGGTGGCAAGGGCCTGTTCGTCAAAGAACTGGAAACCGCGCTGCAAGATGGCCGCGCCCAGCTGGCCGTGCATTCGCTCAAAGATGTGCCCATGGAGCTGCCCGAAGGCTTTGCCCTGGCCTGCGTGATGGAGCGCGAAGACCCGCGCGATGCCTTTGTCTCGCCCACCTTTGCTTCGCTGGCCGAGCTGCCCCACGGCGCGGTGGTGGGCACCTCCAGCCTGCGCCGCCAGGTGCTGTTGCAGGCGCTGCGCCCCGATCTGCGCATTGAGCCCCTGCGCGGCAACCTGGATACGCGCCTGCGCAAGCTCGATGAGGGCCAGTACGACGCCATCGTGCTGGCGGCGGCAGGGCTCAAACGCCTGGGGCTGGATGCGCGCATCCGCACCATTTTTGATCCCACCGAGATGCTGCCCGCTGCGGGCCAGGGCGCTTTGGGCATTGAGGTGCGCACGGCCCGCTACGACCTGATTGAGGCACTGGCGCCGCTGGCGCACTGGCCCACCTGGCTTACCGTCACTGCCGAGCGTGCCGTCAGCCGCAGCATGGGCGGCAGTTGCTCCATGCCGCTGGCTGCCCATGCGCGTCTGGAGGGCGATCAACTGCACCTGGACGCCGCCTGGGGCGACCCCGAAGGCCGTATCCCCTTGGTGCGCGCCCACGCCGCAGGCACCGTGCTGACGCTGGAGCAGGCCAACGCCCTGGGCCAGGCCGTGGCGACGCAACTGCGCGCAGGCGGTGCCATCGGCGTGGCGGGCGCCGCCGACAGCGCCAGCGCGGGCTGACGCGGCCCATGCCGGTGCCGCGCACCCTCGTCACCCGCCCCGAGAGCGAGGCCGCGCCCTGGGTGGCCGCGCTGCAAGCGCGCGGCCTGCGGGCCCAGGCCCTGCCGCTGATCGCCATTGCCGCCCCCACCGATGCCGCCGCGCAGCAAGCCCTGCACACCGCGCGCCAGCACATCGCCCGCTATGACGCCGTCATGGTGGTCAGCGGCAATGCGGCGCAGCACTTCTTTGATCAAAAAACGGCTCTGGCCCTTTCTGGGTGCGCGCAAGCAGCTATCAAAACAAGAGTGTGGGCGCCCGGCCCCGGCACCGCCCGCACGCTGCAAGCACTGGGCCTGGATGCCGCCTGCATTGACCAACCCGCCGCCGATGCCGTGCAGTTTGACTCCGAAGCCCTGTGGGCGCAGGTGCAGGGCCAGATCACGCCCGGCGCGCGCGTGCTCATCGTGCGCGGTGCCCAGGCGGGCGATGCCCCCGCAGGCAGTGGCCGCGATTGGCTGGCGCAGCAACTGCGCACAGCAGGCGCCGCAGTGGACTGGGTGGCTGCCTACACACGCGCGGCACCGCAATGGACGCCCGCACAGCACGCCCTGGCACAGCAAGCGGCCAGCGACGGCACGCTGTGGCTGCTGAGCAGCTCGCAGGCCATTGCGCATTTGCGCGCCGCCTTGCCTGCGCAAAGCTGGCAGGCCGCCCGCGCCCTGGCCACGCACCCGCGCATCGCGCAGGCCGCGCGCAGCGCCGGATTTGGCAGCGTGCAGGAATGCCGCCCCACCCTGGAGGACGTTGCCGCCTCGATAGAATCGGCGCCATGAGCTCCGCGCCTTCCCCCGACTTGCCCGCCGCCGCCCCCCCTGAGGCGGCGTTTGCTGCGGCAGCGTCGGCAGCGGCGCCCGCACCCTCGGACGCCCCCGGCACTGCACCGGCCAGCAAGGTTGTCCTCTACACCATGGCCGCCCTGGCCACCGTGGCCGTGGCAGGCCTGGCCAGCAGCGCCCTGCTGTGGCAAAAACTCAGCACCATCCAGGAACAACTGGCGCGGCAAAGCGCTGATGCGGGCACGCAGGCCATTGAGGCGCGCACCATCGCCTTGCAAGCCCAAGAACAAGCACGCGATACCGCCACGCGCGTGACCGTGGCCGAAACGCGCCTGAACGAAGTCGCCTTGCAGCGCAGCCAGCTTGAAGCACTGATGCAAAGCCTGTCGCGCTCGCGCGATGAAAATCTGGTCGTCGATATTGAATCGGCCCTGCGCCTAGCGCAGCAGCAAGCCCAGCTCACCGGCAGCCTGGAGCCGCTGGTGGCCACCCTCAAAAGCGCCCAGCAACGCATAGAGCGTGCCGCCCAGCCCCGCCTGGCGCCGCTGCAGCGTGCCCTGGAGCGTGACCTGCAACGCATCACCAGCGCCAGCGTGACCGACACCGCCGGGCTGCTGGCCCGCCTGGACGATCTGGTGCGCCAGGTGGACGACCTGCCCGTACAAAACGCCGTGGCCCAGGCCGCCGCCACGCGCCGCCTGCAAGCGCGCCACGCCACCCACGATGCCGCACAGGCTGCGTCCGGGGCAGCGCAGGCTTGGTGGCAAACCGCCCTGCAACGCAGCTGGGAGGTGGTGCGCGACGAAGTGCGCGGTCTGGTGCGCGTGAGCCGCATCGACCAGCCCGAAGCCATTTTGCTGGCGCCCGACCAGGCATTTTTTCTGCGCGAGAACCTCAAGCTCAAGCTGCTCAATGCGCGCCTGGGCGTGCTGGCGCGCCAGTTTGATTCGGCCCGCGCTGATCTGGCTGCGGCCAGTGCGGCCATCAACAAATACTTCGACCCGGCATCGCGGCGCACCCAAAGCGCGGCCACGGTGCTGCAACAAGCCCAGGCGCACCTGAAAACCGCTGAACTGCCGCGCCTGGACGAAACCCTCTCTGCCCTGGCCACGGCAGCGGCCGGGCGCTAACGCGCGCAAGGAAATCTGCCCCATGCGTGCAGCCCTCTGGCTCCTGGCCCTGTTTGGCATCGCGGTGGCTTCGGCCCTGTTTGCGGGCAACAACCAGGGCACCGTCACCCTGTTCTGGCCGCCCTACCGGCTGGATTTGTCGCTCAACATGGTGCTGCTGCTGCTGGCACTGGGCTTTGTCACGCTCTATGCCGCACTGCGCGCCCTGGCCGCACTGCTGGCGCTGCCACACGAAGCGCGCCGCTGGCGTCTGCAACAAAAAGAGCGCGCCATGCACGCTGCCTTGATGGACGCGGTGGCCCAGTTCATGGCCGGGCGCTTTCTGCGCTCGCGCAAAGCTGCCCTGGCCGCGCTGGCCCAGGAAGGCGCACTGGCCCAGGCGGGCGAGGCCGTGCCGCATGGCCGCCAGCTGCGTGCCCTGGCCCACCTGGTGGCCGCCGAAGACTCGCAGGCCCTGCAAGACCGCACCCAGCGCGAGCACCACCTGGAGCGCGCCCTGGAGCACGCCCCCCAACACGGCACCGCCCACGAACAGGAACTGCGCGAAGGCATACAAATGCGCGCCGCCCGCTGGGCGCTGGAAGACCGCGATGCCCGCACCGCGCTGCAATGGCTGGCCAGCCTGCCCCAGGGCGCCGCGCGGCGTACGCTGGCGCTGCGCATCAAACTCAAGGCCAGCCGCCACGCCCACCAGACGCAAGACGCCCTGGACACCGCCCGCCTGCTGGGCAAGCACCGGGCGTTTTCTGCGGCGGCCGCGCAAAGCATCGTGCGCGGGCTGGCCATGGAGCTGATCGACGGGGCGCACGACCCCGCGCAGTTGCAGCAAGTCTGGCAATCGCTGGAAAACAGCGAGCGCGCCATGCCCGAGCTGGCCGTCCACGCTGCGCAGCGCCTGGCCAGCCTGGGCGGCGAGCGCGCGCTGGTGCGCCACTGGCTGCTGCCCGCATGGCAGCAAATGGTGGACAACCCCGGCGCGCTGGCCGGGCCCCATGCCCTCAAGCTGGTGCGCGCCCTGGAGGCCGGGCTGGACGCGCTCGATGCCCCCTGGTTGGCGCGCATAGAAACCGCCGCCCAGGCCAACCCGCGCGATGCCCGTTTGCAGTACCTGGCGGGCATGGCCTGCCTGCAACGCCAGCTGTGGGGCAAAGCCCAGCAGTTGCTGACCCAGTCCACCCAGCAATTGCAAGATGCCAGCCTGCGCCGCAGCGCCTGGCAACGCCTGGCCGAACTGGCCGAGCAGCGCGGCGACAGCCACGCCGCCGCACAGGCCTGGAAAAGCGCCGCCCTCGCAGACTGACGCCTGCACCAGCGCCCCCCCAGGCAGCAGGGGCGCACACCTGCCATGCACGGAATTTGAACTTTTCGGCCCGCAGTGCATTCAATTTCTTTGAAGCAAAACGTCAATTCCATTGGAACTGGAAGAAGCGTCTGCTTTCTACACTGCCTCTAACCACGAATATTTGCCGCGTCCCGAGCGCTGGCCATTGGAACCACACACACCATGCCATCCACTTCCACCCCGCCATCCACCACGGCGCGCTACAGCACCACCGCCATCGTCCTGCACTGGCTGCTGGGGCTGTCGCTGATGGCGCTTTTGGGTGTGGGCCTGTACATGACCGGCCTGCCGTTTTCGCCCCAGCGGCTCAAGCTCTACAACTGGCACAAGTGGGCGGGGGTGGCGATTCTGGCGCTGTCGCTGGCACGGCTGCTGTGGCGCCTGATGCACCGCCCGCCCGCCTTGCCCCATGCTGTGGCCGTGCGCATGCCCGGCTGGCAAAAAGCGCTCCACCATGGCACCCACCACCTGCTGTACGTGCTGTTCTTTGCCGTGCCGCTGACGGGCTGGGCCTACAGCTCGGCAGCGGGTTTTCCTATCGTCTTTCTGGGTGTGCTGCCGCTGCCCGACTTCGTGGCAGCAGACAAGGCGCTGGCCGAAGCCATCAAGCCTTGGCACGCCTACAGCGCCTACGCCCTGGCCACGCTGGCCGCACTGCACATTGCAGCGGCCCTCAAGCACCACGCCATCGACCGCGACGGCCTGCTGGCACGCATGTGGCCTGCGGGCAAGCGCACCGCGCACTGAACCAACTGCCGCCACCGTACTCAGACCCCCTCTTTACCTGCGTTGACCTTGCCCATGACCATCTTCTCTTTTGCTCCCGCCGTTGTGCTCAGCAGCCTGGCGCTGCTGGTGGCTGTGCCCGCCCACGCCCAGCAAGCATTGCAGCCTGCCCAAAGCAGCATCCAGTTCACCGCCAAGCAAATGGGCGTGCCGCTGGAAGGCCACTTCAAAAAATTTGGCGCACAAATCGCCTTTGACCCGGCCAAGCTGGCCACCAGCCGCATCGCCTTTACGGTGGACACCGGCAGCGCCACCCTGGGCTCGCGTGAAACCGATGCCGAGCTGCCCAAGCCCACCTGGTTCAACGTGCCCCAGTTTCCGCAGGCCACCTTCCAGTCCAGCAGCATCAAGGCGCTGGGCGGCGGCAAGTTTGACGTGGCGGGCAAGCTCACCATCAAAGGCCAGAGCCGCGATGTGACCGTGCCCGTGACGCTGACCCAGAGCGGCGCCACCACCACCGCCAGCGGCACGCTGGCCCTCAAGCGCCTGGCCTACAAGATTGGCGAGAACGAGTGGGCCGACACCTCCATGGTGGCCGACGATGTGCAAGTGCAATTCAAGCTCGCGCTGACCGGCGTGGGCAAGCTGTGATTTTTCCGATTTCTGTGGTTTCCATTCCCTTTGTTTCAGGAGTTTTTTTGATGCGCCAATCCCTTTTCGCCCTCGCCGCCATTGCCGCCACCCTGGCTACCAGCGCTGTGCAAGCTGCCCCCGCCGCTTATGCCATCGACCCCACGCACACCTTTGCCACCTTCGAGATCAGCCACTTTGGCGCCTCCGTGAACCGGGGCCGTTTTGACAAGAAGGAAGGCACTGTGCAGTTCGACAAAGCGGGCAAGAGCGGCAAGGTGGACATCACCTTTGACGTGGCCTCGGTCAACACGGGCACCGCCGCTTTCGACAAGCACCTGCAAAGCGCCGACATTTTTGACGTGGCCAAGCACCCCACGGCCAAGTTTGTCTCGGACAAGTTCCACTTCGAGGGCGACAAGGTCAAGTCCGTGGAAGGCCAACTGACGCTGTTGGGCAAGACCCAGCCCGTCACGCTCAAGGCCAACCAGTTTGCCTGCTACGACAGCCCCATGCTCAAGCGTGAAGTGTGCGGCGGCGACTTTGAAGCCACCATTGACCGCACCGCTTTCGGCCTGAACTACGGCGTCGATTGGGGCTTCCCGAAGAACGTGCGCCTGGTGGTGCAGATCGAAGCCGTCAAGCAATAAGCGCCTTTGCGCGCTTTCCCGCGCCAGCCAGCCCCACCGGGCTGGCTTTTTTTATGCCCGCTGGCAGCAAAAATTTCTTTAAGGTAAACTGATTACGTTTAGTGAAACCAACATCCCACCAGGAGACTTTGATGACCACTGCCGCCAAGCCCGATCTGGCCAGCCTGCCGCCCGCAGCCCCCGTCCAGCAGTTGCACCACTTCGCCTACAAGGCGCGTGATGCCGAAGAAACCCGCCACTTCTACGAAGACATTCTGGGCCTGCCGCTCTACCACATCATCCAGAGCGACTACGTGCCCTCTACGGGCGAATACTGCCCCTACACGCACTTCTTCTTCCGCCTGCAAGACGGCTCGTTCATCGCGTTTTTTGACATCGGTGACGACGTCAAGGCCGAGCCATCGCCCAACACGCCGCTGTGGATCAACCACGTGGCCTTCCGCGTCAACACCGTGCAAGAGCTGGAAAACACCAAGGCGCGCCTGGAAGCGCACGGCGTGGAAGTGCTGGGCGTGACCGACCACCACATCTTCAAGAGCATTTACTTCTTCGACCCCAACGGCATCCGCCTGGAGCTGGCCGCGCAAGTGGCCGATGCCGAGCAAATGGCCAAAGACAGCACCGTGGCCCACGAGCGCCTGAACGCCTGGACGGCACGCAAAGAGCAATGGCGCAAAGAGCGCGCCGAAGGCAAGGTGGACACGCTGCTCAAGCCCGAGACCAACGACCGCCCCGAGTTTGTGCCAGGTGCCGCCTGATTGCTATTTTTTTGATAGCTGCTTGCGCTTACCGCACAAGCGCTGGAGGCCAATTTGGCTTCAAATCTTGGCGCCCCAGAGGGCCGCGCGGACAGGCCGGTAAAATCGCCTGATACCGTCACCCGCCAACCAGACGGCATCCCTTGCAGGATGCCGTTTTCATTTGCCAAATCCCATGAGCGACACCCTCTCCCAACCCGGCCTTGCCAGTCTGTCCAAATCGTTTGAGCCCGCCGCGCTCGAAGCCCACTGGGGCCCCGAATGGGAGCAGCGCGGCTATGGCCGGGCAGGCGAGCGGGGCACCGGCACCGCCAGCGCCCAGGCACACGCACAAGGCCACGACTTTGCCATCCAGCTGCCGCCGCCCAACGTGACCGGCACGCTGCACATGGGCCATGCGTTCAACCAGACCATCATGGACAGCCTCACGCGCTACCACCGTATGCGCGGCTTCAACACCGTCTGGGTGCCGGGCACCGACCACGCTGGCATTGCCACGCAAATCGTGGTCGAGCGCCAGTTGCAAGAGCAGGGCATCAGCCGCCACGACATGGGCCCCACGCCCCCCGAGGCGCGCAAGAACTTCGTCTCCAAGGTCTGGGAGTGGAAAGAGCAATCGGGCAACACCATCACCACGCAAATGCGCCGCATGGGCGACAGCGTGGACTGGAGCCGCGAATACTTCACCATGGACGACAAGCTCTCCAAGGTCGTGACCGACACCTTCGTCAAGCTGTATGAGCAGGGCCTGATCTACCGGGGCAAGCGCCTGGTCAACTGGGATCCCAAGCTGCAATCGGCTGTATCCGACCTGGAAGTGGAGAGCGAAGAAAAAGACGGCTCGCTGTGGCACATCGCCTACCCGCTGAGCAGTGGTGAGGGCCAGCTGGTGGTGGCCACCACCCGCCCCGAAACCATGCTGGGCGACGTGGCCGTGATGGTTCACCCCGAGGACGAGCGCTACGCCCACCTGATCGGCCAGATGGTGAACTTGCCGCTGTGCGACCGCCAAATCCCGGTGATTGCCGACGACTACGTAGACAAAGAATTTGGCACCGGCGTGGTCAAGGTCACGCCCGCGCACGACCAGAACGACTACGCCGTGGGCCAGCGCCACCAGCTGCCCATGGTGTGCGTGCTGACGCTGCAAGCCACCGTCAACGACAACGCCCCCGAAAAATACCGGGGCATGGACCGCTTCGTGGCCCGCAAGGCCGTGGTGGCCGATTTGGAGGCACTGGGCCTGCTGGTCGAAGTGAAAAAGCACAAGCTCATGGTGCCCATTTGCACCCGCACCGGCCAGGTGATCGAGCCCATGCTCACCGACCAATGGTTTGTCGCCATGCGCAAAGTGGGCGAGGGCGACGCCACGGGCAAGTCCATCGCGCAAAAAGCCATTGATGCGGTCGATTCGGGCGCTGTGAAGTTTGTGCCCGAGAACTGGATCAACACCTACCACCAGTGGATGAACAACATCCAGGACTGGTGCATCTCGCGCCAGCTGTGGTGGGGCCACCAGATTCCCGCCTGGTACGACAACGAGGGCAACGTGTACGTCGCCAAGAACGAGGCCGAGGCCCAGGCCCAGGCGCCCGGCAAAACGCTGCGCCGCGATGAGGACGTGCTCGATACCTGGTATTCCTCCGCCCTGGTGCCGTTTTCCACCATGGGCTGGCCCGAAGCCGCGCAGAGCGCCGCCCCCGGCACCGACGGCCTGAGCGACTACGACCTCTACCTGCCCAGCACCGTGCTGGTCACGGGCTACGACATCATCTTCTTCTGGGTGGCCCGGATGATCATGATGACCACGCACTTCACGGGCCGCGTGCCGTTCAAGCATGTGTACATCCACGGCCTGGTGCTGGACGCGCAGGGCAAGAAGATGAGCAAGTCCGAGGGCAACGTGCTCGACCCGGTGGACTTGATCGACGGCATCTCGCTCGAACCCCTGCTGGACAAGCGCACCCAGGGCCTGCGCCGCCCCGAGACGGCGCCCAAAGTGCGCAAAGACACGCAAAAAGAGTTTCCCGATGGCATCCCGGCCTATGGCGCCGATGCGCTGCGCTTTACCTTCGCGGCGCTGGCCAGTTTGGGCCGCAGCATCAACTTTGACAGCAAGCGCTGCGATGGCTACCGCAACTTCTGCAACAAGCTCTGGAACGCCTCCCGCTTCGTGCTGATGAACTGCGAAGGCCACGATTGCGGCCTGGCCGCGCACGACGCCGCCGCCTGCACGCCTGGTGGCGATTACCTGGACTTCAGCCAGTGCGACCGCTGGATCACCTCGCAACTGCAAAAGGTGTCTGCTGACGTGGCCAAGGGCTTTGCCGAGTACCGCCTGGACAACGTGGCCAACACCCTTTACGACTTCGTCTGGAACGAGTTCTGCGACTGGTACCTGGAAATCGCCAAGGTGCAAATCCAGACCGGCACCGAAGCGCAAGCCCGCGCCACGCGCCGCACGCTGATCCGCACGCTCGAAGCCATCCTGCGCCTGGCCCACCCCATCATCCCGTTCATCACCGAAGAACTGTGGCAAAAGGTGGCGCCCGTGGCCGGACTGGCTGGCGAATCGGTCAGCATTGCCGCTTACCCCGAGGCCCGGCCCGAGAAAATCGACGAGGCCGCCATGGCCCACGTCGCGCGCCTGAAATCGCTGGTGGACGCCTGCCGTACGCTGCGCGGCGAGATGAGCGTCTCGCCCGCCGCGCGCCTGCCGATGTTCACCGTGGGCGACAGCGCCTTTTTGCGCAGCGCCGCACCCGTGCTGCAAGCGCTGGCCAAGCTCAGTGAGGTGAAGGTGTTTGACGACGAGGCCGCGTGGAGCCAGGCCGCCCAGGCCGCGCCCGTGGCCGTGGTGGGCGAGGCGCGCCTGTGCCTGCACATGGAAGTGGACGTGGCCGCCGAGCGCGTGCGCCTGGCCAAGGAAATCGCCCGCATCGACGGCGAAATCACCAAAGCCAGCGCCAAACTGAACAACGAAGCCTTTGTGGCCAAAGCCCCCGCCGCCGTCATCGACCAGGAGAAAAAGCGCGTGGCCGACTTTGGCGCCACCCTGGAGCGCCTGCGCGGCCAGCTGGCGCGCCTGGGCTGACATTTCCAACCATCAAAAATAATAGCTGTCAGCGCTCATCCATCCAGGGTTTCGGCATGAAAACCATGCCAAACCCTTGATGGACGTGCGTGAGCAGCACACTTTTCAGGAGCACAACATGCACGCCAGTCCCGTTCGCAAAGCCGTTTTTCCTGTCGCTGGCCTGGGCACGCGCTTTTTGCCCGCCACCAAGGCATCGCCCAAAGAAATGCTGCCGGTGGTGGACAAGCCGCTGATCCAGTACGCCGTCGAAGAAGCCTACGCCGCAGGCATCCGCCACATGATCTTCGTCACCGGGCGCAGCAAGCGCGCCATCGAAGACCATTTCGATACGGCCTACGAGCTGGAGTCCGAGCTGGAGGCGGCGGGCAAAGAAGCGCTGCTGACGCTGGTGCGCTCGCTCATGCCCTGCGACATGCACTGCGCTTTTGTGCGCCAGCCGCGCAGCCTGGGCCTGGGCCACGCCGTGCTGTGCGCCGAGCCGCTGGTGGGCAACGAGCCCTTTGCCGTGCTGTTGGCCGACGATTTGATGGTGGGCGAAAGAGGCCATGGCAGCAGCAGCCCCGGCGTGATGGCACAGATGACCGCCGCGTTTGCCAAGCAGGGCCGATCGATGCTGGCGGTGCAGGAAGTGCCGCTGGAGCAGGTCAACCGCTACGGCATCGTGGCGGGTGAGCCCGCAGGCGGCCCGCTGATACGCGTGGAGTACATCGTGGAAAAACCCACCCCCGAGAAAGCCCCCTCGCGCATGGGCGTGGCTGGGCGCTACATTCTGACGCCCGCCATTTTTGAAGAAATCCGCAGCCAGCCCAAAGGCGCGGGCGGCGAGATTCAGCTCACCGATGCCATCGCCCGCCTGATGGCGCACGAGGCCGTGTACGCCTTCCAGTACGCGGGCAAGCGCTACGACTGCGGCAGCAAAGAGGGCTTTCTGGAGGCCACCGTGGAGCTGGCCTTGCAGCACCCGCAAGTGGGCGCGCATTTCCGCGAGTACCTGAAGGGATTGGCGCTGTAAGCTGCGCCCGCCCGCTTCAGCGCCGGCGCAGCACGTGGATGTATTCCTCGCCCACGGTTTGCTGCTCTACCAGCTCGTTGCCGGTTTGCTTGGCAAACGCCTGGAAGTCGCGCAGTGAGCCGCTGTCGGTGGCCAGCACCTTGAGCAACTGGCCGCTGGCCATATCGGCCAGGGCCTTTTTGGCCTTCAAGATGGGCAGCGGGCAGTTGAGCCCGCGTGTGTCGATTTCCTTGCTGATGTCCATGGTGTGTCCTGGGCCGGTGTGGCCAACTTATTCGGTGCCGGTGCGCAGGGGCGGGGCCGCATCCACCGCCTCGCGCCGGAAAAAATCCACAAACTGCGGCTCGTGGCCGCGTGCGCGCAGCCATTCGGCCAGCGCGTAGCCGGTGCCTGCGGGCCAGTACTGCACGCGCGCGGGCTCGATCAGGCGGTACTCCAGCAGCTCGGGCGAGAGCCGCACCTGGCCGTGGGCTACGGCGTGGTAGGCAATGATGACCTGGTTCATGCGCTGGAAGTCGTACACGCCGATGAGCTGCAACGCGCTCACTTGCAGGCTGGTTTCTTCGGCAATCTCGCGCGTGATGCCCTCTTGCGGCGTCTCGCCCGCCTCCATGAAGCCGGTGATCAGCCCGAACGCCTTGCCCGGCCAGGCGGCGTTGCGCGCCAGCAGCACTTTGCCGTCCAGCTCGACGATGGCGGCCAGCACCGGCGTGGGGTTGTTCCAGTGCGTCCAGCCGCAGGTGCCGCAGCGCAGGCGCTCGACCTCGCCGCCATCCTCGGTCTGCACGATGCGCGCCAACGGCGCAGCGCAGTGCGTGCAAAAGCGTGTTTCGTACTGCATGGGATGATTATTTTGATAGCTGCCAGCGTCCGCCCCGTAAGGGTTGGAGGCACTTTGGACTGCACATTTGCATCAGGCCGGAAATACGCCGGTAGAGAGGTAGCGGTCACCCCGGTCGCAGACCACAAAGGCGATGGTGGCGTCGTGCTCGCGCGCGGCGATTTGCTGCGCCACCCAGCAGGCACCTGCCGCCGAGATGCCCGCAAAAATGCCTTCCTCGCGCGCCAGGCGGCGGCACATTTCTTCGGCATCGTCCTGGCTGACCAGCACCAGCTCATCGACGGCGCGCGGGTCGTAAATGGCGGGCATGTAGGCCTCGGGCCACTTGCGGATGCCCGGAATGCGCGAGCCCTCTTGTGGCTGCGCGCCCACCACGACCACGTTGGGGTTTTTTTCCTTCAAAAAGCGCGATACGCCGGTGATGGTGCCCGTGGTGCCCATGGCCGAGACAAAGTGTGTGATGCGCCCGCCGGTTTGCTCCCACAGCTCGGGGCCGGTGGTTTCATAGTGGATGCGCGGGTTGTCGGGGTTGGCGAACTGATCGAGCACCCGGCCCTTGCCCTGCTTGACCATGCTGTCGGCCAGGTCGCGCGCGTATTCCATGCCGCCGCTTTTGGGCGTGAGCAGCAGCTCGGCGCCAAAGGCTTTCATGGTCTGTGCGCGCTCGATGGACAAATCCTCGGGCATGACCAGCACCATGCGGTAGCCCTTGATGGCGGCGGCCATGGCCAGCGCAATGCCGGTGTTGCCCGATGTGGCTTCGATCAGCGTGTCGCCGGGGCGGATATCGCCGCGCTCCTCGGCCCGCTGGATCATCGACAGCGCAGGCCGGTCTTTGACCGAGCCCGCCGGGTTGTTGCCTTCGAGCTTGCCCAGAATCACGTTGTTGCGCGCCGCGTTGTCCTGCGCACCGATACGCTGCAAGGCCACCAAAGGCGTGCGGCCAATGGCATCTTCAATAGTCGGATATTTCATGCGCGTACTGTGCCATAATTCGTGACTTCACAAATACCGCCCGGGTGGTGAAATTGGTAGACGCAGGGGACTCAAAATCCCCCGCCGCAAGGCGTGCCGGTTCGATTCCGGCCCCGGGCACCATATGACGGTATCAGGCCATGTCAGGCCACATCAAAAGCCCCTTGCTCCATAGGCAACGGGGCTTTTTCTTTGCTCCAAGCCGTGTCACGGGGCATCATGGCATCCCAACATTTTGTTGGTAGTTCTGTTGGTATTAGGCGCATACCGGCAAACCACATACCAACAAACCACCCAAGGATGCACCGTGGCCCTGACCGACACCTTCACCAAGACCGCCAAGCACAGTGGCAAACCGGCAGGCGATAAGCACAGCGACGGTGGGGGCTTGTACCTGCACGTCACGGCTGCGGGCAAATACTGGCGCATGGCCTACCGAATGCACGGCAAGCAAAAGACGCTGGCCGTTGGTGTCTATCCGGCGGTGTCGCTGGCCCAGGCCCGCGAAGCCCGCAAGCGCGCCAAGGAGCAATTGGCCCAGGGCACCGACCCCAGCACCGCCAAGCGCGAAGAAAAAGCCGCCCGCGCTGCCCAGGCGGAAAACACCTTCGAGGCCGTGGCGCTGGCATGGCTCAAGGCGACGGCGGCGCAGCGCACCGAAGGCACCAGCGAGCGCGCCCACACTTGGCTCCACCGTGACGTGTTCCCGACCCTTGGGCGCAAACCCATGGCAGATATTGGCCCGCGTGATGTGCTGGCCGTGCTGAAAAAGATTGAGGCGCGCGGCGCAGTGGATACCGCCAGGCGCGTGGGGCAGACCGTGGGGCAGGT
>NZ_SLXH01000006.1 GCF_004341365.1 Simplicispira metamorpha | reverse complement strand
GCCGCAGGACTGAGCTTTCTCATGTCGGTCAGTTTCATCAAGACAACATCCGGGTAATCAGAAATATTTCAAGTCGTTTTGTTTCTAATTAATAATTTGCAGCGATAACTGAAGCCGCGCTTACTTGCGTGCCGGCGGCACATCCGTACAAGACCCATGCGCCACCTCCGCCGCCATGCCGATGCTTTCGCCCAGCGTGGGGTGCGGGTGGATGGTCTTGCCAATATCCACGGCGTCGGCGCCCATTTCGATGGCCAGGGCGATTTCGCCGATCATGTCGCCCGCGTGGGTGCCGACCATGCCGCCGCCCAGAATCTTGCCGTGGCCGTGGGCCTCGGGGCTGTCATCGAACAGCAGCTTGGTCACGCCCTCATCGCGGCCATTGGCAATGGCGCGGCCCGAGGCGTTCCACGGGAACAGGCCCTTTTTGACCTTGATGCCCTGCGCCTTGGCCTGGTCTTCGGTCAGGCCCACCCAGGCCACTTCAGGGTCGGTGTAGGCCACGCTGGGGATGACGCGGGCGTTGAAGGCGGCGGCTGCCAGCTCTTGATTGCCCTGCAATTGCCCGGCGATGACTTCTGCGGCCACATGCGCCTCATGCACTGCCTTGTGCGCCAGCATGGGCTGGCCCACGATGTCGCCAATGGCAAAGATGTGCGGTACGTTGGTGCGCATCTGGATATCGACGTTGATAAAGCCGCGATCCGTCACCGCCACGCCCGCTTTGTCGGCGGCAATTTTCTTGCCGTTGGGCGTGCGGCCCACGGCTTGCAGCACCAGGTCGTACACCTGCGGCGCGGGGGCGGTGCCGCCCTCTTCGGCGGGCGCAAACGTCACCTCAATGCCTTCGGGCAGGGCGCGGGCACCCACCGTTTTGGTCTTGAGCATGATGTTGTCGAAGCGCTTGGCGTTCATCTTTTGCCAGATTTTGACCAGATCGCGGTCGGCGCCTTGCATCAGGCCGTCCATCATTTCCACCACGTCCAGGCGTGCGCCCAGGGTGGAATAGACGGTGCCCATTTCCAGGCCGATGATGCCGCCGCCCAGAATCAGCATGCGTTTGGGCACGCCTTGCAGCGCCAGCGCGCCGGTGGAATCGACCACGCGCGGGTCGTCGGGCATAAAGGGCAGGCGCACGGCCTGGCTGCCCGCAGCGATGATGGCGTGCTTGAAGGCGATGACTTTTTTGCTGCCCGTCTTGTCCTGGCCGGTGCCGGTGGTTTCTTCGACTTCGACGTGGTGGGCGCCAACAAAGGCGCCGTAGCCGCGCACGGTGGTCACTTTGCGCATCTTGGCCATGGCGGCCAGACCGCCAGTGAGCTTGCCAATCACCTTCTCTTTGTGGCCGCGCAAGGTGTCGATGCTGATCTCGGGGGCGCCGAATTTCACACCCGCCACTTCGAGGTGCTTGACCTCATCGACCACCGCCGCCACGTGCAGCAGCGCCTTGCTGGGGATGCAGCCCACGTTCAGGCACACGCCGCCCAGGGTGGCGTAGCGCTCGACGATGACCACTTTCAGGCCCAGGTCGGCGGCGCGGAAGGCGGCGCTGTAGCCGCCCGGGCCGCCGCCCAGCACCAGCACGTCGCAGTCCATATCGACGGCGCCGGTGTAGGTGGCTGCTCCTGGAACAGGAGCAGCTAGCGCTTGCTGTGCGGTCGTTTGCGGCTGGTTTGTTCCTGAAACCGTTGCGGGCTGTGCGCTAGCAGCTCCCGAATCCGTAGCAGACGGGGCCGCAGGTGTGGGCGCTGCGGCGGCGGCGGCGCCTTCTACCTCCAGCGCCAGCACCACGCTGCCTTGCTTGACCTGGTCGCCGATCTGCACGCGCAGTTCCTTGACCACGCCCGCGTGGCTGGAGGGAATCTCCATCGAGGCTTTGTCGGATTCAACCGTGATCAGCGACTGCTCGGCCTTGACCGTATCGCCGGGTTTGACCAGCAGCTCAATCACCGTGACGGCGTCGAAGTCGCCGATGTCGGGTACTTGGATGTCTATCATTGCCATGGTGTTTCCAATCAGAGAAGAATGCGGCGGTAGTCCGCCAGCACCTGGCCCAGATAGGCGTTAAAGCGCGCGGCCAGCGCGCCGTCGATCACGCGGTGGTCGTAAGACAGCGACAGCGGCAGCGTCAGGCGCGGCACAAACTGTTTGCCGTCCCACACGGGCTTCATCTGGCCTTTGGACAGGCCCAGAATGGCCACCTCGGGCGCGTTGATGATGGGCGTGAAGTGCGTGCCGCCAATGCCGCCCAGCGAGCTGATGGACATGGAGCCGCCCTGCATATCGGCGGCGCCCAGCTTGCCGTCACGGGCTTTTTTGGCCAGCTCGGACATTTCGGCGCTGATTTGCAGGATGCCTTTTTGGTCGGCGTTTTTCAGCACGGGCACCACCAGGCCGTTGGGCGTGTCAGCCGCAAAACCGATGTGGAAATACTGCTTGTAAACCAGCGTATCGCCGTCCAGGCTGGCGTTGAACTCGGGGAATTTCTTCAGCGCCGCCACCACGGCCTTGATGACAAAGGCCAGCATGGTCACTTTGACGCCGCTCTTCTCGTTCTCTTTGTTGGTAGAGACGCGGAAGGCTTCGAGTTCGGTGATGTCGGCCTCGTCGTTGTTGGTGACGTGCGGAATCATCACCCAGTTGCGGTGCAGGTTGGCGCCGCTGATCTTCTTGATGCGGCTCAGCTCCTTGCGCTCGACGGCGCCAAACTTGGCGAAATCGACCTTGGGCCAGGGCAGCAAGTCCAGCCCCACGCCGGTACCTGCGCTGGCGGCGGGCGCCTTGGCGGCCTGGGCCTGTGTTTGCAGGCGGCCTGACATCACCGATTGGGTGAAGGCTTGCACGTCGGCCTGCGTGATGCGGCCTTTGGGGCCGGTGCCAGCCACTTCGGCCAGCGGCACGCCCAGTTCGCGCGCAAATTTGCGCACCGAGGGCGAGGCGTGCGGCAGCTTGCCCGTGGGCGCAGCCGTGGGCTGGTGGGCGGGCACGGGGGCGGCGGCGCTGGCTGCTACCAAAGCAGGAGCTGCTGGCGCTTGGTTCACGGCGGCTTCAGGTGCTTTTGGTGCTGAAACCGTTGCGGGGCTTGCGCTGGCAGCTCCCGAATCAGGAGCGCTTGCTGGTGCCGGTGCGGCGGCGGCAGGCGCGGCGGCGGCGCCGTCGGCCACTTCCAGCGCCAGCACCACGCTGCCTTGCTTGACCTGGTCGCCAATCTGCACGCGCAGCGCTTGCACCACGCCCGCGTGGCTGGAGGGAATCTCCATCGAGGCCTTGTCGGACTCGACGGTGATCAGGCTTTGCTCGGCCTGCACGGTGTCGCCGGGTTTGACCAGCAGCTCAATGACCGTCACGGCGTCGAAGTCGCCAATGTCGGGAACCTGGATTTCAATCAGTGCCATGGTGTGTCTCCCGGTTTCAGGCGTACAGCGGGTTGATGCGGTCGGCCTGGATGCCGTATTTGGCAATGGCCTCGGCCACGCGCTGGGCGGGCAGCTTGCCGTCTTGTGCCAGCGCCTTGAGCGCGGCCACGACGATGTAGTGGCGGTTGATCTCGAAGTGCTCGCGCAGCTTGCTGCGGAAGTCGCTGCGGCCAAAGCCGTCGGTGCCCAGCACCTTGTAGCTGCGCGCCGTGCCATCGGCGTTGGCGGGGATGAAGGGGCGAATCTGCTCGGCGTAGGCCTTCATGTAGTCGGTGGAAGCCACCACGGGGCCGGTCGTGCTGCCCAGTTGCTGCGCCACAAAGGGCACGCGCGGCGCCTCCAGCGGGTGCAGCAGGTTCCAGCGCTCGGCGTCCTGGCCGTCGCGGGTCAGCTCGTTGAACGATGGGCAGCTCCACACATCGGCCTGCACGCCCCAGTCGGTGGCCAGCAGGGTTTGCGCGGCAAAGGATTCGCGCAGGATGCTGCCCGAGCCCAGCAGCTGCACGCGCTTGTCGCCCTCGGCGCCGGGTTTGCACAGGTACATGCCCTTGATGATCTGCGCCTCGGTGCCGGGGGTGAGGCCGGGCATGGCGTAGTTCTCGTTGAGCAGGGTCAGGTAGTAGAAGACGTTTTCCTGGCGCTCGACCATGCGCTGCAAGCCGTGGTGCAGGATGACGGCCACTTCATGGGCAAAGGTGGGGTCGTAGCTGACGCAGTTGGGGATGGTGCCTGCCAGGATGTGGCTGTGGCCGTCTTCGTGCTGCAAGCCTTCGCCGTTGAGCGTGGTGCGGCCCGAGGTGCCGCCCAGCAAGAAGCCGCGCGCCTGCATGTCGCCCGCTGCCCAGGCCAGGTCGCCAATGCGCTGGAAGCCGAACATCGAGTAGTACACGTAGAACGGGATCATGATCCGGTTGTTGGTGCTGTAGCTGGTGGCGGCGGCAATCCAGCTGCTCATGCCGCCGGCCTCGTTGATGCCTTCTTGCAGGATTTGCCCGGCCTTGTCTTCCTTGTAGTACATGACCTGGTCTTTATCGACCGGGGTGTACTGCTGGCCTGCGGGGTTGTAGATGCCGATCTGGCGGAACAGCCCTTCCATGCCGAAGGTGCGCGCCTCATCGACCAGGATGGGCACCACGCGCGGGCCCAGGGCCTGGTCGCGCAGCAGCTGCGTGAGAAAGCGCACGTAGGCCTGGGTGGTGGAGATTTCACGGCCCTCGGGTGTGGGCTCCAGCACGGCCTTGAAAGTGTCCAGTGCAGGCACCGTGAAGCTTTCTTCAGACTTCACGCGCCGGTGTGGCAGGTAGCCGCCCAGGGCCTTGCGGCGCGCGTGCAGGTACTGCATTTCGGGGGTGTCGTCGGCGGGCTTGTAGAACGGCAGCTCGGCGATCTGGCTGTCAGGAATGGGGATATTGAAGCGGTCGCGGAAAGCCTTGATGTCCTCGTCGCTGAGCTTTTTGGTTTGGTGAACGGTGTTCTTGGCCTCGCCAATCTTGCCCATGCCAAAGCCCTTGACGGTCTTGATGAGCAGCACCGAGGGCTGGCCGCCGTGGTTTTGCGCCGCGTGGAAGGCGGCATACACCTTTTGCGAGTCGTGGCCACCGCGTTGCAGGTTCCAGATTTCGTCGTCGCTCATGTGCTCGACCATCTTCAGCGTGCGCGGGTCGCGGCCAAAGAAGTTTTTGCGCACGTAGGCGCCGTCGTTGGCCTTCATGGCCTGGTAGTCGCCGTCGTTGGTTTCCATCATGAGCTTGCGCAGCGCGCCGTCATGGTCTTTGGCCAGCAGCTCGTCCCAGCCCTTGCCCCAGATCAGTTTGATGACGTTCCAGCCCGCGCCACGGAATTCGCCTTCAAGTTCCTGGATGATTTTGCCGTTGCCGCGCACCGGGCCATCGAGGCGCTGCAAGTTGCAGTTGATGACGAACACCAGGTTGTCGAGCTTCTCGCGCGCAGCCAGGCCGATGGCGCCCAGGGATTCGACCTCGTCCATTTCGCCATCGCCGCAGAACACCCAGACCTTGCGGTTTTCGGTGTTGGCAATGCCACGGGCGTGCAGGTATTTCAAAAAGCGCGCCTGGTAAATCGCCATCAGCGGCCCCAGGCCCATGGACACGGTGGGGAACTGCCAGAACTCGGGCATGAGCTTGGGGTGGGGGTAGCTGGACAGGCCCTTGCCGTCCACTTCCTGGCGGAAATTGAGCAGTTGCTCTTCCGAGATGCGCCCTTCCAGATAAGCACGCGCGTAAATGCCGGGCGAGACGTGGCCCTGGATGTAGAGCAGATCGCCGCCGTGGTTGTCGCTCTCGGCGTGCCAGAAGTGGTTGAAGCCCGCACCAAACATGCTGGCCAGCGAGGCAAAGGAGCCGATGTGGCCGCCCAGATCGCCACCTTCAGGCGGGTTGTGGCGGTTGGCCTTGACGACCATGGCCATGGCGTTCCAGCGCATGTAGGCGCGCAGGCGCTGCTCGATTTCGAGGTTGCCGGGGCTGCGCGCTTCCTGGCTGGGCTCGATGGTGTTGACGTAGCCGGTGTTGGCCGAGAAAGGCATGTCCACGCTGCTTTGGCGCGCATGCTCCAGCAGCTGCTCCAGCAGGAAGTGGGCGCGCTCTGAGCCCTGGCTTTCGATGACGGCGGACAGCGCATCCGTCCATTCGCGTGTTTCTTGAAGATCGCTATCGAGGCCGCTGGCGCTGGCCTGTGGATCGGTCTGTGCTGACATGGTTTGTCTCCTATCGGTTGACCACAAATGGGGTGCGCGCTGGAGGCGCTGCGGCACAAGTTTCGCATATTTTTTTGCAATTTCAAATGATGCTTTCAATTTCCGCAATGCGAAAAATTGCTGCAACCGCACAAAAATACGAGGCTGGGCACAGCGCTGGCGCACCCTACACTTGCAGCCCATATGTACCGGACTTCTCTCACTGCAATACAGACACATGGCTCGTCGCTGGTGCGCGGATGGCGCGCCTGGTGGCGCAGCCTTTCGCCCACGCGCCAGGACAGGTTTGCCGCACTGGCACCTTTGGCGGCCGTGCTGATGTTCATGGCGGCCATCGTGGCGGCGTTCTGGTACTTGCGCATGGAAGAAGGCGAGCGCGAACAGGAAGCCCTGCGCCGTGACGCGGAATACGCCCAGCAGCGCGTGCGCCTGCGCCTGCTGGAGCGCCAGGAGCAGCTCATGCGCATTGCCCGCGACCTGTCCAACCAGGACATGGACAAAGCCCAGTTTGGCCAGCGCGCCGAAGCCCTGATCAGCCAGTACCCCGAGCTGCAAGCCATCACCTGGCTGGACGATCACGGCCGCACCAAAGCCAGCCATGCAGCGCCATCGCTGGCGGGCGAGCAGGTGCGCGTGCCCGGCGAAGTGCTCAAAAGTGGCGAAACCGCCGACACCTTTGGCCTGACGCGCGATTTGCAGCAACCCGTGTACGCCCAGCAAAGCGCCACCGACGGTGAAACCACGCCCCTGCTCCAGCTGCAAGTGCCCATCAACGTGCAAGGCCAGTTTGGCGGCGTGGTGCTGGGCGAATACTCCATCGACAGCCTGCTGCGCTACGGCACGCCCACCGAGGTGCTGGCGCGCTACGCAGTCACACTGCTGGACGCCAAAGGACAAGTGCTGGCGGGCACACCGCTGGCGCCGCGCCACCGCTCTGCCCAATGGCTGCCGTGGAGTGCCCACGCCAATGCCTACGAAGTGCCTGTCTCGCCCGTAGGCAACGGCCTGGTGCTGCGGGCCCAGGCGTACCGCACCTCGCTGGGGGTGGTGGGCAGCGGCCTGTTCTGGCTGGTCGTCACGCTCAGCGCCATGACGGCCTGGATGCTGATTGCCACCTGGCGCCACACCCGTCGGCGCATGCAGACGCAGCTGGCGCTGGTGGCAGAAACCAATTTCCGCCGCGCCATGGAAAACTCCGTGCTCACCGGCATGCGCGCCCTTGACCTGCAAGGCCGCATCACCTACGTGAACGCCGCCTTCTGCCAGATGACGGGCTGGAGCGAGGCCGAGCTGGTGGGGCAAGTACCGCCCTACTCTTACTGGCCCGAGTCTGACCACGAGCAATTGCAAAACCACCTGAAGGACGAGCTGAGCGGCAAAACCATGCCCGGCGGCTTTCAGGTGCGGGTGCGGCGCAAAAGCGGTGCGCTGTTTGACGCACGGCTGTACGTCTCGCCCCTGATCGACGCACGCGGCCAGCAAACGGGCTGGATGACATCGATGACCGACATCACCGAGCCCAACCGCATCCGCGAGCAGCTCTCAGCCTCGCACGAGCGCTTCACCATCGTGCTCGAAGCGCTGGACGCATCGGTGTCCGTAGCGCCGCTGGGCAGCGAGGAGCTGCTGTTTGCCAACAAGCTCTACCGCCAGTGGTTTGGCTCACAAACGGTGGGGCACTTGCAGCTGGTGGCACAGGCGGGGGTGCTGCCCTCCACCAGCGCCAGCGGAGCCGATGACGAAGACGGCCTGATGGGCCTGCCTGCCGACTCCCTGACCAGCGCGCACTCAGAAAACGCCGAAATCTACCTGCCCGATCTGGGCAAATGGCTGGAGGTGCGCTCACGCTACCTCAGTTGGGTGGACGGGCGCCTGGCGCAGATGGTGATTGCCACCGACATCACGCCCCGGCGCCAGGCCGAAGAGCAGGCTGCGCGCCAGACCGAACGCGCCCAGTCGGTCAGCCGCCTCATCACCATGGGCGAGATGGCCTCCAGCGTGGCGCACGAACTCAACCAGCCGCTCACCGCCATCAACAACTATTGCAGCGGCATCATCTCGCGCATCCACAGCGGCCAGATCACGCAGGAAACCCTGCTGACGGCGCTGGAAAAAACCGCCCACCAAGCCCAGCGCGCGGGCCAGATCATCCAGCGCATCCGCGACTTCGTGAAAAAAAGCGAGCCCAACCGCCAGTTGGCCGACGTGGCCAGCATGGTGGCCGAAGCCGTGGAGCTGGCCGACATCGAACTGCGCCGGCACAACGTGCGCCTGACCCACCATGTGGCAGCGCGCCTGCCCCCGGTCATGGCCGACTCCATTCTGATCGAGCAGGTGCTGATCAACCTGATGAAAAACGCCGCCGAATCGATTGCCCAGGCGCGCCGCCCCCCAGCCGGTCGCAGCGTAGAGCTGCGCGTGGTGCCCAAGCAGGTCGATGGCCAGGAGGTGGTGGAATTTTCTGTGCAGGACACCGGCCAGGGCCTGGCCGCAGAGGTGCTAGAGCGCCTGTTCGAAGCCTTCTTCTCCACCAAGCAAGAAGGCATGGGCATGGGACTGAATTTGTGCCGCAGCATCGTCGAATCCCACCAAGGGAGAATGCAGGCGCAGAACCTCTACAATGGTTCGGAGGTCACGGGGTGCCGGTTTTCATTCTGGCTTCCGCTTGCTGCACCTCCCAGTGACACTACAAATCTTGTAGCAAACGCACACCCCCCAAGGACAATTGCATGAGTTTGATTCCGAAAAAAGGCACTGTTTACGTAGTCGACGATGACGAGGCCGTGCGCGATTCGCTGC
Source organism: Simplicispira metamorpha (assembly GCF_004341365.1). Classification (GTDB taxonomy): domain Bacteria; phylum Pseudomonadota; class Gammaproteobacteria; order Burkholderiales; family Burkholderiaceae_C; genus Simplicispira; species Simplicispira metamorpha. The sequence continues at coordinate 136,549 of NZ_SLXH01000006.1, read as the reverse complement.
AATGGCTGCTCGAAGGAAAGGACTACCGGGTACGCTGCTTTGATTCGGCCGAATCCTTTCTGGCGCGCTACGACCAGCGCGAAGTGGCCTGCCTGATCGTGGACATCCGCATGGGCGGCATGACCGGGCTGGAGCTGCAAGACCGGCTGATCGAGCGCAAGTCGCCGCTGCCCATCGTCTTCATCACCGGCCACGGCGATGTGCCCATGGCCGTGAACACCATGAAGAAGGGCGCGTTGGACTTCATCCAGAAGCCGTTCAATGAAGAAGAACTGGTAGGACTGGTCGAACGCATGCTGGAGCATGCCCGCGAGGCTTTCACCGGCCACCAGCAGGCCGCCAGCCGCGACGCTCTGCTCTCCAAGCTCACCACCCGCGAAGCCCAGGTGCTGGAACGCATCGTCGCTGGCCGCCTGAACAAGCAGATCGCCGACGATCTGGGCATCAGCATCAAAACGGTGGAAGCGCACCGCGCCAACATCATGGAAAAGCTCGGCGCCAACACCGTGGCCGATTTGCTCAAGATTGCCCTGGGGCAAAACGCACCCAAGGCCTGAGGGGCGAAAGCTCCTTTTTTCATAGCTGCTAGCGCTCACCACGTAAGCGCTAGAGCCTATTTTCATTGGAATTCTCAAATGACAGCCCAACTGATTGACGGCAACGCCCTCTCGCGCCAACTGCGCACCGAAGTGGCCCAGCGCGCAGCCGCCTTGCGCGCGCGCGGCACCACCCCCGGCCTGGCCGTGGTGCTGGTGGGCGACAACCCCGCCAGCCAGGTTTATGTGCGCAACAAAGTCAAAGCCTGCGAAGAGGCCGGCCTGCACTCGGTGCTGGAGAAATACGACGCCAGCCTGAGCGAAGCCGAGCTGCTGGCCCGCGTCGAGGCGCTGAACAACGACCCGGCCATCCACGGCATCCTGGTGCAACTGCCACTGCCTGCGCACATCGACGACCACAAAGTGATTGAAGCCATCTCGCCGCTGAAGGACGTGGACGGCTTCCACGTAGCCAGCGCGGGTGCGCTGATGGTGGGCGAAGTCGGCTTCAAAGCCTGCACACCCTATGGCTGCATGAAGATGCTCGAATCCATCGGCATGAAGGATTTGCGCGGCAAGCACGCGGTCGTGATTGGCCGCAGCAACATCGTCGGCAAACCCATGGCCATGATGCTGCTGGCAGCCAACGCCACCGTCACCGTCTGCCACAGCGGCACCTTTGATCTGGCCGCCATGACGCGCCAGGCAGACATCGTGGTCGCCGCCGTGGGCAAGCGCAACGTGCTCACTGCTGACATGGTCAAGCCCGGCGCCGTGGTGATTGACGTGGGCATGAACCGCAACGATGAAGGCAAGCTCTGCGGCGATGTGGACTTTGATGGCGTCAAGGCAGTGGCGGGCTACATCACCCCGGTGCCCGGCGGCGTAGGCCCCATGACCATCACCATGCTGCTGGTCAACACCCTGGAGGCGGCCGAGCGCGCTGCGGCAGGCTGAAATCTGCGCGCCATTTTTCATCCGCCACGGCCCTTCGTATTGAACTGATGCGCGGCAACGCCATCTGACCCCGCATGAGCAATCCCCTCCTCGCCTTCACCGACCTGCCCGCGTTCGATCGCATCACCCCCGCTGACGTGGCGCCCGCCATGGACGTGCTACTGGAGCGCGCCAATGCAGCCCTGGAAACCGTCACTGCGCCCGATTTTCCCGCCCGCTGGAATGCCATGGCGCAGGTGCTGGATGTAGCCACCGAGGCGCTGGGCCGGGCCTGGGGGGCCGTAAGCCACCTCAACAGCGTGGCCGATACGCCCGAACTGCGCGCCGCCTACAACGAGGCCCTGCCGCGCGTCACCGATTTCTGGACGCGCTTGGGCGCCGACGAGCGCCTTTACGCCAAATACAAAGCCATGGATCCGGCGCTGCTCAACAGCGAACAGCGCCAGGCGCACCGCAATGCCGTGCGCAACTTTGTGCTCTCGGGCGCTGAACTGACGGGCGCTGACAAAGAGCGGTTCGCGCAAATCCAGGAGCGCATGGCCGAGTTGCAGCAAAAATTCAGCGAAAACGCACTCGATGCCACCGACGCCTACACCTACTACGCCAGCGCCGACGAAGTCGCTGGCCTGCCCGACGACGTGCAACGCACCGCCCGCGCTGCCGCCCAGGCCCTGGGCAAAGACGGCTACCAACTCACGCTGAAGATGCCCTGCTACCTGCCGGTGATGCAGTTTGCGCACAGCAGCGCCCTGCGCGCCACGCTGTACCGCGCCTACGTCACCCGCGCCTCCGACCAGGCCCCGGCAGAGGCGCTGCAATTCGACAACACCGGCTTCATCCGCGAAATCCTGGCCCTGCGCCAGGAAGAAGCCCAACTGCTGGGCTACGTCAACTTTGGCGAAGTCTCGGTGGTGCCCAAGATGGCCGAGTCGCCCGCACAGGTCATTGCGTTTTTGCGCGATCTGGCCCAACGGGCCCGGCCTTACGCTGAAAAAGACGTGGCCGATTTGCGCGCCTTTGCCGCCGAACACCTGAATTTGCCAGACCCCCAGCCCTGGGACTGGCCGTATGTGGCAGAAAAGCTCAAAGAAGCGCGCTACGCCTTCAGCGAGCAGGAGCTGCGCCAATACTTCCCGGCGCCCAAAGTGCTGGCGGGTCTGTTCAAGATCATTGAAACGCTGTTTGAAGTGGCCATCCGCCGCGACCAGGCGCCAGTGTGGCACCCGGCGGTGGAGTTCTACCGCATCGAGCGCGATGGCCAGCTGGTCGGCCAGTTCTACCTGGATTTGCCTGCGCGCAACGGCAAGCGTGGCGGCGCCTGGATGGACGATGTGCGCACCCGTTGGCTGCGCCCGGACAACGGCCAGTTGCAAACCCCGGTGGCGCATCTGGTGTGCAACTTTGCCAGCGGTGTGGACGGCAAGCCCGCCCTGCTCACCCACGACGATGTGATCACGCTGTTCCATGAATTTGGCCACGGCCTGCACCACATGCTGACCCAGGTGAACGAGCGCGACGTATCGGGCATTGGCGGCGTGGAATGGGATGCCGTAGAACTGCCCAGCCAGTTCATGGAAAACTTCTGCTGGGAGTGGGATGTGCTCAAGCACATGACTGCCCACGCCGACACCGGCGAACCGCTGCCACGCGCCCTGTTCGACAAGATGATTGCAGCCAAGAACTTCCAGAGCGGCATGCAGACGCTGCGCCAGATCGAGTTCTCGCTGTTCGACATGCTGCTGCACACCGAGCATGACCCGGCACAAGATTTCATGCCCCTGCTGGAGCTGGTGCGCGCCGAAGTCGCTGTACTGCAACCACCGGCGTTCAGCCGCACTGCGCACACTTTCAGCCACATCTTTGCTGGTGGCTACGCGGCAGGGTATTACAGCTACAAGTGGGCTGAAGTGCTTAGTGCCGATGCCTACGCCGCCTTTGAAGAAACCGCCGCCGCAGATGGCACCCCCAACGCCGAGACGGGCCGCCGCTACCGCCAAGCCATTCTGGAAGCAGGCGGCAGCCGCCCGGCCATGGAGTCATTCAAAGCCTTCCGGGGCCGCGAGCCCAGCCTGGACGCATTGTTGCGCCACCAGGGCATGGCCTGATCAGGCCATAGCACAGCACCTTGGCGTGGCGTGCCCGTTGCCGCTATTTCTGGAGACAACCCATGCATTTCTTTTCCCACACCTTGGCAGTGGCTGCGGCGCTGGGCTTGCTGGCCGGGGCTGGCACAGCCCAGGCACAGCAGGTTTACCGCATCGTCGGCCCCGACGGCAAAGTCACCTTCTCTGACCGCTCCCCCAGCAATGAGGCACCGGTAGCCGCAGAGGGGCGTGCAGCCACGGTGCAGGATAGTGGGGCAGGGTCGACCCTGCCTTATGCGTTGGGCCAGATTGCCGCACGCTTTCCCGTCACGCTGTACACGGCTGCCGACTGTGCGCCCTGCGCCAGCGCACGCAGCATGCTGGTCAGCCGGGGCATCCCGTTCACAGAACGCACTGTCGGCAGCAACGAGGACATCGAAGCACTCAAACGGCTGAGCGGCAACACCAGTTTGCCGTTTGGCTCCATCGGCAACCAACAGCTGCAAGGCTTCTCTGACAGCGAGTGGACGCAGTACCTGAACGCGGCGGGTTACCCCACGCAGTCGCAGTTACCGCCCAGCTACCGTCGCCCGGCGGCCACGCCTTTGGTAGCAATCAAACGCGCCGAGCCTGCGGCGCGGCCCAACGAAGACCGCACACCAGCGCCACCCAACACAGGAATGCCACTGCCTGCGCAAGGCCCCGCACCCAGCAACCCGGCAGGCATACGCTTCTGAGAACGCGGGGGACGGCGATGCCCAAGCGGGCATCGGAACACTCAATACGTCAGAGTTTCCACGCCGCTGGCCGTACCCAAAAGGCACACCGAGGCTTTCTGGTGTGCAAAAACGCCTACTGTCACCACACCAGGCCACTGGTTCACCGCAGACTCGAACGCCAGCGGGTCGGTAATGCGCAGACCATGCACATCCAAAATATGCTGGCCGTTATCGGTAACCAGTGGCTGACCATCTTTCAGCCGCAAAGTGGCCTGTCCACCCAGGGCGGCAAACCGGCGTGCAATCTGCTGGGCGGCCATGGGAATGACTTCAACAGGCAGCGGAAATTGCCCCAGCGTGGCCACCCGCTTGGACTCATCGGCAATGCACACAAAGCGCTGCGCCAGCGCAGCAACGATTTTTTCGCGCGTCAGCGCCGCACCACCACCTTTGATCATGTAACCATGGCCATCGATTTCGTCAGCGCCATCGACATACACCGACAACTGCTCGACCGCATTGGCATCCAGTACGGGAATGCCGATGGCCTGGAGGCGCGCAGTGCTGGCTTCCGAGCTGGAAACGGCGGCGCGAACCTGGTCTTTAATGGTAGCCAGCGCATCAATGAACTTGTTGACCGTGGAGCCGGTGCCCACGCCCACAATGTCACCGGGGGCGATATAGCGCAGTGCGGCTTGGCCAACCATGGCCTTGAGTTCGTCTTGGGTCAGGGGGGAAGAAGTGGTCGTCATGGGAGAGAATCGGGGGTGAACCCTGAATTATCCCCATGTCACTGATTCCCTACGCCCTCACCCGCCCCTTTTTGTTTGGCATGGACGCCGAAGCCGCCCACGACCTCACCATGGACATGCTTTCCCGCGGCCAAGGCACCCCCCTGCAATGGGCCTGGTGCAACGAAACGGTGGATGACCCGATTGAACTGGCGGGCCTGACTTTTCCAAACCGTGTTGGCATGGCTGCAGGCCTGGACAAGAATGCCCGCTGTATTGATGCGCTGGGCGCCATGGGTTTTGGCTTTGTGGAAGTGGGCACCGTAACGCCCAAGCCCCAACCAGGCAACCCCAAGCCACGCATGTTTCGTTTACCTGAGGCCAAAGCGCTGATCAACCGGTTGGGCTTCAACAACGACGGACTGAACGCCTTTGTACGCAACGTGCAACAAGCGAAGTTCCGCACGCAAAAACGCCGTCACCCCATGCTGCTGGGCCTGAATATCGGCAAAAACGCGGCCACCCCTATCGAGAATGCGACGGCAGACTACCTGACCTGTCTGGATGGTGTGTACCCCCACGCAGACTACGTTACGGTCAACATCAGCTCCCCCAACACCCAAAATTTGCGCGCCCTGCAAAGCGATGCGGCGCTGGACAGCCTGCTGGGCGCCATTGCGGAGCGGCGCGAGGTGCTCGCCCGCCAGTACACCCGCCCCGATGGCAAAGGTGGCACACAAGCTCGGCGGGTGCCTATTTTTGTCAAGATTGCACCGGATTTGGACGAGGCACAGGTAGCAGTCATCGCCTCGACACTGGAGCGCCATGGCATGGATGGCGTGATTGCCACCAACACCACGATTGGGCGCAGCGCCGTGCAGGGGTTGCGCCATGCCAATGAAACTGGTGGCTTGAGCGGTGCGCCGGTGCTGGAAGCGAGCAACCAGGTGATTCGCCAACTGCGTGCTGCCTTGGGTAGCCGCTTCCCCATCATCGGCGTGGGTGGCATCATGAGCGCCGACGCCGCCGTGGCCAAAATACGTGCCGGAGCCGATGTGGTGCAGATCTACACCGGATTGATCTACGAAGGACCGGCTTTGGTCAGCAAAGCCGCACAGGCGATCAAGACGATGGCGTAACCACCAAAGAACAGGCGCCCCAAAGGCGCCTGTAGTGCTCAAAATATCAACGAGAGCGCAATCGCACCACCAAGGGCCACACCACACTGGCCCAACGCACCAGCCGCCGAGGACCAGCAGCCAGAGCAACACCTGCCAATGCAGCGACGGCCACAGGATGTTGTTTCACAAACACCATCAGGCGCAACACCAAAGTCTCGGGCAAGGCGCCTTGACCGGTTCTCACCGCAGCGGCCAACGACTGCGACCGCTGGCTTCTGCGTGCAGCCAGACGCTCACGCTGGGCTGCAATGCGCGCCAGCACACGCTGCTGCTCTGCTGTAGGCAGCAGCGGTTTTTTAACCATGGGAATCGGCATATTCACAGCTGCTCCTTGATGCCACGCCAGTCCTGAAGCAGTTCACGGCGTGTCAGAGCAAAAGCACTGCCTGCCTGGTGCACCATAGACACCAAGGCCCACATTGCTGCACCCCACAACAGAAGCCAGCCACCAGCCACCAGCCAAGCGACCAAGATGCGCTGCGGCGTATCCCAGAAATGAACCATCAGGGCCAATGACAACAAGATGAGGGCTACCACGGTCAGACCAGCAACCAAAATGGTCAGCACCAGCAAATAGCGCAAACGCCTTTTCTGCTCCTGCCACTCCAAGTGCGCCAGCTCCAGCCTGTCCTCTGCGGCGATGGCGCCTTCAATCAGTGAAGCGCGCCAACGTGCCACAAAGGCTTCCAGACCAAGCATGGAAATCCAGTTCATATGGCGGCCTCCTTGAAGATTGGCAAGACCGCACGATGGAGCGCGATCCGTCGCCCCCGATCAGCGGCGCGCAAGCAGAAAACCAACCAAAGCGCCCACCGCCATAGCGGCACCAGCCACACGCCATGGTTCATCGTGTGCATAGCGATCGGCAGCACGGGCAGCGTCCTTGGCTTGGCGCGCAGCTTCCTGCGCCGCATGGACTGCTGCATCGCGAACGTTGTGCATACCATCGTCCAGACGTTGGCGCAGAACTTTGATTTCAGGCACGCTGTCGAGGTCTTTGCTGGACAACAATCCACGCAAATCGGCGACCAGTTTTTCCAGTTCAGTCTGGGTGCTGGAAATGGTGTCGGAAACGGAGTTCGTCATACAAGCCTTTCGTTAGAAAATAAATGGGCTACGAACCACGCACTGTGCACATGGCTTCGCAACGCACGCTCATCTTAGCGAAATCAATAGCAGCAACCCGAAAACCAGAAATTAAAAAACCCTTGCAGACACAAGGCCTGCAAGGGTTGAATTGGTGGGTGATACATGGATCGAACATGTGACCCCTGCCGTGTGAAGGCAGTGCTCTACCGCTGAGCTAATCACCCGTCGTGAAATTCACGAGGACTGTCAAAAACTGAAAACATGGTGGGTGATACATGGATCGAACATGTGACCCCTGCCGTGTGAAGGCAGTGCTCTACCGCTGAGCTAATCACCCGTGTCATCGTGACAGCCCGCAATTATGGCACAGTTTTTTCGGCGTTCTGAATGGACCGAAAAATTGTTTTGCCACCACAGGCTTTGTCGATCTGGGCCAGCACGCCCTCATGGGAAGCAGCCTCCTCTTCACTGGCGTGCAGCACGGGCAATGCAATGCCACGCAAATCGATGCCACTGACCACGCTGAGCGCCTGTGCACCTTCTGCTACCTCGTCGGCAATGAGCAGCGCATCCTGCCCACGGGTGAGGTTGATGTACACATCGGCCAGCAGTTCCGCATCCAGCAGCGCGCCGTGCAGGGTGCGGCCCGAGTTGTCCACGCCCAGGCGGTCACACAACGCGTCGAGCGAATTGCGTTTGCCCGGGTACATCTCCTTGGCCATGACCAAGGTGTCGGTCACCTCTTCGACAAAATCGCGAAAAGGTGCTCGGCCCGTCAGCTCCAGCTCTTTGTTGAGAAAGCCCACGTCAAACGCGGCGTTGTGGATGATGATTTCAGCGCCTTGCAGGTACGCCATCAGCTCATCAACCACGGCACTGAAGGGCGGCTTGTCCTTCAAAAATTCATTGCTGATGCCGTGGATACGCAGCGCATCCGGGTGGCTGTCGCGCCCCGGGTTCAGATAAAAGTGCTTGTTGTTGCCGGTGAGCTTGCGCGCCACCAGCTCAACACAGCCGATTTCAATGATACGGTCGCCGCCCTCAGCCGACAGGCCGGTGGTTTCCGTATCCAGAACAATCTGCCGCACCATGTCAGTGGTTTTCCTTGGCGTGGTTGATGGAGTATTTGGGGATTTCCACCGTCACATTCGCGCCCGCCAGAATGGCCTGGCAGCTCAGGCGCGACTGCGGCTCCAGGCCCCAGGCACGGTCAAGCAGGTCTTCCTCTTCTTCTTCGGGCGCATTGAGCGTCTGGAACCCCTCGCGCACGATCACATGGCAGGTCGTGCAGGCACAGCTCATGTCGCAGGCGTGCTCGATGTTGATGTGGTGCTCCAGCAGGGCCTCGCAAATGGAGGTGCCTGCGGGGGCGGTGATTTCAGCGCCAGCGGGGCAGTATTCGGGGTGGGGCAGGATTTTGATGACGGGCATAACGTGTTTTGCAGGGGTGAGAAGGGTTACAGGCTTTGCACGTTCTTGCCCGCAAGCGCCGCGCGGATGCCACGGTTCATGCGCTGCGCGGCAAAGGCTTCGGTGCCATGGGCCAGGGCCTGCGTAGCGGCCTCGATGGCAGCGGCGTCCTGGCTGGTTTGCTGGCTGCGCAGGGCGGCCATCAGGGCGTCGATGGCGGCACGCTCCATGTCCGACAACAAGTCGCCATCGGCGTCAAGTGCGCTTTGGGTGGCCATCAGCATGCGGTCGGCATCCACCCGGGCCTCTACCAACGCGCGCGCCTGGATGTCTTGGGCGGCGGTGGCAAAACCGTCTTGCAGCATTTGGGCGACTTGGTCGTCGCTCAACCCATAAGACGGCTTGACGTCGATGTGCGCCTCGACGCCACTGACCTGCTCTTTGGCACTGACAGACAGCAGGCCGTCAGCATCCACCGTGAAAGTGACGCGGATGCGCGCCGCCCCCGCCGCCATGGGCGGAATGCCACGCAGCTCAAAACGCGCCAGGCTGCGGCAGTCTTGCACCAGGTCACGCTCGCCCTGCAGCACATGCAGCGCCAGCGCGGTCTGGCCGTCTTTGTAGGTGGTGAAGTCCTGCGCCTTGGCGGTGGGAATGGTTTCATTGCGCGACACAATGCGCTCGACCAGACCGCCCATGGTTTCAATGCCCAAGGAGAGCGGAATCACGTCCAGCAGCAGCAAATCGCCCGCTGTGTTGTTGCCCGCCAGCTGATTAGCCTGGATGGCCGCACCCAGCGCCACCACTTCATCGGGGTTCAGGTTGGTCAGGGGCGTGCGGCCAAAAAATTCGCCCACGGCGCGCTGCACCTGCGGCATGCGCGTGGAGCCGCCCACCATGACCACGCCCTGCACCTCGGCGGGGCTGAGCTGGGCATCGCGCAGCGCCCGGCGCACCGCCGCCAGCGAGCGCGCAGTGAGGTGCGCTGTGGCAGCCTCAAAGTCAGCACGTTTGACATCAAATTGCACTGTAACGCCCGCCAGATGTGCGCTATAAGCTATGCTTTCAGTAGCAGTCAAAGCCTCTTTGCAAGCCCGGGAAGCCAAACGCGCAGCGGCTTTATCGGCTGGCGTGCTCACCTGCAAGCCCAGTTGCTGCAACACCCAGTCGGCCAGCGCACTGTCGTAGTCATCGCCACCCAAGGAGGAATCGCCGCCGGTGGAAATCACCTCGAACACGCCCTGCGTCAAGCGCAGGATGGAGATGTCAAACGTGCCACCGCCCAGGTCGTACACGGCATAGACGCCTTCGCTGGCGTTGTCCAGGCCATAGGCAATGGCCGCAGCCGTGGGCTCGTTGATCAGGCGCAGCAGGTGGATGCCCGCGAGCTGGGCGGCATCCTTGGTGGCTTGGCGCTGGGCATCGTCAAAGTAGGCAGGCACGGTGATGACGGCGCCGTACAGGTCGTCGTTGAAGGTGTCTTCGGCACGGTAGCGCAGCGTGGCCAGGATGTCGGCGCTGATTTCCACCGGCGACTTCACGCCGCCCGCCGTGGCCAGGCTGACCATGCCGCCTTGCCCTGCGCCAGCATCCGTACTGCCGTTAGCAAAGTCGTAGGGCAGCTTGTCGGCATGGTCGATGTCCGCCAGTCCGCGTCCCATGAAGCGCTTGACCGAGACGATGGTGTTGCGCGCATCTTCCGTCTGGGCAGCAGCGGCGTCGTGGCCAATCTGGCGCTTGCCGCCTTCAAGGTAGCGCACGATGGAGGGCAACAGCACCCGGCCTGCATCGTCGGGCAGACACTCGGCAACGCCATTGCGCACCGCAGCCACCAAAGAGTGCGTGGTGCCCAGGTCAATACCGACGGCAATGCGCCGTTGGTGCGGGTCGGGGGACTGGCCGGGTTCGGAAATCTGCAACAGCGCCATGGATTTTTTCTGGTGTGGGTAGAGAGAAGGTCGTTATTGTCCCAGCAGGTCTTGGCGGCGCTCTATGTCCTGGGCAAAACGCGCAATGAACATGAGGGCTCTGACCTGCTGGGCAGCGGCGGTGTAGTCGTGCTGCTCGTCGATCAACGTGGCACAGCGCTCCAGTGCATCCTGGCGCGCCTGGCGCACTTCGCCTTCCAGGGCGTCGAGCGCGGCGGCGCTATCGGCCTCGTCCAGTGCCTCGCGCCATTCCATTTGCTGCATCAGAAACTGCGCTGGCATGGTGGTGTTGTCTTCGGCACGGATGGGCGCGCCGTTCAGTTCGCACAGGTAGGCGGCACGGCGCTGCGGGTCTTTGATGCGCTGGTAGGCCTCGTTGATGCGCACCGACCACTGCATGGCCACGCGCTGCGCAGCGGCGCCCTGGGCCGCAAAGCGGTCAGGGTGCACTTCGCGCTGTAGTTCTTTCCAGCGTGCATCGAGCGCACTGCGCTCCTGGGCAAAGCGCTGGGGCACGCCAAACAACGCAAAATCGTCAGATTGCAGGTTCATAGGTCATAAAAAAACCGCCAGCACGGTGCGCGGTGGCGGTTTTGCACAAAGGTTGCAGGCAAATTTTGCTCAAACCCGGAAGCTTTCTCCGCAGCCGCAGCGGTCGCGCTCGTTGGGGTTGTTGAAGCGAAAGCCTTCATTGAGGCCCTCGCGCACAAAATCCAGTTCGGTACCATCGATGTAGGCCAGGCTTTTCGGGTCGATCAACACCTTGACGCCATGGTTTTCAAACACCAGGTCTTCGGGCGCGGCCTCGTCCACATACTCCAGCTTGTAGGCCAAGCCCGAGCAGCCACTGGTCTTGACGCCCAACCGCACACCCAGCCCCTGGCCGCGCCGGGCCAGGTAGCGGCTGACATGCCGGGCTGCTGCTTCAGTCAGCGTGATGGCCATGGCGTCAGGCAGCGGCAGGCGCTGCGGCGCCGTGCTTGGCCTTGTAGTCTTGCACTGCGGCCTTGATGGCGTCTTCGGCCAGGATCGAGCAGTGGATCTTCACTGGCGGCAGCGCCAGTTCTTCGGCGATTTCGCTGTTTTTCAGCGCAGCCGCTTCGTCCAGCGTCTTGCCCTTGACCCACTCCGTCACCAGGGACGATGAGGCGATGGCAGAGCCACAGCCATAGGTCTTGAAGCGTGCGTCTTCGATGACGCCGGTGTCAGGGTTGACCTTGATTTGCAGCTTCATCACGTCGCCGCAGGCAGGTGCGCCGACCATGCCGGTGCCGACCGATTCGTCGCCCTTGTCAAACGAACCCACGTTGCGCGGGTTTTCATAGTGGTCAATCACTTTGTCGGAATAGGCCATGATTTACTCCTTTATTAATAGCTACTAGCGCTTGCTGCGCAAGGTCTAGAGGCCAATTTGATACATATTATTAGTGGGCTGCCCACTGGATGGTGCTGAGGTCTACACCATCCTGGAACATCTCCCACAGCGGACTGAGTTCGCGCAGCTTGGCCACGTTTTCGCGGATGGTGCCGATGGCGTAATCAATCTCCTCCTCGGTGGAGAAGCGGCCAATGGTCATGCGCAGGCTGCTGTGGGCCAGCTCGTCGCTGCGGCCCAGCGCGCGCAGCACGTAGCTGGGCTCCAGGCTGGCCGAGGTGCAGGCCGAGCCTGACGACACCGCCAACCCCTTGATGCCCATGATCAGCGACTCGCCCTCGACAAAGTTGAAGCTCATGTTCAGGTTGTGCGGCACGCGGCGCGCCGTGTCGCCATTGATGAAGACCTGCTCGATGTCTTTCAGGCCGTCCAGCAGGCGCTGGTGCAGGGCCTGGGCCTTGGCCAGGTCTTGCGCCATTTCTTCTTTGGCCAAGCGGAAGGCCTCGCCCATGCCCACGCACTGGTGGGTGGGCAGCGTACCCGAGCGCATACCGCGCTCATGGCCACCGCCGTGCATTTGGGCTTCCAGGCGCACGCGGGGCTTGCGGCGCACATACAGCGCGCCGATACCCTTGGGGCCGTAGGTTTTGTGCGAGGCCAGGCTCATCAAATCCACGGGCAGGGTTTTCAGGTCGATCTCGATCTTGCCAGTGGCCTGGGCCGCATCGACGTGGAAGATGATGCACTTCTCACGGCACAGCGCACCAATGGCCGGGATGTCCTGGATCACGCCAATCTCGTTGTTCACGAACATGACGCTGATCAGGATGGTGTCGGGGCGGATGGCGGCCTTGAGCACCTCAAAATCCAGCAAGCCGTTTTCCTGGACATCCAGATAGGTCACTTCAAAGCCCTGGCGCTCCAGTTCACGCATCACGTCCAGCACGGCTTTGTGCTCGGTCTTGACGGTGATCAGGTGCTTGCCCTTGCCTTTGTAGAACTGCGCTGCGCCCTTGATGGCGAGGTTATTGGACTCGGTAGCGCCGCTGGTCCAGACGATTTCGCGCGGATCGGCGCCAATCAGGTCAGCCACTTGCTCGCGGGCTTTTTCAACGGCGGCTTCGGCCTCCCAGCCCCAAGCGTGGCTGCGGGATGCGGGGTTGCCAAAGTGCTCGCGCAGCCACGGGATCATGGCGTCCACGACGCGCGGATCGACGGGCGTGGTGGCGCCGTAATCAAGGTAAATGGGGAAGTGCGGTGTCGTGTCCATGGCTGGCTCAGTGAAAGGTTCTGGCTGGCAAAACAGAAGAAAGTGAAAAGCAATCTCGCAGGGCAGCGCTGGCCTGGTGGCCGCGCGCTGGCACCACTGCGCTATCAGGACTTGGCGAAAACGTTGCCCAGGGCGAACACCGAATTGGGCGCGTTCACACGGATGGGCTTGACCACCGGCGTGGTGGAAATGGCGCGGCGCACTGCCGGTTTTTCTTCAATCTGCACACCCTTGGCCAACTGGTCTTCCACCAGTTTTTGCAGCGTGACGGCATCCAGAAACTCGACCATGCGTTGGTTCAGCGAAGCCCACAGGTCGTGCGTCATGCAACGGCCGGTTTCGCCCAGGCAGTTTTCTTTGCCACCGCACTGGGTGGAGTCAATGGGCTCGTCCACCGACACGATGATGTCGGCCACAGTGATGTCGGTGGCCTTGCGTGCCAGCGTGTAGCCGCCGCCGGGGCCCCGGGTGGACTCGACCAGCTCATGGCGGCGCAGTTTGCCAAACAGCTGCTCCAGATACGACAGGGAAATGCGTTGGCGTTGGCTGATGGCTGCCAGCGTGACAGGGCCGTTGTTCTGGCGCAGGGCCAGGTCAATCATGGCAGTGACCGCAAAGCGGCCTTTGGTGGTGAGGCGCATCGCAAGCTCCTTTTTTGGCTTGTTGGTTCAGGAAATACCGCTTGCCGTGGATAACCGCAGCAGTACCGTCTCAGCCCATCACGCTGCCTTGTCGGCGCAGACGTTCATCGCAGGGCATTGGTTGAGTGTTTGACCACAGTATAGCACAATCCCCATTATTTTTGTCGGATAAAGTGACTTTACAGTCACATTTGACGCTGTCAGGTCGCATTCACACACACTGCCGGGGGCTTTCTAGGCGCTGGCCATCGGGTCACTGCCGTGGGCGCCAAAAGCACGCTCTTTCAGCAGCGCCAACTGGTCGCGCAGGCGCGCTGCCTGCTCAAACTCCAGGTTGCGCGCATGCTCCAGCATTTGCTTTTCCAAGCGCTTGATTTCGCGGGCCACCTCTTTCTCTGACATGTCTTCTACCTGGGCGCGCTGCATCGCCTCCTGCTCCATGCGGGCCGCATCTTTGCCCGCTTTTTCGCTGTAAACACCGTCAATCAGGTCTTTTACTTGCTTGACAATGCTGCGCGGCGTAATTCCCAGCTTTTCGTTGTGTGTGATCTGTTTAGCGCGCCGACGTTCCGTCTCGCCGATGGCTTTTTCCATGGACGCCGTGATGCGGTCGGCATACAAAATGGCCTGGCCGCTCAAATTGCGCGCGGCGCGGCCAATGGTCTGGATCAGACTGCGCTCGGAGCGCAAAAAGCCCTCCTTGTCGGCATCCAGAATCGCCACCAGCGACACCTCGGGAATATCCAGCCCCTCGCGCAACAGGTTGATGCCCACCAGCACATCAAACGCGCCCAGGCGCAGGTCACGGATGATTTCCACGCGCTCCACGGTGTCCACATCGCTGTGCAAGTAGCGCACCTTGACACCGTTGTCGCTCAGGTAATCGGTCAATTGCTCGGCCATGCGCTTGGTCAGGGTGGTAATGAGCACGCGCTCCTGGCGCTCTACACGCAGACGAATCTCCTGCAACACATCATCGACCTGCGTGGCCGCCGGGCGCACCTGCACCAGCGGATCGACCAGCCCGGTGGGGCGTACCACCTGCTCCACCACTTTGCTGGCGTGCTGCTTTTCGTAGTCTGCCGGGGTGGCTGAGACGAACACCACCTGGCGCATGCGCTGCTCAAACTCCTCCAGCTTGAGCGGGCGGTTGTCCAGCGCGCTGGGCAACCGAAAGCCATATTCGACCAGCGTGGTCTTGCGCGAACGGTCGCCGTTGTACATGGCACTGAGCTGGCCCATCATCTGGTGGCTTTCATCCAGAAACATCAGCGCATCTTTGGGCAGGTAGTCGGTCAACGTGCTGGGCGGATCGCCCGGCGCCGTGCCCGAGAGGTGGCGCGAGTAGTTCTCGATGCCTTTGCAGTGCCCCACTTCGCTGAGCATTTCCAGATCAAAACGGGTGCGCTGCTCCAGCCGCTGGGCTTCGACCAGCTTGCCATCACCCACCAACTGCTTCAGGCGCTCGGCCAGCTCCAGTTTGATGGCCTCGACCGCCAACAGCACCTGGTCGCGTGGCGTGACGTAGTGGCTGCCCGGGTACACCGTAAAGCGCGCAATGCTCTGGCGCACCCGCCCGGTGAGCGGATCGAACAGCTGCAGGCTCTCGATTTCATCGTCAAACAGCTCGATGCGCAGCGCCAGCTCGGAATGCTCCGCCGGGAACACGTCGATGGTGTCGCCGCGCACACGGAAGTTGCCGCGCGCAAAGTCCATGTCGTTGCGCTGGTATTGCATGCACACCAACTGGGCGATGGCATCGCGCTGGCCGATGCGGTCGCCCACGCGCAGCGTCATGATCATGCGGTGGTAGCTCTCGGGGTTGCCGATACCGTAAATGGCCGACACCGTGGCCACAATCACCACATCGCGCCGCTCCAGAATGCTTTTGGTGCAAGACAGCCGCATTTGCTCGATGTGCTCGTTGATGGCGCTGTCTTTCTCGATGAACAGGTCGCGCTGCGGCACATAGGCTTCGGGCTGGTAGTAGTCGTAATAACTGACGAAATACTCCACCGCGTTTTTCGGGAAAAACTCGCGGAACTCGCTGTAGAGCTGGGCCGCCAGTGTCTTGTTGGGCGCAAAAACGATGGCCGGGCGCCCCAGCCGGGCAATGACGTTGGCCATGGTGAAGGTCTTGCCCGAGCCGGTCACGCCCAACAGGGTCTGGAACACCTCGCCATCGCGCACGCCCTCTACCAGTTGGTCGATGGCAGTGGGCTGATCGCCCGCAGGCGGGTAAGGCTGGTACAGCGCAAAGGGCGAATCGGGGAAATGGACAAACTGCCCGACAGCGGGCACAGCGGTAATTTCTGACATGGCAAAGGTGCGGCAGCGCAGACCCGGCGCCGCTAAAATTGGGGGGAGCCCAAAAGCCTAACAGCTGCGGCTGCAATGCTCCACCCTCCCCCCTTTCTTCACCCCTCCAAGGACTCACATGTCTCTGTTCACCGCCGTCGAAATGGCGCCCCGCGACCCCATCCTGGGCCTCAATGAGCAATTCAACGCCGACACCAACCCCAACAAGGTCAACCTGGGCGTGGGCGTGTATTTCGACGACAACGGCAAGCTGCCGCTGCTGGAATGCGTGCAAAAAGCCGAAGCCGCCCTGATGGCCAAGCCCACCGCCCGGGGCTACCTGCCCATCGACGGCATCGTGGCCTACGACAACGCCGTCAAGGCGCTGGTGTTTGGCGAAGGCAGCGAGCCCGTCACCTCGGGCCGCGTGGCCACGGTGCAAGCCATTGGCGGCACGGGCGGCCTGAAAATCGGTGCCGACTTTTTGAAGAAAATCAGCCCCGATGCCAAGGTGCTGATCTCCGACCCCAGCTGGGAGAACCACCGCGCCCTGTTCACCAACGCCGGTTTTGTGGTCGATACCTACGCCTACTACGACGCTGAAAAACGCGGCGTCAACTTCGACGGCATGCTCGCCAGCCTGAATGCGGCTGCGCCCGGCACCATCATCGTGCTGCACGCCTGCTGCCATAACCCCACCGGCTACGACATCACCCCCGCGCAGTGGGACCAGGTGGTGGAAGTGGTCAAGGCCAAGGGCCTGACCGCTTTCCTCGATATGGCTTACCAGGGCTTTGGCCACGGCATTGCCGAAGACGGCGCCGTGATCCAGAAGTTTGTGGCCGCTGGCCTGAGCTTTTTTGTCTCCACCAGCTTCTCCAAGAGCTTCAGCCTGTACGGCGAGCGCGTGGGCGGCCTGAGCGTGCTGTGCGAGAACAAGGAAGAAGCCGCGCGCGTGCTCTCCCAGCTCAAAATCGTCATCCGCACCAACTACAGCAACCCACCCACCCACGGCGGTGCGGTGGTGGCTGCCGTGCTGGGCAATGCCGAGCTGCGCGCCCTGTGGGAAAAAGAACTGGGCGACATGCGCGTGCGCATCAAGGCCATGCGCCAAAAGCTGGTCGATGGCCTGAAAGCCGCTGGCGTGCAGCAAGACATGTCGTTCATGACGCAGCAAATCGGCATGTTCAGCTACTCGGGCCTGTCCAAAGACCAGATGGTGCGCCTGCGCAATGAGTTTGGCGTGTACGGCACCGACACGGGCCGCATCTGCGTGGCCGCGCTCAACAGCAAGAACATCGACTACGTGTGCCAGGCCATCGCCAAGGTGGTGTAAGCACCGGGTAAACCCCTGATACAGAAACCGCCTTAGGGCGGTTTTTTTATGGTAATTTTGGCCTCTAGCGCCCGTCTGGCGTGCGCTTGCAGCTATCAAAAAAATAGTAAATCAACCCCTGCCACCGCCCCCACCGATGACCACTGCCCTGCCCCAACCCCTGCGCAACCTCCGCATCCTCAGCCTGGCGCTGAACCTGCCCGGCCCGGCGGCTCTGGTGCGCTGCGCGCGCATGGGCGCCCTGTGCACCAAGCTGGAGCCACCCGCGCCCGCAGGCCAGCCCAGCGCCGACCCCATGGCCAGCTACAGCGCCGTCGCCTATGCCGCCATGCACGAGGGCGTGCGCGTGCTGCACGCCCACCTCAAAACCCCTGAGGGCCAGGCCACGCTGCACCAGGAGCTGGCCCACACCGATGTGCTGATCACGTCGTTTCGCCCCTCGGCGCTGGACAAACTGGGGCTGGGCTGGGAGGCACTGCGCGCGCGCTATCCGCAGCTGTCGCTGGTGCGCATCGTCGGCAGCGAAGGCGATCGCGCTGAAGAGCCCGGCCACGACCTGACCTACCAAGCTGATGCCGGGCTGGTCAACGGCCTGCACATGCCGCCCAGCCTGTTTGCCGACATGGCAGGCTCGCTGGTGGCCAGCGAGGCCGTGCTGCAAGCGCAACTGGCGCGCCTGCAAGATGGGCATGGCGTGTGCCTGGAGGTGGGACTGGCCGAATCGGCGCAATGGCTAGCGCTGCCCGCCACCTGGGGCCTGATGCAGCCCGACAGCGATGTGGGCGGCGCCCACGCGGGCTACCGCCTCTACCCCTGCGCCGATGGCCGCGTGGCCATGGCCGCGCTGGAGCCGCACTTTGCCGTGCGCCTGTGCCAGGCCGCTGGCCTGCCTGCCTTGGGTGATGCGGGCACCATGCGCGCCGCCGCCACCCACGCGGCCATCGCTGCCTTTGTGGCACCACAAACCCGCGCCCAGCTCGATGCACTGGCGCTGGCGCACGACATTCCGCTGCACACCCTGGCCTGACCGCACTCCAGAAGCGCCTCCAGACCACCGCTGGCAGCCGCGCGCAGACCCAACAAGCGCCAACCGCCAGCGGGGGCAGCACCCCGCGCCCCCAAACCGCTACAGCAGCACGATGTCGAACTGCTCTTGTCCCATGGCCGCCTCGGCCTGCAACGAGATGGGCTTGCCAATGAAATCGGACAACCCCGCCAGGTGCGGGCTTTCCTCGTCCAGCAGCAGCTCCACCACCTGGGGTGCGGCCACCACGCGGAACTCGCGCGGATGGAACTGGCGTGCTTCGCGCAGGATTTCGCGCAGGATGTCGTAGGCCACGCTGCGCGCGGTTTTCAGGGCACCGCGGCCCTGGCAGGCGGCACAGGGCTCGCACAGCATGTGGGCCAATGATTCACGCGTGCGCTTGCGCGTCATCTCCAGCAGCCCCAGCGGCGAGAACCCACCCGCCGTGGTCTTGACGCGGTCACGCGCCAGGTGTTTTCTGAACTCGGCCAGCACCGCATCCTGGTGTGCGGCCTGCACCATGTCGATGAAGTCCACGATCACGATGCCGCCCAGGTTGCGCAGGCGCAGTTGGCGCGCAATCGCGCCCGCCGCCTCCAGGTTGGTCTTGAAAATGGTTTCGTCAAAATTGCGTGCGCCGACAAAGCCGCCCGTGTTCACGTCAATGGTGGTCAGCGCCTCGGTCTGGTCGATGATGAGGTAGCCGCCCGATTTCAAATCCACCCGCCGGCCCAGCGCGCGGGCGATTTCCTCGTCGATGGCATACAGGTCAAAAATGGGCCGCTCGCCCTTGTAGTGCTGCAACTTGGCCGCCGCTGCGGGCATGAACTCCTGGCCAAAAGCGCGCAGGCGCTGGAACTGCTCCATCGAATCGAGGCGGATGCTCTGGGTGTGGTCGCCCACCAGATCGCGCAGGACGCGCTGCAACAAATCCAGGTCTTGCAACAGCAGTGACATGGGCGGCAGGCGCAGCGCGGCCTCTTTGGTGCGGGCCCAGGTCTTGCGCAGGTAGGCAATGTCTTCGGCCAGCTCGGCGTCGGAGGAGTCTTCGCCGTTGGTGCGCAAAATAAAGCCACCGCCCCCGCCCGACTCTTTGCTGCCCACCAGCGCCTGCAAGCGCGCACGCAGTGCATCGCGCTCGGCGGACGGGATTTTCTGCGACACGCCCACATGGTCGTCCTGTGGCAAAAACACCAACAGCCGCCCGGCCAGGCTGATCTGCGTGGACAAGCGCGCGCCTTTGGTGCCAATCGGGTCTTTGATGACCTGCACCATGATGGCCTGGCCCTCGAACACCTGTTTTTCGATGGGCACCAGGGGCTCGCCTTTGCGCGCGAACATGGGCGCCTCGCCGCCCTCCTGGCGCTGCCAGACATCGGCCACGTGCAAAAACGCGGCGCGCTCCAGGCCAATGTCGATAAAGGCCGATTGCATGCCCGGCAGCACGCGCACCACCTTGCCCAGATAGACGTTGCCCACCAGGCCGCGCTCCAGCGTGCGCTCGACGTGCAGCTCTTGCACGGCGCCGTTTTCCACCACGGCCACGCGCGTTTCCTGGGGCGACCAGTTGATCAGAATGTCTTGTTGCATAGGGAGGGAGCCGTAGGGTTAGAGGGCAAAACCGGCCGTGCGCAGCAGCTCGGCAGTTTCGTACAAAGGCAGGCCCATGATGCCCGAATAGCTGCCGCTGATGTGGCGCACATGCGCACCCGCGTGGCCCTGGATACCGTAGGCGCCGGCCTTGCCCAGGGGCTCGCCAGTGGCCACGTAGGCGTCAATCTGCGCCGCACCCATCGCCGCAAAAGTGACGCGCGATACCGACAGCGCGCTCAGGCGCTGCTCGCCCACCTGCAAGGCCAGCGCCGTGAGCACGCGGTGGCTGTGGCCCGAGAGTTCAGCCAGCATGCGCGCGGCGTCCATCGCATCCAATGGCTTGCCGTAGATGGTGCGGCCCCGGGCCACGGTGGTGTCGGCGCACAGGATGGGCGCGGCGGCCAGGCCCCGGCGCGCATGGCGGGCCACGGCGGCATCGAGCTTGAGGCGGGTCACGCGCTGCACATAGGCCGTGGGCGATTCGCCGGGCAGCACGGCCTCCAGGGCTTCGGCGTCCTCGGCGTGCGCTCCGTCGGCATCGGGCAAGAGCAATTCATGGCGAATGCCGATTTGCGCCAGCAACTGGCTGCGGCGCGGGCTTTGGGAGGCAAGGTAAACGAACGCAGGCATGGTGGCGCTCCAAAAATTGAGGGTCAAAAACGACTCTGGCGCTTGTGCAGCAAGCGCCAGTAGCTATTAAATCAGGAGTAAATCGGCATGCAACACAGCCGCCAATGGCCCTACTCGCGGTGGTAGGGGTGGCCCGCGTTGACCGACCAGGCGCGGTAGAGCTGCTCGATGAGCAGCACGCGCACCATGGCGTGCGGCAGGGTCAAATCCGACAGGCGGATGCGCTCATGCGCGCTTTGGCGAAACGCAGGCTCCAGCCCGTCCGGCCCGCCAATGACCAGCGCCACATCGTCACCGCCCAGCTGCCAGCCCTGGAGGCGTTCGGCCAGCGCCTTGGTGGTCAGGCTGGTGCCGCGCTCGTCCAGCACCACCACGCGGGTGCCACGCGGGATGGCCGCCTCGATGCGTTCGCGCTCGGCGGCGTACAGCGTCTCCAGGGTTTTGGAGCCGCGCGGCTCGGTCTTGACGGCCTTGAGCTCGACCTTGAGCTCGGGCGGAAAGCGCTTGGCGTAGTCGTCGTAGGCGGTTTGCGCCCAATCGGGAACGCGCTGGCCCACGGCCACAATCAGCAAACGCATGGTTCCAACCCTTCAAACGTCAGGCTTTGGGTTTGCGCGGCGCTGCGCTCTTGCGCGCGGCGGTCTTGGCGGGTGCGTCTGCGGCGGGCGCATTGACCGCAGCTTTGGCAGCGGACTTGGCAGGCGCTTTGGCGCTGGCACGGGGGGCGGCTTTTTTGGCCGGGGCCTTTTCAGCGCGCGGCTTGACGACCAGGGTCTGGATGGCGGTCTTGGCCGGTGCAGTTTTTGCGGGGGCCTTGGCAGCCGTCTTGGCCGGTGTCTTTACCGCTGTCTTGGTGGCCGTTGTGGCTGCCGTTTTGGCAGGTGCCTTGGCTGCGCTGCTGGCGGCTGCTGTCTTCTTGGCGGGCGCCTTCTTGGCCGGGGCCTTGGTGGCGCTGGTCACTGCGGCACCAGCGCTCTTGCGGGCGGCGGGCTTTTTGGCCACAGGAGCGGCCTCTTGCGTGGCAGCGTCGCTGCGCTTGCGGGCCGCTGCGGTGGCTTTGGCCGATTTGGCGGGCACGGCGGCGGCTTCGGCCTCGGCCTTGGCCGCGCGGCGCGCAGCGGTCTTGGCAGGCACTTTGGCAGCCGGGGCCGCCGCAGGCTTGGGCGCACCCAGCTTGAGGCGCACGGGCGTATCGCCCCACAGCTCTTCCAGGCGGTAGTACTGGCGGATGGTGGGCTGCATCACATGCACCACGGCAGCGCCGCAGTCCACGATGATCCATTCGCCGTTTTCTTCGCCTTCGGTGCGCGGTTTGGGGAAACCGGCTTCGCGCACGGCATCGCGCACGCTGGCGGCCAATGCCTTGGTTTGGCGGTTGGACGTGCCCGAGGCCACGATCACGCGCTCAAACAACGGCGACAGGTGCTCGGTATTGAAAACCTGGATGTCTTGCGCCTTGACATCTTCCAGGCCGTCAACGATGGCGCGCTGGAGTTTGGTGACGTCTTTTTTGGCGGCGGATTCCGATTGGGAGGTGGTGGTCATCAGACTGTGGTGTGGGAGGTGAGTGGAAAGCAATGGGAGCCAATATAGCGCGCAACGCCGGGCACCAACTGCCCCGGCGTGTATCACGCGGTGTCGCTGGCAGTCGCTGCTTTTCGGTACGGTGGGCTGGTGTCCACGGAAACCGGGGTTTCCATAGAGATGTTTTAAGGTGCTAACGCACAGGACACGTGCGCCTACAGCTATTGAAATTATAGCTTTTGGCAACAGACTGGCTCTCTGGGCGGGGCGTTGTGGCCATCGCAATGGGCGTCGATACCGCGACTGCCCTCACCCTTCAATCCGGTCACGGCCATGGGTTTTGGCTTGCAGCAAAGCGGCATCGGCGCGGTTGAGGGTGTCAGAAAAGCGCTCGCCCAAGCGGTAAACACTCAAGCCCACGCTGGCAGAAATGCCGATGTCCAGAAATTCGAGGTGAATGGCCTTGATGCTCTGAGAAACCCGCTGCGCAATCTGCCGGGCAAAATCCAGCGGCGTTTCCGGCATCAGGATCAAAAACTCTTCACCGCCCCAGCGGCCGCACACATCGTATTCCCGCAGCGCACCGGCAATGGCCTGCGCAATGGCACACAGGGCGGTGTCGCCTGCTTCGTGGCCGAAACGGTCGTTGATGGCCTTGAACCGATCCACATCCAGAATGCCCAGCGTGTAAGGGGATTCTTTGCGGTTGGCGCGCTCGGTTTCCTGCGTCAGGCGCTCCATCAAAAAGCGGCGGTTGCCCAAGCCAGTCAAGGGATCGTGCAGCGAGGCCTGCTTGAGGGTTTCACTCAACTCGCGCAGGCTGTTTTGGTAGCGGTCAGAGATGCGGGCCAATTTTTCCAGGCGGTGCAATTGGCGGTCGTACTGGTGCTCCAGGCTCTCTTGTTGGCGCCGCGAGATGTACTGGTAGCCATCAGAGATGCGGATCAGGCGGCGCAGTTGCGCCTGGTGCACCTGGTTGCAGCCCAGCAAATGCGCCAAGGGCTCGCGCAGCGGATTGCCCTGGTGCGCCGGGTCAGCCAGCAGCGCCTGGACTTGAACGATCAGCTCATCCTCATCGTGGGCCAGGCGCGGGCGTTCAAGCATCTGCGGCAATCTGGAACGGGAAACTGCAATCCTCCCGAAACTCGTCGGCCAAATTCACCACGCGCTCATTGCGGGGGTCGTAATACCAATCCACGCAGACCTTGCCACCTTGTTTGTGTGCATCTTCAAGCAGATCAAAGATGTCCATCATGGCCTTGACTGAGCTGGTGTTCATGTACACCAGCCGCAGCTCCAGGCGCAGCAAAGGAGCTGGAGGGGCATTCAGAAAGCGTTCCAGCCAGTCAATGATGGGGCCAAAAAATTCAAAGGAGTTCTCAGGGTACGAGTCACCCTGCATGCGCAGCAAGCCCAGCGCCCAGTCGCCGGTAACGCTGGGGGTAGATTGGCTTCCCGCAATAGAGATGTTGTTCTTATCGCTCATGGTCGATTCATCAAGAGGTTTTTTGGATCACGGCGCGCACGCTGAAAAAACAGCGGCCGTTATCCAGCTCGGTCAGGGTGGCGCTCAGGGGTTGCACTGATTTGCGGGCAATATCAATCAGGCCCAGGCCAGCACCGCTGGCAGCCAATTCACTGCGCGGCTGGCGCAGCTGGGTTTTATAAGCGGCCTTGAGTTCTGCTTTGTCCATGCTGGCCAGGGCGTGGATGCGGGCCATGAGGACTTCGCCATCGGCCTTTTCCACCAGGTTGCCCGATTGCACCACGTAATGCTGGTCATCGTCACGCGCCACCACCACCGTGGCCGAGCTGTCGATGTCATCGTATTGGTGGGCAACGGCATAGTGGCGGATGTTTTGCGTCATCTCGATGTAAACGCTGAACACATCCATGGCCGCGTTGGGCTGGGCTTGGTCGGCCTGGAGGTAGTTTTTCAGCGCGTTGCCGATTTCCTCAATCAGACTGCGCGAAATCGGGCCATTGAAGCACAGCAGGATATTGCTGCGGTTGAAGTGGGCCCGAAGCTCAAATAGGTTGATGTCTTGCATGGAAATCCTGTGGTGGCGGGGCAATTTTCAGGCTATGCGAAAGGATAGCAGCGTGATGTCGTCGCGCTGGGGGTAGTCGCCCCGGTACGCCTCCAGCACCTGGTTGAGTGCGCTGGCCTGCTGCTCCATGGGCAAACGGGCGTGCGCCAGCAGCAGCTGGGCAAAGCGGGTGTCGCCAAAGCCGTAGCCCAGCTCGCCACCAGCCTGGTCGAGAAAACCATCGGTGGTCAGGTAGTAGGTGGCGCCGGGAACGATCTCTACCTGGGTGTCGGTGTAGCTGCCCTGGCGCCGATCGCCCAGTGCCCGGCGCCCTCCCTTGACCTCATGCACCGTCTGGCCGTCGCTCCAGTACAGGCTGATTTTGGCACCGGCGTAATGCAGGGTGCGGGCCTCGCGGTCCACGCAGGCCAGGCCCACGTCCATGTTGGTGGCAATGGCGCGGGGCAACTCGCTGTGTTGCAGCATGGCGCGCATGGTGGTGTCGGTGTGGCTCAGGATGGCAGACGGTGCGCTGATGCCGACGTGCGCCATGGCATGGTCCAGAGCCGAGCGCGCCAGCATGGTCATCAGCGCACCGGGAACGCCATGGCCCGCGCAGTCCACCACGCCCAGCAGATAGCGCTGCCCTTCGGCGCGGAACACATAAAAATCGCCGCCCACCACGTCGCGGGGCCGCCACAGCACAAATTGCTGCGGGCCCAGCAGCTGCGTCAGCTGCTGGCTGGGCAAGGTGGCTTGCTGGATCAGGCTGGCATAGTCGATGGAATCGTTGATTTGCTGGTGTGCCCGCCGCATGTCCCGGTTGGCCTCTTCCAAAGCGAGTGTGCGGGCCTGTACCTTGTGCTCCAGCTCTTCGGTATTGCTGCGAATTTGGCGGGCCATGGTGCCAAAAGCCCGGGTCAGGTCACCCAGCTCGTCCTGACCATCGGGAGGCAAAGAGACGCTGAAATCGCCCTGTGCCATGGCCGACGCCGACTTCTGCAGCTTGCGCACCGGTTGCAGAACCAGTTTTTCCACTGCGTAGCCAAATACCAGCAGCAATACCCCCAGCACCACGGCCACAGCGGCCATCACGGCGCGCAGCCAGCCTTGGTCAATCACCTGGGCCGCCTTCAGATCCACCGCCGTGACGATGTGCCATTGCAGCTCAGGGATGTAAGACACGGCCAGCAGCTGCGCCTTGTCATCCAGCGTGGCTTTGAAGCTGCGTACTTCGCCCGGCTTGGCCACTGCCTGCGCCATGGCCGCCGCCAGCGCATCGCGCTGCGCACCCGCAGGCAACTGCCCGGCCAGGGTTTGCGCCAGATTGGCACGCCCGGCCGCCATATTGATGGCAATCAGCTGGCGGTTGGGGTGGGCCTGGATTTCTCCGGCAGCCGTCAGGATCATGGGGGTGACGCCCGGGTCGCTGGTGGCAATGAAGTCTTTCAGAAAACCCGTCAAATCCAGTCCGGCCCCGGTCACGCCGATCTTGCGATCGCCACTGCGAACAATGACGTTGAACCAGACCTTGGTGGTTTGCAACTGGACGTTGTCGTCCACGTTGATGTTGTAGTGGCTCCCAGTTTGGCTCAGGGTGCCGGCAAACCATGCGTCTTTTTTCTGGGTCAAATCCAGCGTATAGCGGGGCCCATCACTGAACGGCTTGGTGTTGTCATTGAAATAAAAGTACCGACTGCCGACGCTGGCCAAAAAATAAGCGTGGTCGCGAAAGTCTTTGCGGTAGCCCTCGGCCTCTTCAAAAAACAGCGCTCTTTTGGCGGCATTGCCTTCGTCCAGCAACCATTGCCGCGTCACGACCGAATCGGCCAGGCGCAAAGACAGTGCCAGTTCGCGCGCCACCGGGGCCAGAATGCTTTGCCGCTTGAGCTGGGTGTAGTTGCGCGCGTAGTTCTCGCCAAAGTAATTGCGCACGCCATCGAGTACCTGCCAGCCAATCAAAACCGCTGGCAGCAGGGCCAGCAGACACGCCAGCGCCAAGGCCAACATCGACTTGGCCCGAAGGCCCCCCATCCAGGAGGTGGCTGTCTGTTTCACGTTGTGTATCCCGGGTGAAGCCTGGTGCTGTGCGTGGCGGCCCATGCTGAAGCAGATGCTCCGGCACAGGCCAGGCACTTCAGAGCCAGTCGCGGCGCTGTAGGTAGTGCTGCGTCAGGGCGGCCTCAGGCGAACCAGGCTCAGGAACGCGCTGGTACGACCAACTGGCCAGCGGCGGCATGGACAGCAAAATCGACTCGGTGCGCCCGCCCGACTGCAGGCCAAAGTGCGTTCCCCGGTCCCAGACCAGATTGAACTCCACATAACGACCGCGCCGGTAAAGCTGAAATTCGCGCTCGCGCTCACCATAGGCCATGTGCTGGCGTCGCTCCACGATGGGCAGGTAGGCATCTAAAAAAGCATCGCCGACCGACTGCGTCATGGCCAGGCTGCGTTCAAAACCCAGCTCGGAAAAGTCGTCATAAAACACGCCGCCTACGCCGCGTTGTTCGTTGCGGTGCTTCAAAAAGAAATATTCATCGCACCACTGCTTGAAGCGTGGGTACTTGTCCTCGCCAAAGGGAGCCAGCGCACCGTGGCAGGTGCGGTGAAAGTGCACCGCGTCTTCCTCGAAGCCGTAGTAGGGCGTCAAGTCCATGCCGCCGCCAAACCAGCACACGGGTGCCTGGCCGGGGTGGCCTGCGGCAATCATGCGCACATTCATGTGAACGGTAGGCACGTAAGGGTTGCGCGGGTGAAACACCAGCGACACGCCCATGGCCTCAAAGGGCGCACCTGCCAGCTCGGGCCGGTGCTGGGTGGCCGAGGGCGGCAGTTGCGGCCCGCGCACGTGCGAGAAGCCACAGCCCGCGCGCTCAAAAACACGCCCGCCTTCGATGATTTGCGTGATGCCATCGCCTTGCAGCAACTCGCCCGCAGGCTTGTGCCAGGGATCAACCACCGCGCGGGCACCCTCTGGCCCCTCTATGGCTTCGAGCGCGCCGATGATGCGTGCCTGCAAGCCCACCAGATACTGGCGCACCTGCGCGACGGTGCTCTCGGTATTGAAGGCCGGGGTCATGGATTTTTGATGGCGCGGTAGCCAATGTCGCGGCGGTACTGGGCGCCATCAAAGTGGATGCCGCGTGCCACGTCGTAGGCACGTTGCTGCGCCAAGCGCACACTGTCAGCCAGCACCGTGACGCAGAGCACGCGGCCACCACTGGTACGCACCACACCGTCTTCGAGCACGGTGCCTGCATGGAACACCATGGCATCGTCGGCCTCGGGAGGCAAGCCGGTGATGGCGTCGCCCTTGCGCGGGTCTTCGGGGTAGCCGTGCGCAGCCATGACCACGCCCAGCGCCGGGCGCCGGTCCCATTGCAAATCGACCTGATCGAGCTTGCCGTCAATGGCGGCACCCAGCAGATCCAGCAAATCGCTTTTCAGGCGCATCATGATCGGCTGGGTTTCGGGATCACCCATGCGGCAATTGAATTCGAGCGTCTTGGGGCGACCCTGGGCGTCGATCATCAGACCTGCGTACAAAAAGCCGGTGAACGGAATGCCGTCTTTTTCCATACCACGGATGGTGGGCAGGATGATTTCGCGCATGGCGCGGGCATGCACGTCGGCAGTGACCACCGGCGCGGGCGAATACGCGCCCATGCCGCCGGTGTTGGGGCCTTCATCGCCGTCTTTCAGGCGCTTGTGGTCTTGGCTGGTGGCCAGGGCGGCCACATTCTTGCCGTCGCACAGCACGATGAAGCTGGCTTCTTCGCCTTCAAGGAACTCCTCAATGACAACACGGGCTCCGCCCTCGTTGTGTGTCACGCCGTACTTGTTGTCCACCAGCATGAAGTCCACGGCGTCGTGCGCTTCTTGCAGGCTCATGGCCACCACCACGCCCTTGCCTGCGGCCAGGCCGTCGGCCTTGATAACGATGGGCGCGCCCAGGCGATCGACAAAAGCGTGGGCCAGGGTCGGATCGGTGAAGGTGTCGTAATCCGCCGTGGGAATACCGTGGCGGCGCATGAATGCCTTGGAGAAGGCTTTGGAGCTTTCCAGCTGCGCTGCCGCCTTGGTAGGGCCAAAAATACGCAGACCGTGGGCACGGAACTCATCGACCACACCAGCGGCCAGTGGCGCTTCGGGGCCGACCACGGTGAGACCGATTTTTTCTTTTTGCGCCCACTCGCGCAGGGCCACCACGTTGGTGATGGGCAGGTTTTCAAACTTGGGGTTCAGCGCCGTGCCGCCGTTGCCGGGCGCAACAAAAATGCGCGTGACTTTGGGCGACTGGCTGAGTTTCCAGGCGATGGCGTGTTCGCGGCCACCGCCGCCAATAACTAAAACCTTCATAGTGCAGCGTTGTGGAAGACTTCTTGTACGTCGTCCAGATCCTCTAGTACATCAAGCAGTTTTTGCATACGCACAGCGTCTTCCCCAGTAAGTTCGATGGTGACATCGGGGCGCATGGTGACATCGGCGGCGTCGGGCGTGAAGCCAGCGGCTTCCAGGGCGTTTTTCACGGCCTCGAAGTCAGTGGCGGCGGTCAGCACCTCCAAGGCGCCGTCGTCATCGGTGATGACATCTTCGGCGCCCGCTTCGAGCGCTACCTCCATGATCTTGTCCTCATTGGCGCCTGGGGCAAAAATGATCTGGCCCACGTTCTTGAACTGGAAAGCCACCGAGCCCTCGGTGCCCATGTTGCCGCCGTGCTTGCTGAAAGCATGGCGCACCTCGGCCACGGTGCGCACACGGTTGTCGGTCATGGTGTCCACGATGATGGCGGCGCCACCGATGCCGTAGCCCTCGTAGCGGATTTCCTCGTAGTTCACGCCCTCGGCATTGCCGGTGGCCTTGTCAATGTTGTATTTGACGCGGTCGGCGGGCATGTTGGCCGCCTTGGCCTTTTCTACCGCCAGGCGCAGGCGCGGGTTGGCGCCCAGGTCACCGCCACCGGCGCGCGCGGCCACGGTGATTTCGCGGATGATGCGCGTCCAGATTTTTCCGCGCTTTTCGTCCTGGCGACCCTTGCGGTGCTGAATGTTCGCCCATTTGCTGTGTCCGGCCATGGGAAGTCCTTTTACTTATCCTGATTTAATCTACGCCTCCGATTCTACTTTTCCGTACCCCCCGCCATGGCCGACTCCCTGCTGATTGCCAAGAACCCTTCCACCGAGTGCCACCTGCTGCCCGCACTGGCCAACCGCCATGGTCTGATTACGGGAGCGACTGGCACGGGCAAGACCGTCACGCTACAGACGCTGGCCGAGAGTTTTTCGCGCATTGGCGTGCCCGTATTCATGGCCGACGTGAAGGGCGACCTCACCGGCATCAGCCAGGCTGGCCATGTCAGCGACAAGATGGCGCACGCGCTGCACGAACGCGGCATTGCGCTGCCCACGCCGCTGGCCTGCCCCGTCACCCTGTGGGACGTATTTGGCGCACAAGGCCACCCGGTGCGCGCCACCATCTCTGACATGGGCCCGCTCTTGCTGGGACGCATGCTGAACCTGAACGAAACCCAACTGGGCGTGCTCAACCTGGTGTTCAAAATTGCCGACGACAACGGCATGCTGCTGCTGGACCTGAAGGACCTGCGCGCCATGCTCCAGTACGTGGGCGACAACGCCAAAGAGTTCACCACCGGCTACGGCAACGTCAGCGCCGCCAGCGTGGGCGCCATCCAGCGCGGGCTGCTGCAAATCGAGCAGCAAGGCGGCGACCAGTTCTTTGGCGAGCCCATGCTCAACATCCAGGACTTCATGCAGACCGATGCCGCAGGCCACGGCGTGGTCAACATCCTGGCAGCCGACAAGCTCATGAACTCGCCGCGCCTGTACGCCACCTTTTTGCTGTGGATGCTGTCCGAGCTGTTTGAGCAGCTGCCCGAGATTGGCGACCCTGAAAAGCCCAAACTGGTGTTCTTCTTCGACGAGGCCCATCTGCTGTTCAACGAAGCGCCCAAGGTGCTGATCGAGCGCATCGAACTGGTGGTGCGGCTGGTGCGTTCCAAGGGCGTGGGCGTGTATTTCGTCACGCAAAACCCGCTGGATATCCCCGACAGCGTGCTGGCCCAGCTGGGCAACCGCGTGCAGCACGCGCTGCGGGCGTTTACCCCGCGCGACCAGAAAGCCGTCAAGGCCACGGCCACCACCATGCGGCAAAAGCCGGGCCTCGACATCGAAACCGCCATCACCGAGCTGGCCGTGGGCGAGGCGCTGGTGAGCTTTCTGGACGCCAAGGGCCGCCCCGGCGTGACCGAGCGCGTGTATGTGCTGCCCCCTGGCAGCCAGATTGGCCCCATCGATGCCGCCCAACGCCAGGCGCTGCGCGCCAGTTCGCTGGTGGCCGGTGTGTATGAGCAGGTGGTAGACCGCGAATCGGCCTACGAAATCCTGAAAAACCGCTCTGCCAACGCCCCCGAGGGCAACGGCAAAAACGGCACCGCGCCCGGCCAAACGGCCGACGAGGGCCTGATGGGCGGGCTCAAAGACATGCTGTTTGGCAGCACTGGCCCCCGTGGCGGCCAGCGCGATGGCCTGGCCCAGACCATGGCCAAATCGGCCGTGCGCACCATGGGCACCACGCTGGGACGCGAGATTTTGCGCGGCGTACTGGGCAGCCTGCTGGGCGGGCGCCGGCGCTGAAGGCGGCGCCCTGCCCCGCTGCACCGGCGGGGCGCAAGCGCCACGAAAGCTCCTTTTTTGATAGCTTCTGGCGCTTGATTAGCGGGGCCTAGAGGCACTTTTGGCTTTCAAAACACTGCCCCGCATCAAACTGGCTGGTCACGGGTTAAAAAGATTCTATTTTGATAGCTGCTTGCGCTTGACTGGTGCGGTCTGAAGGCACTTTTTACCTTCAATAACCGCCCTGCATCACGCCGGGCCTTGGGCTGGCAGCCCCAGCCTGCGCGCCAACCGCACCAGGTTGGCGCGGTGCAAACCCAGCGTGCGCGCCGCTGCAGCCCAGTTGCCATGGTGCAGTGCCAACGCACTGGCAATGCGCTGGCGCTGGTGTGACTCGGTGGAGCTGCGCAAGTCCTCGGCCACCAGCGCTGCGGCCTGCGCCAGGGCACCGCCGTCTGGCGCCGCTGCGGCAGGCCCCGGCGCGATGCCCCCCGGGCGCGTGGGCAAGTCGAAATGCGCAGCGGTCAAACTGAGGATGCGCGGGCGCGTGGCCAAACCGGCCAGCGCCTTGAGTGCGCTGCGGCCCACCAGGTGCTCCAGCTCGCGCACATTGCCGGGCCAGTCGTGGGCCAGCAGCGCAGCGCGCGCGCTGGCGTCCAGCCGCACACTGCCCAGCCCCAGGCGCGAACGGTTTTGCTCCAGAAAATGCCCGGCCAGCAGCAGCACATCCTGGCCACGCTCGCGCAGCGGTGGCACCACCAGCGGATAGACGCTGAGGCGGTGGTACAAATCCGCCCGAAAGCGCCCGGCCCGCACCTCCTGCGCAAGCTCGCGGTTGGTGGCGGCTATCACCCGCACATCCACCTGGTGCTCGCGGTCAGAGCCCAGGCGCTGCAACTGCCCGCCCTGCAACACGCGCAGCAACTTGGCCTGCACGGCCAGCGGCAACTCGCCCACCTCGTCCAAAAACAGCGTGCCGCCATCGGCCAGCTCAA
This sequence comes from Simplicispira metamorpha, assembly GCF_004341365.1. Taxonomy (GTDB): domain Bacteria; phylum Pseudomonadota; class Gammaproteobacteria; order Burkholderiales; family Burkholderiaceae_C; genus Simplicispira; species Simplicispira metamorpha. The sequence goes on along the minus strand of NZ_SLXH01000006.1, from coordinate 104,566 downwards.
ACTTGCCGCGCCGCTCGGCCACCGCACCCGAGAAGGCGCCGCGCACATGGCCAAACAGCTCGCTCTCGACCAGCGTTTCGGGCAGGGCTGCGCAGTTCAGGCTCACCAGCGGGCGCGCCGCGCGCGGTGATGCTGCATGCAGCGCCTGCGCCACCAGCTCTTTGCCGACGCCGGTTTCGCCCGTGACCAGCACCGTCAGCGCACTGTCGCCCACGCTGGCTATTTCTTGCAGCAACTGCTGGTGCGCGGTGCTCTGTCCCATCAGCACGGGCGGTGCGGCGGTTTGCGCTGCCAGGGCGCGGTAGCTGTCGGCGCGCTGGCGCTCATCCTCGGCGCGCAGCGCCAGCCCCTGCATGCGCTGCACCACACTGACGGTGGCGCCCGCCAGGCTGGCAAAGGCCTGCACATCGGCCAAGTCCACCGCCGACAAGCGCTCTTTGCCCAGCGCATCCAGCGTGAGCAGGCCCCAGGGCTTCTCACCCACTTGCACCACGCAGCCCATGCAGTCGTGTACCTCCAGGTGGCCATGTACGCCTTCCACCAGCCCGTCGTAGGGATCGGGCAGCGGGCTGTCGGCGGCAATGCGCAAGGGGCCACCCGCGGCCAGCAGCAGGCCCAGGCGCGGGTGCTCCTGCACCCGAAAGCGCCGGCCCAGCGTGTCGCGGCTCAGGCCACGGGTGGCCAGCGGCACCAGCACATCGCCCTCCAGCCGCAGCAAGGCCACAGCATCACAGGGCAACAGGGCCTGCATGGCCTGGAGCAGGCGGCGGTAGCGCTCGCCATCGGGCAGCTCGCGCGCCAGATCGTCCAGCAATGGCACCAAGGCTTGCAATATCGGATTGGCAGTCAATGTGATGCTTTCAAGAGTCTTTTTGACTACTTTAACAAAGTATCTTTTTGACTGTATTCAGAATAGAAACCTTGCAAGCCATTGATTTATATCAAGCATTGATCTGGCACGCATCTTGATGAAAGCATGGGCAGAACATGCGCCCCACCTCCCACGCAGCGGGGGCGGCGCTGCTCTCTTTTCAACCACCGGAGACCGATCCCATGCTGAGCCCTGAACACCGCGCCATCGTCCAAGCCACCGTCCCCCTGCTGGAGACAGGCGGCGAAGCACTGACCACGCACTTCTACAAAATCATGCTGTCCGAGTACCCGGAAGTGCGCCCCTTCTTCAACCAGGCCCACCAGGCCAATGGCGACCAGCCGCGCGCACTGGCCAACAGCGTGCTGATGTACGCGCGCAACATCGAGCGGCTCGAAGCCCTGGGCCCGCTGGTGTCGCAAATCGTCCATAAGCATGTGTCGCTGCAAATCCAGCCCGAGCAATACCCCATCGTGGGCAGCTGCCTGCTGCGCGCCATCCGGGAGGTACTGGGCGCCGAGATTGCCACCGACGCCGTGATTGCCGCCTGGGCCGCCGCCTACCAGCAGCTGGCCGACATCCTGATCGGCGCCGAAGAAAAGGTCTATGCCGACACCGCCGCCGCACCCGGTGGCTGGCGCGGTGCGCGGGCCTTCCGGGTAGCGCGCAAAGAGGCCGAAAGCGCTGAAATCACCTCGTTCTACCTGGAGCCGCAAGACGGCGGCACGGTGCCCGGCTTTGTGCCCGGCCAGTACATCGGCCTGCGCCTGGTGGTGGATGGCCAGGAAATCCGCCGCAACTACTCGCTGTCGGCAGCGCCCAACGGGCAGTTTTTGCGCATCAGCGTCAAACGCGAGCCCGGCGGCGTGGCTTCGGGCTACCTGCACGAACAAGTGCAAGTGGGCGATGCGCTGGACGTGTTCCCGCCCGCTGGCGATTTTGTGCTGGCCGAAGGCAGCAAGCCGGTGGTGCTGATCAGCGGCGGTGTGGGCATTACCCCCACGCTGGCCATGCTGGATGCGGCCCTGGCCAGCCAGCGGCCCGTGCATTTCATCCACTTCGCGCGCAACCGCGCAGTGCATGCCTTCCGCGACGTGGTGGACGCGCACCAATCCCGCCATGCCCAGTTGCAGCGCTTTTATGTCTATGACGAGCACGCCGCCGACACCGACGCCCCCCACGCCACCGGCCTGCTCAGCAACGAGCAACTGGCGCAGTGGCTTCCCCCATCGCGCGATGTGGATGCGTATTTTCTCGGCCCCAAGCCGTTCATGCGGCGCGTGAAACAGCAGCTGCGTGAACTGGGCGTGCCCGAGGCACAGACGCGCTACGAGTTCTTCGGCCCCGCCGCCGCGCTGGAGTAAAGCGGCCAGCGGCGCAGCCCCCCCAAAAAACCACCGGCAGCGGGCACAGACAGGGCTGCGCCATTTCAAAAAGCATAGCTGAAAGCGCACACAGGACAAGCGCTGGCAGGCGATTCTTTGCATGATAATCAGTGCCACCCATGATGCAGCCACGCCGTGGTGCGCTGCCATGCATTGAGTGCCATCAAGGATGCCGCCATGACCCCACCTGCCCTGCCCCCGCCCGTACCGGAAGACGTCATCCAGGCTGCTCTGCGCCTGCAAGGCCCGGCGCACCGCACGCCCGTGCTGCGCTCGGGCACCGCCGACCGGCTGCTGCACGCGCACCTGTTCTTCAAATGCGAGAACCTGCAACGCGCAGGCTCGTTCAAGTTTCGTGGCGCTTTCAACACCCTGTCCCAATTCACGCCAGAGCAGCGCCGCCACGGCGTGCTGGCTTTTTCAGCAGGCAACCACGCCCAGGCCATTGCACTGGCTGCGCGCCTGCTGGACATGCCCGTGCTGATCGTCATGCCCGAAGATGCGCCCGCATCCAAAATGGCCGCCACGCGCGAATACGGCGCCCAGGTCGTCACCTACAACCGCTACACCGAAGACCGCGAGGCCATCAGCCAGCGCATTGCCCAAGAGCGCGGCATGACGCTGGTGGGCCCCTCCGAGCACCCTCACGTCATTGCAGGCCAGGGTACGGCGGCGCTGGAACTGTTTGAAGAGGTGCCCCGGCTGGACTACCTGTTCGTGGGCGTGGGCGGCGGCGGCCTGATGGCGGGCAGCCTGCTGGCAGCGCAGGCACGCGCGCCCCAGTGCCAGGTGGTGGGCGTGGAGCCCGAAGCCGCCAACGACGCACAGCAATCGCTGCGCAGCGGCCACATCGTGCGCATTGCCACGCCACGCACCATTGCCGACGGCGCCCAGGCGCAAAGCCTGGGGCCGCTGGTGTTTGACATCGTGCGCCGCCAGGGCCACGACATCACGACCACCAGCGACCTGCACCTGATGCAGGCGATGCGCTTTTTTGCCGAGCGCATGAAAATCGTCGTCGAACCCACGGGCGCGCTGGCTTTTGCAGGCGCGCAGCACGGCGGCGTGGATATCCGTGGCAAGCGCGTGGGCATTGTGATCAGTGGCGGCAACGTCGATCTGGCGCGTTACGCGCGCTTTCTGGCAGACTGAGCGCCCTTTTTTTTCGATCCTTTTTTTCTGCCCCTCCCCATGAGCAACGTCCACGTCATCGATCACCCCCTGGTGCAGCACAAGCTCACCCTGATGCGCCGCAAAGACGCCAGCACCAACAGCTTTCGCCGCATGCTGGGCGAGCTGTCCACCCTGATGGCCTACGAAGTCACGCGCGATATGCCGCTGCAAGACATCCAGGTCGAAACCCCGCTGGAGACCATGACCGGCAAGGTCATTGATGGCAAAAAGCTGGTGCTGGTGTCCATCCTGCGCGCCGGCAACGGCTTTCTGGACGGCATGCTCAACGTAGTGCCCGGTGCGCGCATTGGCCACATCGGCCTGTACCGCGACCCCGACACGCTGCAACCGGTGGAGTACTACTTCAAGATGCCCTCCGAGATGGCCGAGCGCGACATCATCGTGGTCGATCCCATGCTGGCCACCGGCAACTCAGCCGCTGCGGCCGTGGCGCGACTGAAGCAGCTGCAGCCCAAGTCGATCAAGTTCGTCTGCCTGCTGGCCGCCCCGGAAGGCGTGGCCACGCTACAAAAAGCCCACCCCGACGTGCCCATCTACACCGCCGCTATCGACCGCGAGCTGAACGACCACGGCTACATCCTGCCCGGCCTGGGCGATGCAGGCGACCGGATTTTTGGCACCAAATAAGGCCCTAGCGCCCGCTGGATAAGCGCGAGCAGCTCTTTATTTAATAGCAAAATGGGGCATCACCTGCCCCAGCTCACGCCCCGGCCACGGGCGTACACAGCTCGACCAAGACGCCGTTCAGATCGGCCACATAGGCCACGGTCTGGCCCCATGGCATTTTCTCGGGCGCCTGCACCAGGCGCGCGCCTGCGGCCACCGCCCGCTGTACGGCAGCTGGCACATCGGCGGTGGTGAAGGCAATTTCAAAACTCGGTGCGCTGGCCGAAGCACGCTGGGGGTTCTTGCCCAACTCGGTCATCAGCCGCAGCGATGAGAAAGCCAGGGCCGTGGCCCCCGTCTCCAGCTCGCCAAAATCACCCGCCTCGTGGATGAAACGGCGCTGAAAGCCAAAAGCAGCCTCATAAAAGGCAATGGTTTGGGTCACGTCTTCGACATAGAGAATGGTGTAGCCGAACTGCATGAAAACTCCTTGGTAAAAATTCCACCAGGATCGGGCGCCGACCGGCAGCGTCCGACCCCGTCAGGCGGGCGCCTGGGCCATGAATTCGACCCGGTTGCGCCCGTGTTCTTTGGCCTGGTACATGGCCTGGTCGGCGCGACGCAGGGCAGCATCTGATGAGTCGCCCCGCCCGCACAGCGTCAGGCCAATGCTGACCGTGAGGGCAACGCTGCCTTGGTGCGTGGCGGCGGGCCGGGCAGCCACCGCAGCACGCAGGCGCTCGGCCACTGTGCGGGCGCCTGCCCCATCGGAGCCGGGCAGGAAAATGGCAAATTCCTCGCCCCCCAGGCGGCCCATCACATCTTGCTGGCGCAGGCACTGGGCACTGATTTGCACAAAATGGCGCAGCACCTCATCACCGCCCTGGTGCCCACAGGTGTCGTTGATTTTCTTGAAGTAATCCAGGTCAATCACCAGCACGGCCAAGCTGGCTTCTGTGCGCTGCGCCTGGTGGATGGCTTTGTCCAGCGACATCAAAAACGCCCGGCGGTTGAACACGCTGGTGAGCGGGTCGACTTCTGCCAGGTGGCGCAACTCGTTGGTGATGAACTCATTGGCCAGCATCAGCGTGCCAAAAGCCATGAACACCAGCGCCACAATGAATTCGAGCAGAACAAACTGGGACAGCAGCGCCACCAGCTCCACATCCGTTGGCTGCACCGGGCCCAGTTTGAACAGCAAAGGCCGCAGCAACAAAAACACGCCATGCAAGCCTGCCACCAAGGCCACCAGATAGCGCATGGGCACTTGCTGGCGCTCGCCGGAGGCCAGCGTGCGCGCAGTCAACAAAAAGAAAATACCGTTGCCCAGGCCCGCCAGCACGAAGCGCATTTGCAGATCAGGATGAACCACCGTGAAATACAGGTTCAGCCCGATCAGTGCCGCAATGAAAACGGTGGCATGGCGCAGCGACACCAGCCGCTTGCCCGTATGGGCAATGCAGCCCAAAAGGTACAAACAGGCCCCCCACAGCATGGTGCCCTGGGTCAGCAGCACGGACAGGGGCTCAGGCAAATAGTCGCGCACCAGCAAACTGAGGCAAGCTAAAAAACCCAGGCTATAAGAAAGCGTCCACAGCCGCAGGCCGGGAATCTGCTTGTTGAAATGCCACACGGCGCACAGCACCGTACTCACCAACGCCATCAAAACGGCGCTGAGGATAAAAAGCGTAGGGCTGTGCATGGAAAACATTCATCAGGCCAAGGCAGGGGCCCGCAAACTGGCCCAACCCCAGCTGCTGGCAAATGAATCAGCCAGCCAGGCCGACAAACACGTTCTGCACATCGTCGTTGGCATCGATGGCACCCAAAAAGGCTTCCACTTCTTCCAGCGCTTCAGGGCTCAGGCTGGCTGGGTCAATGGGGTTCTTGGCCTTGTAGCCCAGCTTGGCCGACAGCACCGTGAAGCCCTGCGCAGGCAGCGCGCGGCTGACCAGATCGAGGTCGGCGGGGTCGGTGATGAACAGGGTCTGGCCTTCTTCTTCGCCCGGCTCAAAATCTTGCGCACCGGCCTCGATGGCGGCCAGTTCGGGGTCAGCGCCTGCGCTGGCGGGTTCGGCCTCGATCATGCCCACGTGGTCAAAGTCCCAGGCAACGGGGCTGAGCTGGCCTTTGCGAAACAGCACGCGCATTTCGGGGGCGGTGCGGTTGACGTTGTCGGTCAGGCATTCGACCATCACCGGCACCTGGTGCGGGGCAAAGCCTTCGTAGATCACATGCTCGAAACTGGCAGCCTCCACACCGATGCCGGCGCCTTTTTTGATGGCCCGCTCCAGCGTGTCTTTGGGCATGGACACCTTGCGTGCCTGCTCCAGCACCAGGCGCAGCTTGGAGTTGCCCGCCGGGTCAGCGCCGCCGCGTGCGGCCACCATGATTTCCTTGGCCAACTTGCCAAACAACTTTCCTCTGGCATCTGCAACCTGTGCTTTGCCTTTTGCTTTCCACTGCGCGCCCATGTTCTCTGTCTTTCCAGGTGTGGTACCGCCCCTGGCCCTTGGATAGCCGGGGCGGCTGGTGGCATACGCACTGCTGACAAAGAGGGCGTATGCCGCAAGGCCGGGAGATTACCACTGGCATGTGCAGGTCAAAGCCAATGCAACCGCCAGTTTTACCCGCCACTACCGGGCACTGCTGCCAGCGGCGACCGGGCACCACCTGGCGCCAAACGCCCCCAGCGCATGCCACCATCGCAGGGTTGCCAAAATCTATTCAAGGAAGAAGCCATGCTCAACACCCTGTGGCTGGGGTTTTTCATCACCGCCGCCCTCGCCGCCTGCAGCCAGTGGCTGCTGGGCGGCAACGCACAGATTTTTGCCGCCATGGTCGAGGCGCTGTTTGCCATGGCCAAGCTCTCGGTCGAGGTCATGGTGCTGCTGTTTGGCACGCTCACGCTGTGGCTGGGGTTTTTGCGCATCGCAGAAAAAGCCGGCATCGTCGATGCACTGGCGCGCTGGCTGGCGCCGCTGTTTGCCCGGCTCATGCCCGAGGTGCCGCGCGGCCACCCCGCGCTGGGCCTGATGACACTGAACTTTGCCGCCAACGCCCTGGGCCTGGACAACGCGGCCACACCCATGGGCCTGAAAGCCATGCACGCGCTGCAAACGCTCAACCCCCGGCCCGACACCGCCACCAATGCGCAAATTTTGTTTCTGGTACTGAACGCTTCGTCGCTCACGCTGCTGCCCGTCACCATCTTCATGTACCGCATGCAGCAGGGCGCAAGCGACCCGACGCTGGTGTTCTTGCCGATTTTGCTGGCCACTTCGGCATCGACGCTCGTGGGGCTGTTGAGCGTGGCCGCTGTGCAGCGCCTGCCCCTGTTCAGCCCGGTGGTGCTGGCCTATTTGCTGCCGGTGGCGCTGCTGCTGGCGGGCTTTATGGCGCTGCTGACCACGTTGAGCGCAGCGGCGCTGGCGCAGTTGTCGTCCCTGCTGGGCAACCTGACGCTGTTTGCGCTGGTGCTGCTGTTTGTCTGCGTGGGAGCCTGGCGCAAGGTGGCTGTCTATGAGGCGTTTATCGAGGGCGCCAAAGAGGGCTTTGACGTGGCCCGTGGCCTGCTGCCCTATCTGGTGGCCATGCTGTGCGCGGTGGGGGTGTTTCGGGCCTCGGGGGCGCTGGGCTATGTGCTGGATGCCATCCGCTGGGGCGTGGAGCTGCTGGGGCTGGATGCCCGCTTTGTTGAGGCGCTGCCCACCGCTTTGGTCAAGCCGTTTTCGGGCAGCGCCGCGCGCGCCATGCTGATCGAAACCATGCAGACCCAGGGCGTGGACAGCTTTGCCGCCCTGGCCGCCGCTACCGTCCAGGGCAGCACCGAAACCACGTTTTACGTGCTGGCCGTGTATTTTGGCGCCGTGGGCATACAGCGTGCGCGCCACGCCGTGGCCTGCGCCCTGCTGGCCGAACTGGCCGGTGTGGTGGCAGCGATTGCCGTGTGCTATCAGTTTTTTGGCTAAAAATGCAAGCCAAATCGGCCTTCAGCGCCCGCACAGTGGGCGCTACCAGCTATCAATTCAGTAGTTAAAAATCTGAGAACCCGTGGGGCACACCTCCCCAGCACCGCTGCCTGGGCCACAAAAAAACCGCCGGCGGGAACCAACCCTGCCAGCGGTGTGACTGCACAGGCGCAGCAGCAAGCTGCCGCGCGCTGCACTCAATACACGTCGTGCTGCGTGTTATGCACGTTGAAATGGCCCGTGGGCGTGATGATGCGCGGGTCTTTGATCACGGCCTTGAGCTTGAGCGTCTTGTCGTCCACCACCACCAGCGCCGACTGTTTGTCCTTGGCCGACCAGACCGAGAACCACACCTCATCGCCCGCCTTGTTGAACTCGGGCTGCACCACGCGCTTGGCACCGCCGTCGTCGGCCAGACCGGCCCATTCGGCAATCGGCAGCACGGTATAGCCCTTGTCCAGGTTCTTGATGTCGTACACCACCACCGACTGCGAGATTTTCGGGTCAGGGTTCAGCGGCGCGTCCGAATACAAGTGCGACGATTGGGGGTGGCTCTTGATGAACAGCGCACCACCGCCCGGGCCCTTGAGCTTGGCCACTTCCTTGAAGGCGTATTGCTTGTGCTTTTTCGGGTCGGTGCCAATGAGCGAAATGGTTTCGTCACCCAGGTGGCCCGTAGCCCAGACGGGGCCAAACTGCGGGTGGATGAAGTTGGCGCCACGCCCGGGGTGCGGTGTCTTGCCCACATCCACCACGGCTTCCATTTTTCCTTCTTTGGCATCGACCACGCCAATTTTGTTGCTGTTGTTGGCCGCCACCATGAAGTAGCGCTTGGTCGAATCCCAGCCGCCGTCGTGCAGGTAGCGTGCCGAGCCCAGCTCGGTAATCTTGAGCGCGTCCAGATTGGAGTAATCCACCATCAGCGTCTTGCCGGTTTCCTTGACGTTGACGATGAACTCGGGCTTGAAGTGCGAGGCCACGATGGAGGCCACGCGCGGCTCGGGGTGGTACTCCTGGGTGTCCACGGTCATGCCGCGCGTAGAAACGATTTTGATCGGCTCCAGCGTGTTGCCATCCATGATGACGAACTGGGGTGGCCAGTAGGCACCGGCAATGGCCAGTTTGTCGGTGAAATCGCCTTCTTTGCCCTTGTACTTGGAGGTATCCACCGAGCGCGCCTCCAGCCCCATGCGGATTTCAGCGACGTTGTCGGGCGTGGGCATCCACAGGTCGATCATGTTGACGCGGCCATCGCGGCCAATCACAAACAGGTAGCGGCCCGACGCCGAGGTGCGCGAGATGTGTACCGCGTAGCCCGTCTTGACGATGTTGATGATCTGCTTGGTGTCGCCGTCAATCAGCGCCACTTCGCCGGTATCGCGCAGCGTGGTGGAGAAAATGTTGGCGATGTTGTAGTTGTTCATCTTCCGGGTCGGGCGATCCTTGGGGGGAACAATCACCTTCCAGGTTTTTTTCATGTCGGCCATGCCCCACTCGGGCGGCTGGGGCGGGTCTTGCTGGATGTAGCGGGCCATCATGTCCACCTCGGCCTCGGTCATTTCGCCCGAGGTTTGCCAGTTGGGCATACCCGCAGGCGAGCCGTAGGCAATGAACACCTTGAGGTAGTCGGTGCCCTTGGCCAGCGTGAGGTCAGGCGTCAGTGGCTTGCCCGTAGCGCCTTTGCGCAGCACACCGTGGCAGCCAGCGCAGCGCTCAAAGTAGGTTTGCCGTGCCTTGTCGAACTCCACCTGCGTCATCTTGGGCGCATTGGGGTTCATGCTCTGGTACATGGGCGTGTTGGCCAGCGGCGAGGAGCCCGCCTGATAGTTCAACTCCGGGGCCGTGACACCCTCTTTGTGCTGGGCAACGGCATTCCACACCAGTGTGGAAAAAACCAGGGCAGCCAGGCGGGTCAGCTTGTAATGTTTCATGTGGGACTCCTCTTGAATGCCGCCGCCCAGGTAGTGGTCTACCCTTAAAAAAGAGCCCGCTGCGGGCTGCGACAAGGTTTCAGCGGGATTTCTTCATTATTTGAACGGATGATGGGGTTATTCTTTAATAAATGTCAAACAGTCATTTAACGTGAAACTTTGTTAAAAGTCCCTGCCGATCGTGCAGGAAAGACATTTCTCTCACCCAGGGCCCGACCATGCCACACCCTCTGCGCACCCGCCGCCCATCCCGGCACGCACTCCTTCCATTGGCCTGGCTGGCTTGTCTGGCCTGCCAGGCCAATGCCCAGGACAAGCCAACCAACGCCGCCGCCACGCTGCGTGAGGTGGTGGTGAGCGGCTCACGCAGCGAACAACTGGGCGACGAGTTGCCCGTGTCGCTGGACGTGGTGAACCAGCAAGAGGCCGAGTTCAGCCAGATGCAGGACATTCGCGATGCCGTGCGGGATTTGCCCAATCTGTCGGTGCCACGCGGGCCATCGCGCTTTGCCATCACCGGCCCGGCCCGCAGCACCGGGCGCGATGGCAACGCAGGCTTTCAGATCCGGGGGTTGGGTGGCAACCGGGTGTTGATGCTGGTCGATGGCGTGCGCGTACCGCACAGCTACATTTTTGGCAGCAACGCTTTTGGGCGCGACTACCTGTCCATGGACTTGCTCAAGCGCCTGGAGGTGCTGCGCGGGCCGTCGTCGGCGCTGTACGGCTCGGACGGGCTGGCGGGCCTGGTCAACCTTATCACCCATGAACCGGCAGACTTTTTGCACTCCAGCACGGGCGAGGCCACATCGCTGGGCGGGCGCATCTCCACGGCCTGGAGTGGGGACGACAGGGGCCGTGGCCTCAGCGCCACCGTGGCGGGCCGTGCCAGCGATTCGGTGCAATGGCTGCTCACGGCATCCGGACACCGGGCCCACGGCCTGCAAACCCGGGGCGATATCGACACCCCCGACACCCGCCGCACCACCGCCAACCCGCAGCACGACCGCGATACCGCCCTGCTGGGCAAGCTGGTCTTTCAACCCGATGGCTGGCAAAAACACGTATTCACGCTGGAGCAGGTGGACAAGGAATCCAGCGTCAACCTGCTCTCCAGCCGCGCACCACTGCCATTGGGTGGCACGCCCGCACAACAAGCCGCCGCCGTGATGGACGAGCGCGCTGAAAGCACCAGCACCCGCCAGCGCCTGACTTGGGACGCGCGCTACCAGATCAACACCGCCTTGGCCAACGAAGTGCGCACGGTGCTGGGCGTGCAACGTGCCTCTGCCCGGCAGCTGGGAACGTCCGACCTGTACCGCAACCCCGACCGTGTGCGCGATGTTTTCTATGAAGAAACCACCTGGCAAGCGGGCATACAGGCCAGCCAATCGACCAGCCTGGACAACGGCTGGGCACGCAAGCTGACCTACGGCCTGGATTACCAGAGCGCCGATCTGAGCAACCTCTATACGGGCGTCAACCCCCTGCCGCCGGAAGTTTTCCCACTCAAACGCTTTCCGGACACGCGCGAGTCCGGCAGTGCCCTCTATGCCCAAAGTGAGTGGATGAACGAGCGCTGGAGCATCGTACCCGGCGTGCGGCTGGACTGGTTTGCCGTGGATGTGCGCACACAAGAGGGCTTTTACCCGCCCGCCAAACGCCCGGCCCGCTCCCTCTCAGGCTCTGCCGTATCGCCCAAACTGGGGGTGATGTACCAAGTCCGGCCCGGCTGGAGCCTGTTTGGCAACTACGCAGGGGGTTTCCGTGCGCCCAGTGCGTACCAGGTCAACGGCTATTACGAAAACCTGGCCGAGCACGTCGTTATTGCACCCAACCCCAACCTGCGCCCCGAAAAAAGCCGCAATCTGGAACTGGGTCTGCGCACCCGCCTGAACCGGCTGCAGGCCGATGTAGCCGTGTTTTCCGGACGCTTCAGCCAGCTGATTCAGGAACAGCGCTTTATCTCGGGCGCAGGTACGCTGGCCGACCCCAAAGTTTTTCAAACCGTGAACATCGACCAGGCACGTATCCACGGCTTTGAGGTCAAAGGGCATTACGACTGGGGCCTGTGGGCTGGTGGCCGCTGGGGCACGCCATTTTCTTACGGTCAGGCCCGGGGTAAAAACACATTGACCGGCACCCCCCTGAGCTCGGTAGAGCCCGCCAAACTGAGTCTGGGCCTGGACTACCAAACCGCCACCTGGTCTACCCGGCTGGTGGTGCGCCACCATGCGGCCAAACGCGCCCAGGACATCGACAGCAGCGAAACTGTCAAAGCACCCAAGGTACAAATCACCGTGCCAGCGGCCACCACACTGGACTGGTTTGCACAGTGGCGCCTGCGCAAGGATGTGCGGCTGAATGTCGGCATCGTCAACCTCACCAACCGCAAATACTGGATGTGGTCTGACGTGCGTGGCCTGGAAAGCAGCAGCACGGTTGCCGATGCCTATACCCAGCCAGGCCGCAGCGCGCAGCTGTCGCTGGTGGTGGATTTTTAAAAATGGCCTGAAGGCGCGGCTTCAGCGTTCGGGCGCGATGGCCTCGGCCCAATCGTAGAGCGCACCCAGAATACTTTCGGCACGCTCATCGGCGGTTTCAGAGAGCTGGTCGATTTCGGTGAACAGTTGCTCCACGGTGCGCGCGCCGCCCGCACCATCGAACAAACGGGCCGCGCGGTGTGCCTCCCAGCGCGCCTGGTCGGCCTCGTCCAGCGTCTGCGGAAAATTGCGCGCGCGGTAGCGCCACAGCATCTCTTGCAGGCGCGGGTCGTCAAAACTACCTTTGGCACGCGCCAGCGCCTCGCCCGACAGGGCCCGCAATTCATGGAGCCTGTAGCGATCCTGGTTGCCGACAAAACCGGCGTACAAGTCCTGCTCCACATCCAGTGCAGGCTCAGCCGGACGGGCAAACACAGCGGGCCAGATAGCGCTCATATCAGGCAGATCGCGGGCGATGGCTGCGTGCTGCAAAGCCTGCTCCATATCAATACTCCAGCGCTGCGCCAGGGCCGGTGTGAGCGTTTTGAGGTTGCCCACCACCATGGGCGACTTGTTCAAATGAATGGTTTTGATGGGCAGGCGTGTCACGCCTTCGGGCAAATCGGCGGCGCGGGTGAACATACGCTGGCGCAGTGTCTCGGTACTGATGGTGGCCAGCTCGCTCGGATCATGGGCCAAATCCCAGACGATGATTTCGTTTTTATTGGTGGGGTGGTTGGCCAGCGGCCACACCACAGCCAGACAACCGCGCTGGGCACCGTACATGCCGGAGACGTGCAAGAAAGGCCGTGCCGTCAGGGCCGTAACCGGCAGGTGCAACTCGGCAGCCACGCGGTCTTTTTTATGCAACGTGAAGCAAAAGTCGAACAGGCGCGGGTTCTTGTCGCGGACCAGCCGGGCCAGTGCAATCGTCGCGCGCACATCCGACAGCGCATCGTGCGCAGCCTCATGTACCAAGCCGTTGGCCAAGCTCAGGTCTTCGAGTTTGAAGCTGGGCGTACCGTCTTCCTTGGTCGGCCAGACGATGCCATCCGGGCGCAGTGCATAGGCCATGCGCACCACATCCAGTAAATCCCAGCGACCGCACTGGTTTTGCCACTCGCGGGCATAGGGATCAATGAGGTTGCGCCAGAACATGAAGCGCGTGAATTCATCGTCAAAACGGATGGTGTTGTAACCCACGCCCACGGTGCCGGGCCGGGCCATTTCGGCCTCAATGCGGGCGGCAAACTCGCGCTCGGGCACGCCACGCTCCCAGGCCAGTTGCGGCGTGATGCCAGTGATAAGGCACGATTGCGGGTCTGGCAGGTAATCATTGGCGGGCTGGCAATAGAGCATCAACGGCTCGCCAACCTCATTCAACTGTGCATCGGTGCGAATGGCAGCAAACTGCGCTGGCCGGTCGCGCCGGGGGTTGACGCCAAAGGTTTCGTAGTCGTGCCAGAGAAAGGTATGGGAAGACATAGGGCGCAGCGCCAGAAGCGCTCCAAACAACAACCGGCAAAAACAAAAAACCCTGCTACTTTGCAGGTAGCAGGGTTTTTATTTACTTGGGGTGGCTGATGGGGCTCGAACCCACGACAACAGGAATCACAATCCTGGACTCTACCAACTGAGCTACAGCCACCGTAGACATAAATTATATGTCAAAAAACCTTCTTTAGAAGAAAAAATTAATTTTCTGCCGACATTTTTTCGTTTGAAGGCTTTGGCACCTTGATCTGAGCCTTGAAATGGCTTTTCAGCGACTCATAGTAGGCCCAAACTTCAGCATCCGCCAGCCATTGCACATATTGACGTTGGCGCTGCGCCATCAATTGCTCATCCACAGCCGGCGCAGGCACCAAACGGTTGACGCGCGATACGATATAGCCACCTGCCCCCAGATCAACGCCCACCCAAGCCGGAAATACGTCTGCACTGGCAGCCAATACCGCATCAACCAAGGCAGATGGCTGCCCCTGCAGCTGATCACGGGCAACCACAATAGGAGAAGACAAGCCTTTTGCTGCATCTGGGTTGGCTTTCCAGGCAGCGAGTTTGGCCTCCCCATCAAGGCGAGCCAACTCGGCAGACTTCTCTTGCACGTAAAGCTTGTGCACTTGGGTGCGCACTGCATCAAATGCCAAAGTAAGTGCTGGTGTGTATTGCACAACACGGCCTGCCGCAAGCTGGCTGGTACCGACTTCTACTGCCTCGGTATTGCGTTTTTGCTCCAGAGACTCCGCAGAGAAAAGGGCTTGCAAAAACTTGCTGTTGGCCAATGCACCAGATACACCAGATGCAGGCACTCTAGTGACATTGCTAGCAGACTGGAGCTTCAGTTTCAGCTTTTCTGCAACAGGCTGCAAACTATCGGATTGTTCATACACCCCATTGGCGAACGCTTCGGCCACCTCGGCAAACTTACGTTGTGCCTGCTCCTGGCGCAACTGCGCCTCCAAGGAAACACGCAATTCATCAAAACTTGGTTGACGCGGCGTTTTGGTGTCAGTCAGCAGAATGATGTGATAGCCAAAATCACTCTCGACGACATCGCTGATTTCACCTTTTTTCAAGGCAAAGGCAGCCTCCTCAAAAGGCTTGACCATAGCCCCACGCGCAAAAAACCCCAAATCCCCGCCCTGCACCGCAGACCCGGGATCTTGGGAAGACTTTTTCGCCACATCCGCAAAACTTCCTGGGCTCTTGCGCACCTGCTCCAGCAATTGCGCCGCCTGCGCTTTGGCTTTCTCGCGGTCTGCAGCAGGTGCATCTTTGGGAGAGGCAATCAGGATATGGCTGGCACGACGCTCTTCCTTGCCAGCCAAGCGAGAGACATTCTCTTTGTAGTAGGTGCGCAAGTCGTCTTCATTGAGCGAAATGCCTGCACGCACTCTGTCCAGATCAAGCACCACGTACTCGATCGTGGCCTGCTCTGCCTGCTGGAACAGTGCTGGATGCGCTTTGTAATAAGTCTGCAGCTGCTCGTCGGTGGGCTGCACCTTGCTAGCGTAATCGGCCGGATTGATTTTGACCGTTTGAATCTCACGGCGCTGGAACAGTGCATCCAGCGCTATGTTCGCTTGTGCCTTGCTGGCAAAAGCAGTTTCCGCGATGTTGCCCAAAACCTGGTTGACCGCCAGGTCTCTGCGCATGGAGGCCTCAAAGCTTTCCGGCGTCATCCCTTGGGAACCGACCAAGGCCTTGTAGGCCTCAACATCCAGTGTGCCGTCGGCACGGCGAAGTGCAGCAATTTGTGGAATTTCGTTCAAAGCACGTGCCAACTCAGCATCGCTGGTGGTGATCCGAAATTCTTTCACTGCGGCTTGCAGCACACGATCACGCACCATACGCTCCAGCGTGGCATAGCGCGCTTGTGCGGAGTCCAGAAGCGCTGCGTCCACGCCAGGTCGCTGTGCACGAATGCGATCAGACTCTTGGCGATGGGCGTTGTCCCATTCTTCCTGGGTAATGTCTTGGCCATCCACCCGAGCCACCACTGGGCTACCGGCAGAGAAATAACTGGAATCAATGCCCACGAGCACGAACGACGGAATGATCAGCAAGAACAGCAAGAACATCGCGATCTTGGAATGCTTGCGGATAGATTCAAACATAGTCAATCTTTCAATGACAAAAAACAAAAGGCGAACTTTCGTTCGCCTTTGTTTCGGTGGTGGTGGGTGCTAACGGGGTCGAACCGCTGACCTACGCCTTGTAAGGGCGCCGCTCTACCAACTGAGCTAAGCACCCCACCTGAATCAAGTATTAGTTTAACGCATCTTTCAATGCTTTTCCCGGACGAAACTTCGGTACTTTAGCAGCCTTGATGTTAATCGCTGCACCGGTGCGTGGATTACGGCCTGTGCGTGCTGCCCGTTTGCCCACTGCAAACGTGCCAAAACCAACCAGCGATACTGTACCGCCTTTTTTCAAGGTTTTCTTGACTGCATCAATCGTGGACTCCAGCGCGCGCGCAGCTGCTGCCTTGGAGATGTCAGCGTTGTTCGCTATATGCTCAATCAATTCGGTTTTGTTCACAAGCAGCCTCTTGGTATAAGCGTGAATGAATGTCTCCGGGCTGTCTGATTTTCACGCACTAATGGCTTGAGCGGGCATGCGCCGGGCATGCAGGAAAAAGCGGGCGATAAGGGCAGAAAACTTGCCGTTTCAAACAAAAGCCATCGACATTCAGGTGTCAATACAGTACGCCACTTTGCAGTGGCGTTGGCCGCGATTCTAGTCGCAATTGCCTCTGCTGCCGGACTTGCCCCGGTTTTTTGTCTATAGGCCCATGCGATCCCTTCACTGAGCCAGCACGTCTCGGCTGTGCGGTCACACCCTTACTGCACACGGGCACGGATTTCAGGAACGGCTTTTTGCAAGTAATACACCATCGACCACACCGTCAGCACCGCTGCAATCCAGATCAGCCAAGTACCCCAGACGCCTGTGTCCACGGCGCCAAACAAGCGCCCGTCATACAGCAAGAAGGGAATGGCCACCATCTGCACCACCGTCTTGAGCTTGCCTAGCATATGGACGGCCACGCTTTTGGCTGCGCCAATCTGTGCCATCCATTCGCGCAGTGCTGAAATGGCGATTTCGCGGCCAATGATGATGAGCGCCACAAACACATCGGCACGCTGCAAATGCACCAGTACCAACAGCGAAGCGCACACCAGAAACTTGTCGGCCACCGGGTCCAGAAAAGCGCCAAACGATGATGTCTGGTTGAGCTTGCGCGCCAGATAACCGTCGAGCCAGTCGGTGGCGGCAAAGACGACGAACATCACCGTGGCTACCAGGTTGCGCGTGGCCGGATCGAGGGGCGCATAAAACACCCCCACGATCAAAGGTATCGCGACGATGCGCGTCCAGGTCATGATGGTGGGGATAGTCCAGAACATGGCCGCGATTGTGTCACGGCCAACGCGCTTGAAAGGCTTGCACGCTGCCAGCGCTCAGCGCAAGGCGCGGTAAACCTCTTGCGCCAAGGCGTGCGATATGCCTTCCACCGTCATCAAATCCTCCACGCTGGCCGCTGCCACGCCGCGCACCCCGCCAAAGCGCTGCAACAGGCGGGCACGCTTTTTGGGGCCAATGCCCGCAATCTCTTGCAGCTGCCCACCGCCCACGCGCACCTTGGCGCGTGCTGCGCGCATGCCGGTGATGGCAAAGCGGTGCGCCTCGTCGCGAATCTGCGCCACCAGCATCAGCGCGGCACTGTCTGCGCCCAGATAGACCTTTTCGCGCCCATCGGCAAAGACCAGCTCCTCCAGCCCTACTTTGCGGCCTTCGCCTTTTTCCACGCCCACGATGCGCGATACATCCAGCCCCAGCTGCACGAACACCTCGCGCGCCACGGCCACCTGGCCAACACCGCCATCGACCAGCACCAGATCGGGCAAGCGCGCTTGGCCTTTGGGCGATGCAGACGCGGCGCCCGCTGCATCGGGCGCAGCGGCGCCAAAATCGATACCACCGGCCTCGCGCTGGGCCTCGGCCACCTTGCTGTAGCGGCGCTGTAGCACCTGGCGCATGGCAGCGTAATCATCGCCGCCGGTAATGCCGTCGATGTTGAAACGGCGGTATTCGCTGGCCTGCATTTTGTGGTGGTGGAACACCACGCACGAGGCCTGCGTGGCCTCGCCCGCCGTGTGCGAGATGTCGAAGCACTCGATGCTCAGGCTGTCGAGGTCGTCTTGCGGTAAATCCAGCGCCTGTGCCAGCGCACGGGTACGCGCCTGCTGGGAACCCTCCTCGGCCAGCAGGCGGGCCAGTTGCAAATCGGCGTTTTTTTGCGCCATCTCCAGCCAGGCGCGGCGCTGTTCGCGCGGCTGCTGCACCAGGTTAATGCGCACGCCCTGTTGCGCACTCAGTGCGTCCAGCAAGGCTTTGCTGACGGGCGCGCTGGCCACCAGCACGGGCGGCACTGGCACGCCCAAATAGTGCTGGGCGATAAAGGCCTCCAGCACCCGGGCTTCTATGGCCGGGGCGGGCAGCGCCGGGTGGCCTGCGCGGTCAAGCCCCTCAGCACCTTCACTTTCGCTGTCACCGTAGCCCTGGCCCTCGCCTTGGTTTTGCCCCTCACTGTGGCCCGGACCCGCGTCCGAAGCATCGCCCTGCCCCGCCTCCGCGCCGTCGGCCTCGGGCTGAAACAGGGCCTGGGCGTCTTCGATGTGTACCGGGAAGTACGCCCGGTCGCCCAAATGGCGCCCGCCGCGCACCATGGCCAGGTTGACGCAGGCGCGTCCGCCCTGCACCTTGACGGCCAGGATGTCCACATCCTTGTCCGACACCGTTTCTATCGATTGCTGGTGCAGCACACGCGCCAGCGCCGTGATCTGGTTGCGCAGCTCGGCCGCCTGCTCAAACTCCAGCCGCTCGGAGTGCGCCATCATCCGCGCCTCCAGCTCTTTGAGCAGGTCTTGGGTTTCGCCGCGCAGCAGGGCCTGCGCGTGCGCCACATCCTGCGCATAGGCGGGCCCGGAAATCAGCCCCACACAAGGCGCCGTGCAGCGCTTGATCTGGTAGAGCAGGCAGGGCCGTGTGCGGTTGGCAAACACCGTGTCTTCGCAGGTACGCAGGCGAAACACTTTTTGCAGAAGCAAAATCGTCTCTTTCACCGCCCAGCCGTTGGGGTAAGGGCCGAAGTAGCGGTGGTGTTTGTCCACTGCGCCCCGGTAGTAGGCGATGCGGGCAAAGGCCTGCGTGGGCACGCTACTGGTGCCATCCTGGGCGGCCAAGCCGGTGATTTTCAGGTAGGGATAGCTCTTGTCGTCGCGGAACAGGATGTTGTATTTGGGCTGCAACGACTTGATGAGGTTGTTCTCCAGCAGCAGCGCCTCGGCCTCTGATCGCACCACCGTGGTCTCCAGCCGGGCGATTTTGCTGACCATGTGGCCAATGCGGGTGCCGCCGTGGTTTTTCTGGAAGTAACTGGACACGCGCCGCTTGAGGTGCAGCGCCTTGCCCACGTACAACAGCGCGCCCTGGGCGTCAAAGTAGCGGTAAACGCCGGGCAGCGCGGGCAACGCAGCCACTTGGGCGAGCAATTCTTCAGAGTGCGATTCAGACATGGCGCTATTGTGCAAATTTGCGCGCCTGCACCGTGCCAGTGCCCCGGCAGCGGGGTGGCGCATCGACACGGCAGCGGCATGGACAATCCGCGCATGAGCACTGTACCCACTGCACCTTCCACACCTTTGGCTATTGCCAGCGCCAGCGCACCCACCCCGATTCCGCCCCGCCAATGGGACATTTTTTGCCGCGTGATCGACAACTATGGCGACATCGGCGTGTGCTGGCGCCTGGCACAGGACTTGGCCCAGCGCGGCCAGCAGGTGCGCCTGTGGACTGACGACGCCTCTGCACTGCACTGGATGGCGCCGCAAGGCTGCCCGGGCGTGCAGGTGCGCGCCTGGGGCGGCGCTCTGGCAGCGCACGATGCACCCACCGACGTGCTGGTCGAAGCCTTTGGCTGCGAAATTACTCCTGATTTCATAGCTGCTTGCGCAATACAGGCGGGCGTCAGAGGCCAAAAACCTGTATGGATCAACCTGGAATACCTGTCCGCCGAATCGTATGTCGAGCGCTGCCATGCCCTGCCCTCGCCCGTGCTGCACGGCCCGGCGGCGGGCTGGACGAAGTGGTTTTTCTACCCCGGCTTCACCCCGGCCACGGGCGGCCTGTTGCGCGAGACCGATCTGCTGGCGCGCCAGGCGCAGTTTGACCGCAGCGCCTGGCGCCACGCGCATGTGGCCGAATGCAGCACAGCGGCCAACCCAGCGCCAGCGCATGGGCGCTGGATTTCGCTGTTCTGCTACGAGCCACCGGCCCTGCCCGCGCTGCTGGCCCAATGCGCACAGGCCGACCACCCCACCCGCCTGCTGGTCACGCCCGGTCGGGCCACAGCAGCCACGCAAGCCGCGTTAGCGCAAATAAAGCACCAAAACAGCCTCCAGGCCCCGCCAGACAAGCGCAACCAGCTATCAATTTCATATCTACCACCCGTGCCACACAGCGCATTCGACGAGATGCTCTGGGCCTGCGACCTGAACCTGGTGCGCGGCGAGGACTCGCTCGTGCGCGCACTGTGGGCCGGGCAAGCGCTGGTCTGGCAGATTTACCCGCAAGACGACAACGCCCACCACGACAAGCTGCAAGCGTTTCTCGACTGGTTGCAGGCACCGCCCTCGCTGCGCCAGTTCCACGCCGCCTGGAACGGCATAGAAGCCCTGCCACTGCCATCGCTGGACGACGCCACGCTGCACGAATGGGCCGTTTGCATACAGGCGGCACGCACCCGGCTGCTGGCGCAAAGCGATTTGGTCAGCCAGCTCATGGGGTGGTGCGAGCAGAAACGCTAAAATGGCGGGCTTTGCGCAAAAGCGCCGATTGCAATGTTTGCACCGGCAGCGCGCATCCCTGCCGCGGAACATGCACCGGCACAGGTCGCCCACCGGCGTCCCGCCCTCGCATAGAGCGGCCCAACCCCCAGCAAATGCTATGAAAATCGCTCAAGAAATCCGCGCCGGCAACGTCATCATGCACGGCAAAGACCCCATGGTCGTCCTGAAGACCGAATACGCCCGTGGTGGCCGCGGCGCCGCCACCGTGCGCATGAAGCTGAAAAGCCTGATCGGCAACTTCGGCACCGAAGTCGTGTTCAAGGCCGACGACAAGATCGACAACGTGATCCTCGACAAGAAAGAGTGCACCTACTCTTACTTTGCCGACCCGATGTATGTCTGCATGGACACGGAGTACAACCAGTACGAAGTCGAAGCCGAAAACATGGGCGACTCGCTGAACTACCTCGAAGACGGCATGACCGTGGAAGTGGTGTTCTACGACGGCAAGGCCATCTCGGTCGAACTGCCCACCAGCGTGGAGCGCGAAATCACCTGGACTGAGCCCGCCGTCAAGGGCGACACGTCCGGCAAGGTGCTCAAGCCCGCCAAGATCGCTACCGGCTTTGAAGTGCCCGTGCCCCTGTTCGTCAGCCAAGGCGACAAGATCGAAATCGACACCCGCACCGGCGAATACCGCAAGCGCGTGTAATGCCCACGGGCCGCGTGCCGCTGGCTGCGGTGCAGACACCCCCAGCAAAAAGGCTTCCCCAGGGAAGCCTTTTTTTGTGGGCGCGGCGCCCGTTGTATCGCACGGTGCTCTCGGCGGTCGGTATCAAAAAGATAGCTGCTCGCGCTGACTGCGAAAGGTTTTCAGTATCAAAACACTGTAAAAACTGCGCCGCATGTGCGCAAGCAGCTCACTTTTTTGAAGCACCTGAAGCACCGAGCGCGCCTCAAATGGGCTGCGCCACCAGATCGTGGCCGCGCACGCCGACGATGCGCGCCCGGGTGAACTCGCCCACCTTGAGCTGCTTGCTGATTTTCTCGGGTGGCAGCAGTTGCACGGTACCGTCAATCTCGGGGGCATCGGCGTAACTGCGGCCCACGCCGCCCTTGCGCCCCAGGCCGGGCGCCGAGTCGATCAGCACCTGCATGGTGGCGCCCACGCGGCGTTGCAGCTTGGCAATCGACACCTCTTCGGCCACGGCCATGAAGCGCGCGCGGCGCTCCTCACGCACTTCCAGGGGCAGCATGCCGGGCAGCTCGTTGGCAGCGGCGCCGTTGACATCGCTGTAGGCAAAGCAGCCTGCGCGGTCGATTTGCGCCTCGCGCAGGAAGTCGAGCAGGTGCTGGAATTCTTCTTCCGTCTCGCCCGGAAAACCGGCGATGAAGGTGCTGCGGATGACGATGTCGGGGCAGGCCTCGCGCCAGCGCTGGATGCGCTCCAGGTTCTTTTCGCCGCTGGCCGGGCGCTTCATGCGCTTCAACACATCGGGGTGGCTGTGCTGGAACGGCACGTCCAGGTAGGGCAGCACCAGGCCCTGGGCCATCAACGGAATCACCTCGTCCACACTGGGGTACGGGTACACGTAGTGCAGGCGCACCCAAGCGCCGTAGGGTGCGGCGATTTCACCCAGCGTCTGCACGAGTTCAAGCATGCGCGTCTTGACGGGTTTGCCGTCCCAGAAGCCGGTGCGGTACTTCACGTCCACGCCATAGGCCGAGGTGTCCTGGCTGATCACCAGCAGCTCTTTGACGCCGCCCTCGAACAGCGCCTTGGCCTCGGAGAGCACATCACCCACCGGGCGCGATACCAAGTCGCCGCGCATGGACGGGATGATGCAGAAGGTGCAGCGGTGGTTGCAGCCCTCGCTGATTTTCAGGTAGGCGTAGTGCTTGGGCGTGAGCTTGATACCGGCCACGCCAAAGCTGCCGGGCACCAGGTCGATGAAGGGGTCGTGCGGCTTGGGCAGGTTCTGGTGGACGGCGTCCATCACTTCTTGCGTGGCGTGCGGCCCGGTGACGGCAAGCACGCTGGGGTGCATCTCACGCACCAGATTGCCACCGCCCTCGCCCGCGCGCGCGCCCAGGCAGCCGGTGACGATGACCTTGCCATTTTCGGCCAGGGCCTCGCCGATGGTGTCCAGACTTTCGCGCACGGCGTCGTCGATGAAGCCGCAGGTATTGACGATGACCAAATCGGCACCGTCAAAGGTTTTGGAGGTTTGGTAACCCTCGGCGCTGAGCTGCGTGAGGATCAATTCGGAGTCGGTGAGCGCCTTGGGGCATCCAAGTGACACGAACCCGATTTTGGGTATTTTGGTGGGAGTGGGGGCTTCAATCATGGGCGTATTGTCCCAGCATTGGCCCCCCGGGGCACGCGCAGGGTCAGCGCTTGAGGCCCAGCACACCCAGCATCTGCTCGGTTTGCTTTTGCATTTTTTCCTGCATCTGGGTCACCATGCTGCGCGACTGCTCGGCGTAGTTGCCCATCAGACCTTGCAGCATGGGCGACTGCGCGCTCATGAACTGGGCCCAGATTTCGGGGGTCATGGTTTGCGATTGCTCAGCCAACTTGGTTTGCATGTCGGTGAAGACCTGCACGTTTTTTTCCAGGTAGTTGCCCATGAAGCCCTGCATGGCGTGGCCATAGGCGCGGATGATGTTGGCCAGCACCGCCTCGGTGAACAGTGGCGCGCCGCCGGCCTCCTCTTCCAGAATGATTTGCAGCAAGATGCTGCGCGTGATGTCTTCGCCAGTTTTGGCATCGCGTACCACCAGCGGCTGGCGCTCCATGACCAGTTGCTTGACCTGGGACAAGGTGATGTACGTCGATGTCGCGGTGTCGTAGAGGCGGCGGTTGGGGTATTTCTTGATCACACGCTGCGCCGCTTTGGTCACGGGCACCGTTTGGGGGTCTTGCACTACTGGCTCCTCGGGCAGTGGCCCATTCATTGATTGCGTCGCAACAGATTTTAGGGTGCCCGCCTTGGGCACAGGCACGGAATTACCCTCCAGCGCAACGAGCCGCCAAGCCGCACCCCACAAGCCTGCACCCCGGCAGACACGTTCTGAAAGACAATGCAGGCGCTGTGACTACCCGGTAAATCAATGCCCCCCCACCTGCACTGGCTGGAGCCCCAAGACCCGTTTCCATCCGCCACATTGGCCTGGGGCCCGGAAGATCCCGCACCGGGCCTGCTCGCAGCGGGCCATCACCTGGATGCAGAACACCTGCAACGTGCCTACAGCGAGGGGATTTTTCCGTGGTTTGGCACAGGCCAGCCGGTTTTATGGTGGAGCCCCGACCCGCGTATGGTGCTGCGCCCTCAGGAGTTTCGATTGCACCGCTCTTTGCGCCGCACGCTGCTGAAGTTTCGCGCCCAGCGTGGTTGCGAAATCCGCGTGGACAGTGCCTTTGAGGAGGTGATGCGTGCCTGTGCCAACACCGCTCGCCCAGGCCAGGACGGCACCTGGATTGTTCCCGGCGTTATCCAGGCTTACGCCGCATTCCATGCCGCAGGCCATGCCCACAGCGTGGAAACCTGGATCGATGGCCGTTTGGTGGGCGGGTTGTATTGCGTGGGAATAGGCCGGGCAGTGTTTGGCGAATCCATGTTCGCGCACCAGACCGATGCTTCCAAGATTGCGCTGGCCGCGCTGGTGTGTCTGTGCCGACAGCAGGGCGTCACACTCATCGATTGCCAGCAAAACACACGGCATCTGGCGTCTCTGGGCGCCCGTGAAATTGCGCGCGACCTCTTTTTGCAGCATGTGCGGCAAACGCGCAGCCAGCCACCACTGCGGTGGCAATTTGACCCCGTATACTGGAACGCGCTTTTGCCTCCTGAAGCCATTGCGGCATGACGCAACTCAACGACCTCCCCCCCCAAAAACTCCAGTTTTACGCCACCGCCCCCTACCAGTGCAGCTACCTCCCGGAGCGCCAGGCCCGCTCACAGGTGGCAACGCCAGGGCATCTGGTGTGCAGCGATAACTTCACCAGCCTGGTACAGCAGGGCTTTCGGCGCAGTGGCATGTTCACGTACCGTCCTTATTGCGACGGCTGTGATGCTTGCACACCGCTGCGCGTATTGGCGCAAGAGTTCACACCAGACCGCAGCCAGCGGCGCGCCTGGGCACGCCACAACACCTTGCAAACCCGGGTGATGAACCCTTGCTTTGTGCCAGAGCATTACCAGCTGTATCTGCGCTACCAGAACGGTCGCCATGCAGGCGGCGGCATGGACCACGACAGCATTGACCAATACACGCAGTTTTTATTGCAAAGCCGGGTCAATACACGGTTGGTGGAGTTTCGCCAGCCCAGCGACAACCACCCTCACGGCATCCTCAAAATGGTTTCCATCCTTGATTTGCTGGACGACGGGCTGTCTGCGGTCTATACCTTTTACGAGCCTGAAACCCACTGTAGCTATGGCACCTACGGCGTGCTGTGGCAAATTGAGCAGGTGCGTGCGCTGGGCCTGGCGCATGTGTACCTGGGCTACTGGATACAGGCCAGCCCCAAAATGAGCTACAAGGCCTCTTACCTCCCGCATGAAGTGCTGCACCAGCAGCAATGGAAACGGGTTTCCCACGCTACCGGCTTTTAGCCCACCCCATGCAATTTCACTCTATAAAATGCACGAACGCTGTGCGAGTTCGTTGCCCATGAAAAAAACAGATCCCGGAATTCACCATAAACCCAGCGTTCAGGTCATTGAACGTATCTTTGCACTGATCGATGTGCTGGCCTCCAAAGAAGAAGCGGTATCGCTGAAAGAAATCAGCGAAAGAACAGGCCTGCACCCCTCGACCACCCACCGCATCCTCAACGATTTGGCCACAGGGCGCTTTGTGGACAGGCCGGAAGCCGGCAGCTACCGACTGGGCATGCGCCTGCTGGAACTGGGCAATTTGGTCAAAGCGCGGCTGAGCGTGCGCGATGCGGCCCTGGCGCCCATGCGCGATCTGCACAAACTGATACAGCAGCCCGTTAACCTGAGCATGCGCCAGGGCGATGAAATTATCTATGTCGAACGCGCTTACAGCGAGCGATCTGGCATGCAGGTGGTGCGCGCCATTGGTGGCCGTGCACCACTGCACCTGACCTCCACCGGCAAGCTTTTTCTGGCAGCAGACGACCCCCAACATGTGCGCAATTACGCCATGCGCACCGGCCTCGCAGGCCACACCCGCAACAGCATCACACAATTGCCGACACTGGAGCGCGAACTGGCCAAGGCACGCCAACATGGCGTAGCCCGGGACAACGAGGAGCTTGAGCTGGGTGTTCGTTGTATGGCTGCGGGCGTTTACGACGACCAAGGCAAGCTGGTGGCAGGACTCTCGATCTCAGCCCCTGCAGACAGGCTGGACGAAGGCTGGCTCTCTAAACTACAGGCAACAGCCAACGAAATTTCACTGGCACTGGGCTATCCCGGCCCTGGCGCCCCCACCCAATTGCGATAAACCAAAGCTGCGGCACAGCGCAGCTTTGGTATTGTGTCAGTTGGCGCTGCGCATCTGCGCTTGAGACACGGTGGAGCGCAGTGCGGGCATAGACTCCACCCAATTGCGTACTCGCTCAGCATCTCCCAGACGGCTGAATTTTCCAGCAGAGTCCAAGAACACCATGATCAGCTTGCGCCCGGAAATTTGCGTCTGCATCACCAGGCAACGTCCTGCCTCAGAGATATAGCCGGTTTTCTGCAAGCCAATGTCCCACGAAGGGCTCTTTACCAAACGGTTGGTGTTGTTGTATTGCAATGTTCTGCTGCCCACCGCCACCTCGTAGCCGGGCGAAGTGGAAAACTCACGCAATATAGGATCGCTGTGCGCAACGTTCACCAGCACAGCCAGATCACGCGCACTGGACTGGTTGTTGCTGGACAGTCCGGTAGGCTCCACAAAACGGGTGTCCATCATGCCCAAAGCGCGCGCCTTGGCATTCATCTGGTTGACAAATACGGCCAACCCGCCAGGATAGGTGCGCCCCAGCGCATGGGCAGCACGGTTTTCACTCGACATCAGCGCAAGATGCAGCATCTCCCGACGGGTCAGCGTAGTTCCTACCATCAGGCGTGACCGACTGCCTTTTTCTGTATCAACGTCATCCTGGGTAATGGTGATGTGCTCATCCATCGACAAACGCGCTTGCATGATGAGCAACCCCGTCATGAGCTTGGTCAGCGATGCAATGGGCAAGACCGCATGGTCGTTTTTGCTGAGCAGAACTTCGTGTGTATCTTGATCAATCACCAAGGCCACACTCGATTTGAGATCAAGCGGATCACTGACCTTGTGCAAACCTGCCAGCTCACCAAACGAAAGCCGGGCTGGCTCCACCGCCGCCGCAGCAGCCACCGCGCGCACGGGGGTTCTGGCACTGGCCGCAGCAACACGCGAAGCCTTGACACCAACAGCGGCTTTACGCGCAACCACACGCACGGGCGTGCGCTTGGCTTGCTTGGCCGCAGCAGAACTGACCTGTTGTTTTTTGGAAGGCGATTTTTTGCGCTCTGCCGCATGCGCAGTGGGCAGCGAAATCGCCAAACCCAGCACACCGATGGTCAATGCTTGAAAGAAAGAACGCAGCACTGCGTTAGGACGGCGGAGCATCACGACGTGTCTCCAAACGGCAAAATGTGTCAATGTATTGCAATCAAAAAGTCAGGTGAGGCTTATGCCTCACCTGACTTTTGAATCGATTGTGTCAAATTATAGGGCTGAAACCCCGATTGACACGACACTTACTGTAGTGACCTAAGCGCTTTCAACCCTGCGCGGCCACACGATCGGCCTTGCTGTGCAGCTTGTTGAGCGCACTGAGGTAAGCCTTGGCCGAGGCCACCACGATATCGGGATCAGCGCCCACACCATTGACCACCCGACCGCTGTTTTGCAAGCGCACGGTCACTTCCCCTTGGCTCTCCGTGGAGCCACTGATAGCGTTGACCGAATACAGCACCATTTCGGCGCCGCTTTGCACATGGGATTCAATGGCTTTGAGGGATGCATCCACCGGCCCATTGCCAACCGACTCCGCTTTCACCTCTTTACCACCCACGGTGAAAACCACACAGGCGTGCGGCATCTCGCCCGTTTCGCTGTGCTGCGACAACGAAACAAAACCGTACTGCTCCTTCTCCGCGCTCACACTCTCGTCATTGACCAACGCCAGAATGTCTTCGTCAAAAATGTCGCTTTTACGATCGGCCAGCTCTTTGAAACGTGCGAAGGCAGAGTTGATTTCAGCCTCACTGTCCAGACTCACCCCCAGCTCTTGCAAGCGCTGCTTGAACGCATTGCGACCGCTGAGCTTGCCCAGCACAATCTTGTTGTTGCTCCAACCCACATCCTCGGCGCGCATGATTTCGTAGGTGTCGCGCGCCTTGAGCACGCCGTCCTGGTGAATACCGCTGGCATGGGCAAAGGCGTTGGCTCCCACCACCGCTTTGTTGGGCTGCACCACAAACCCGGTGATCTGGCTGACCATGCGGCTGGCAGCAACGATGTGCTGGGGGTCAATATTCAGATCAAGGTTGAAATAATCGCGCCGCGTTTTGACAGCCATGACCACTTCTTCCAGGGCGCAATTGCCAGCGCGCTCACCCAGACCATTGATCGTGCATTCAATTTGGCGCGCACCTCCAATCTTGACCCCAGCCAACGAGTTGGCCACCGCCATGCCCAAGTCGTTGTGGCAATGCACCGACCAGATGGCCTTGTCGCTGTTGGGCACACGTTCACGCAAAGTTTTGATGAAATTGCCGTACAACTCGGGAACGGCGTAACCCACCGTGTCGGGCACGTTGATGGTAGTGGCGCCTTCAGCAATCACCGCCTCGATCACGCGGCACAAAAAATCCGGATCGCTGCGGTAGCCATCTTCAGGGCTGAACTCAATATCGCCACAGAGGTTGCGGGCAAAACGTACCGATTGCTTGGCTTGCTCCAGCACCTGTTCGGGCGTCATGCGCAGCTTTTTCTCCATGTGCAACGCCGAGGTGGCAATGAAAGTGTGGATGCGTGCCCGGTTGGCACCTTGCAAAGCCTCGGCAGCACGTGCAATGTCGCGGTCGTTGGCGCGCGACAGCGAGCAGATGGTGGAATCCTTGATGTGGTTGGCAATCAACTGCACGGCATCAAAGTCGCCGTTGGAGCTGGCAGCAAAACCTGCCTCGATCACGTCCACCTTCAAGCGTTCCAACTGGCGGGCAATGCGCAACTTCTCGTCTTTGGTCATCGACGCACCGGGTGACTGCTCGCCATCGCGCAAGGTGGTATCGAAAATGATCAATTGGTCGGCCATGTGTTTTCTCCTGGTGTTTTGTTAACGGGTTGCCCGCAAGGTCAAAAATTCTGGTGCCCAAAACAAAAAGGCCCGTTGCGGGTGCATACGGGCCTTTGAGGAAAAAGTGTGCGCACGCGCCTTACTGCCTCCGCCCGAAGGAAGATAGCAGTAGGGCCAGAGCAAACGTTTTCATGCGTTCCAATGTAGCACAGTTGCTGCAGTGCCGCACTGCTTACTTGTGCAGCCCCCGCTCGTCGGGTTCATCCGTGGACGTACTGATGACGCTGGTTTGCACCCCCTTGGCCTTGCGCCAGGCGTACACGCCGTAACCACTGAGGCCGTACAGCACAAACACCCCGAACAAGGCAATCGGCGGATGGATGTTGATCACCGCAATACCCAGTGCGATCAGCACAATCACGACAAAAGGCACGCTTTTCTTCATCTGCACATCTTTGAAGCTGTAAAACGGCACATTGGTCACCATGGTCAGGCCGGCGTACAACGTAAATCCAAACATGACCCAGGCAATCTGCCGCCACGTCAGCCAGGCGGCATCAGCCCCCCGGTGCACGCCCAGTTCGCTCATGAGCCAGATCAAACCAGCCACCAGCGCGGCCGCCGCCGGCGATGGCAACCCCTGAAAGTAACGCTTGTCCACCACCCCGGTGTTGACATTGAAACGCGCCAGACGCAGCGCCGCACAAGCGCAATACACAAAAGCAGCAATCCAGCCCCAGCGCCCCAAATCCTTGAGCGCCCAGACGTAAGCGATGAGCGCAGGCGCCGCGCCAAAAGACACCATATCGGACAGTGAGTCCATTTGCTCGCCAAAAGCGCTTTGCGTGTTGGTCATGCGAGCCACGCGGCCATCGAGGCTGTCGAGCACCATGGCACAAAACACACCGATAGCAGCCATGTCAAAACGCCCGTCGACGGCCATGACAATCGCATAAAACCCCCCAAACAGCGCCGCCAGGGTGAACAGGTTGGGCAAGATGTAAATCCCTTTGCGGCGCTTGCGCACCAGAACCTCAGGGACGTCTTTGGCTCCATTGCCGTCATGCATCAAATTGACCTCCAGCGCACGTCCATCGTGCGCGAGCAGCTATAAAAATCATAGTATCTTAACCCACCAGTCGGTGCTGGAGGCAGATCGCAGTGTAGCGCCGCGCAAGGGCACGTCGGCCAATGAAAAAGGCCACCGAAGTGGCCTTTGGCAATCAGGACAGCAAGCAGCCCGGATCAGTTGCGGGTTTGGTCCACCAGCTTGTTCTTGGCGATCCAGGGCATCATGGCGCGCAGCTTCTCGCCCACCACTTCGATCTGGTGCTCGGCGTTCAGGCGGCGGCGGGCCGTCATGCTCGGGTAGTTGGTCTTACCTTCCAAGATGAACATCTTGGCGTATTCGCCGGTCTGGATGCGCTTCAGGGCAGCGCGCATGGCTTCGCGCGATTTGTCGTTGATGACTTCAGTGCCGGTCACGTACTCGCCATACTCCGCGTTGTTGGAGATGGAGTAGTTCATGTTGGCAATGCCGCCTTCGTACATCAGGTCAACAATCAACTTCAGCTCGTGCAGGCATTCGAAGTAGGCCATTTCAGGGGCGTAGCCAGCTTCGGTCAGGGTCTCGAAACCCATCTTCACCAGCTCGACGGCACCGCCGCACAGCACGGCTTGTTCGCCGAACAGGTCGGTTTCGGTTTCTTCCTTGAAGTTGGTTTCGATGATGCCGCCCTTGCCGCCGCCGTTGGCCGAAGCGTAGGACAGGGCCAGGTCACGGGCCTTGCCGGACTTATCCTGGTACACCGCGATCAGCGTGGGCACGCCGCCGCCTTTGAGGTATTCGGAACGCACGGTGTGGCCAGGGCCCTTGGGGGCGACCATGACCACGTCCAGATCGGCGCGGGGCACCACCTGGTTGTAGTGCACGTTGAAACCGTGGGCAAAAGCCAGCGTAGCGCCTTGCTTGATGTTCGGGGCGACGTTGTTGTTGTACACCTCGGGGATGTTCTCATCGGGCAAGAGGATCATGACCAGGTCAGCGGCTTTGACGGCATCGTTGACTTCCATCACGGTCAGGCCAGCCTTGGCGACCTTGTCCCAGGAAGCGCCACCTTTGCGCAGACCGACCACGACTTTCACGCCGCTTTCGTTCAGGTTCTGGGCGTGGGCATGGCCTTGGCTGCCGTAACCGATGATGGCCACGGTCTTGCCCTTGATCAGGCTCAGGTCACAGTCTTTATCGTAGAAAACTTTCATGTTGGCTCCAGGGGGTTAAATCGTTAAAAACGGAAAGTCAAAACAGGCACAACTCACACGCGCAGGATGCGCTCGCCACGGCCAATGCCGCTGGCGCCGGTGCGCACGGTTTCCAGAATGGCGGTGCGGTCCAGCGCTTGCAGGAAAGCATCGTTTTTGCTCTGGTCGCCGGTCAATTCGACGGTGTAGCTCTTGTCGGTCACGTCGATGATGCGGCCACGGAAAATGTCGGCCATGCGCTTCATCTCTTCGCGCTCCTTGCCCACAGCGCGCACCTTGACCATCATCAGCTCGCGCTCGGTGTAGGCGCCTTCGGTCAGATCGACCACCTTGACCACTTCGATCAGGCGGTTGAGGTGCTTGGTGATCTGTTCGATCACGTCATCCGAGCCAGTGGTCTGGATGGTCATGCGCGACAGCGAGGGGTCTTCGGTGGGCGCAACGGTCAGCGACTCGATGTTGTAACCACGGGCCGAAAACAGGCCCACCACGCGCGACAGCGCGCCAGGTTCGTTTTCGAGCAGGACGGCAATGATGTGTTTCATGGCAATGGATTCCTCTTTTTGCTGCCCTCCCCCGCTGCCGGTAAACAGCGGGCTTGGCAGGCAATAGATTCGTCTAAAAAATAACTATCAAAATGATAGCTGCTAGCGCTTACTAGATAAGCGCTGGAGGCCGATTTAGCTTAAAGCTCTTCCGAACCCAGCAGCATTTCGGTAATGCCCTTGCCCGCCTCCACCATGGGCCAGACGTTTTCGGTCGGGTCGGTGCGGAAGTCCATGAACACGGTGCGGTCCTTGATGGCACGGGCCTCGCGCAGGGCGGGCTCCACGTCTTCAGGGCGCTCAATCAGCATGCCGACGTGGCCGTAGGCCTCGGCCAGTTTGACGAAGTTGGGCAGCGCATCCATGTAGCTGTGGCTGTAGCGGCCTTGGTAGATCAGCTCTTGCCACTGGCGCACCATGCCCAGGTAGCGGTTATTCAGCGAAATCACTTTGACGTGCGTACCGTACTGCTGGCAGGTGGACAGCTCCTGGATGTTCATCTGGATGGAGCCTTCGCCGGTGATACACCAGCAATCGGCCTGCGGCTTGGCCAGCTTGATGCCCATCGCATACGGCAGGCCCACGCCCATGGTGCCCAGGCCACCCGAGTTGATCCAGCGGCGCGGCTCGTTGAACTTGTAGAACTGCGCGGCAAACATCTGGTGCTGGCCCACGTCCGAGGTGATGTAGCAGTCATCGTCCTTGGTCATGTTCCACAGGGTTTCAACCACAGCTTGCGGCTTGATGACCTCAGTGTTGGCGCGGTCGTAAGCCAGGCAATCCTTGACGCGCCAGCCTTCGATGGTGTCCCACCAGGCACCCAGAGCCTGGGCATCAGGGCGCTGCTGGCCCTCCTTGATCATGGTGATCAGTTCGGTCAGCACGTCTTTCACGTCGCCCACAATCGGCACATCCACCTTCACGCGCTTGGCGATGCTGGAGGGGTCGATATCGATGTGGATGATCTTGCGCTCCACCGAGGCAAAGTGCTTGGGGTTGCCAATCACGCGGTCGTCAAAGCGGGCGCCCACGGCCAACAGCACATCGCAATGCTGCATGGCGTAGTTGGCCTCGACGGTGCCGTGCATGCCCAGCATGCCCAGGAACTTCTTGTCGGTGGCGGGGTAAGCACCCAGCCCCATCAAGGTATTCGTGACCGGGTAGCCCAGCATATCGACCAGCGTGCGCAGTTCGTTGCAGGCATTGCCCAGCAACACACCACCGCCGGTGTAAATGTAGGGGCGCTTGGCATTCAGCAGCAATTGCAGTGCCTTGCGAATCTGGCCACCGTGCCCCTTGCGCACCGGGTTGTACGAGCGCATGGCGACCGATTCCGGGTAACCATGGTAGGCGGTCTTGTTGAACGACACATCCTTGGGCACATCCACCACCACCGGGCCGGGGCGACCGGTGCGGGCAATGTGGAAGGCTTTTTTCATGATGTCGGCCATGTCACGCACATCCTTGACCAGGAAGTTGTGCTTGACGATGGGGCGGGTGATGCCCACGGTATCGCACTCTTGGAAGGCATCGGAGCCAATGGCTGCCGTGGCCACCTGGCCCGAGATGATGACCATCGGGATGCTGTCGCTGTAAGCGGTGGCTATGCCGGTGACGGCGTTGGTCAGGCCGGGGCCAGAAGTCACCAGGGCCACGCCCACCTCGCCAGTGGCGCGGGCAAAACCATCGGCAGCATGCACCGCTGCCTGCTCGTGGCGCACCAGCACGTGCTGGATGGTGTCTTGCTTATAAATGGCGTCGTAGATGTAGAGGACTGCGCCGCCGGGGTAACCCCAGATGTACTGCACGCCTTCAGCCTGCAACGACTTGACGAGAATCTCGGAGCCCATGAGCTCGGGGGTATTGGATGCGTTTTGAGCAGCAGCCGCGGAAGAGATTTCCGCTTTGGTGATTTCCATGATGAACCTTTGTGAATTTCTCTAACGAAAAACCTTCGGTGCTCCTTGCGCGAACTCTTGTGAAGCCGGCTTGGAACTTGAGACCAAGGCCATGGACGAGAAGAGTGCCCCGCCGGACCGTGACCCGTTTGCTTTTTTGATGTACGGCGCGGATTATCGCACTGCAACATACGAATATGGGACGGGCGCCAAAAAAAGCCATCCCGGTGCGATAATCCCGTGCTTGTGCGCCCCAGGCCCGCCGCGCGCCAGACGACCTCTTTCAGCGACACCTCTTGGCTACCGAACAAGAACTTTCCGATTTCCTTAAAAGCGTGGAAAAACGCGCGTTCAAGCGTTCGTATTACCACGTGCGCAACGAGGAAGCGGCTTTGGACATCGTGCAGGAAAGCATGATGAAACTGTCGGAGCATTACGGCGACAAACCCGCCAACGAGCTGCCAATGCTGTTTCAGCGCATTTTGTCCAACTGCACGCTGGACTGGTTTAGGCGCCAAAAAAGGCACAACGCCCTGTTTTCCCACCTCAGTGACTTTGAAGCGCCCGGTGACGATGCCGGCGACTTCGACCTGCTGGAAGCATGGGCAGGGCCTGACGATGGCGAGCGCGCCCAAAGCGCTGAAGACTTGGCCCGGCGCAGTCAAACGTTGCGCGATATTGAAATAGAAATCCAGGCACTGCCTCCACGTCAACGGGAGGCGTTTTTGATGCGTTATTGGGAAGAGATGGACGTGGCTGAAACCGCAGCCGCCATGGGTTGCTCTGAGGGCAGTGTCAAAACCCATTGCTTTCGCGCCGTCCAAGCCCTCAGCAAAGCCCTGAAGGCCAAAGGAATAGAACCATGAACACTTTGCAATCGCACCCCCACGAATCTGCCTGCGACGTCTATGCACGCCGCTTGGCTGCGCGCCTGGACGACAGCACAGGAGAGCTACCCCACGATATTTCGGAGCGCCTGCGGGCGGCGCGCGTACAGGCACTGGCCCAACGCAAAAAAGCCGTTCCAGTACACCAGACGGCACCTACAGTGGTGCAAACAGGCGCCAGCGCCGCGCTGGGCTGGCTGGGCGGTGGCAGTGGCTGGTGGCGCTCCCTGCTAGGCGCAGTTCCGGCCATGGCACTGATGGTGGGTCTGGTGGTCATCAACTTTTCGCAAGACGCATACAGCACGGCAGAAGTAGCCGAAGTGGATGCCGCCTTGCTCACCGATGATTTGCCGCCCGCAGCCTACGCAGACCCTGGATTTGTGCAATTCCTCAAAGCAGGCGGCACACAAAACCACTGACAACTGCGCACGCCTGCATGCACGTACTGGACTCCGCCCCCTCCCGCTTTAGCCCCAGCATCTGCGCAGCCTTGGTGCTGCTGGGTGCGCTGACCCTGTGTGGCTGGCAAGTCTTGCAGCAAGTACGCATGGCCCCTGGCACCGTGCTGCCTGTAGGGGCCCTGACCAGCAAGCAAGCCACCAACGATATGCGTCCCACAGATGCAGCCGTCCCCGCCTCTGGCCCCGGCTGGATGGAACTCACGGCGGCACAAAAACTGGCGCTGCGCCCATTGGCAGAGCGCTGGTCTTTTCTGAGTGAGCTGCAAAAACGCCGTTGGCTGGTGTTGGCACAAAGTTTCGCCAGTTTGCCTGCCCCCGAGCAAGCCAAGCTGCATGAGCGCATGACCGAATGGGCCAATCTCAGTGCGCAGCAGCGCAACCAGGCGCGTCTGAATTTCGCAACTGCCAACAAACTGGCTCCCGACAACAAACGTGCGCAGTGGGAGGCTTACCAAGCCTTGAGCAGCGAAGAAAAAAAGCGTTTGGCTGCGGGCGCTACCCCCCGTCCTACGGGGGCTGCCACAGCGCTGCGACCTGTGCCTGCACGCAAACTGGCCCAGGTGCCCGCGGCCACTGCCAGCGATGCCAATCCGCTGAACCCCCCCAAAATTCCTCCCCCGCCCAGCCGTATAGCGCGCACTGCACCATCCCAGCCAGCCACGGACACACGCACACACACGGCAGAACCCATCGTGGTTGAAACCGTACCGATTTCTGTCCCTATCGCTACGCCACTGCCACTGCCCCCATTACCATCGGGTTCTGCCCCTGCGGAGCTACCGCCTCCCTCCGAGCCCGATTCGCCTAATTTCCACTGACTTTCTGAATGCACGCCTCGCCATCGCGCCCATCCCGGCAGCACCCCCAGGCTGGGCCGACAGCCCCTGAATCCACCTTGCTGCAAGCTCCGCCCCTGCCACGGCGCATGGCATGCTGGCTCTACGAGGGGCTGCTGATGTTTGGCGTGGTCTTCATTGCGGGCTATTTGTTCAGCACCCTCAGCCAAACGCGCCACGCGCTGGACAACCGGCACGCACTGCAAGGCTTTTTGTTTGTGGTGTTTGGCATTTACTTCACCTGGTTTTGGGCCAAAGGGCAAACACTGGCCATGAAAACCTGGCACATCCGCGCAGTTGATGCACAAGGCCAACCACTGAGCCAAGGGCGCGCACTGTGGCGCTACGTCTTGAGCTGGCTGTGGTTTCTGCCACCCTTGCTGGGCGTTGCGCCCTTTGCGCTTTCAGGCCCGGAAATCACGGTCATCGTATTGGGCTGGGTAGCGGTTTGGGCCATTCTGAGCCGCTTTCATCCGCAGCGCCAGTTTTTGCACGATGCACTGGCAGGCACCCGGCTGGTGCATTTCGATGCGGCCCGAAGAAACAAACCCGTCTGAAAACACCTTCACGGCCTCCAGCACCTTCAGGCAGCTGGCGCAAAACTCCGCCCATGTCGCACCCCCCTCCCGCTCCACACGAACCCACCAACGCCCAGAAAAACCGCACCGGCCTGCACCGCCTGTGGCATGCCACGCGCTATTCGCTGGACGGGCTGCGCGCTGGCTGGGGTGAAGCGGCCTTTCGCCAAGAGGCCAGCGCAGCGCTGGTGCTGTTGCCCTTGTCGGTGTGGCTGGGTCGTGGCTGGACTGAAGTGGCCCTGCTGGCAGGCTCGGTTGTGCTGCTGATGGTGGTAGAGCTGCTCAACAGTGGCATTGAAGCGGCCATTGACCGCATCGGGCCCGAATGGCACGCACTGTCCAAACGGGCCAAGGACATGGGAAGCGCCGCCGTTTTACTCAGTTTGTTGCTGTGCGTGGGCATTTGGGCCAGCGCGATTTACCAGAGGTTTCTCCATGGCTGAACCGGCTTTTTCGATTTGTGTTTATTGCGGCTCGCGCCCTGGCGAGAACG
The DNA here is from genome assembly GCF_004341365.1 of Simplicispira metamorpha. Taxonomy (GTDB): domain Bacteria; phylum Pseudomonadota; class Gammaproteobacteria; order Burkholderiales; family Burkholderiaceae_C; genus Simplicispira; species Simplicispira metamorpha. The sequence goes on along the minus strand of NZ_SLXH01000006.1, from coordinate 67,509 downwards.
CACTGTTTGCCCAGGCGGCGCGCGCTGTCGGCACCTGGATAGGTGCCAACGGTGGGCAACTGGTGTATGGCGGCGGGCGCAGCGGGCTGATGGGCACCGTGGCCGATGCCACCCAGGCCGCTGGTGGCCGCGTGGTGGGCGTGATCCCGCAATCGCTGGTGGACAAAGAACATGCGCGCCACGCCTGCGACGAGTTGCACATCGTGCGCACCATGCACGAACGCAAAGCCTTGATGGCCGAGCGCAGCAATGCCTTTTTGGCCCTGCCCGGCGGGATAGGCACCTTTGAAGAACTGTTTGAAGTCTGGACCTGGCGCCAATTGGGCTACCACGACAAGCCTATCGGGCTGCTGAACGTGGCGGGCTATTACGACGCCATGCTGGCCTTTCTGCAGCACAGCGTTGCCAGCGGCTTCATCGGTGAATGGCAAATGGGACTGGTACAAACCGGCCAGGAAACCGATGTCCTGCTGCGCTCTCTGGTGCAAGACATACGCACCGATGCACCAGAGACAGCGCTGCAAGCAGTGATTTGAGGGCTTAAATCGCCGATTCGTCGAGGTCGCCGGTACGGATGCGCACCACGCGCTCCACCTGGGTAATGAAAATCTTGCCGTCGCCGATTTTGCCGGTGCGGGCCACATTCACGATGGCGTCCACGCAGCGATCCAGGTCCTCGCTCTTGACCACCACTTCAATTTTTACCTTGGGCAAAAAGTCCACCACGTACTCGGCACCCCGGTACAGTTCGGTGTGGCCTTTTTGCCGGCCAAAGCCTTTGACTTCCGTGACCGTCAGGCCCGTGACGCCGCAATCGGCCAATGCCTCACGGACTTCCTCCAGTTTGAAGGGCTTGATGACGGCGGTGATCATTTTCATAGTGAGAACTCCTGGGAACATGTAATTCGGTGCAGCGCCACGGGCTGCGTGCGCTCAGGCGCGAAAGCGGTTGGTAACGGGGTAGCGCCAGTCTTTGCCAAAACTGCGCTGCGTCACCCGGGGCCCCAGCGGCGCCTGGCGGCGTTTGTATTCATTCACCTGAATCAGGCGCGTGACACGCTCGACATCGGCGGACGCAAATCCGGCAGCAATGATGGCCGCTATGGGCTCGTCATTTTCCATATAACGCTCCACGATCGCGTCGAGCACTTCATAAGGCGGCAGACTGTCTTGGTCTTTCTGGTCGGGACGCAACTCGGCGCTGGGGGGCCGGGTGATGATGCGCTCGGGGATGGGGTTGTGGCCGGTGCCGTAGGGGTCGTTGAGGTTGCGCCAGCGTGCCAGCGCATACACCATGGTTTTGGGCACGTCTTTGATGACGGCAAAACCACCGGCCATGTCACCGTACAAGGTGCAGTAGCCCGTGGCCAACTCGCTTTTGTTGCCGGTGGTCAGCACCACGGCGCCGAACTTGTTCGACAAGGCCATGAGCAGCGTGCCCCGGATGCGCGCTTGCAGGTTTTCTTCGGTGGTGTCTTCAGCGCGCCCGGCAAAGTCAGCGGCCAGCGCCGCTTTGAAGGCTTCAAACTGCGGCGCAATGGCGATTTCTTCGTAGTGCACACCCAGGCGCTGCGCCATCTCGCTGGCATCCATGCCGCTGATGTCCGCTGTGTAGGGCGACGGCATCATCACCGTGCGCACACGCTGCGGCCCCAGCGCATCGACCGCAATGGCCAGCACCAGCGCCGAGTCCATGCCGCCCGACAAGCCCAGCAGCACGCCCGGAAAGCGGTTTTTGCCGACATAGTCGCGCACAGCCAGCACCAGCGCGTCCCACAGCTCGGCGTGCAGCGTGGCTTGGGGAGCCACATCCGCTTCTATTTTGATAGCTGCTTGCGCCCGCTGCGCCTGCGTAAACACCAGTTTTTCTATAAATCCGGGGGCACGGCCTGCCACGATGCCATCGGTGTTCAGGGCAAAAGAGCGGCCATCGAACACCAACTCGTCCTGGCCGCCCACCATATGGGCATAGACCAGTGGCAGCCCGGTTTGCAGCACGCGCTCGCGCATGGTCTGCTCACGCTCGGCGGCTTTGCCCGCGTGGAAGGGCGAGGCGTTGATGACCGCCAGCAGCTCGGCCCCGGCCTGTGCCGCAGCGCGCGCGGGCGCCTCCAGCCAGGCGTCTTCGCAAATCAGCAAGCCCACACGCACACCCGCCACCTCGAAAACGCAGGGCTGGCGCAGCGGTGTGAAATGGCGGCGTTCGTCAAAAACGCTGTAATTGGGCAGCTCCCACTTGGCGTAGGTGTGCTCGACCAGGCCATGGCGCAGTACGCTGGCCGCGTTGTGGCAAGACGGACGGGCGCTGGCATGGCCGGTAACGCGTTGGGGGTGGCCCAGCACGATGGCCAGGCCGTTCAACCCTGCGGTCTCGCGGGCCACGGTTTTCACGGCATCATCGCAAGCGGCCAGAAAAGCCGGGCGCAAGAACAGGTCTTCAGCGGCGTAACCGCAGATGGCCAGCTCGGGCGTCAGCAACAGCTGTGCGCCAGCCGCATGGGCCTGGCGGGCAGCGTCAATGATTTTTTGGGCATTGCCGGGCATATCGCCCACGACAAAATTAAGCTGCGCAGTGCAAATGGAGAGCGTCATGGAATGGAAAACGGTCGCCGTGGCCGAAATGGATAGTGCCTTGCCCACCGGGCCTGGTCAGGTGGCAGACTGCCGCTACAGGAGCGGCCGTGGCTGAAGGCGCAATTATCACCCGCGTGTTCAACACCGTGCTGGACATTGACGCCAGCGCCTGGAACCAGCTGCTGGCCGCACAGCCACACGCCACGCCCTTCATGCGCCATGAATACCTGGCGGCCCTGCACACCAGCGCCAGCGCCACTGCGGCCACGGGCTGGGCGCCGCAGTTTTTCACCCTCTGGCAGGCGGGTGTGCTGGTGGCAGCGTGCCCGGTGTATATCAAAGACCATTCGTATGGCGAATACGTGTTCGACCACGCCTGGGCCAACGCCTACCACGCGCACGGTCTGGCGTATTACCCCAAGGCCGTGGTGGCCGTGCCTTTCACCCCCGTGCCCGGTGCGCGGCTGTTGGCACGCGATGCCACCCTGCGCCGCGCTCTGGTGGCGGCCCTGCGCGACTGGTGCGCAGGCCAGGGCCTGTCATCGCTGCACGTGCTGTTCGCCAGCGATGGCGATCTGATCGCCTGCACTGCCGAGGGGCTGCTGCAACGCCACACGGTGCAGTTTCACTGGCGCAACGCCGACTACACCGACTTTGAGCATTTCCTGGCCAGCCTGACCCAGGAAAAGCGCAAAAAAATCCGCCAGGAGCGCCGCCGTGTGACCGAAGCGGGCGTCACTTTCCGCTGGCTGCGCGGTGCCGACATCACACCCGCCGACTGGGATTTCTTTTACCGCTGCTACGAGCGCACCTACCTGGAACACGGCAATCTGCCCTACCTGTCACGCGCGTTCTTTGCGCACATGCACAGCGACATGGCAGAGACTTGGGTGCTGTTCATTGCCGAGCGGGCGGGTCGTGCCATTGCTAGCAGTTTGATAGCTGTAAGCGCTGACCCAGCAAGCGCTGGGGGCCAAAATGATCTCAAATCACCTACCCCCATCGCTTATGGCCGCTATTGGGGCGCCCTGGAGCGCGTGGACTGCCTGCACTTTGAGGCCTGCTACTACCAGCCCTTGCAGTGGTGCATCGCGCACGGGATACAGCGTTTTGAAGGCGGCGCCCAGGGCGAACACAAAATGGCCCGCGCCCTGCTCCCAGTGCCCGCCCACAGCGCACACTGGCTGGCACATCCGGCCTTCGCCGACGCGGTGGATCGCTTTCTGGAGCGCGAAAGCACTGGCGTTGCGCAGTACCTGGAACATTTGCAATCGCGCAGCCCGCTGAAACAGCCATAACCTGCCCCGCCATTACTGGCCTGCACCCATGAAAAAAAGCCTGCGGGCACAGGCCGGCAGGCTTTTTTTGGGGGATGTGGCGGGCAGTCTGCGCCGCCCAGGATCAGGCTTGGGACTGCTGGTAGTTGGCCAGACCGTCGGTGATTTCTTTGTGGGCGGCCTCAATGCCTTCCCAGCCCAGCACCTTGACCCACTTGCCTTCTTCCAGGTCTTTGTAATGCTCAAAGAAATGGCTGATGGCTTTGAGGCGCATGGGGTTCACATCGCCGATGTCTTTCCAGGCCGAGTACATGGCCAGCACCTTGTTGGTGGGAACGGCCAGCACTTTGCCGTCGATGCCAGCTTCGTCTTCCATCTTCAGGATACCCAGCGCACGGCAGGGCACCACCACGCCGGGCAGCAGTGGGTAGGGGGTGATGACCAGCACGTCCACCGGGTCGCCGTCGCCGCTGAGGGTCTGGGGCACGTAGCCGTAGTTGGAGGGGTAGTACATGGCCGTGGTCATGAAACGGTCCACGAAAATAGCGCCCGATTCCTTGTCCACTTCGTACTTGATCGGGTCAGAATCCATGGGGATTTCAATGACCACGTTGAAAGACTCGGGAATGTTTTTGCCGGGAGTGACGTTGTTGAGGGACATGGTTGTCGGTCGTGTGGTTGATAAAGGCCAAGAATCCCCGTCGGGATTAACCCTGATTTTACCGGCTCGCCCCTTTCAGCCCGCTTGCAAAGCCCGATTTCAGCGGTAAATTGGCCCGGTTGGCCAATCGCCCCCCGGCATGGTGGGCGAGGAAGCAACGCAGCGGAGGCATAACCCGTGCGTTGTGGCTCCCGTTTCGCGGTTCCCGCGATACCACCGGAGCAAAGCATGGCCGCCACGACAGCGCTGACTTCCCCCCTTCTCCTGGCCCTGGTGTGTGGGCTGATCGCGGTGGCCTACGGCATCTGGGCCCGTGGCTGGATCCTTGCCAAAGACCCGGGCAACGCCCGGATGCAAGAGATCGCCGCCGCCATCCAGGCGGGCGCTGCGGCCTACCTGGCGCGGCAATACAAAACCATTGCCATCGTCGGCGTGGTGCTGGCCCTCCTCATCGGCGTCTTTCTGGACGTTAAAACCGCCGTCGGTTTCATCATTGGCGCTGTGCTCTCGGGCGCCTGCGGCTTTATTGGCATGAACGTATCGGTGCGCGCCAACGTGCGCACCGCGCAGGCGGCCACGCAAGGCATCGGCCCGGCCCTGGACGTGGCGTTTCGCGGCGGCGCCATCACGGGCATGCTGGTCGTGGGCCTGGGCCTGCTGGGCGTGACCGGGTTTTACTGGTACCTGGTGGGCAACCACCCGGTGGCCGATGCCACGCTGGCCAGCCAACTCAACCCTTTGATTGGTTTTGCCTTTGGCTCGTCGCTGATTTCCATCTTTGCCCGACTGGGCGGCGGCATCTTCACCAAGGGCGCCGACGTGGGCGCCGACCTGGTGGGCAAGGTCGAGGCCGGCATCCCCGAGGACGACCCGCGCAACCCTGCCGTGATCGCCGACAACGTGGGCGACAACGTGGGCGACTGCGCCGGCATGGCGGCCGACCTGTTCGAGACCTACGCCGTCACCCTGATCGCCACCATGGTGCTGGGCGCGCTGATGGTGGCCAGCGCCCCGGTCAGCGCCGTGCTCTACCCGCTGGCGCTGGGCGCCGTGTCCATCGTCGCGTCGATCATCGGCTGCTTTTTCGTCAAGGCCTCGCCCGGCATGAAAAACGTCATGCCCGCGCTGTACCGAGGCCTGGCCGTGGCCGGCGTGCTCTCGCTGATCGCCTTCTGGTTCGTCACCCACTGGCTCATACCCGACAACGCCATTGCCGTCAGCGCCAGCCAGCTGCGGCTGTTTGGCGCCTGCGCCACTGGCCTGGTGCTGACGGCCGCGCTGGTCTGGATCACCGAGTTCTATACCGGCACGCAATACGCCCCGGTGCAGCACATCGCGCAGGCATCGACCACCGGCCACGGCACCAACATCATTGCGGGCCTGGGCGTGTCGATGCGCTCCACCGCCTGGCCGGTGATTTTTGTCTGCATCGCCATCCTGGTGTCGTACCAGTTGGCGGGCCTGTATGGCATTGCCGTCGCCGCCACCGCCATGCTCTCCATGGCCGGCATCGTGGTGGCACTGGATGCCTACGGGCCGATTACCGACAACGCCGGCGGCATCGCCGAAATGGCTGACATGCCCCCCGAGGTGCGCGCCGTGACCGACCCGCTGGACGCCGTCGGCAACACCACCAAGGCCGTCACCAAGGGCTACGCCATCGGCTCGGCGGGTCTGGCGTCGCTGGTGCTGTTTGCCGACTACACGCACAAGCTCGAGAGCTACGGCCAGGCCATCAGCTTCAACCTGAGTGACCCGATGGTCATCGTCGGCCTGTTCATCGGCGGGCTGATTCCGTACCTGTTTGGCGCCATGGCCATGGAAGCGGTAGGCCGCGCGGCTGGCGCCGTGGTGGTCGAGGTACGGCGCCAGTTTCGCGACATCCCCGGCGTCATGGAAGGCACGGCCAAGCCTGAATATGGCCGTGCGGTGGACATGCTGACCAGCGCCGCCATCAAGGAAATGGTCGTCCCCAGCCTGCTGCCCGTAGTGGTGCCGATTGCCGTCGGCCTGCTGCTGGGCCCGAAAGCATTGGGCGGGCTGCTGATGGGCACCATCGTCACCGGCTTGTTCGTGGCCATTTCGATGTGCACCGGCGGCGGCGCCTGGGACAACGCCAAGAAATACATCGAAGACGGCCACCACGGCGGCAAGGGCTCAGAGGCGCACAAGGCCGCCGTCACCGGCGACACGGTGGGCGACCCCTACAAAGACACCGCTGGCCCGGCCATCAACCCGCTCATCAAGATCATCAACATCGTGGCACTGCTCATCGTGCCGTTGGTGGTGAAGCTCCACGCGGGTTGAAGGGGCTCACATGTTATCGATCATTACTTTGCCAAAACCCGAGCAGCTCACCTGCATGGCACCGTCCATCAGGCGGGCAAAGTCGTAGGTCACCTTTTTGCTGGCAATCGACTTTTTCATGGCACTGATGATGAGGTCAGCCGCCGCCGTCCAACCCATGTGGCGCAGCATCATCTCGGCGGACAAAATTTCAGAGCCGGGGTTGACGTAGTCTTTGCCCGCGTACCGGGGTGCGGTGCCGTGGGTGGCCTCGAACATCGCAATCGTGTCAGACAGGTTGGCGCCCGGCGCAATGCCAATGCCGCCCACCTGCGCAGCCAGGGCATCAGAGATGTAGTCGCCGTTCAGGTTCAGCGTGGCAATGACCGAATATTCCGCCGGGCGCAGCAAAATCTGCTGCAAGAAGGCATCGGCAATGCTGTCTTTGATGGTGATGTCTTTGCCCGTTCTGGGGCTCTTGAACTTCATCCACGGGCCGCCGTCGATCAGTTCAGCGCCAAACTCCCTGGCGGCCAGGGCGTAGGCCCAATCCCGAAAACTGCCTTCGGTGAACTTCATGATGTTGCCCTTGTGCACGATGGTCACGCTGGGCTTGTCGTTGTCGATGGCGTACTGGATGGCCTTGCGCACCAGGCGCTCTGTGCCTTCGCGCGAGACGGGCTTGACGCCGATGCCCGAGGTGTCGGGGAAGCGGATTTTCTGGCTGCCCATCTCGTTCTGCAAAAACGCGATGAGCTTTTTGGCCTTGTCAGATCCGGCTTCAAACTCGATGCCTGCATAAATATCTTCCGAGTTTTCACGGAAGATGACCATATTGGTCTTGTGCGGCTCTTTGACGGGCGAAGGCACACCGTCAAAATACTGGATGGGGCGCAGGCAGACGTACAAGTCCAGCTGCTGGCGCAGTGCCACGTTGAGCGAGCGGATGCCGCCGCCCACGGGCGTGGTCAGTGGGCCCTTGATGGACACCACGTAGTCGCGCACGGCGCTCAGGGTTTCTTCGGGCAGCCAGACATCGGGGCCGTACACCCGGGTGGACTTCTCACCGGCATACACCTCCATCCACTGGATTTTTTTCTGGCCACCATAGGCTTTGGCCACGGCGGCATCGACCACCTTGATCATCACAGGCGTAATGTCGGCACCCGTGCCATCGCCCTCAATGAACGGAATGATGGGCTGGTCCGGCACATTGAGGGACATATCCGCGTTGACGGTGATTTTCTGGCCTTCAGCAGGCACCTGGATGTGCTGGTAGGTGGTCATGTATGGGGACTCCAATAAAACAAACAGACAAGCACTTGGCCCCGACACGCGGGGCCAAGTGCTTCATCTCACAGCCGTCTCAGGCTCAGGCTTGCACGGTCTTCAGGACAGCGTTCAGCGTGGGGCTGGGGCGCATCACCGCGTCCAGTTTGGCCAAGTCAGGCTGATAGTAGCCGCCAATGTCAGCGGGGTGCCCCTGCACGGCGTTCAGCTCTTCGACGATCTTGGCCTCATTGTCAGCCAGCTGCTGGGCCAGCGGGGCAAACTGCTGTGCCAACTCGGCGTCGTCGGTCTGCGCTGCCAGTTCCTGGGCCCAGTACATGGCCAGGTAGAACTGGCTGCCACGGTTGTCCAATTGGCCGGTTTTGGGCGATGGGTTTTTGTTGTTGTCCAGCAGCTTGCCTGTGGCAGCGTCCAGGGTCTTGGCCAGCACCTTGGCTTTGGGATTGCTCTTCTTGATGCCCAGGTCTTCCAGCGACACGGCCAGCGCCAAAAACTCACCCAGCGAGTCCCAACGCAGGTGGTTTTCTTCCACCAGCTGCTGTACGTGCTTGGGCGCAGAGCCGCCCGCGCCGGTCTCGTACATACCGCCACCAGCCATCAGGGGCACGATAGAGAGCATCTTGGCCGAGGTGCCCAACTCCATGATGGGGAACAGGTCGGTGAGGTAGTCGCGCAGGATGTTGCCGGTGGCACTGATGGTGTCCTGACCACGGATCACGCGCTCCAGCGTGTAGCGCATGGCGCGCACCTGGCTCATGATCTGGATGTCCAGACCGGTGGTGTCGTGCTCGTGCAGGTACATCTTGACCTTGGTGATGAGCTGCGCTTCGTGCGGACGGTAGGCGTCCAGCCAGAACACCACCGGCATGCCCGAGTTGCGCGCCCGCGTCACGGCCAGCTTCACCCAGTCGCGGATGGCGGCGTCTTTGACTTGGCACATGCGCCAGATGTCGCCCGCTTCCACGTTCTGGCTGAGCAGCACTTCGCCGGTGGCCAAGTCGGTGATGTTGGCCACGCCGTCTTCCGAGATTTCAAACGTCTTGTCGTGCGAGCCGTACTCTTCGGCCTGCTGGGCCATCAGGCCGACGTTGGGCACGGTGCCCATGGTCTTGGGATCGAAGGCGCCGTGCCATTTGCAGAAGTTGATCATCTCCTGGTAGATACGGGCAAAGGTCGATTCGGGCATCACGGCCTTCACGTCCTTCAGGCGGCCATCGGCGCCCCACATCTTGCCGCCGTTGCGGATCATGGCGGGCATGGAGGCGTCCACGATGATGTCGTTGGGCGAATGGAAGTTGGTGATGCCCTTGGCCGAGTCCACCATGGCCAGTTCAGGGCGGGTGGCGTGGCAAGCGTGCAGGTCTTTCAGCACTTCTTCGCGCTGGGCTGTGGGCAAGGTGGCCACTTTTTCGTACAGGTTGGCCATGCCGTTGTTCACGTTCACGCCCAACTCTTCAAACAGCTTGCCGTGCTTGGCAAACGCATCCTTGTAGAAAATCTTCACGCAGTGGCCGAACACGATGGGGTGCGACACCTTCATCATCGTAGCCTTGACGTGCAGCGAGAACATCACGCCCGTCTTGTGCGCGTCTTCGATTTCTTTTTCGTAGAACTCGACCAGCGCCTTCTTGCTCATGAACATGCTGTCGATGATTTCGCGGTCCAGCAGCGACACCTTGGGCTTCAAGATGATGGTCTTGCCGCTCTTGGTAATCAGCTCCATCTTCACGTCACGGGCGCGGTCCAGGGTGATGGACTTTTCGCCGTGGTAGAAGTCGCCAGCGTGCATGTGCGAGACGTGCGAGCGCGAGGCCTGGCTCCACTCGGCCATGCTGTGCGGGTTCTTGCGGGCGTATTCCTTGACGGCCTTGGGTGCGCGGCGGTCAGAGTTGCCTTCGCGCAGCACGGGGTTCACAGCGCTGCCGATGCACTTGGCGTAGCGCGCACGGATGGCTTTTTCTTCGTCGGTCTTGGGATCTTCGGGGTAGTCGGGCACCGCGTAGCCCTTGCTTTGCAGCTCTTTGATACAGGCAATCAGCTGGCCCACCGAGGCGCTGATGTTGGGCAGCTTGATGATGTTGGTGTCGGGCAGCAGCGTCAGGCGACCGAGTTCGGCCAGGTTGTTGGACACCTTCTGATCGTCTGCCAGGTATTCAGGAAACTCCCCCAGCACCCGGGCAGCGACCGAAATATCGCTCTCGACCACGTTGATGCCTGCGGGTGCGGTAAACGTGCGCACGATGGGCAAAAAGGATGCCGTGGCCAGACGAGGCGCCTCGTCGGTCAGGGTGTAAATGATGGTGGGTTGCTGGGTACTCATCGCTTATCTCCAGGAATAAGTATGTAAACGCTACCGTCTGCGTCACAGGCCGGCAGTCAGGGGCGCGGAATGCGGGCTGATTTTGCTTCAGGGGCCAGCACGCAAACCGGTTTTCGGGCGCCCCAATCTTACGATATGAAATTTGTCATATTTCTGGCGAAATTTTTTTGCACCCAACTCACCCAAGCCGTGCCTACGCCCACCCAGACGCCGCTGGCATGCCTGATTCACAATGGCACGCCTGCGTACCAGCCACTGTGCTGGTGGCGCTGTTACCCCTTCCTGCCAGCACTTTTTGCCTGAAAGCCTGCACCATGTATTTGTCAACCGCAGCCTCCCGCACTGCCGCGTCGCGCTCCTGGCGTTCCCATGTCCGCACCGCCGTGCTGGCCAGCGTGCTGCCCTTCACCCTGGCCACCGCCAGCGCGCAAGACGGCCCGCAACTGAACCTGCCCCGCGTGGAACTCAACGCAGGCATGCACCGCATTGATGCCCAAGTGGCCCAGGCACCGCAAGAGCGCCAGACCGGGCTCATGCACCGGCAAAACATGCCCCTGCACGAGGGCATGCTGTTCGTCTTTGAGCAGCCCGCCACGCAGTGCTTCTGGATGAAGAACACGCTACTGCCCCTGAGCACCGCGTTTGTGGCCGACGATGGCACCATCGTCAATCTGGCTGACATGCAGCCCCAGACGCTGGACTCGCACTGCTCGACCAAGCCGGTGCGCTACGTGTTGGAGATGAACCAAGGCTGGTTTGCGCACAAAGACATCAAGGCAGGCTTCAAGCTCAGCGGCGCACCATTCAAGCGCTGAGGCTGAAAGCGTGTGGCGCTGCAACATCCGCACCAAGCCAGCAGGGATCAGGCGTTTGCGGCCCACCGGGCCACCAACCACCGCCAATCAAAACCCGCCCTTTACACGCTGGTGGCTTGGCCCGCACCGCAGAACATGGGCAAAGGGGGTTCCCTGTACATATGGGCACGGTTGAAAGGGTAGCCACACTGCGCGCCGCGCAGCTCGCCGGTGCCGAGATTGCCGTCTGGCCGTGAGGCCAGCAACTGATAGAGCGACAGCCAGCCGCGCTCGAAAGCCGTGGCGCTGCCCGCCAGGTACAGGCGGTAGGCCCGCACAGCGGTTTCACCAGCCAGTTCGCGTGCCCGGCCCAGCTGGCTTTCCAGCGCAAGGGACCAGTCCCACAACGTGCGCGCGTAGTGGGGCCGCAGGTTCTCGGCATCGAGCAACTCCAAACCACAGGCGCTGAGGCTGCGCGCCTGCTCCGACACATGCACCAGCTCCCCGCCCGGGAAGATGTGCGTTTCAATGAACTCGCTCAAACCCGCCCCCATCGGGTTGCTGTGCACGCTGCCCGCCGTGATGCTGTGGTTGAGCAGCAGACCGCCAGGCTCCAGCAACTGCCAAAGCTGTACGAAGTAACCGTCCAGATTGGCCATGCCGACGTGTTCGCACATCCCGATGGAGGCAATGCGGTGAAAACGCTCGGTGGGTGGCAGGTCACGGTAGTCCAGCAACCGGATCTCCACCCGGCCTTGCAGGCCCTTTTGTTCGATCAGACGCTGCACATGGGCGTGCTGGTCGCGCGAGAGCGTGATGCCCAGAGCCTGCACACCGTAGTGTTCGGCAGCCCACAGCAGCAAGCCGCCCCAGCCTGCGCCGATGTCGAGGAAGCGCTGCCCAGGCTGGAGCTGCAGCTTGCGGCAGATGTGTTCGAGCTTCGCCTCCTGGGCCTGGGCCAGCGTCATGGCTGGATTCTGGTAGTAGGCGCACGAATACACCCGCCGACAGTCCAGCCACAGCGCGAAGAAGTCGTCGCTCAGGTCGTAATGAAAACGCACCTGTTCGGCATCGCGGTGCCGCTGGTGCAGGCGGCGTGAGCGAGCCCGCCGGAGCACGCGGGTCCAGGGCGTCGGAGGCGCAGTCTGCAGTGGGCTGTGCGCCAGTTCGGCGGCAACGTCCATCACATCGCGCAAGCGCCCTTCAATGTCGAGCTCACCCCGGACGTAGGCGTTGCCCACACTACCGATGCGGCCCATGAGCAATGCAGCGAGCTGGTGCCATTCGCGCAGTTTGAGTTGCACTGGGGCGTTGGCCGGGCCAGCCCGCCCGCCGGGCCATTCCAGCGCGATGGGCACCGCAAGCCGATCAACGAGCGATGCAGCCAAGTGGGACAAGGCGTTCATATCGCACCGCCGGGCATCAAACCGCTGGGGTGCGCCAGGGCGCGTACTGGCGTGCGGGCAGTTGGCCGAACCAGGCCGGGATGGCGTGGCCCGGGGGCATCGTCTGTCTGTCGGCGGGTGCTGCGCGAAAAAGCCTTGAGCCCGTTCATGTCGAGAATATCGATCTCACGATCGTTCACATACAAGAACCCCATCGCAGCCAGCGCGCTGAAACACCGGCTGACCGTTTCGTGCGCAACGCCCAGCAGGCTGGCAATTTCACGGCGCCCCATGCGCAGCAAAAACCGACGGGGCGACTGACCGCAGGCCGCCATCCGTTTGGACAGCTGAATCAGAAAGCGCGCCAGCCGCACATCGGAAGCCACGGCCGCCAGAATGTCAACCAGCTCACGGCTGTGGGTGAGCGTCAGGCTACCCGCCCGCTGTAGCACAAGGGCAAACGATGGCAGAGCATGGCTGAGCTGGGCGATCTCGCACCGCGGGATCACATAAACAGTGGAGTCCTCCAGGGCCTGCATCGCAGCCGGATAGGACGCCGCGCAGAGCGCCTCAAACCCCAACACCTCGCGGCGGACGGCGAAGGCGAGCACCTGTTCGTAGCCATCCTCGGCGATCCGGAACACCTTGAACGTGCCCAAGCGCACGAAAAATATCGCATCGGCTGGCGCACCTTCATGCACCAGGCTTTCGCCAGCATGTACGCGGCGCAGAAGCACCGGAAACTTCGCGGCCACAGGCTGGTCGGCGCTGTCGGGTTCAAACATTTGCAGCACCCTGGCCATCGTCTCGTGGGTGGAAATGGATGCCGCAGCACACTGCGGCGCTTGGTTCGGACAAGGAATGGCGGGCGGAATGGTTTCCATGGGGCGCTCCTGGAAGAGGGGTTCCGGATCGAGATGGGTTACCACCAGCATGTGGCAGGTATCGCGATCGGAATATCGGACGAGGTGGCAAGAAAACGTCGGACGCCCCAACCTCTTCAGGTCGGAATATTTCCCGGAACGGGTAGGAGCATTCTTATCATCAATGGAAGCTCCCGGGGTCGTATTGCCCCTGGGCCTTGGGAAAGCTGTGGGCAGCGTTCAATGTGCCCTCGTTGCGCAGACTCAATGGCGCCCAGAATCCACCGCCGCAATATTGCTTCTGTGTTGGCGTTTCGGAGCCCGAACTTGCCAGCTCAGGCCTGTTTCCACTGCCTTACAGGAGCATCACCATGAACGAACTTCGCACCCTCGACCCCTTGGCTCTCGATCCCTTTGACGACGCATTCCGCTCACTCATTCGCCCATGGCGCTTTGACATGCCGGAAACAGCACCGCGCATCAAGATTGATCTTTCGGAGCAGGACGGCAGCTACGCCGTCAAGGCCGAAATTCCCGGCGTGAAGAAAGACGACATCGACGTGCGCGTCGATGGCAACACAGTCACCATCAGCGCCGAGGTGAAGTCCGAAAAAGAAGAGAAAGGCAATGGGGGCCGCGTGCTGCGCCGCGAGCGCCAGGAGGGCTACGCCAGCCGTACCTTCAGCTTGGCCTGTCCGGTGGACGAAAGCAAGGTCGAGGCCAGCTACAAAGACGGCATCCTGGCGCTGACCCTGCCCAAAAAGGCCGACATCTCCAGCAAACGGATCGCGATCCAGTGAACGCCATGGGCACACTGACCGCACCTTGGCGCCAGGGCGCACAGCACGCCTGGGCTTCACTGGCAGAAGGTTGGCGCGACCTGCGCCGGCGCGCCGGTGGAGCACTCACCCGCTTTCGCCACAGCGATGCAGCGGGCCGTGAGGATGACGCTGGTTGGGGCTTGGTGGCCACCGACCTGCGCGTGGAGGACGAGCGCATTGTCGTGCGCATGGAGTTGCCCGGCATGAACCGGGAAGACCTGCAAATCGACATCAATGGCGACCGGCTCAGCGTCTCGGGGGAGAAGCACCTCGAACAGGAAAGTGGCGATGGCAGCTACCGTCTGGTGCAGTGCGCCTACGGCAGCTTCCAGCGCGATCTGATCCTGCCGCACGCCGTCGATGCGCAGCGCACCCAGGCCCGCTACCGCAACGGCGTGTTGCGCATTGAGATGCCGCGTGCCGACCGCGAGCGCGGCCGACGCATCCCGGTGCGCGCGGCCGGGTGATGCGAAACCGCAGAGTGCGATGCGAAAAGCCACTCTGCGCATTGCGACGTTCGCCGTGACGAACCCGGCAGCAGATGGAGGAACCTCCCATGAACGAAGAATCCAGACCATTGGCCTGCACCAGCGCCCTGCCGGCTGATGTGGTGGCGCTGCTGCCCATGCGCAATCTGGTGCTTTTTCCCCACGTGCTGGCACCCGTGGCGCTGGGCAGGCCGAAATCGGTCGCGGCGCTACAGCAAGCGGTGGCCTGCAAGGCACCTGTGGGGCTGGTGCTGCAAAAGGATGCCCAGGAGGACGATCCGGGGCTGTCGGGCCTGTGCAGTGTGGGTACGCTGGCCACCGTGCTGCAACACAAGCTGGCCGACGATGGTCAGGCCCACGCCGTGTGCCAAGGGTTGCAGCGCATACGGATCATCGAACTGGTGGAGGGGTATCCCTTCCTAGCTGCGCGCATCGAGCGTCTGGCGGAGATCGGTGAACATTCAACAGAGGCCGAGGCCCTGGCGATCCAGCTGCGGGAACGCGGTACGGAGATCCTGTCGTTGCTGCCGGGCGTACCGGCCGAGCTGGCGCACCTGCTGCAAGGCACCCGTTCCCCCTCGCAACTGGTCGATCTGGCGGCCAGCCTGCTGGACACGGAGCTGCCCGAAAAGCAGGCCCTGCTGGAGATGCTGTCCACCGAGGAGCGCTTGGGTGCCATGCTGAAGACCGTGACCCACCGCCTGGAGGTGTTGCGGCTGTCGCGCGAGATCGGTGCCCGCACCAAGGAGCAACTGGACGACCGACAACGCCGCATCCTGCTGGAAGAGCAGTTGCGCACCATCAAGAAGGCGCTCGGCGAGAACGGTGAGGGCGCGCGCGAGATGGCCAGCCTCGGCGAGGCCATCTCCGCAGCGCACATGCCCCCGGAGGTGGACGCTCATGTGCGCAAGGAGTTGCAGCGGCTCGAACGCATGCACGATGCGGCTGGCGAGGCCTCGGCGCTGCGCACCTGGATCGAGTGGATGACCGAAATGCCCTGGGCAGAACCGGGCGAGCGGGTAATTGACCTGGCCGCCGCGCGGCAAACGCTGGAGAACGACCACTTCGGCCTGGCGCGCGCCAAGCAACGCATCGTCGAGTACCTGGCGGTGAAGAAGCTCAATCCGCAGGGCCGTGCGCCGATCCTGTGCTTCGTGGGGCCGCCGGGCGTGGGCAAGACCTCGCTCGGCCAGAGCGTGGCGCGCGCCATCGGACGGCCTTTTGTCCGGGTCTCTCTCGGTGGTGTGCACGACGAAGCCGAATTGCGCGGCCACCGCCGCACCTATGTGGGCGCGATGCCCGGCAATATCGTCCAGAGTCTGCGCAAGGCGGGCGCACGCGACGGCGTCATGATGCTGGACGAAATCGACAAAATGTCAGCGAGCCTGCACGGCGACCCCTACGCCGCCCTGCTGGAGGTGCTGGACCCCGAGCAGAACTCGACCTTCCGCGACAACTACCTGGGTGTGCCTTTTGACTTGAGCCGGGTGTTGTTCATCGCCACCGCCAACGTCATCGACAACCTGCCGCCACCCGTGCGCGACCGCATGGAGGTGATCGAACTGCCCGGCTACACGCTGGAAGACAAGCTACAAATCGCTCAACGGTATCTGCTTGCCCGCCAGTTGCAGGCCTGCGGTTTGCGTGCCGACCAGTGCGAACTGACCGAAGCGGCGCTGCACGCGATGGCCACCGGTTACACCCGCGAGGCCGGCGTGCGCCAGTTCGAGCGCGAAATAGGGCGCGTGATGCGTGCGGTGGCGCTGCGCGTGGCCGAAGGCACTGCCACGCATGTGCGCGTCGATGCCGCCGATCTGGAGGCTTTGCTGGGGCCGCCCACGGTGGAGCACGATGTTGCCCTGCGTAGCGGCTTGGCCGGGGTGGCCACCGGACTGGCCTGGACACCAGCGGGCGGGGACATCCTTTTCATAGAGGCCACCCGGGTGGCGGGCAGCGGACGCCTGATCCTCACCGGGCAGCTGGGCGACGTGATGAAGGAAAGCGCCCAGGCCGCCTTGACGCTGGTGAAGTCGCGGGCGCCCGACCTTGGCTTGTCAGCAGCCCTCTTCGAGCATGTGGATGTGCATGTTCATGTGCCCGCCGGGGCGATTCCCAAAGACGGGCCAAGTGCCGGTGTGGCGATGTTCATTGCGCTGGCCTCTTTGTTCTGCGACCGGCCAGTGCGCCACGATCTGGCGATGACGGGCGAAATCAGCCTGCGCGGGTTGGTGCTGCCCGTGGGCGGCATCAAGGAGAAGGTGCTGGCCGCGCAACGGGCCGGACTGCGCGAGGTGCTGCTGCCCACCCGCAACCGCAAAGACCTGCACGATGTTCCCGAGAGCACACGCCAGGCATTGCACTTCACATGGCTGGAAACGGTGGACGACGCCATCACCGCTGCGCTGGGCGCGCGCGCACTGGCCCAAGAGGGTGATTTCAAGCTCGTCTGAAAAAACGGCCCAGAGGGCCGTTTGGGGGAGATGGCAGCGCTACAGCGCCTGCTATCAGGCGAAGTTGGCTTCAGCAAACTTCCAGTTCACCAGCTTGTCCAGGAACGTCTCGACAAACTTGGGACGCATGTTGCGGTAGTCGATGTAGTAGGCGTGTTCCCACACGTCCACCGTCAGCAGGGCCTTGTCGGCGGTGGTCAGGGGCGTGCCAGCGGCGCCGGTGTTGACGATATCGACGCTGCCGTCGGCCTTCTTCACCAGCCATGTCCAGCCCGAGCCGAAGTTGCCCACGGCGCTCTTGACAAACGCTTCCTTGAACGCAGCGTAGGAGCCGAACTTGGCGTTGATGGCGTCAGCCAGCGCGCCGGTGGGCTCGCCGCCGCCTTGGGGGGCCATGCAGTTCCAGAAGAAGGTGTGGTTCCAGATTTGCGCAGCGTTGTTGTAGATGCCGCCGCTGGACTTTTTGATGATCTCTTCGAGGGTCATGGCCTCGAATTCGGTGCCCTTTTGCAGGTTGTTCAGGTTGACCACGTAGGCGTTGTGGTGCTTGCCGTGGTGGTACTCCAGGGTTTCCTGGCTGTAGTGGGGGGCCAGAGCGTCAATGGCGTAGGGCAGCGCGGGCAGGGTATGTTCCATCGTGGTTCCTTGGGGTTGAAATATCAGGGTGGCCCGGCGACAAGGCCACCGGGCACGCAAGAGCTGGCATTGTAGAAAGATCAATCAACCTGTGCTGCCTGGGGCTGGCGAACCCCCGCGCTGCACGGCAAGCAGCGACCGCTGGGCCTTGGCACAGCACTACAGCAGGCGCGGCTGCACCACGCTGACATCGACCACCCCATCGGCCAGCGTGGCGCGCAGGGCAACGCCCGGCGGTGCCTGGCGCACGCTGCTGACGACGGCGCCCTCGGTATCGGTGAGCAGGGCGTAGCCGCGTTGCAGCACCAGGCGCGGATCGAGCAGTTGCAGGCGCAGCGCCGCGCGCTCCAGGCGCTGTTGGCGCTGGGCCAGGCTGCGCTGAACTTTGAGAGGCAAATCGGCCTCCAGGGCTTTCTGGGTGTGCGCGAGCAGCTGCAATTTCAATAGCACGGCCTGGCGCATGCGCTGGGCCAGTTGCGCCAGGCGCTGGTGCTGCGCCGCCACCAGACCCGAGGGCCGCCCCAGGCGTGCGCTGGCCTGGTCCAACCGCTGGGCGCGCTGCTCCAGCTGGCGCTGTACGCCGTTCTGCAAACGCCCGGCCAACAGGCCCAGCGCCCCCAGCCAGACCTCGCGCGGCTGTGCCACCAGCTCGGCAGCGGCGGTGGGCGTGGGCGCGCGCAGGTCGGCACAAAAATCAGCGATGGTGAAATCCGTTTCGTGGCCCACGCCGCACACCAGTGGCACCGGGCTTTGCACAATGGTGCGGGCCAACTGCTCGTCGTTGAAGGCCCACAGGTCTTCCATGGAGCCGCCACCGCGCACCAGCATGATGACGTCGATGGGCGGATTTTTGGTCAAATCGGCCTCTGGCCCTTGCCCAGCCTGCGCTAGCAGATACAGTTTTGATAGCGCCTCGCACAGCGATGCGGGCGCACCCGCACCCTGCACCAGCGCGGGCACCAGCACCACCGGGATGTGCGGCACGCGCCGGCGCAGCGCCACCACCACATCGTGCAGTGCCGCCGCACCCGGCGAAGTCACCAGCCCGATGCCGCGCGGCATCAGCGGCAGGGGGCGCTTGCGCTCGGCGTCAAACAGACCCTCGGCCTGCAATTGCGCCTTGAGCCGCAGAAACTGCTCAAACCAGGCGCCCTGCCCGGCGCGCTGCATGCTGTCCACGATGAGCTGCAAATCGCCGCGCTGCTCATAGACGCCCAGGCGACCGCGCAGCTCCACCAGCTCGCCATCGCGCGGGGCAAAGGCCAGCGCACTGGCGGCGCGCTTGAACATGGCGCAGCGGATCTGGCCCTGCGCGTCTTTCAACGTGAAGTAGCAATGCCCGCTGGCCGCGCGCGAAAACCCGGTGATCTCGCCGCGCACGGCCACCGGGTTGAAGCGCGCCTGCAAAACATCGGCCACGGCCAGACACAAAGCGCCCACGGCCCAAATGCGGGGGGCACTGTCGGTCGGGACGTTCGGAGTGATGGAATCGGGCTCAGCCATGGTGCGGTGCATTACTCCACAGTGCCACGGCGCGCCCCAGCCTATGAAAAACGCCACAAAACACCCCCGCCAAACCCAGCAAATACGTGCAAGTCATTGATTTATATAAGAATTTTTGTGATTAAATTTTCATCAATCTGTCATTTGCACGCATTGGCGCTGGTTGGCAGGCTTTGTACACGGGGTTTTCCACAAAGTTATCCACAGATTTTGTGGATGAAACAGGCAGTCAGCCGGCGCTGGCCAGGCGGCGCCAGTGCGCCCGAAGAACGCGGGTCGCGGGCCGCGCCCGCCTGGGGCAGCCAGAGCGGCATAGCCGGTGCCCGCACGGTGCGCCAGCGCCCGCTGGCGGCTTTGCTGCAACGCAAAAGCCCCAGCAAGCTGGGCCATAATCGCCGCTTTCCTTACCCGAGCGGAGAGAGAATTGTTGTCGATCATACAAGCCGCAGGCTGGCCCATCTGGCCCTTGATTGCCTGCTCCGTTCTGGCGCTGGCGCTGATTCTGGAGCGCTTTGCAGCCCTCCGGACTGCACGCGTCGCCCCAGCCAAATTACTCGATGAAGCCATCACTGTCTCCTCCAGCACCGTGCCTGGCCCCGATGTAGTGGGCCAGCTGGCGCAAAACTCCGCCCTGGGCGAGGTGCTGGCCAGTGGCCTGCGCGCATTGCAGCAAAACCCCAAGTGCAGCGAGGCCGACCTGCGCGCCTCCATGGAAGGCGCTGGCCGCAGCGTGGCGCACCGCCTGGAAAAATACCTCAGCGCACTGGCCACCATTGCCTCGGCGGCGCCGCTGCTGGGCCTGCTGGGCACCGTCATCGGCATGATCGAAATTTTCGGCTCGCAGGCGGGCGGCGGCGGCATCGGTCAGGCCATGGGCGGGGGCAACCCGGCGCAGCTGGCGCACGGCATCTCGATTGCGCTGTACAACACCGCGTTTGGTCTGATCGTGGCCATTCCGGCACTGATTTTCTGGCGCTATTTCCGCAGCCGCGTCGATGCCTACCTGCTCACGCTGGAGCTGTCAGCCGACCGCTTTGCCCGCCACCTGCTGCAACTGCGCAAATGATGCCGAGGCGCCCATGAACTTCAGCCCGCGCAAAAAAGATGAGCCCGAGATCAACCTGATCCCGTTCATCGACGTGTTGCTGGTGATCCTCATCTTCCTGATGCTGACCACCACCTACAGCAAGTTCACCGAAATGCAACTGACGCTGCCCGTGGCCGACACCGAGCAGCAGCGCGACCGCCCCTTGGAAATCATCGTGGCCGTGGGCGCCGATGGCCGCTACGCCGTCAACAAAGCCACCGTCGATGGCAAGGGCGTCGAGCCCATGGCCCAGGCGCTGGCCAAAGCCGCCCAGTCGGGCGCAGCAGGCCAGGTCATCATCATCAGCGCCGATGCCAGTGCGCCGCACCAGTCGGTCATCACCGTGATGGAGGCCGCGCGCCGCGTGGGCCTGACGCAGATCACCTTTGCCACCCAGTCGTCCGCCCGCGCGGGCGCTGGCGCACCGTAAGCCCTGGCATGGCTGCCGCACCGCAGCCGCCCTCTTCCCCTTCTTTTCAGGCACGGGCGCACGCCGCCGTGCAGCACGCCTGGCGCCAGCGCGGGCCGCTGGCCTGGGCGCTGTGGCCACTGTCACAGCTGTATGGCGCGCTGAGCGCCTTGCGCCGCTGGCTGTACCGCAGCGGCCTGCGGCGCGCGCAGCACGCGGGCGTGCCCACCATCGTGGTCGGCAACGTGATTGCCGGGGGCGCGGGCAAAACCCCCGTGGTGATGGCCGTGGTGCGGCATTTGCAGGCGCAGGGCTGGCGCCCGGGTGTGATCTCGCGCGGCTATGGCCGCAGCACGCACGACTGCCGCGCCGTGCTGCCCGACAGCCCGGCCAGCGAAGTGGGCGACGAGCCCGCCCTGATCGCCCGCAGCTGCGCCGTGCCCGTGGTGGTGGCCGCCCGGCGCATGGATGCCGCGCGCGCCCTGCTGGCCCAACACCCCGACACCGATGTGCTGGTCTGCGACGACGGCTTGCAGCACTGGCCGCTGGCACGCGACATCGATATTTGCGTCTTCAACGACCAGGGCATTGGCAACGGTTTTTTGCTGCCCGCTGGGCCTTTGCGCGAGCCCTGGCCGCGCCCGGTCGATCTGGTGGTGTACAGCACCAACGCGCCCGCCACGCCCGATGGCGCTGCCGCATCCGGCACCGCGCCCAACGCCACTGCGCCTGGCCTGGCGCCCAACGCTGCGCCCCGCCCAGACCACGGCGCCGCCCCGCCCCACAGCAGCGCCCCCGCCTTTGCCTTGCAGCGCCAGCTGGCCGACCACGCCGTGCGCCAGGATGGCACGCGGGTGGCGCTGCACGACCTGCGCCAGCAGCCCCTGCTGGCCGTGGCCGCCATTGCCCGGCCCGATGACTTTTTTGCCATGCTGCGCGCCCGCCACCTCACGCTGGCCGCCACCCAGGCCCTGCCCGATCACTTCGATTTTGATAGCTGGAAGCGCCCATCCGATAAGGGCTACACCCTGATTTGTACTGAAAAAGATGCCGCGAAGCTCTGGCGCTACCACCCCGACGCGCTGGCCGTGCCACTGCAAGTGCGCATAGCCGCCGGTTTCTTCGCCGCGCTGGACGCCCGGCTCCCGCGCCGCCTATCATCGCCCCCTGAAAACCCTTCACCACCGCCCCACCATGGATCCCAAACTGCTTGAACTGCTGGTCTGCCCCGTCACCAAGGGCCCGCTCACCTACGACCGCGAACACCAGGAACTGATCTCGCGCAGCGCCCGCCTGGCCTACCCGGTGCGCGACGGCATTCCGGTGCTGCTCGAAGACGAAGCCCGCACCCTGACCGACGACGAGCTGGAGCAGTGAGCGCCATGCCCAGCGCCACGCCCGTCCCTGCGCCCATCAGCGCCAGCACCCCCGTGGACACCAGCGCACCGTTAGCCGCCACCGCAGCCGCAGCCACGCCCTTCACCGTGCTGATTCCGGCCCGCATGGCCTCCAGCCGCCTGCCCAACAAGCCCCTGGCCGACATTGCCGGTGTGCCCATGGTGGTGCACGTGGCCCGGCGCGCAGCGCAAAGCGGTGCCCTGCGCACCATCGTGGCTGCCGACGACGCGCGCATCCTGCACGCCTGCCGCCAGCACGGCATCGAAGCCATGAACACGCGCGACACCCACCCCAGCGGCAGTGACCGCCTGGCCGAAGCCTGCACGCTGCTCGGGCTCGATGGCGACGACATCGTGGTCAACGTGCAGGGCGATGAGCCGCTGATCGACCCCGCGCTCATCGCCGCCGTGGCCGCGCTGCTCCATGCCCACCCCGAAGCCAGCATGGGCACCGCCGCCCACCCCATCGCTAGCCTGGCCGACTACACCAACCCCAACGTGGTCAAGGTGGTGTGCGATGCGCGCGGCTTGGCCAGCTACTTCAGCCGCGCCCCCATTCCATGCGCCCGCGACCACGCTGGCAGCAGCTGGTGGGATGGCGCTGCCGCCCAGGCCCAGCCCGGCGTGGCGGCGCTGGCAGGCTTTGCGCCACTGCGCCACATCGGCATTTACAGCTACCGCGCCGGTTTTTTGCGCCAGTTCCCCACCCTGGCGCAAGCGCCCACCGAAGCCATCGAGGCGCTGGAGCAACTGCGCGCCCTGTGGCACGGCCACCGCATCGCCGTTTACCAGAGCGCCAGCGCGCCCGGCCCCGGCGTGGACACCCCCGAAGACCTGGAGCGCGTGCGCGCTTTGCTGGCCTGAACGCCCATTTTTACCAACTGTCACCGGTGTAAGCTGTGGCAAAAAATCGCGTGCTATCCTTGAAAACTCACTAGAGCGCCGCGCCCAGGGTTGCCAACCCGGCCAGTGGTGCCTGCCGATTTCATCACTTAGAGGACTCCCATGAAACTGATTCTGCTCGGCGCCCCCGGCGCTGGAAAGGGCACGCAAGCCACCTTCATCTGCCAGAAGTACGGCATCCCGCAAATCTCCACGGGCGACATGCTGCGCGCCGCCGTCAAAGCGGGCACGCCACTGGGCCTGCAAGCCAAGGCCGTGATGGACGCTGGCGGTCTGGTCAGCGACGACCTGATCATCAACCTGGTCAAAGAGCGCATCGCCCAGCCCGACTGTGCCCAGGGCTTCTTGTTTGACGGCTTCCCACGCACCATTCCGCAGGCCGACGCCATGAAGGCCGCCGGTGTCAAGCTCGACTACGTGCTCGAAATCGACGTGCCCTTCGACGCCATCATCGAGCGCATGAGTGGTCGCCGCTCACACCCCGCCAGTGGCCGCACCTACCACGTCACCTTCAACCCGCCCAAAGTGGCTGGCAAAGACGACGTGACCGGCGAAGACCTGGTGCAGCGCGAGGACGACAAGGAAGAAACCGTCAAAAAACGCCTGGACGTGTACAGCGCGCAAACCCGTCCGCTGGTCGATTACTACGCCAACTGGGCGGCGCAAGATGCGGTCAACGCACCCAAGTACCGCGCCATCAGCGGCACCGGCACGGTGGAAGAAATCACGGCCCGCGCCATGGCCGCGCTGGCAGGCTGATACCCCGGCACCGCACCAGGGCCAGGCCCTGAACACAACGCCCCGCAGCAGCCGCTGGCGGGGCGTTTTGCATGGGGCACGCCGCTTTGACACGCTGCGCTGCCACGCAGCAAGCGCCGGGCAATCGCCTGGAGCGTTTTCGCGCGCGCCAAGTGTGCCAACGACACCCGCCCATGCGGCTATGGCAACGCAGGGTAAAAGCGCTCTACACCGACACGGGGGCGGCGCCCATCAACGCCAGCATCAGGCTGATGCGGGCCTTGACCGGGCTCAGGCCCTGCGCGCTGGCAAAGGCACTGCCCGGCTGCTCCAGCACCTGGCCCAAGGGGCAGCGGGTGGCAACCCACACCACCACGCCAGCGGCCTGGGCGCGCAGCAGGGCCGCGTGCAGGGTGTGGTGCAGCGTGCCGTTGCCCGTGGCGGCGATCACCAGCCCCTGCACACCACTTTGAGCGAGCGCATCCACCGTGGTGCCGCTGGCCCCGGCGTAGCTCAGCAGCACTTCCACGCGCGGCCACGGGGCGCCAGACGCTATCTTTTCAAGAGCTGCTTGCGCTTTACTGGCATGGCCTGGAGGCTGATTTGGCATGAAATTTTCTGCCCAGCGCAGGTGGCCAGCTTCCACCCAGCCCAGCGGGCCACTCTCGCCCGAGCTGAAGGCGTGCAGCCGGTACGGGTGGATTTTTTGCACCTGGCGCGCACCATGCACTTCGCCCGCACACACCACCAGCACACCGCAGGCGCCGGGCGTGGTGGCCACAGCCATCGCATCGAGCAGGTTTTGCGGCCCGTCGGGCACCAGGGCGGTGGCCGGGCGCATGGCACAGGTCAGCACCACGGGCTTGCGGGCGGCGTCCAGCACGCAGTGCAGCAGCCAGGCGGTTTCTTCCAACGTATCGGTGCCGTGCGTGATGACAATGGCGCGCACCTGCGCATCGTCCAGCAGCTGCTGGCAGCGCAGGGCCAGGGCCTGCCAGACGGCAAAGTCCATGTCTTTGCTGTCGATTTGCGCTACCTGCTCGCCTACCAGCGGCACACCCGCATCGGCCAGGCTGGCCACGCCCTGCACCAGCGCCTGCACGCCCACCTGCGCGGCGCTGTAACCGATATGGTCGTGGGCGCTGCCTGCGGTGCCCGCAATCGTGCCGCCAGTGCCCAGAATGACCACGGTTCCTGAATCCATTTCGCCCCCCTTTCAAACTGTGTAAAAGCACAGCCACTGGACTAACATACAGCCTCTGTCTGCCCCTACCCACCTTTGCGCATTTGCACCCACCCGCCATGCCCACGCCTGCCAAGCTCACTGCCCGACAACAGCAAGTTCTGGATTTGATCCAGAGCGCTATCCGCCACACGGGCGCGCCGCCCACGCGCGCTGAAATTGCCGCTGAAATGGGCTTCAAATCGGCCAACGCCGCCGAAGAACACCTGCAAGCGCTGGCCCGCAAAGGCGTGATCGAGCTGGTCAGTGGCACCTCGCGCGGCATTCGCCTGTGCGGCAGTGCGGTGCGCGCCCTGCACGCCGCCCAGGGTACTGCCCTGAACCTGCCGCTGTCGGGCACCTCGCAACTGGTGCTGCCGCTGATTGGCCGGGTGGCAGCCGGGTCGCCCATTCTGGCGCAGGAGCACGTCACACAAACCTATTGTGTGGAGAGCAGCCTGTTCCAGCACAAGCCCGACTATTTGCTCAAGGTGCGCGGCGTGTCGATGCGCGATGCGGGCATCATGGATGGCGACCTGCTGGCAGTGCAAGCCACCCCCGAGGCACGCAATGGCCAGATTGTGGTGGCGCGACTGAACGATGAAGTCACCGTCAAGCGGTTCCGGCGCACGGCGCAGGGCGTGCAGCTGCTGGCCGAAAACCCCGACTACCCGCCCATCGTGGTGGCCCACGACGAGACTTTTGCCATTGAGGGCGTGGCCGTGGGCCTGATCCGCAACGCCCTGCCGCTGTAGCGCCTCCAGCGCCGGGGTGCGCTACAACAACCGAGGCTCTGGTTGGCGCACGGTAGAGAAAATCGTGGGCTCCACCTGCAAGCTGTCCGAGCGCACGGGTACATCTTTACCCGCAAGGTACACCCACAACTCCCCCCGGCGCACCATCACGTAGCTGACGGTGTAGCGGCTTTTGCCCCGCATGACGACCGTGCCAGGGCGAAACAAAGGCATCCTGAAAGTCTTTTCTCGGTCAGCAAAAGCGATGGCGCCTTCGACCTTTTTTTTTGTCATTGACTGCACTGGACTCATTGGCCCGATGCTATCGCGCCCACCACCCCTATTGGCCAAATAACTTCGATGGCCACCGCACACCAGGGGAATTGCTGCACCGCAACGGATAATTGCCCCCATGTCTTTGCTGCCCCACCAACTCGAACTCCTCTCTCCTGCGCGCGATGCCGACATCGGCATTGAAGCGGTCAACCACGGCGCCGACGCCGTCTATATCGGTGGCCCCGCCTTTGGCGCACGCACCAGCGCCGGCAACGATCTGCGCGACCTGGAGCGCCTGATTGCGCACGCCCACCGTTTTCGCAGCCGCATCTTCGTCACCCTCAACACCATCCTGCGCGACGATGAACTCGAAGGCGCCCGGCAAATGGCCTGGCAGGTCTACAACGCCGGGGCCGACGCCCTCATCATCCAGGACATGGGCCTGCTCGAACTCGATTTGCCCCCCATCCAGCTGCACGCCAGCACGCAAACCGATATCCGCACGCCAGAAAAAGCCCGCTTTCTGCAAGACGCGGGCCTGAGCCAGATCGTGCTGGCGCGCGAGCTGACGGTGGAGCAGATTGCCGCCATCCGCGCCGCCACCGACCCCGCGCGCTGCAACATCGAGTTCTTCATTCACGGCGCGCTGTGCGTGGCCTACAGCGGCCAGTGCTTCATCAGCCATGCCCACACGGGCCGCAGTGCCAACCGGGGCGACTGCAGCCAGGCCTGCCGCCTGCCCTACCAGGTCATGGACGACACGGGCCGCTTTGTGGCGCACGACAAGCATGTGCTGAGCATGAAAGACAACAACCAGAGCGACAACCTGCGCGCCCTGATTGCAGCGGGCGTGCGCAGCTTCAAAATTGAAGGGCGCTACAAGGACATGGCCTATGTGAAGAACATCACGGCCCACTACCGCACGCTGCTGGACGAGATCATCGAACAAGGCGAGTTCTCGGGCAGCCCGCTGGCGCGGGCGTCGAGCGGCCAGACGCGCTTTACCTTCACGCCCGACCCGCTGCAAAACTTCAACCGCGAGTTCACCGATTACTTCGTCAATGGCCGCAAAGACGATATCGGCGCCTTTGACACGCCCAAAAACCCCGGCCAGGCCATTGGCTGGGTCACGCAGGTGGGCGCCGATTTTGTCGAACTGGAAGTGAGCGACAGCGCCACCGTGCTGCACAACGGCGACGGCCTGTGCTACTACAACCTGCAAAAAGAGCTGGTGGGCCTGCAAATCAACCGGGCCGAGCCTGCATCAGCGCGCAGCGTGGGCCAGTGGCGCGTGTTCCCCAAAGACCCGATGGCCGGGTTCAAAGACCTGCGCAAAGGCGTGGAGATCAACCGCAACCGCGACATGGACTGGGTGCGCACGCTGGACAAAAAATCCAGCGAACGGCGCATTGGCGTCTGGCTGCAATTGTCCGAGCTGCCCGGCGCCCAGGGCCTGCAACTGACCCTGACCGACGAGGACGGCTTCAGCGCGCAGGCCCAGCTGCAGCAGCCGCTGCAAGCGGCCAGCGATGCTGCCCGGGCCGAGGCCGCGCTGCGCGAGCAACTGGGCCGCCTGGGCGCCACGATTTTTGACGCCATAGACACCAGCGTGCAATGGTCGCAGCCGTGGTTTGTGCCCGCCTCGGCGCTCAACACCCTGCGCCGCGACGCCGTGGCCGCGCTGGAGGCCGCGCGCGCCGCAGGCTTGCAGCGCCTGCCGCGCGCCCAGCCCGTGCAGCCGCCCACGCCCTACCCCGACGACACCCTGACCTACCTGGCCAACGTCTTCAACCACAAGGCGCGCGACTTTTACGCCCGCCACGGCGTGCAGGTAATTGCCGCCGCCTACGAAAGCCAGGAAGAAGAAGGCGAAGTCAGCCTGATGATCACCAAGCACTGCGTGCGCTATTCTTTGAGCCTGTGCCCCAAACAAGCCAAGGGCGTGATCGGCGTCAAAGGCACCATCAAGGCCGAGCCGCTGCACCTCATCAACGGCAAAGAAAAACTCACCTTGCGTTTTGACTGCAAACCCTGCGAAATGCACGTGGTGGGCAAGATCAAGCGCTCGGTGCTGAACCAGCACCACAAAGACATGCAGGCCCAGCCTATGCAGTTTTACCGCACGCGCCCCAGCACGCCGCAGCGCCCCTGAAGTTATCAATTTGATAGCTGGCTGCGCCCACTGCACGGGCCTCAGAGGCACTTTTTATACTTAAAACGTCAGCATCTATGCAGCCCACTCCAGCGCCCCCACCCCACCGCAGCGACTGGCACTTGCAAGATGCCGATGCCCTGGCCCAACAGCACGCCGTCAACCCCGACCACGGCCTGAGCGCCGACGAAGCCCAGCGCCGCGCCGCGCAGCACGGCGCCAACGAGCTGACCAGCACCCAGGGCCGCAGCTGGCCGGGCCTGCTGGCCGACCAGTTCAAGGACTTCATGGTGCTGGTGCTGCTGGGCGCAGCCGTGGTGGCGGGGCTGGTGGGCGAACTGACGGACACCCTCGTCATCCTCGTCATCGTGGTGCTCAATGCCGTGATTGGCTTTGTGCAGGCTTGGCGCGCCGACCAGGCCATGGCCGCGCTGCGCCAGCTGGCGGCGGCACACGCCACCGTGCTGCGCGCAGGCGAGGCCCAGGTGGTGCCCGCCAGCACACTGGTGCCCGGCGACATCGTGCTGCTGGAGGCGGGCAACCAGATACCCGCCGACCTGCGCCTGATCGAGATTGCGCAGCTGCAGGTGGATGAATCGGCGCTCACGGGTGAATCGGTCACGGTGACCAAGCAATCGGGCACCCTGGCGGGCGCTGGCCACAGCGCACTGGGCGACCGCCTGAACATGGCCTTCAAAGGCACCACGGCCACGCACGGGCGCGCACGCGGCCTGGTGGTGGCCACCGGCATGCGCACCGAGCTGGGCAAGGTGGCCACGCTGCTCGATACGGGCGACCGCACCACCCCGCTGCAACGGCGCCTGGCGGCCTTTGGCAAGCGACTGGCGCTGGCCGTGCTGGCCATTTGCGCCATCGTCTTTGTGGTGGGCGTGCTGCGCGGCGAGGCGCCGCTCCTGATGGCGCTCACCGCCATCAGCCTGGCCGTGGCCGCCATCCCCGAGGCCATGCCCGCCGTGGTCACGGTGCTGCTGGCGCTGGGCGCGCGGCGCATGGTGGCCATCAACGCGCTGGTGCGGCGCCTGCCGTCGGTAGAAACGCTGGGCTCCGTCACCCACATCTGCTCCGACAAAACCGGCACGCTGACGCAAAACCGCATGCACGCCGAACTGCTGCTGGCGCACGGCCAGCGCTGGACACCGGGCGATGCGCTGCCCAGCGCCATCCACTGTGAGACCCTGCGCGCAGCCTCCCTGTGCAACGACGCACGCCACCAAAACGGCGACGGCGATGTGCCCGGCGCCTGGCTGGGCGACCCCACCGAAACGGCCCTGGTGCTGGCCGCCCACGCCGGTGGTCTGGACAAAACGCAGCTCGATGCCGCCCACCCGCGCGTGCAAGAGCAGCCCTTTGACTCCGACCGCAAGCGCATGACCACCTTCCACCCGCAAGGCGATCGCTTTGTCGCCTACACCAAGGGCGCGCCCGAATCGGTGCTGCTCTGCTGCACCGCGCAGTGGACGGCAGGCGGCGGCGCGCCGCTGGACAGGCCCGCCGTGCTGGCCAGCGCCGACCAGCTGGCCGCGCAAGGCCTGCGCGTGCTGGCCCTGGCCCGGCGCCAGCACACGCGCCTGCCCGACACCAACGCCATCGATGCCGTCGAGAGCGAGCTTGAACTGCTGGGCCTGATCGCCCTCATCGACCCACCCCGCCCCGAGGCCCTGGCCGCCGTGCGCGACTGCATCAGCGCCGGCATCGTGCCAGTGATGATCACCGGCGACCACCCGGCCACCGCGCGCGCCATTGCCCACCGGTTGGGCATTGTCGATAGCCTGGACGCCCCTGTGCTCACCGGCACCGACCTGAGCGAATTGGACGCTGCCACGCTGGCCCGGCAGGTAGAGCGGGTGCGGGTGTATGCACGCGTCGATCCGGCGCAAAAAATCCGCATCGTCGAGGCCCTGCAAGCGCAGGGCCACTTCGTTGCCATGACCGGCGACGGCGTGAACGATGCCCCGGCCTTGAAGCGCGCCGACATCGGCGTGGCCATGGGCCAGGGCGGCACCGACGTGGCACGCGAAGCGTCCAGCCTGGTCTTGCTGGACGACAACTTCGCCACCATCGTGGCCGCCGTCAAAGAGGGGCGGCGCATTTACGACAACATCCGCAAGTTTGTGCGCTACTCCATGACCGGCAACTCGGGCGAGATCTGGACGATCTTCCTGGCGCCGCTGTTGCTGCTGCCCATTCCGCTGTTGCCCATCCACATCCTGTGGGTCAACCTGGTGACCGATGGCCTGCCCGGCCTGGCGCTGGCCGCCGAACCCGCCGAGCGCGGCATCATGCAACGCCCGCCGCGCGCGCCCGGCGAGAGCCTGTTCGCCCACGGCATGTGGCAGCACATTCTGTTCATGGGGCTGCTGATTTCCGGGCTGTGCCTGGGCGTGCAGGCCTGGGCCATTGCCAGTGACAACGCCCACTGGCAGACCATGGTGTTCACGGTGCTGACGCTGGCGCAAATGGCCCATGTGGTGGCCATCCGCTCCGAGAGCGAGCCGCTGTGGCGCCTGGGCCTGCGCAGCAACCAGCCGCTGCTCTACGCCGTGCTGCTGACCTTCTTGCTGCAAATGGCCACCATTTACGTGCCCTGGCTCAACCCCATCTTCAAGACCGCGCCCCTGAGCCTGGGCGAGCTGGCCATCTGCCTGGGTGCGGCGCTGGTGGTGTATGTGGCAGTGGAGCTGGAAAAAGCCTGGCGCCGCAACCGCCAGCCTGCCGCCATCGCCATGGACGAGCCGCCCCCGCCGCACCGCCGCTGAGCGCCCGCGTGCGCAGCAGCACATAAGCACATGACAAACGATTTGCAAGGCCCGCCCGGTGTGCCATGCACAATGCACCCAGGCCCTGCACCCGTGCGGGGCCTTGCCACACTTACACACCAAGGGACACCCATCCATGCACATCGAAACCCTGGCCGTCCATGGCGGCTACACACCCGACCCCACCACCAAGTCTGCCGCCGTGCCGCTGTACCAGACGGTGGCCTACGCGTTTGACAGCGCCCAGCACGGCGCCGACCTGTTCGACCTGAAGGTGGCGGGCAACATCTACACGCGCATCATGAACCCCACCACCGACGTGCTGGAAAAGCGCGTGGCGGCCCTGGAGGGCGGCGTGGCCGCGCTGGCCGTGGCCTCGGGCATGGCGGCCATTACGGCAGCCATCCAGACCATTGCCGAGGCCGGTGACAACATCGTCAGCGCCAGCACGCTGTATGGCGGCACCTACAACCTGTTTGCCCACACCTTCCCGCAGCAAGGCATCGAAGTACGCTTTGCCGATCCGCGCGACCCGGCCAGCTTTGCCCAGCACATTGATGCGCGCACCAAAGCCATCTTTATCGAATCGATTGGCAACCCGCTGGGCAACGTGACCGACATCCGTGCCCTGGCCGATGTGGCCCACGCGCATGGCGTGCCGCTGATTGTCGATAACACCGTGCCCAGCCCCTACCTGCTGCGCCCCATCGAGCACGGCGCTGACATCGTGGTGCATTCGCTGACCAAGTACCTGGGCGGCCACGGCACCAGCGTGGGTGGCGCCATTGTCGATAGCGGCAAATTCCCATGGGCCGAGCACAAAGAGCGCTTCAAGCGCCTCAACGAGCCCGATGTGAGCTACCACGGCGTGGTCTATACCGAGGCGCTGGGCGCCGCCGCCTTCATTGGGCGCGCCCGCGTGGTGCCGCTGCGCAACATGGGCGCGGCGCTGTCGCCCTTCAACGCCTGGGTCACGCTGCAAGGCATCGAAACCCTGCCCCTGCGCATGGACCGCATCTGCGACAACACGCTGGCGCTGGCCCACTACCTGCAAAAGCACCCCAAGGTCGAATGGGTGCGCTACGCCGGTTTGCCCGACCACCCCGACCACGCGCTGGTGCAGCGCCAGCTGGGCGGCAAGGCGTCGGGCATTTTGAGCTTCGGCCTGAAAACCAGCGATGCCGACCCGCGCGCTGCCGGTGCGCGCTTCCTGGACGCACTGGCGCTGTTCACGCGCCTGGTCAACATTGGCGATGCCAAATCGCTGGCCACGCACCCGGCATCGACCACGCACCGCCAGCTCAACCCCGAGGAACTCGCCAAGGCCGGCGTGAGCGAAAACATGGTGCGCCTGTCGGTGGGCATTGAGCACATCAACGACCTGCAAGCCGACCTGGCCCAGGCGCTGGACAAGGTCTGAATCACTGCGATGTCGCCTGCGCGCAGTTGAGGCGCAAGAAAAGCCCCCTCCCCCACAGGAGCGGGGCTTTTTGTTTGCCAGGCGTGGATGGACTCGCTGCGGTGCGCGCGCAGGCAAGGTCTATTTGGAAATCCCTTTTTTTGCCTGGTAACCAGCGCCTGCCGGGCCAGCAGGGCCACGGGCACCGCCCGTGCTGCGGGGTTTGCCCGCCCCTGTAGCGCGCGGCGGCAGGCCGGTGTGCTGCGTCAGGACACGGCCCGGCTGCGGCGTGCCGGGCCGGGTTTTGGCGCCTGGCGTGGAATTGGTACGCCGCGCACTCTGGTAGCTGCCGTCCGTGAGCGGCTGGAAGGTCGGAATCAGGTGGTGCTTGCCGTTGCCGATCAGGTCAGCGCGGCCCATGGCTTTGAGCGCATCGCGCAAGAGCGGCCAGTTGTTCGGGTCGTGGTAGCGCAAAAACGCCTTGTGCAGGCGACGGCGCTTGTCGCCGCGCACGATGTCCACCACCTCGCTCTGGCGCGTGACCTTGCGCAACGGGTTCTTGTTGCTGTGGTACATGGCCGTGGCCGTGGCCATGGGGCTGGGGTAGAAGGTCTGCACCTGGTCGGCCCGAAAACCGTTCTTCTTCAACCAGATGGCCAGATTCATCATGTCTTCATCGCTGGTGCCGGGGTGGGCGGCGATGAAGTACGGAATCAAAAACTGCTTCTTGCCCACCTCTTCGCTGAACTTCTCGAACATCTGCTTGAAGCGGTCATAGCTGCCAATGCCCGGCTTCATCATTTTGTCCAGCGGGCCGCTCTCGGTGTGCTCGGGGGCGATCTTCAGGTAGCCGCCGACGTGGTGCTGCACCAGCTCTTTGACGTATTCGGGCGATTTGACGGCCAGGTCGTAGCGCAGCCCCGAGCCAATCAGAATTTTTTTGATGCCCTTGAGCGCGCGGCCCCGGCGGTAAATTTTGATCAGCGGGTCGTGGTTGGTGGTCAGGTTCTGGCAGATGCCGGGGAACACGCAGCTGGGTTTGCGGCAGGCGGCCTCGATTTCGGGCGTCTTGCAGCCCAGGCGGTACATGTTGGCCGTGGGCCCGCCCAGGTCGGAGATGGTGCCGGTAAAGCCTTTGACCTTGTCGCGGATGTCTTCAATCTCGTGAATGATCGAGTCTTCCGATCGGCTCTGGATGATGCGGCCCTCGTGCTCGGTGATGGAGCAAAAGGTGCAGCCGCCAAAGCAGCCGCGCATGATGTTCACGGAAAAGCGGATCATCTCCCAGGCCGGGATTTTGGTGGCGCCATCATGGCTGCCGTGCTCGTCGGCATACGCGGGGTGCGGGCTGCGGGCGTAGGGCAGGTCAAACACATAGTCCATCTCGGCGGTGCTCAAAGGGATGGGCGGCGGGTTGATCCAGACATCGCGGGCGGTTGTGCCCTCGCCGTGGGCCTGCACCAGCGCACGGGCGTTGCCGGGGTTGGTCTCCAGGTGCAGCACGCGGTTGGCGTGGGCGTAGAGCACGGCATCCGACTTGACCTGCTCGTAGCTGGGCAGGCGGATCACGCTCTTGTCACGCGGCGGCGCCTTGAGGCGGGCCTTGAGCGCCGGGTTGGCGACAAAGGCCATGGGCTGGGCCACGGCCTCAGAAGATTTGAGGTATTTTTGGCCTGCAACGCCCGCTGGATATGCGCTATCAGCTATCAAATCAGGAGTATTTTCAGGGGCGCTGGCGGGCGCACCGTCTGGCTCGCAGCGACTGCCCTGGGCGCTGGCTTGCTCGCTGGTGGTCAGGTAGGGGTTGATGTGCGCCTCGACGCGGCCCGGCTCATCGACGCTGGTGGAATCGATCTCGAACCAGCCGTCCTCGGAGGCGCGGCGCACAAAGGCGGTGCCGCGCACGTCGGTGATGCTCTCGACGGGCTCGCGCGCGGCGATGCGGTGGGCCACCTCGACGAGCGCGCGTTCGGCGTTGCCGTACAGCAGCAGATCGCACTTGGCATCGACGACGATGCTGCGGCGCACCTTGTCGCTCCAGTAGTCGTAGTGGGCGATGCGGCGCAGGCTGCCTTCGATGCCGCCGAGCACGATGGGCACGTCTTTGTAGGCTTCGCGGCAGCGCTGGCTGTAGACGATGGCAGCGCGGTCTGGGCGCTTGCCGCCGATATCGCCGGGGGTGTAGGCGTCGTCACTGCGGATTTTGCGGTCCGCCGTGTAGCGGTTGATCATGGAGTCCATGTTCCCCGCCGTCACGCCCCAGAACAAATTGGGCTTGCCCAGCGCCTTGAAGGCATCGGCGCTGTGCCAATCGGGCTGGGCGATGATGCCCACGCGAAAGCCCTGGGCTTCGAGTACCCGGCCAATCACGGCCATGCCAAAGCTGGGGTGATCGACATAGGCGTCGCCCGTGACCAGCACGATGTCGCAGCTGTCCCAACCGAGCTGCTCCATTTCGGCACGGCTCATCGGCAGGAATGGCGCCGTGCCAAAGCGCTTGGCCCAGTAGGGGCGGTAGCTGCTCAAGGGTTTGGCGGCGCGCGCGAAAAAGGAAACGTCAACAGGGGCGTTCATGAAAATGGGGTGTGGGGGGAAGCGGCCATTTTACGGCGCGCCCCCTTGTCCGCGCCGGCCAGGGGCTACTGCCCCGGCTGCGGGCTCAGCTGCGCAGGTCTTTGAGGGCGACTTCGTATTGCAGCGCCAGGTTGTCCATGATGCCGAGCAGGCGCTCGCTGGTGCTGGCCACGGCACGCAGGCCGCGCAAATCGGGTTCGCGGGCCAGGGCAGCCTCCAAAAACATCCACTGCATTTCACCGGCGGTCATTTCGCTGCGGATGGTGGTGTTGCTCACCGTGGAGGCGGCCAGGCTGGCCAGGCCACGCTTGAATTCAGCCGCGTCGGCAGTGCGCTGTTCACGCAGGTCTTTGCTCTCCAGTCCAGCAGCGGCCAGAAAGTAATTTTTGGCCAGCCGCTGCGACAGCATGCGCTGCTGGCCTGCGGTGCTGACCAGTTTGTCGGTGCTGAAGGGGGCGATTTTCTGCAAGCCATCGGCCACGGCGTCAGCGGACTGGAGCATTTTGTCGGCCTGCACGGCAGCATCTGCCACAGACTGCCGGGTGGGCGGCATGGGCAGCGCGGTATCCAGGCCCTCGCTGAACTGGCGCACCTGGGCCAGTGGGCGGGCCAGCGCATCGGGCCAGGGTTGTTTGCCCAGTTCTTGCAGCCCCGCTCGCAACAGTTGCCGGGACGAGGCCATGGCCATCGCAGCGTCTTCAGGCTGCACGTTCAGAAAAGCCTGGCAATAGGCTTTGGCGATGCGCTGCGACAGGGCACGAAACCGGGCTGCCCGGTGCATTTGCAAACTGGTGACGGGGGTTGACTGGGCCCACGCCGCCCCACTGCTGTGGCACAGCAGTGCAGCCGCAGAAAGTTGCAGCAGTGTGCGGCGCCGGGCGTGGTGCGCCCCCAGGGGAGAAATGGAAAGCATGGGTGCAGGCTCCGTGGTCATGGCAAAGTGTGAGCGGCCATTCTCAAACCCCAGCCCCTGCCGCGTTATGACTCAAGTCAACGCCTGCCGCCGTGTGTACGCCGTGCTGTGGGGGCTACTGGGGGCCAGCCTGACTGCGCTGCCGGGAACATGACACACTGCCGTTTTTTTATCGACGCCCGACATGCTGATACAACTGACTTACGCCAGCCGCTGCTCCCACGCCCTGGGGCCCGCCGATATCAAGGACATTCTGGGCGCCTCGCAGCGCAACAACGCCCGCCTGGGCGTGACCGGGGCGCTGTGCCTGAACAATGGCATCTTCCTGCAACAGCTCGAAGGCGACCGCACGGTGGTCAATGCGCTGTACCACCGCATCCTCAAGGACACGCGCCACCGCGACACGGCCATCCTGGATTTGTCCGAGATCACGCACCGCCAGTTCACCGGCTGGGCCATGGGGCTGCTGCCCTCGCTGGACACCAACCGCCAACTGTTCCTGAAATACTCGGGCGCCGCTGAGTTCGACCCCTACAGCATGAGCACCCTGAGCCTGCGCAGCTTCTTTGCCGAAGTCTTGCAAAACGTGCGCTGGCTTGAATGAGAATGCCGGCCATGCAGACAAACCGCAGCCATGGCTGAACCCCGCGTTATCCCCCTGACCGACCAGCGCCACGCGGCATCCCTGCCCAGCGCGCCAGTGCAGCCGCCCAGCGGCCTGCTGACCGACACGCGCGGGCGGCCCTTGCGCGACCTGCGCATCAGCGTGACCGACCGCTGCAACTTCCGCTGCAGCTACTGCATGCCCAAGGACGTGTTTGGCAAGGACTATCCCTACCTGCCACACAGCGCACTGCTGAGTTTTGAAGAAATCACCCAGCTGGCGCAGCAGTTTCTGGCCCACGGGGTGCGCAAAATCCGCCTCACCGGCGGCGAGCCGCTGCTGCGCAAAAACATCGAGGCGCTGATTGCGCAGCTGGCCCAGCTGCGCACCGTCGATGGCACACCCCCTGAGCTGACGCTGACCACCAACGGCGCCCTGCTGGCGCGCAAGGCCCATGCACTGAAAGAGGCGGGCCTGACCCGCGTCACCGTCAGCCTGGACGCGCTGGACGATACCGTGTTCCGGCGCATGAACGATGTGGACTTTCCGGTGGCCGATGTGCTGGCGGGCATTGCGGCGGCGCAAGAGGCCAATCTGGGGTGCATCAAGGTCAATATGGTGGTCAAACGCGGCACCAACGACCAGGAAATTGTGCCCATGGCCCAGCACTTTCGCGGCACCGGCATCGCGCTGCGCTTTATCGAATACATGGACGTGGGCGCCACCAACGGCTGGCGCATGGACGAGGTGCTGCCCTCGGCGCAGGTGATTGCGCGCCTGCAAGAACAACTGCCGCTGGTGCCGCTGGAGCCCAGCGCCCCCGGCGAAACCGCCCAGCGCTGGGGCTGGGCCAACGCCAGCGGCCAGCACGATGCCACGCTGGGCGAGATCGGCCTCATCAGCAGCGTGACGCAGGCGTTTTGCCACGAGTGCAACCGTGCGCGCCTCTCTACCGAGGGCCGGATGTACCTGTGCCTGTTCGCGGGCCAAGGCTACGACCTGCGCGCCCTGCTGCGCGGCGGTGCCAGCGATGAGGCCCTGGCCAGCGCCATTGCCGCCATCTGGCAGGGCCGCGCTGACCGCTACTCAGAGCTGCGCGCCAGCCTGCCCCACGGCGCAGACAGCACCGCGCAGCGCATAGAAATGAGCTATATCGGAGGATAAACATGGCAACGATTGACACCCAGGACATCACCGGCCTGGTGCTGGCGGGCGGGCGCGGTGCGCGCATGGGCGGCGCCGACAAGGGCCTGCAAAACTTTCATGGCCTGCCGCTGGCGCTGCACACGCTGCTGCGCCTGCAAATGCAGGTGGGCACCGCCATGGTCAACGCCAACCGCAACCTGGCCGCCTACGAAGCATTTGGCGCGCCCGTCTGGCCCGATGTGCTGAGCGACTACGCCGGGCCGCTGGCGGGTTTCTTGACCGGGCTGGAGCGCTGCGAAACCCCTTGGCTGCTCACCGTGCCGTGCGATACACCGCTGTTTCCGCTGGACTTGGCCGCACGCCTGGCGCAGGCCGCCGCGCGCGAGCAGGCCGACATCGCCATGGCAGCGGCCCCCGAGGACGACGGCCACGGCAGCACTGCCGTGCGTGCGCAGCCCGTGTTCACCCTGCTGCGCGTGGACTTGCTGGAGAGCCTGGTGCAGTTCACCCAGGCCGGTGGCCGCAAGATCGACGCCTGGACGGCCCAGCACCGCTGCGTGCTGGTGCCCTTCGATACCCCCGGTGACGACCCGCGCGCCTTCAGCAACGCCAACACCCTGGCCGAACTGCACCGCCTGGAGCAAGCCGCATGAGCGCCGACCCTGCCCCTGCTGCCACAGTCGCCCCCACCACCGCCCTGACCGAAATGACCACTGCCCCCACCCTGGCCGACATCGCCGCCGCCCTGCAAGGCTACGACCCGCAATCGCTCACGGTGGCCAGCGCTAGCGCGTTTTTGCAGCAACTGGTGCAGCCCATCACCGGCACAGAAACCCTGCCCCTGCGTGACGCCCTGGGCCGGGTGCTGGCGGGCGATGTGGTGTCGCCCCTGGACGTGCCCGCGCACGACAACTCGGCCATGGACGGCTACGCGTTCGACGGCAGCGCCCTGGTGCCCGGCGCGCCGCTGACGCTGCGCGTGGTCGGCAAAGCCCTGGCCGGCGCCGCCTGGACGGGTCGCGTGGGCGCCGGTGAATGCGTGAAGATCATGACCGGCGCCGTCATGCCCGCCGGGCTGGACACCGTGGTGCCGCAGGAATTCACCCAAGCAGCCAACGCGCCTGCCGCCCACAGCGCTGGCGAACGCGCAGGTGGCACCACCACCAGCGCAACGGCCACCGCTACCGCCAGCGAATACATCCACATCCCCGCCGACGTGCTGCGCCCGGGCGACAACCGCCGCCTGCGCGGCGAAGACCTGATGCAAGGCCGCGTG
This sequence comes from Simplicispira metamorpha, assembly GCF_004341365.1. Lineage (GTDB taxonomy): Bacteria > Pseudomonadota > Gammaproteobacteria > Burkholderiales > Burkholderiaceae_C > Simplicispira > Simplicispira metamorpha. Next base: position 28,554 of record NZ_SLXH01000006.1, on the reverse strand, counting down.
GCGCTGGCCCGGGGCGCGCTCATCACCCCCGCTGCGCTGGGGCTGCTGGCCAGCCTGGGCCTGCCCACGGTGGCGGTGCAGCGGCGCCTGCGCGTGGCCTACTTCTCGACCGGCGATGAAATCCTGAGCCTGGGCGAATCACCGCGCGAAGGCGCCGTGTACGACAGCAACCGCTACACCGTGCTGGGCCTGCTCACGCGCCTGGGCGCAGAGGTGATTGACCTGGGCGTGGTGCGCGACGAGCCCGCGCTGCTGGAGGCCGCTTTCTGCCAGGCCGCGCAGCAGGCCGACGCCATCATCACCAGCGGCGGCGTCAGCGTGGGCGAGGCCGACCACACCCGCACCATGATGAAAGCGCTGGGCGACGTGGCCTTCTGGCGCATCGCCATGCGCCCGGGCCGCCCCATGGCCGTGGGCCGCATCGACAGCAAAAAAATAACAGCCAAATCAGGCTCTAACGCCCGTACAGTGGGCGCTAGCAGCTATCAAAATCATACTGAATTAAACCCCAACGGGGCGATCCTGTTTGGCCTGCCCGGCAACCCGGTGGCGGTGATGGTGACGTTTCTGGCCCTGGTGCGCCCGGCCCTGCTGCGCATGATGGGCTGCACCCACCCCACCCCACCGCTGCTGCGCGCGGTCAGCACACAGGCCATCCGCAAGAAACCTGGGCGCACCGAATACCAGCGTGGGCTGGTCAGCGTGGGCGAAGGCGGCACGCTGCAAGTGCGCACCACCGGCAACCAGGGCTCGGGCGTACTCAGCTCGATGGTGCAGGCCAACGGCTTGATCGTGCTGCACCACGACCAGGCCAGCGTGCAAAGCGGCGAGGTGGTCGAGGTGATGGTGTTTGAGGGCGTGGTGTGAACGGAAAGCTGGGGTAGCGCTGGCGCAGCGGCTACAACTTGCCCAGCACCCAATCGCACCACTGCGCCACGGCAGCGTCGATGGGGTTGCGCCGCTCGGTGGTCAGGGGCCAGCGGCGCAGGCAGGAGTTGGCGATGTTCTGCAACTGCCACATGGCCTCGCGGCAGACAAAGGCCACCTCGGCCAGGCTGGCAGCATCGTCCTGGAGCAAGGGCAGCATCTCGCGCTGCTGATCGGGGTGGGCACCGGCCTCGACCAGGATTTTTTTCAGCGCCATCAGCCGTTCATCCACAAAAGTGATGATGCCCTGGCCATCGAGGTCGGGGTCTGGACTCAGCGCCACCACTTTGGCCGTTTCCCAATGGGCAAAAGCCCGCGCCAGGGTTTCGATGGCGCGCGGCGCGTCAGCGGCCAGGGGTTGCAGCACGGCATCTTGCGGCGCAGCCTGCCCCAGCAACGGCAGTACATGGGCCACCAATGCAGCCGGAAACCTGCGGTGGTTCAGGCGCAGCGCCAGCGACAGTTGCTGCGCGGGCAGGTCTTCGGTGTATTTGGCGTAGAAGGCGGTCACCACTTCGGCCAGCAGCAAGATGCGCCCCAGCGGTGAAATATCGGCCCCCTGCAACCCGCGCGGGTAGCCGGTGCCATCCATGCGCTCGTGGTGCTCCAGCACGGCCAGTTCCACCTCACGGGGATAAACCTGCGCAGCGCGGAGCATCAGCATGGATGTGATGGGATGGGCCACCAGCTGCTTGCGGTCGACCCCAGTGAATTTGTGCTGCGGGTCGCGCCAGGCGGGTGGCATGTGCAAAACACCCACATCGTGCAGCAGTGCAGCCGCAGTGAGCGCGATGCAGTCGTTGTCATTCAGGGCGCTGCGCAGGCCCAGAAACATCGCCACAATCACCATCTCCAGGCTGTGCTGGAACAGTTTGGGGCGCTGTTCGCGCATCACCGTGAGCTTGAAGGCCATGGTGCTGGGCAAGGGCACCTGCGCCAGCGACACCCACATGCGATCAAAGCCTGTGCCCAGAGCAGGCCCCAGCAGCTGCCCCAGGGGCGAGTCGCGGGCCACCTCACGGGCTGCGGCCACCAAAACCGCATGGTCTATCGTGTCTTCTGCCGCCAGGTGGCTGTCAATGGGTTCGCGCAGCTTGTGCTGCACCAGCCGGTCGTACAGACGGCCATCAATCCGGGTACCTTTTTCCACCAGTTTGATGCCGCCCTCGGCATAAATCGCCTCCTGGGCCACCACGGCACGGCGCTGGGCCAGTTCAGTGACAGCGCGCAGGTAATGCGGGCTTTCAGGCAAACGCTCTGGAAAAGCCAAACTGTCCATACTGACGGGGAAGGTATCGGTCATGCCGTGCAAAGAGAAACATCACGCCCTATTAAAACCCAGTGCAGCCCCACCCGGCATGGCACCTGGGCGGTGCAGCACCGGCATGCCCGCAGGGCAAGCGCGTACAGCACGCAAAAAAGGACGCTTGCACGGCGTCCTTGGGAGGGGTGTGGTGCGCCACCACACGGTCAGTGGCGGTCAGTGGCGCAGCAGAGGTGCTCAGGCCAGCAGCGTGACACCGGTTTTGGCCTGCAAGGCCTCGAACGTGACGCCTGGCGCCAGCTCCACCACCTTCAGGCCCTGGGGCGTGACATCCATCACGGCCAGGTCGGTGATGATGCGATCGACCACGCCTACGCCCGTCAGGGGCAGCGTGCATTGGGGCAGGATTTTCATGTCTTCGGTGCCGTCTTTTTTGCGCGCCACGTGCTCCATCAGCACGATCACGCGCTTGACGCCCGCCACCAAGTCCATGGCACCGCCCATGCCCTTGACCATCTTGCCGGGGATCATCCAGTTGGCCAGGTCGCCCTTCTCGCTGACCTGCATGGCGCCCAGAATGGACAGGTTGATTTTGCCGCCCCGGATCATGGCAAAGCTCTGGTCAGAGCCGAAGATGGACGAGCCCTGGATGGTGGTCACGGTCTGCTTGCCAGCGTTGATCAGGTCGGCATCCACCTTGTCTTCGGTCGGAAAGGGGCCAATGCCCAGCATGCCGTTCTCGGACTGCAGCCACACTTCCTTGTCGCCGGTGAAGTTGGCCACCAGCGTCGGGATGCCAATGCCCAGGTTGACGTAGAAGCCGTCTTCGAGTTCTTGCGCCGCACGGGCGGCCATTTGGTCTTGGGTCCACGGCATGGTTCAGGCTCCTGTTGCGGTGATGGTGCGCTTTTCGATGCGCTTTTCGGGGGTCGGGTTGTGCACGATGCGGTGTACGTAAATACCGGGCAGGTGAACGTCGTCGGGGGCGATGGCGCCGGTTTCCACGATTTCTTCCACTTCCACGATGCAGACCTTGCCCGCCGTGGCTGCTGCCGGGTTGAAGTTGCGCGCCGTCAAACGAAATTGCAGGTTGCCCGATTTGTCCGCACGGTGCGCCTTGACCAGCGACACCTCAGGCACCAGCGCGCGCTCCATGACGTAGGTTTCGCCATCGAACTCGCGCAGCTCTTTGCCCTCGGCCACGATGGTGCCCACACCCGTCTTGGTAAAAAATGCCGGAATGCCCGCGCCGCCCGCACGCAGCTTCTCGGCCAGCGTGCCCTGGGGCGTGAACTCCAGCTCCAGTTCGCCCGCCAGGTACTGGCGCTCAAACTCCTTGTTCTCGCCCACATACGAGGAGATCATTTTCTTGATCTGGCGCGTCTCCAGGAGCTTGCCCAGGCCAAAGCCGTCCACGCCCGCGTTGTTGGAGATCACCGTGAGGTCTTTCACCCCGGAGTCGCGCAATGCATCGATCAGGGCTTCGGGGATACCGCACAACCCGAAACCACCGACAGCCAGCAGCTGGCCGTCTGCAACCACGCCCGCCAGGGCCTCGGCTGCGGAGGGAAACACCTTGTTCACAACAGTCTCCTTGAAATTTGGTATCGTGAAGATACTACGTAATCTGCTACGTAGTATTCCCTAAAGATTTGCACTACTACGGCACCGCTACGCGCTATGGATGTTGATTACCGGCTGGCTTTTGATATGGCGCCCGTGGGCCTGGTGCTCTCGCGCAACCGCACGATGATCGACTGCAATCGCCAGGTCTGCGAGATGTTCGGGGCTTCGCGCGAGGTGCTCATTGGCCAGTCTTTCCAGATCCTCTACCCCAGCGCCGACGAGTACGAACGCCTGGGCGCGCGCATGACGCCCATCCTCAACACCAAGGGCTATTACGCCGACAGCCGCATCATGAAGCGCCTCAATGGCGAGGTGTTCTGGTGCCACGTGTCGGGCCGCGCGCTCAACCGCGAGGCGCCGCACGCCTCGGGCATCTGGAGCTTTGAAGACCTGAGCGCACAGCGCCCCGTCAAGGCCGATCTGACCGGGCGCGAGCGCGAAGTGGCCGCGCGCCTGCTCGAAGGCATGACCTCCAAGGAAATCGGCAAGGCCCTGGCCATCAGCCACCGCACCGTAGAGATTTACCGCGCCCGGCTGATGCGCAAATACGGCGCCTCCACAGCGGCCGACCTGGTACACAAGCTGGTGGCAGGCAGCTGAAAACGCCACCGGCCTGACCCTGTTGCGCAGGGCAGGCCGGTGCGGGAATGCCCGGCGCCCAAGGCGCGGGCACTGCCGGTTCACGCCAGATCGAAGCGATCCAGGTTCATCACCTTATTCCAGGCGGCGACAAAGTCGCGCACCAACTTCTCACGCGCATCAGCGCTGGCATAAACCTCGGCCAGGGCGCGCAGTACCGCGTTGGAGCCAAACACCAGATCGCTGCGGGTGGCTGTGTATTTCAAGGCGCCGGTGTGGCGCTCGCGCCCCTCGAACAGCTCCTGCGTCGGGTCGGTGGGTTTCCAGACGGTGGCCATGTCCAGCAGGTTGACGAAGAAGTCGTTGCTGAGCACGCCCACTTTGTCGGTGAGCACACCGTGCGCACTGCCGTCGTAGTTGGCGCCCAGCACGCGCAGGCCGCCCACCAATACCGTCAGTTCAGGCGCGGTGAGGGTGAGCTGCTGGGCTTTGTCGATCAGCAACGCCTCGGTGCTGGTGCTGCTGGCCACGCGGCGGTAATTGCGCAGCCCATCGGCCACGGGCTCCATCAGGGCAAAGGCGGCAATGTCGGTCTGGTCTTGGCGGGCGTCCACGCGACCCGGGACAAACGGCACCTCTACCGGCACGCCCGCTGCCTGGGCAGCTTGTTCCACACCCACCACCCCGGCCAGCACGATCACATCGGCCAGCGACGCCTTGCCCGACGCCTTTTGAATCGCCTGCAACCGGGGCAGCACGGCCACGGCAGCCGCATTCACGGCCCAGTCTTTTTGCGGCGCCAGCGCCAGGCGCGCACCGTTGGCACCGCCGCGCTTGTCACCGCCCCGGAACGTGGAGGCCGAGGCCCAGGCCACCGACACCAACTCGCTGACCGACAGGCCCGAGGCCGCAATCTGCGCCTTCAAATCGGCAATGTCCGCCGCCGTGGGCTGGTGCTGCGGTGTGGGCAGCGGGTCTTGCCAGATCAGCTCTTCTTTGGGCACTTCGGGGCCCAGGTAGCGTGCCTTGGGGCCCATGTCGCGGTGGGTGAGCTTGAACCAGGCGCGGGCAAAAGCCTCGTTGAACGCCTGTGGGTCGTTCAGGAAGCGGCGCGAAATCTTCTCGAACTCGGGGTCAAAGCGCAGCGTCAGGTCAGTGACCAGCATGGTGGGCTTGCGCTTTTTGGCAGGGTCGAAGGGGTCGGGGATGCTCTCGGGCGCATCTTGGGCCTCGAACTGGATGGCCCCGGCGGGGCTGCGCGTCTGCACCCATTCGTACTTGAAGAGGTTTTCAAAGAACTGGTTGCTCCACTGCGTGGGCGTTTGCGTCCACACCACCTCCAGGCCCGAGGTGATGGCGTCAGCGCCGCTGCCGCTGCCATAGCTGTTGGCCCAACCCAGGCCCATTTGCTCGATGGAGGCGGCCTCGGGGGCGGCGCCCACGTGGCTGGCGGCGCTGGCGCCATGGGTTTTGCCCAGCGTGTGGCCCCCGGCAATCAGCGCCACGGTTTCTTCATCGTCCATGGACATGTTGCCAAAGGTGGCACGGATGGCCGCTGCCGCTGAGAGTGGGTCGCCGCTGGCATTGGGGCCTTCAGGGTTGACGTAGATCAGGCCCATCTCGGTGGCGGCCAGGGGGTTCTTGGCCAGGGCCTCAGGGTCGCGGTGGGCCAGCCAGGCTTTCTCGTCGCCCCAGTTCACGTCCTGGTCGGGCTCCCAGACGTCTTGGCGGCCCGCAGCAAAGCCAAAGGTGCGAAAGCCGGCGTTTTCCAGGGCCACGTTGCCCGCCAGGATGATGAGGTCGGCCCAGGAGATTTTTTGCCCGTACTTTTGCTTGATGGGCCAGAGCAGGCGGCGCGCCTTGTCCAGGCTCACGTTGTCGGGCCAGCTGTTGAGCGGCGCAAAACGCTGCTGGCCCCGCCCGGCGCCGCCCCGGCCATCGACCGCGCGGTAGGTGCCCGCGCTGTGCCAGGCCATGCGGATGAACAAACCGGCGTAGCTGCCCCAGTCGGCAGGCCACCAGTCTTGCGAATCGGTCAGCAGCGCTTTCAGATCGCCTTTGAGCGCGGCGTAATCGAGCTTTTTGAACTCTGCGGCATAGTCAAACTGCTCGCCCAAAGGGTTGGAGCGCCCGGAGTGCTGGTTCAACAAATCCACGCGCAACTGGTTTGGCCACCAATCACGGCTGGTGGTGCTGTTGCTGGCACCGGCGGCGTGGAATGGGCATTTGGATTCATGGGTCATGGGGCGCTCCTTGAGTGGATGATGGCAAGCCCCATGATAGTGAGGCGTGCCAAAAACAGGCATTTGATTTGTACAAAGCGCGCCATAGTTTTTTTGATGACACCAACCCAGGAGACCCGTGTGAGCCGCTACCCTTTTCCCGACCTGAACACCCTGCCCGAAGACATCCGCGAGCGCATTTTGCAAGTGCAGGAAAAGGCCGGATTCATTCCCAATGTGTTTCTGGCCTTTGCCCGCCGCCCGGCCGAGTGGCGCGCCTTTTTTGCCTACCACGACGCCCTGATGGAGCCCGAAAGCGCAGGCCGCACCAGCAGCCTGACCAAAGGCGAGCGCGAGATGATCGTCACCACCACCAGCGCGGCCAACCAGTGCCTGTACTGTGTGGTGGCGCACGGCGCCATCTTGCGCATTTACGAAAAAAAACCTTTTGTGGCCGACCAGGTGGCCGTCAACCACCGCAAGGCCGACATCACCGCACGCCAGCGCGCCATGCTGGACTTTGCGATGAAGGTATGCCAGCGTGCCCAGGAGGTGGAAGACGCCGATTTCGAGGCCCTGCACGCCCACGGCTTTGACGATGAGGACATCTGGGACATTGCGGCCATTACGGCGTTCTTTGGCCTGTCCAACCGCATGGCCAGCTTTGCCGGCATGCAGCCCAACCCCGAGTTCTACCTGATGGGGCGCGTGCCACGGCAAAAATAATGCTACTTTTTTAGTAGCTGCTTGCGCTTACCACGCAAGGACTTGAGCCACTTTTGGCACTAAATCCAGATAGCGATCAAGCCGCCACCAGCGCCCGCAGCCAGTCGGGCAAGGTGACGGCTTTTTGCTGTGCGTAATTGACCCAGATGGCCGTGGCGCCGCCCGCAGCGCACACCACGCCGGGCTGGCCCACGCGCTCCATGGTGCTCCAGGTCTCGAACGTGGTGCGGCCGGGGTCGCTCACGTAGAACTTGAGTAGCACCTCATCGGGGTAGGCCAGCTGCTGGTAAAAATTGCAGAACGCATTGACGATCACCATGCCCTCACCGCTGGGGTCCAGGCTGCTGCCCACCTGGCGCACCCACTCCACGCGGGCCATTTCCAGGTAGCGGAAGTACACCGTGTTGTTGACATGGCCCAGCGCGTCCATATCGCCCCAGCGCACCGGAAAACGCATTTCATGCACCAGCTTTTTGGCCTCGGGAATCTCAAATTTCATGGCAGTCGTCGTGTGGTTTTCGTGTGGGTTAAATGGCAAAACCATCATCGGCGGCAATCACCGCACCGTTGATGAAGTGGCTCTGGTCGCTGGCCAGCATCACGATCAGCGCATCCAGGTCTTGGGGCTGGCCCACGCGCTTGCGCGGCAGCAGGTTGATCAGTTTTTGCCCCTGTTCGGTTTGCCAGTGGCGGTGGTTGATTTCGGTATCGATGTAGCCGGGGCATATCGCGTTGACATTGATACCAAAGCGGCCCCACTCCAGCGCCATGGCGCGCGTCATCTGGATGACGGCGGCCTTGCTCATGCAATAGGCGCCAATCTGCGGCAGCACCTTGAGCCCGGCCATGGACGCGATGTTGATGATGCGCCCGCCCGTGAAGCTGCCCGGCGCCTGGCCCGTGGCGCGCGCCAGCATGCGCTTGCCCACCTCCTGTGCGACAAAAAAAGCGCCTTTGACGTTGGCACCGAAGATGTAATCAAAGTCTTCGGGCGTGACCTCTTGCAGGCGCTGCGTGGTGGACACGCCCGAGTTGTTGACCAGGATGTCGATGGAGCCCATCTCGGTTTCAGCGTGCGCCACGGCGGCCTTGATGGAGTCGTGGTCGGTCACGTCCAGCTCCACCACATGGGCGTCGCCGCCCTCGCCTTCAATCTGCGCGCGCAGCGCCTTGAGCTTTTCCAGGCGGCGGCTGGCCAGCACCACACCCGCACCGGCCTTGGCCAGGGTGCGCGCAAACTGCGCCCCCAAACCGCTGGAGGCGCCGGTCACCAGGGCCACGCGGCCAGACAAGTCGATGCTGTATGCCATAGGGGTCTTCCTCTTGATGCAGATGAAACAGTCGCCCGATTGTTGCCCTGCCGGTGCATACAATCGGTCGCGTGCAAGACAGCCGTAAGGTTGCCTGTTATTACAAAATTCCCCATTATCAAACTCAAACGCCCGACGATACAGCCATGACAAACGAAGAAATCCTTGCCCAATTCGGCCCCCGCGAAGCCATGGAATACGACGTGGTGGTGGTCGGCGGTGGCCCCGGTGGGCTGGCCACTGCCATCCGCATCAAGCAGCTGTCTGCCGAAAAAGGCCAGGACGTGTCCGTGGTGGTGCTGGAAAAAGGCTCCGAGCCGGGCGCGCACATCCTCTCGGGCGCCATCATGGACCCCCAGGCGCTGACCGAGCTGTTTCCGGACTGGAAAGAGCGCGGCGCCCCGCTCAACCAGCCCGTCACCGATGACGCCTACATCTTCCTGAGCGAAACCTCCGGCACCCGCGTGCCCAACCCGCTCTTGCCACCGTTTGCCCACAACCACGGCAACTACATCGTCAGCCTGGGCGCCGTCACCAAGTGGCTGGGCGAGCAGGCTGAAGCGCTGGGCGTGGAAATTTTCCCCGGCTTCACCGCCGCCGAAGTGCTCTACAACGAAGACGGCAGCGTCAAGGGCGTGGCCACCGGCAACATGGGTCTGGGCAAAGACGGCGAGCCCACCGACAACTTCCAGCTGGGCATGGAGCTGCTGGGCAAATACACCGTGTTTGCCGAAGGCGCACGCGGCCACCTGGGCAAACAGCTCATCGCCCGCTACCAGCTCGACGCCGGGCGCGACCCGCAAAGCTTTGGCATCGGCATCAAAGAGCTGTGGGAAATCGACCCCGCACGCCACCAGCCCGGCTTTGTCATGCACACCGCTGGCTGGCCCATGGAAAACGACACCTACGGCGGCGCCTTCCTCTACCACCTGGAGGGCAACAAGGTGGCCATGGGCTTTGTCACCGGCCTGGGCTACAGCAACCCCTACCTGAGCCCGTTTGAAGAATTCCAGCGCTGGAAGACGCACCCCCGCGTTCGCTACTACCTCGAAAACGACGCGGGCGAAGTCACGGCCAAGCGCCTGTCGTATGGCGCGCGCGCCATCAACGCCAGCGGCATCAACTCGCTGCCCAAGTTTGTCTTCCCTGGCGGCGCGCTGGTGGGCTGCGACGCGGGCTTTTTGAACGTCAGCCGCATCAAGGGCAGCCACGCTGCCATCAAGACCGGCATGCTGGCTGCCGAGGCCGCTTTTGACGCCATTGCCGCCGGACGCCAGCACGACGAGCTGGCCGCCTACCCCAAGGCCTTTGACAGCAGCTGGCTGCACACCGAGCTGAACAAAGACCGCAACTTCAAGAACTGGTTCAAGTACGGTCTGGCCGTGGGCACCGTGATGAACGGTTTTGAGCAGTTTGTGCTGCGCGGCCACATCCCCTGGACGCTGCACCGCGACAAGCCCGACCACGCCTACTTGAAGCCCGCCGCCGAATGCCAGCCCATCGAGTACCCCAAGCCCGATGGCAAGCTGACCTTTGACCGCCTCTCCAGCGTGTTCATCAGCAACACCAACCACGAAGAAAACCAGCCCGCCCACCTCACGCTCAAGGACGCCAGCGTGCCCGTGAGCATCAACCTGGCGAAATACGCTGGGCCTGAAGCCCGCTACTGCCCAGCGGGCGTGTACGAGTTTGTGCCCGACGAGGCCAAGGGCGGCAACGCCCAGCGCCTGCAAATCAACGCCCAAAACTGCGTGCACTGCAAAACCTGCGACATCAAAGACCCAACGCAAAACATCGTCTGGGTCACGCCCGAAGGCGGCGGCGGCCCGAACTACTCCGGCATGTAAAAACCATAGCACGTAGCGCTTGACTGGCCTGCCTTGCAGGCCTTTTTGGCTTATAAACCAGCGCGGCGGAAAGCACGGCGGTACACTCGCCCACCGGCGCGCGTCTTTCCTGCGCGCAGCCGGCGAGATCCACCAGGAAACCAAAAGGACAGCTTGGAGATGAACATGAAAAAAACGCCCTGGATGCACCTGGGAGCCCTGGCACTGGCCGTGGCCGCAGTGGCACCCGCCATGGCCCAGCAAAAATCCGTGGCCGTGACCGCCATCGTGGAACACCCTGCCCTCGACGCCGTGCGCGACGGCGTGCAGGCTGCGCTCAAAGATGCGGGCTTTGAGTCCGGCAAAAACCTCAAGTGGCAGTACCAAAGCGCCCAGGGCAACACCGGTACGGCAGCGCAAATTGCACGCAAGTTTGTGGGCGACAAGCCCGATGCCATCGTCGCCATTGCCACGCCGTCGGCCCAGGCTGTGGTGGCCTCCACCAAAACCGTGCCTGTGGTGTTCTCTGCCGTGACCGATCCGGTGGTGGCCAAGCTGCTCGCCAGCTGGGAGCCCTCCAAGACCAACGTCACTGGCGTGTCCGACATGCTGGCGCTGGACAAGCAAATGGAGCTGCTCAAGCAGGTGGTGCCCAACGCCAAGCGCGTGGGCATGGTCTACAACCCTGGCGAAGCCAACTCGGTGGTCGTGGTCAAAGAGCTGCAAAAGCTGCTGCCCACGCTGGGCATGACGCTGGTGGAAGCCGCCGCGCCCCGCTCGGTGGACGTGGGCAGCGCCGCGCGCAGCCTGATCGGCAAGGTCGATGTGATCTACACCAACACCGACAACAACGTGGTTTCTGCCTACGAAGCGTTGGTCAAAGTGGGCCAGGAAGCCAAAATCCCGCTGGTGGCTTCAGACACCGACAGCGTCAAGCGCGGCGCCATTGCCGCCTTTGGCATCAACTACCGCGATCTGGGCGAGCAAACCGGCCGCATGGTGGTTCGCATCTTGAAGGGCGAAAAACCCGGTGACATCAAGCCCGAAGTCAGCACCAAAATGGAACTGTTCGTGAACCCCGGCGCCGCTGAAAAGCAAGGCGTGAAGCTGCCTGAGGCGCTGGTCAAGTCGGCCGCGCAAGTCATCCAGTAAGGGCTGCACCCGCGCACCCTGAACCGCAGGAGCCATTGCTGGCTCCTGCTTTGTTTTCACCACCCCACTGCTGCTGCCCCATGTCCTTTTTTTCTCTGCTTGGCGCCGTTGAAATCGGCCTGATCTTCAGCCTGGTGGCGCTGGGGGTTTTTATCTCTTTCCGGTTGCTGCGCTTTCCTGACCTTACGGTGGATGGCAGCTTTCCGCTGGGTGGCGCCGTCTGCGCCATTTTGATTTCCACGGGCACCAACCCGTTTGTGGCCACCATCGCGGCCACTGCGGCGGGCGCCGTGGCCGGGCTCATCACCGGCTGGCTCAACGTCAAGCTCAAAATCATGGACTTGCTGGCCAGCATCCTGATGATGATTGCGCTGTACTCCATCAACCTGCGCATCATGGGCGGCCCCAACGTGCCACTCATCAACGACCCCACCTTGTTCAACGTGCTGCAACCTGCGGGCATGGAAGATTACGTGGCCCGCCCGCTGCTGCTGGCCGTCATCGTCATTGCGGCCAAGCTGGCTATGGACTGGTTTTTTGCCACCGAGCGCGGTCTGGCCATTCGCGCCACCGGCTCCAACGCCCGCATGGCGCGCGCCCAGGGCGTCAACACCGGCGCCATGGTGCTGCTGGGCATGGCGGTGTCCAACGGGCTGGTGGGCCTGGCAGGCGCCCTGTTTGCCCAGACGCAAGGCGGCGCCGACATCTCCATGGGCATTGGCACCATCGTGATTGGCCTGGCCGCCGTGATCGTGGGCGAGAGCATCTTGCCGTCGCGCAAACTGGTGCTGGCCACGCTGGCCGTGGTGATTGGCGCCATCGTGTACCGCTTTTTCATTGCGATGGCGCTCAACAGCGACTTCATCGGCCTGAAGGCGCAAGACCTGAACCTGGTGACTGCCGTGCTGGTCACCATCGCGCTGGTGATTCCGCAAATCAAGCGCAAGCTGGCCAAACGCCGCCCGCAGTGAGCCCCCTACCAGAGACGACCCATGCTGAGCGCCCAAAACCTCCAAATCACCTTCAACCCCGGCACGCCCATTGAAACGCGCGCCCTGCGCGGCATGTCGCTGAACATTCCGGCGGGCCAGTTCGTGACCGTCATCGGCTCCAACGGGGCGGGCAAGTCCACCTTCCTCAACGCCATCTCGGGCGACCTGGGCGTGGACAGCGGCACCATCACCATCGACGGCGTGGACATGACGCGCCAGCCCGTGTGGGCGCGCGCCTCGCGCGTGGCGCGGGTGTTCCAAGACCCCATGGCGGGCACCTGCGAAGACCTGACCATCGAAGAAAACATGGCCCTGGCGCAAGAGCGCGGTAACTTGCGCGGCCTGCGCAGCGCCGTCAAACCGGCCCTGCGCGACACCTTCCGCGCCCGCCTGGCCACGCTGGGCCTGGGGCTGGAAAACCGCCTCACCGACCGCATCGGCCTGCTCTCGGGCGGCCAGCGCCAGGCCGTAAGCCTGCTGATGGCGGCGCTGCAACCGTCGCGCATCCTGCTGCTGGACGAGCACACCGCCGCGCTCGATCCGCGCACCGCCGACTTCGTGCTGCAACTGACGGCGCGCATCGTGGCCGAAAACAAACTCACCACCATGATGGTCACGCACAGCATGCGCCAGGCGCTGGACGTGGGCCAGCGCACCGTGATGCTGCACCAGGGCCAGGTGGTGCTGGACGTGTCGGGCGAGGAACGCAGCCGCCTGGACGTGCCCGACCTGCTGAAAATGTTTGAAAAAGTGCGCGGAGAAAAGCTCTCGGACGACGCGCTGCTGCTGGGCTGAACCGCGCCCAGCGCCTGCCAGGGCGCACTGTATCTTGCTATTGGAATAATAGCTACTGGCGCTGACCTGGCGGGTGCCAAGGCCCGATGTGGCTGTAAATTTTTCTGCCCCCTGCCAGGCGCAAGCGGGGCAAAACTGCGTAGAATCCGCCCGGTCAGGAGAGAGCGCACCCGCTGCCGCACCGTGCAGCAGGTCGCCGCCGAAGGCGCAGGCAAAGCCCGAACGCTCAGGCAAAAGGACTGACAAACGCGCGCAGTGATGCGCGCGTCACCTTGCTGGAGAGAGGCGGCTGCACCCACACACCGTGGCCGTCCACCGAAGGAGCAACCCCGGCGCAGCGCGCGCTATCCCGGGCGAATCTCTCAGGTAAAGCGGACAGCAGGGCAAATTTCGTGGCCACCCCCAGGCCACGGCCCCTATTTGCCCTGGAGATTTGCCCATGTCCGCCCCTGCCGCCGCCCCCTTGCTGACCACGCCCCTGAACGCACTGCACCTTGAACTGGGCGCGCGCATGGTGCCCTTTGCTGGTTATTCCATGCCCGTGCAGTACCCGGCGGGCCTGATGGCCGAGCACCTGCACACGCGCGCGCAGGCCGGTTTGTTCGATGTCTCGCACATGGGCCAGCTGCGCCTCATCGGCCCCGACGCCGCCGCCGCGTTCGAGACGCTGATGCCCGTCGATGTGATCGACCTGCCCGTGGGCAAGCAGCGCTACGGCCTGCTGCTGAACGAGGCGGGCGGCATCATCGACGACCTGATGTTCTTGCGCGTGGGGCCGGATGAAATCTTCGTCATCGTCAACGGCGCCTGTAAGGTGGGGGACATCGCCCACATCCAGGCGCAGATTGGCCAGCGCTGCCAGGTGGTGCCACTGCCCGACCAGGCCCTGCTGGCGTTGCAAGGCCCGCAGGCCGCTGCCGTGCTGGCGCGCCTGGCACCGGGCGCGGCGCAACTGGTGTTCATGACCGGCGCCCGCTTGACCATCGCCGGTGCCGACTGCCTGGTGACGCGCAGCGGCTACACGGGCGAAGACGGCTTTGAAATCTCCGTGCCCGCCGCGCAGGCCGAAGCCCTGGCGCGCACCCTGCTGGCACAGCCTGAAGTCCAGCCCATTGGCCTGGGCGCGCGCAACTCGCTGCGCCTGGAAGCGGGCCTGTGCCTGTACGGCAACGATCTCGACGTCACCACCACCCCCGTAGAGGCTGGCCTGAACTGGGCCATGCAGAAAGTGCGCCGCAGCGGCGGCGCGCGCGCCGGGGGCTTTATCGGTGCCGATGTGGTGCTGGCCCAGCTGGACAACCCGGCCAGCCTGACCCGCCAGCGCGTGGCCCTGATCGCCCAGGAGCGCGTGCCCGTGCGCGAACCCGCCGTGCTGGAAAACCTGGACGGCCAGCACATCGGCCACGTCACCAGCGGCCTGCTCAGCCCCACGCTGAACCAGCCCATTGCGCTGGCCTACGTGCAGCCCGACTACGCAGCGCTGGGCACCGAACTGTTCGCCATCGTGCGCGGCAAGCCCGTGCCCATGGTGGTGGTGCCCACGCCCTTCGTGCCCACGCGCTACTACCGGGGCTAAGAAAAAGAAGCCCCCCTGAGTCGCTGCGCGCCTCGGTGCCGCCGCCAGCGCGGCGGGGCGGCCCTTGCGCGGCGGCACTCGCCAAGGCAGTGCGCTTGGCACGGGCTGCGGGGCAGCCAGCCATTTACATTCCGGATTCCCGTTTTTTATCACCCAGTCACCCAAGGAGCTTTTCCCATGACCATCCAATTTTCCAAAGACCACGAGTGGGTCAACGCCGCTGACACCGCCGCTGCCGTGGTCGGCATCACCGTCCATGCGCAAGACGCGCTGGGCGATGTGGTGTTTGTCGATCTGCCCGAAGTGGGCGCCACATTCGCGCAAGGCGACGTCGCTGGCGTGGTCGAGTCGGTGAAAGCCGCTGCCGACGTGTTCATGCCCGTGGGCGGTGAAATCGTCGAAGTCAACGAAGCCCTGCGCGCCGACCCCTCGCTGGCCAACACCGACCCGCTGGGCGCGGGCTGGTTCTTCAAGGTCAAGCTCAGCGACGCCAGCCAGCTCGATGGCCTGATGGACGAAACCGCTTACGGCGCCTTTGCCGCCAGCGCCTAAAGCGCAGCGCCACGCGGCACACCCACCGCGCGGCGCAGCCCGGCAGCCTGCCCGAATCACTCCTTTTTTGATAGCTGCTAGCGCACACCCCATCAAGGCCAGAAGCCGATTTGGCTCTTGAAAAACGCCTTCCGCCTGGCCCCGGCCCTGCCCCCGGGGCCTGGGCAGTACCACCGCAGCGCATTGCGGCCACCACCCGCCCCATTTTCAGCACCAAAACCGCCCCCAGCCCGCGCCCGCTCAACGCGAGCAGCTCCTCTATCCATAGCAATCACCGCCCATGACCTCCGCCGCCCTGCCCCTGTCTGCGTTGGAAAACGCCACCGAATTCCTGCCCCGCCACATCGGCATTGACGCCTTTGATGAGGCGCACATGCTGTCGGTGATTGGCGAAGCCTCGCGCCGCACACTGATCGACGCCATCGTGCCGCGCTCCATCGCCCGCGCCAGTGCCATGGACTTGCCCGCGCCCGTGACCGAAGCGGCCGCGCTGGCCGAACTGCAGGCCATCGCCCGCAAAAACCAGCTGCTCAAGAGCTTCATCGGCCAGGGCTACCACGGCACGCACACGCCCGGCGTCATCCTGCGCAACGTGCTGGAAAACCCCGCCTGGTACACCGCCTACACGCCCTACCAGGCAGAAATCAGCCAGGGCCGCATGGAAGCGCTGGTCAACTTCCAGACCATGGTGTGCGACCTGACGGCCATGCCCATTGCCAACGCCTCCATGCTGGACGAGGCCACGGCAGCGGCGGAGGCCATGGCGCTGGCCAAGCGCTCGGTCAAATCCAAGAGCCAGCGCTTTATCGTCTCGGGCGAGGCGCACCCGCAAACCATCGAAGTGATACAGACCCGCGCCGCGCCGCTGGGCATCGAGGTGGTGCTGGCGCAGTCGCCCCAAGAGTGGCAGGCCGCGCTGGACGGCGACCACTTTGCCGCGCTGGCGCAATACCCCGCCACCACGGGCCGCATTGACGATTTGCGCGCCGATGTGGACAAAGCCCACGCCCAACAAGCCGCCTTCATTGCCGCCGCCGACCTGCTGGCGCTAACGCTGCTGACCCCGCCCGGCGAATGGGGCGCCGACATCGTAGTGGGCACCACGCAGCGCTTTGGCATGCCCATGGGCGCCGGTGGCCCGCACGCCGCCTACATGGCCTGCCGCGACGAGTTCAAACGGTCGCTGCCCGGTCGCCTGGTGGGCGTGAGCGTGGACGCCCACGGCCACCCCGCCTACCGCCTGGCGCTGCAAACGCGCGAGCAGCACATCCGCCGAGAAAAAGCCACCAGCAACATCTGCACCGCGCAGGTGCTGCCCGCCGTCATTGCCAGCATGTACGCCGTCTACCACGGCCCCGAGGGGCTGGCGCGCATCGCCCAGCGCGTGGCCGCCTTCACCGCCATCCTGGCCCAGGGCTTGCAGCAACTGGGCGCGCCCGTGCAGGCGCAAGCGGCCTTCGATACGCTGCTGCTGCGCACCGCAGGCGCTACCAAAGCAATAGCTGCTCGCGCAGTCTCCATGGGCGTTAACCTGCGAATTCGCTCAGAAACCGAGCTGTGCATCACGCTGGACGAAACCACCACGCGCGATGACATCCAGCTACTGTGGCGCATCTTTGCCCAGGACGGCCAGCCGCTGCCCACCTTCGAGGCGTTTGAGAACGGCGTGGAGCCGCTCATTCCCGCCCACCTGCACCGCACCAGCGCCTACCTGACGCACCCGGTGTTCAACACCTACCACTCTGAGACGGGCATGCTGCGCTACATCCGCCAGCTGTCGGACAAGGATTTGGCGCTCGACCGCACCATGATCCCGCTGGGCAGCTGCACCATGAAGCTCAACGCCACCAGCGAGATGATCCCCATCACCTGGCCCGAGTTTGCGCACATCCACCCCTTTGCCCCCGCCGACCAATTGCAGGGCTACCAAGCATTGGATGAACAACTGCGTGCCTGGCTGTGCCAGGCCACGGGCTACGCGGGCATCAGCCTGCAACCCAACGCCGGCAGCCAGGGCGAATACGCGGGCCTGCTGGCCATCAAGGCCTACCACGCTGCCCAAGGCCAGGGCCAACGCAACATCTGCCTGATACCCAGCAGCGCCCACGGCACCAACCCCGCCAGCGCGCAAATGGTGGGCATGCAGGTCGTCGTCACCAAGTGCGACGACAACGGCAACGTGGACATGGCCGACCTGCAAGCCAAGTGCGAGCAACACAGCCAAAACCTGGCCTGCGTGATGATCACCTACCCCAGCACCCACGGCGTGTTTGAAACCAGCGTGAAAGAACTCTGCGCGCTGGTACACCAGCACGGGGGCCGCGTCTATGTGGACGGCGCCAACATGAACGCGCTGGTGGGCGTGGCCGCGCCCGGCGAGTTTGGTGGCGACGTGAGCCACCTGAACCTGCACAAAACCTTCTGCATCCCCCACGGCGGCGGCGGCCCCGGCGTAGGCCCCGTGTGCGTGGTAGAAGACTTGGTGCCCTACCTGCCCGGCCATGCCACCGGCGGCATTACTTCCAAAACAGGAGCAGTCAGCGCAGCCCCGCTAGGCAACGCAGCCGTTTTGCCCATCAGCTGGATGTACATCCGCATGATGGGCGCAGACGGCCTGAAAGCGGCCACCGAAACCGCCATCCTGAGCGCCAACTACATCAGCGCCCGCCTGAAAGACCACTACCCCACGCTGTACGCCAGCGAAGGCCAAGATGGCAAACCCGGCCATGTCGCCCACGAGTGCATCCTTGACCTGCGCCAGCTCAAGGAAACCAGCGGCGTGATGGCCGAGGACGTGGCCAAGCGGCTGATTGACTACGGCTTCCACGCGCCCACGCTGAGCTTTCCCGTGCCCAACACGCTGATGGTGGAACCCACCGAAAGCGAAACCCTGGCCGAGCTGAACCGCTTCATCGCCGCGATGATCGCCATCCGAGGCGAAATCCGCCAGATCGAATCGGGCGCCTGGCCGCAGGACAACAACCCGCTGAAGAACGCGCCCCACACGGCAGAGAGCCTGCTGGGCGCCGAGTGGAACCGCCCCTACAGCCGCGAAACCGCCGCCTACCCGCTGCCCGCGCTGCGCAAAAGCAAATACTGGAGCCCCGTGGGCCGCGTGGACAACGTGTATGGCGACCGCAACCTGTTTTGCAGCTGCCTGCCGGTGGAGGATTGGGAGGCGTAAAACGACGCTGGTGCAGCGCCGGGATGGCGCTGCCCTATAAAAACCAAAGGCCCGGTAACGGGCCTTTTTGCTTTACAGCGCATCGAGCGGGTTAAAAATTCCGCGCCCCATAGATAAACAGGTTTTCAGCACCAATACTTTCATGCAGCTTACAAAATCAAATGCGTATGCGCTCCAGCAGTTTGGGTGGGCACGGGGTATTGGCGTTGGGGTCGTAAGCAGGATTGGTATCCGCTGAATTTTAGGTTTGCCTCAACGGCAGGCTACTGGATTTTTCCTGTGTATGGGGTAGGATGCATACGATTTTATCGGACTGAGCACTCATGCAGAGTTGTCGTCTAATTCCAGTTAGGAAAAATATGAATATCTTTGATGAAGATGAAATCGTTGCAACCGGTTATGACGAAAAGGAAATCCGGATAGCCTATAAAAATGTAAAGAATCTCCAAGAATACTTTGGTGTACACACAATTGACATCGGTGGAATGTCGATGGCAGACCCAAAAAATTAATATATAGTAATAGAAACGTTTGATGGAAAAACTCTTGAGATTCCAAGAGCGCAGGATAATGACTCAGAAGTTCTTAACTTTTTACTCAGGCGGAAGCGTCCCTAACCTTTCGCTCAAGCCGATCCGCCTACGGCGGCCGGCTTACCTTATTCGTTAGCCAGCAAAGGAATCGCCTATGGATGTCAACTTGATTACAGCAATTTCATCGGCCGCGGGGGCTGTTTTGTCTGGCGTTGCTACGACAATAGCGATCATCGTTGCCTACAAAGTGCATCAAAACCAGAAATTGCTTTCTCAGCGGCAACTACTCCTGCCTTTGTGGGACTACATGGCAACGTTAAGCAAAATTGACTCAAACACTCCGGTTACTCCGGATGTAATCAAGGTCGTAAATACGCTTGAGTTAGTGGCTCTTTGCTGCGAGGGTGGAATGATCGATGAAAAAGTTATACGGCGAACATTCAAAGATCAATTCATCATGCACTACGACGATGTCAAAAGATGTCGCTCAATTCCTGGGCTCTCAGTTGATGGTGAGGGGCTGCTCAAACAAAACAAGGCTGCCACCGAGTTTTACAACTCGCTTGAGAGTGAAAGACTGTCGCAGGATCGTGTTCAACGTGCTTAACCAATAGGAAATCATATGAATGAAAAAACCGTAGTCCAAACTGTTCTTGATTTTGTAAAGAGTGGCGACCAAAAATTCAAGAAGTCCTTCTCTGTGTCGGGAAACGCTGATGAAATTATTACCGTCACCATCGAGCGTACCCGGCGAGTTCTGGCAACAGAGAGCCTTTCGTTTGAGGCCCGTGCCAATACAATATCTGCCCTCCCTTCAGGTGCGCCCTGTGGTTGTTGCAGGGGCTCAGGGAAAGCTGGCTAACCCATCATTCCACCGGACCTGCGCGAAAAGCCGCGCAGTCCGGTGAATTCAAACGTTAGGTAGCTCCAAGTCTGTCATATTTACGACTCTTTCTGGTATAAATGCCACATGAAACTCATATTTTCTGTTCTTGCCACATTGCTGATTATTGGTTGTCAACAAAAGCAGAATCCTTCCACTGCGGCACCCAGTCCTCAAGCACCGTCTCCGCCCTCGATAAATATCGATATTTCAACACCTGATCGAGCCCTTAAGTCTTATTGGCTTGCGAAGGATTTTTATAGAAAGGGAGAGTTTGATTGGTACGCTGCGCAAGCATCTGAAATACTGAAGCTAAAGAGCAGAATTGGCTTTGATGCACATAAACTCATGTCTAGTGATGTTCTCTTGGCCCACAAAGATGACAATCAATCTAAGAAAATTCAGTTCGATAAATATACGCGTGATATCACTGACATAAAACAGGATACGGAGTCCCGCGCTACTGCCATGGTGACGATTAAAAATTCGACGCCAATTCCAGAGGGAGTCGTATTTTCAGAGTCTGATAAAAAACGTCGTACAGAGGGAGAAAAAATGAAATACATTCTCGAAAAAGAATCGGATGGCTGGAAGGTTGCACAAGTTTATCAATACTCCGAAGTCAATATATTTCTCAAAAAAGAGCCGTGGGAAAAAGTTTTTTCAGCCCCATCCGAACGGCAAAGTGCTAATATTTATGTAAATCAGTTCGAGAACTGAGCATCCGACTGCCTACAGTACAGGATGAATTTAAATAGATGTTCTTAGGGCATGGCGTGACCAGCGTTTTATGGCTTCGTCTTGGGGCAGGCGTTTGGTTGCCTTCTACTACCACTTAAGTTCGCCGATTGCATATTTCATTGCACGCAACCTGCGCTCAAGGATAACGCGCCTGCTGCTTGCACCACTCGTAAAAAACCTCGCTCGCAAATACCAAAGCAACTAGGCTTGTGAATAAGGTAGATAGTTTCTTACGTTGGCGCTGTGGTTCTAACCCCGCACTCAAGCGGATCCACCTACGGTGGCACGCTTACCTCTATCGTTAGCCGCCATCCATGGACATTACAACTCGGAGAGCATTTATGAAAATCAATTTCTCACCACGATATTGGGTGTTCTTTATTGCACTTACCGTTTACGCAACTATGACAAATGCCGCTGATGGCTGGCGCCCCAGTCCTGCACAAGCAGCGGCAATTGAGCAAGCTTGCGACGGCTGGAAGTCAATTTCTCGGGGAGTATTCATGATGAGGACTGACGGGAAATCGAGGCCAAAGGGGGATAACAACCTACACGAAAAAATTATTGAGTAAATTTATACTAAACCATCGTCAGTTCAATCAAAAGAAATGGCTGAATCTCTTGGCTTTCAACTCTGCGTTCCGATTATTTCAGAGCGGTTTCAACGAGGTGAATTGCGAATAAATAAATAGCCATGTCGTTTTCGCTGCCTATGGCGGCTAATCTAATATTCGAGAGGGACAGGCCAGAAGCGGCCTGCCCCTCAATTTAACGTTAGCCTACTCTAGGCAGCATTTATTCAAAGAAAACGAGAATCCATGAAGATATTTTCAGTAATTTTAGTATTGGCTTCAATGAGTACGATTTCAGCTTTTGCCCAGCAGAGACCGTATAGCACGTCCAAAGTCCTGTTAGAAGTTAACGATCCAAAGGCAAACAGAAATCCGTTGCGCTCAGTTGCAGCTGCTAACTGGAAAGCTACCGAAGCCAAGAGCAGGTTAAAGACAAAGCCTGGACAAGACATTGCGGTAGTCTGCGAAGGAAAGTTTCCTGCGGGCTATATCGCAGACGATCTGTACCGGCAGAACGGATTTTTCAATCGATCATTCATCATTGATGGAAGTACAACGATTTCGGATCTCTGCAACCAGATGGAAGACATCATGCGGAAGCAGAATCCAAAGCTTTTTAAGTGAGTTATACGTCAGCAGGCATGATTGATGAACTCAAAGTGGCGTCTAGTATCGCGCAGCGATGCAGCCTAAAAGGCTGCTGAAATATAAAAATGGTATTAAATAAAATTTATATAAAAAAAATCATCACAGGATTCATATTACTCACCGCTTTTTCAGCTCACGCCATTTCAAAAAAAGACAAGGAAATTTGTCAGGATTACCAAGGACTGGTACAAGTCATCATCCAGAAAGCGGACGCTGGGATTGAGAGAAAACAACTCAAGCAGGCAATGTCATCTAGACCTGCAATTTTTCCAATTATTGATTCCGTCTACGATCAGAGACCTAGAATGATCAATCAAGAAATACTTAATTGGCATTATAGAGAGTGTCTTGAGGATGCTGAACGCAGCCGACGTAAATAATGCTACGAGCGGATTAAATTCGAGGTTTTGGAGATTTTATTGGTGCTCATGGGTTTGGTTTCAAATTTACCACTACCCGTATTTCATGCGAACTTGAAGCTGTTTTTTAGTGCTTTGCATGTGCACAGTATTTTATTGTTTACTGCTGGTTCTAACCTATCAGTCAAACCGATTCGCCTTCGGCGAACGGCTTACTTTGTTCGTTAGCCTGCTCAAAACCTGCATTATTTAGGCCCATGTTTTATTCACCGACTTTTACCTTCTCAAGCGGTTATTCGTTGGGTTTTTCCATGTGCCGGGCTTCGCCTTGTGGCAGTGCGCTGGCTTCAAGTCTTTTTGACCTCTAGGGATGCTCTGAATAACTCGAATCAGTAAGTGCATGGATGGCGCACCATCCACAGGTTCGATAGCGCAAACAACGTCTTCCGTTGTAGTGTGTTTTTCTTCAGCCCCCGATAGCGCACCTTGGTGTAGCCAAACTGCCGTTTGAGCACCCGCAAGGGATGCTCCACTTTGGCGCGGATGTGCATGGCTATATGCCAAATGACGCCATTTTGGGTATACAGGCGTTTTTCTACGCCCTGGTAGCCTGCCCCACCCTACCGCAACCCGCCGTTCGTGCCTTCTGGGTCATACGGGGCAATGGGGTCAACCAATGCAGCCCAGAAAACCACGCCCTCCATCAGGACCAGCAACTCCTGCTGGCGGATCTTTTTGATGCTTAATCTTTTTGATGCTTAGATTCAGATCAAGGCTGCTTTGGTTCATGGGCTGCTAGGATGCCATTGGCTGCTGACGTCCACCAAACAAGGATAGAGGTTTTGCAGTATTTCCTCAGCGCACTAACAGCAACCTCTGTGTGCCCTGCTCAGAAATAGATTTGGCGGAAATGGTAGATGTACATTTGCGTGGATCGCGCAGGCGCTTGCGCAATATTTGGCGATACATCTTGAAATTTTTGTAATTTGTCCCGCATAAAATGTATGCCCACCCTCAGGAGTTTCTTGTGAAAAAGTTTTTTTATCTGGGATCGTTGTGGCTAGCGCTTGCCTTATCGCTGCTCACTGGCTGCTCAGACAACCCAGAAAATATCAATCCAAATGCCCCGCTCAATGCGGGCAATCTCAATCTGGTCTTTGTGGTCAGCCCGGATTTGACATACCAGACACCCGGTGATATCAACCCAAATACCGCCAACCTCACCCCACAGGGGCTCAATCGCTCACTCCTGTTGGCCACTTATCTGAAAAATCAGGTTCTGGGGGGAGAAAACGTTAACGCTATTTATGCGCTCTCACCGATGACGCATCTGCAAACCGCCAACGATTATCCCGATATGGCGGCTATCGGGTTTATTCAGCAGTTTGCGCTGCTGAATCGAGACCAGCGCCCACTGGATAAAGTCGGAAACACCTATACCGCCAACAGCTTCCCCATTCATGCAGCGTATACGCCGGCAACTGTCCCCAATGGGGTGGCTGTGCCTGCAACATTCTGCACCGTGTGCCAAGGGCTTGATTTCAAAAACACTGACGCCAACACGCAGCTGGTCAGCGGCATCATCGCGAAAAAAACGCCTGGTTTTCATGTTTTCTCTGCCCCCTGGGAAACCATCCGTGCCCTGTTAGTCAACATTAACCAGCAGCAAGGGTACGCACTGGATTTGCCGACCAGCTTCATGGGTTCAAACCATGTCTATGCGATCTCGATCACGGCATCGGGAAATGCCAATCTGGTGACTTACAACAGCCAACTCAACCCCGCCACCAGCTACCCAGACCTGCCGTTGCCAGTGGAACGCGCTGCCTGCACACACCTGCTGCAACCTTCTTTCAAAACCTCCCGCATCGGTGGCATTAATGGTGCCGTTATTCCGCCGAATATCAACAAAAATCAGACGGTGTATATCGTACGCCACGCAGAAGCGCATCCAGACGCCAACTTTGTATTTGAAAATGGCAATTTTGTCGCAGCAGGCCAATGGCGCGCATTGGATTTGGGCAAATCACTCAACGACAAACTTGTCCCAGCGCCAAACGTGGTTTACTCCATCGACCCGGCACAATCGATAGCCAATTTCGGGATTTCTTACGTCAGGCCCTCATTGACGGTGCTACCTTACGCAATTGCCAACAAATTGCCCTACAAACTGGCCTCCAGTTTCTCCCTGTTGGTAAGCCCGGCCACCGCCGCCGAGTCTGCCCGTCAGTTTTTCTTTAACGGTGGCCAGTTTTCCAATCAAGTCATGCTGCTGGGCTGGGAGTCGCAACGGATCAACCCGTTTCTCAATGCGTTGCTTGACAGCTATGGCGGCACCGAAAAAGAACGAACTTGGCCGGGCAACGATTACGACACGATCTGGACGGTGAGGATCGACTCCGTCGGCAACCTGACCGTGGAAAACGATCTGTGCGAAGGCATTGACTCCACGAAGCTGCCTGAAATGGCGCCTTTATTCTGACCATTTCAAATCAGAAAGCTTGGCTTGGCGCAAGTCTCACACAGCGCCGCCAGTGCTTTCAAATTTCCACGGTCAGCCAGAGATTGACCAATGATCCAAATGGCCGACCTGAAAATTTTCGACGTTGCTGATTACCTCGACAGCGAAGAAAAAATCGCCGAATACCTGACCGTGGTATTGGAAGACAACGACCCTACGCTACTGGCAGCGGCCTTGGGCGACGTGGACCGCGCCCGTGGCATGACGCAACTGGCCCGCGATACTGGCCTGGCACGTGAGGCGCTCTACCGCTCACTTTGTGCCACCGGCAACCCAAGTTATGCCACTGTCGTCAAGGTGATGCAGGCGCTTGGCTTAAAACTGGTGCCACAACCACTGGCCCGCTAACGATACGTTGCCAGCCCTGCAATTGATCAACACACAGGCCCGTTGCGACGGGCCTTTTTTGTGTCTGGCAGGTTCAGTGCAAATGCTGTAATGCCCCGTGCGCAGGTGAATACGCATGTGCTCCAGCAGTTTGGGTGGGCGCGAGGTATTGGAGTTGGGGTTGCAAGCAAGGATTGATATCCGCTGAATTTTAGGTTTGCCTAAACGGCAGGCTACTGGATTTTTCCTGTGTATGGGGTAGGATGTCTACCGATTTTATCGGACTGACCGCTTATGCAGAGCGGTCGTCTCATTCTAGTTCTTCGACACTAGAGCTGCACCACATAATTAAAAATATGCGACTGATAACACAAACAACGGGTATTTATAAAACAAGAAAAATCTGATAGCGTGTGCTGCGCTCTCAAGTGCGCGACATAAGCGAGTTTATGTGAACGCATCTTTACAGCGCAGCATGGGCATCAGGCATTGTTTGGGTCAGTGGTGCGCGTTGTCTGCTTATAAAAAAACAGGTTTTTTGGGTGCCCCGCTCCAACGTCGCAGAACTACTTTCGTTATGCCCTTGATAGAGCCATCGCTATGAAAAATTCTTACAGTAAGCTAACCGTTGATATCCAAAATAGCATTGCGAGAGCCTACGATTCAAATATCTCCAAGCAAGAAATCGCCGAAGTGAAGGCGCATTTGGCGTACATTCTTCCAAAATTAGGCGAACCAAATGCGCTTAATCAGCCCGTTAAAGATGCCATTGCATTTATACATCAACAAGAATCAAAAAACCAGTCATGGAAGGATTGGCTCGGGAAGCCCATCCTCGTTGCCACTATTACTGCAGTGATTACGGCACCTATTTCAATATTCGTCGGTATTTCTATAGAAAAGTCAAAGTTAGAGAAATGCGATCAAGCTACTTCTGCTGGCAATACCGAGGGCAGTAAGGGCATAACCAGTCGCTCAAGTGGGACGTCTTTGGCTAACGCCAAAGTCGCCTCTTAGCTCCAACGTTAAATTGCGCATATGCGTCCGTGGTCAGAACAACAGAAGCAGGCCTTGCGCCATTTGGCGGCAGCGCGCTACTTCCTTCCAGTGGCGCTGGAGCGCGCCGACTCCGCGCGGGCTGAGGCGCAGTACCAAGAGTTCTTGCATCACACGGAATGGGGGCTCGCGCTCGACGAGTTGGCTTACATCGGAGAGCAATACTCCGACGATCCATTCCAGGCGTTGTTCTGGTCCGAATTGACCCTCGCGGCTCAAACAATGAGCAGGCAGGAGTCGGCGAATGAGTTCAGACGGCGTGCCGAGGTGTAGTTAGAGGAGGAACGCGGTGCAACTTAACATGGCGGTCGAGACGGACACACAACGGCAGGGCGCTGCAAAGCACGCACGTGATTTTTGCGCTCCGCAGCGCCCTGCCGCTGTGCGCAGCTCATCTCTACGTTAGGCATCAGTAGGTCATTCACATGACAAGCAAAGATGATCTCCCAAGAGAAAAGCAGTGGAAGAACTTGTACACGCGTTCTGTCAAACTAGCTCGCGCTCAGCAGCTCGGGTTCGACTATCCTCGAACTACAGAAAGGCAGCTCATACAAGAAGAGGCCATGGCGAAGTTGGAAGAGAAGATCAACGTACTTTTCATCTGTAGCAGAAATCAATGGCGGAGTCCAACTGCAGAAAAACTGTGGCGTAAGCATCCAAAAATAAATGCACGCTCCGCAGGAACAAGCCCGAATGCACGCCACAAGGTTTCAATCGAAGACATTAGATGGGCCAGCATCATCTTTGTCATGGAAGAGAAGCACAAGTCCAGGCTGGTTGCTGAGTTCACCAGAATCCTGGAGAACAAGCCCATTCACGTACTCGACATTCCCGACGAATACAAGTACATGGATCCTGAGTTAATCGAAATGCTAGAGCAATCCGTCAATGGCATTCTGGGGGCCGAATGAAGCGACGTGAAGCACCGAGGCGCGCGTGCCGCCTAACCAGTCAAAGCGGACGGCTTCCAGTTGCCGATTACTTTAGTTCGTTAGGAATATATGAGATCTGATTATTCACGTTGCTGGGAACACTATCGATCCAATTCTGATCGTTGTTTATCAAAAGAACACCTAATTTCCTAACGGCGTTAGAAAATTTTTATGAGCTATGTCTTAGCAACCACCCACAACAAAGTGCAGTGGTACGAATTTAAATTCGATGCATCCATAAAAGAAGGTGATTTCATCTTGCTGGATAATTTGGATTTATACGAAGTGCCTTGTTTCGGCGATAAAGAAACAGCAAAGCTCGCTGCCCTAGCTCTTGGTCTAAAAACATGGCGTTACGTAAAAATCTAGCTTATTCTAACCATCCATCGTAGCCGGCCGCTACGCGGCGACTGAACTCAGGGCATTAATTTTCAGGCACCGGTCGCAACAGATTTTTCAAAAATAGAATGATGAACCAAATTGCAGAATATTTAGAAAAATCTCCAACCGTGCGTGTTTGGGTTCGAATTAATCAGTCAGCAACCATTATTACGCTCGCTGTTGCTATTGGGGCTTTTACTGTTGCCTACATCAAATTCAATGAAGACAGAATAAAAACCGATGAAGACAGGATATCAAAAGCCTGGGATACGGTTACCAAAATGGCAGGAAAAGGGAGCAATGGAGGACAAGTCAATGCCATTCAAATTCTGGTGAAGAACGGTGTTTCTCTTGACAGAATTGATTTGCGGAACACCTATCTTGTTGGAGCGAATTTGAAGGGAGCATCAATGCGCGCGGCCAACCTTAGCGGCGCAAACCTCACTGGTGCTAATCTACAGGGCTCAAATCTTTCCGGTGCAAATTTAGATGGAGCAAAGTTCTACAACAGTAATCTTGGTGGCGCTATGTTCGATGGGGCAAGCCTTATATCGACTCGCTTAGCATTTGCCAAAGTAGATATTTCTTTAATTCTTGCAAAATCTCTCCAAAACACCGATCTGACAGGAGTGAATTTTGTTCTTGAGGATGCAGAGGGGAACAATGACTTTGGTTCCTTCAATGACACGATTGCGGAAGCTCCAAACGCTGACGGACGGCAGCGATTGATTGATCAGTCTTGTGCCAATTCAAAGTTCGGAGCAAAGCAAGATCGATTATTGACTAGAAATAAAACAACTTGAATCAAGCGGCATATTTGACAGAATCCTTCCCAAAAAACTGCTGCACCTTTTTGGGCGATTTCTGCAA
>NZ_SLXH01000005.1 GCF_004341365.1 Simplicispira metamorpha | reverse complement strand
GCGCTCTATCACTGCTTGCCAGACCATCTTGTTCCTGATTCCAGAGAAATCAGGAGACTACGATGGTTTCTTTCCAAACACCTTGAAAGGGGTGGCCCTTACGGCTCATGCTTTGCTTGACTCCACGCTGTGCAAGCAGCGCTCGATAGGGCTGCTTCTTGTAGTGGGCCTGCACCAGCAGCGGCGCGGCGCACAGGGCCAGCCAAGCCAGGGTTTTTTTGACAGAAAAACCCATTTTTTGCTCCTGATTCAGTAGCTGTTTGCGCTTATCCTGCAAGGTTTTGAGCCACTTTTGGCTCAAAAAATCGTGCAAAAAAATGAAAGAGTTCGCATAGCCATGCCCCGAGGCTATGCAAACGCCGCCATCGGCGCCCCCACTGAGCGCCACACTGCGGCAGATTCACGCTGGCGGGGGCAACGCCGGTTCAGCGCACCTCGCAGGTGCGCACCCAGGGGGAATTGAAAATCACACTCGGCGTGACCTTGACCCGGGCCGTGAAGCCGGGGCGCGGTGCTGTTTCGGTACCGATGTTCTTGAGGTCCTTGATCTCCAAGTTGACACTCAGGCTCTTGACCAGCGCCGGGCTCATGACCCCGCCAATGCTGGTCTTGCTGGGCCGTCCAAGCTCGTCATACACCTCCACGATCCGCTCCCCCCCGTGGGCACTGAAATACTCCATGCCAAAGGACGAGATAAAGGTGCCGGGCAGGCTGGCGTGCTTTTCCTCGGTGTATTTCATTTTCCATTCGAGCTCTGCCTGTGCCACGCCCAGGCGCCCGCTGATGGTCAGTTTGGTGGGGCAGATATCCTTTTTCTCGCCTACCCGGTGGTAATGCGAGATATTCGTGTCTTGGCTCGACACAATGGCTACGGAGGATTGCTCGCGCGAATTGATCCTCACGCCCCACGATTTGTTGGTGGCAAAGAATTTCTCGGCGCCAGAGGCTTCTGAAATACCCGCTTGCTTCAAGCCAGACCGCGCAATGCCCGGCGCCTCGGGATAAAAATCCGACCCAGCCGCATACCGGGCAATGAATGCCTCCATGCCTATGCCACCGGCCTGGCTCCAGGTCTGGTATTTACCCAGCAGATCGGCAAACGTGTTGTGGCGCTCTGCCATCAACTGTAGAAAGCGCGGCCAATCCAGGTTCTGGCGCTGCAACGCCTGTAGCCATACGCCCTGGCGCCAGCCAGTCAGGTAGAAAAAGAACACCAATTCCTCTTCCACCGATTCCTGCGCATCGAAATACGGGTTCTCGCCCACTTGCTCGTAAAACGCCACGTAATCCTTGACGCGGACAAATTCCGAGCGCTGGTAATCGTCGTACAGCGCGCCCACGTCGTTTTCAAAGGCACCGATTTCGGCGGCGATGTCTGAGCCATCGTTGCGCCGCTCGGCAATGCCCTGCCACAGCTGTTTGTAGAAATCGCGCAACGCGGCCAGCCGGGGGGCGTCTGCCTGTTCACCGTTTTCCAGGGGCAGTGCCACCAGGGCCAAAGGGGGCCTCTTGTGGGGGCCGCCCGACATCTTGGCGGTTTTCACGCTCGTGGGCGCCACATCCGTCAGCAAGTCGCCTTCGGCGGTGACGCCATGCACCAGGTAGCGATCTTCCTGTGTGCTGCCGTCTTCCAGGGTGGCGGCAAAAGTCACTACTTCGCCAGGCTGAAATACCAGGGCTGGCTCTTCATCGCCGCTGCCGCCGCAGGCAGCCAGGGACAAAGCCAGGGTGATCGACAGGGCCAGGGGTGTCAGCCCCTCTGGGCGAATGGTGCGCATGTGCATGGTCAGTTCTCATCGGGTCGTAGATGCCCGCGAGGCTAGAGGGATACCGCATCCAGCGCCTCCACTGAGCGCCACTCCACCGCAGATATGCACCATGTCGGCAACGGCGCGCTGCACCAGCGCGGCCTTCGCCGCCAAGCAGCGTTGCCATCTGAGAGATGGCTGGACGGCTTTATGTCGGCATACCGTGCGCGTGCCCCTGCCGCACGTCGCTGGGCGCTGCGGCAAAGCGTTGCTTGAAGGCCCGGTAAAACCAAGAGAGGCTGTTGAAACCTGCGTCATACGCAATGGCGCTGACCGTGCTGCCCGCATGCCGGGGGCTGGTGAGTTGGTCAAATACGCGCTGCAGGCGCAGCTCCAGCAGGTAGTCGCTGAAGGAGCTGCCCTCCTGCTCAAACAGCGCGCGCACATAGCGGGCGGAAATGCCGTGGCGCGCCGCTACCCATTCCAGCGACAGGTCGCCGCGCCCCGCATGAACGCGCAGATCGGCCTGGATCGCCTTGAGCCGCGCCTGCCGCAGCCCGCGTGCGTAGGCACGGTTCTGCGCCTGGGATGTGGCACCCAGCACCAGGGCACTGAGGTCGAGCAACTGCTCACTCAGGCGCAGGCGCTCGGCGTCGCTGGCGTCACAGGTGCTGGTGGACTGGGTCAGCTCCAGCGCCTGGCGGGCCAGCAGCCGCAGGGGCAGGGTGTCGGCGAGCGGCTGGCGCATGGCACGGTCCACGTCAGCCATGTCGGGCAGCAGGCGTTGGCGCGGGAAGGCGATAAGCAGGCACCGGGATTGGGGGGCGTGGAAGTCGGTGCGCCCGGCCCGTTCGTTCAGGGCAAAGCAGCCCGAGCCGCTGGTGCAGGCCATTTCACCCCGGTTTCCTAGCCCGCGTTGACGCACCACCCAGTCCCCCACCCTGCCCCTTGGCTCTGGGCTGCCGGGGTTCAGGAACAGCAGCACATCGTCGTTGCCATCGGCCAGCTGCCGACCGCTGCGCTGCACGCTCAAAGGCGAACACTCGACGGCAGCCACAGCGACGCCGGGCAGCAGGCGAATGCGCATGGAGAGGCTCAGCGCGCCGTCATTGGCAATGTCGGGGGCCATGTTGGCCAGGGCGGCACAGGTTTCGCGCACGGCGTCGGTGCGCTCGTGCCGGGGGTGGTTGCAGGTATCGAATTCAATGAAGGCCATATCACTATCGCCGCACCGGGGCGGTCTTCAATCTGAATTTTCTGGAGGGAAGGGAGGTGCCGTGACCGGAATGGCCTGCCAGGCGGGCCATGGACGCGAGTGTCACCACCCACGCCTGCGCTGTCGATCGCCCAAATGAATTAGGGCGCTACAGCCCTTCTCCCCAGCCCTGGCCAGAGACCAGAAACACAGAAATAAATGATAAATAATGCCGCTAAGGCACGCCAGTAAAGCGCAAGCAGCTATCAAATTTGAAGCATTTGAAGCAAGCTGCCCCCACAGAACAGGCTCTCGCCCACCAAAGGCCGCTACCCCACCGGGTTCAGTGCCAGCTTGCGGTACAGCGTCTGGCGGCTGATGCCCAGCTGGCGGGCGGCCTGCGAGACGTTGCCGCATGCGGCCTGCAAGGCCTGGGCGATGGCGGCGTGGGACAGGGCTTGCAGGCTTTGCCCGCTGGAGGGGAGCGCCACCGCAGGCGGGGGTTCCGTGTTGGGCCAGGCGCCGGGCACGGTGCGGGCGCCCCGGGCCGGTGCGGCGCCGGGCGCTGCCGGTGTTTGCAGTGCGTGCAGCACATCGTCGCTCAGGTGCTCCCAGTCCAGCGTGTTCTGGCCGTCGGCCAGCAGGGCGCAGGCGGTGCGCAGCACGCTGGCGAGTTGGCGCAGGTTTCCCGGCCAGGGGTAGGCGGCCAGTCGCGCCAGCAGGTCGGGGGCCACCCACACGCCAGCGGGCAGGTCTTGCTCGGTGGCCAGCTGGGCCAGCAGGCGCTGCACCAGGGCAGTGAAATCGCTGCGCTCACGCAGGGCGGGCAACTGCACCGTCAGGCCGTTGATGCGGTAGTACAGGTCTTGCCGAAAGCGTCCCTGCTCGGTGGCCTGCAACAGCTGGCAGTGCGTGGCGCAAACCAGGGCAAAGTCCACCGGCACGGCTTTGGCCGCCCCCACGGGCGTGACGCTGCGCTCTTGCAGCACGCGCAGCAGGCGCATTTGCAGCGCCAGCGGCATGTCACCGATTTCATCGAGGAACAGGGTGCCGCCGTGGGCCTGGCGCAGGTAGCCGGGGCTGCCCTCTTTGCGCGCACCGGTGAAGGCGCCAGCCACGTAGCCAAACAGCTCGGCTTCGATCAGGTTCTCGGGGATGGCGCCGCAGTTGATGGCCACAAAAGGCGCATCGCGCCGGGGCCCGCTGGCGTGCAGGGCGCGGGCAAACAGCTCTTTGCCCACGCCCGATTCACCCTGGATGAGCACCGCAATCGGTTTGCCGACCACGCGGCGGGCTTTGTCGGCGGCGGCGCGCCAACGCGCGTCACCGGTGTCGAGCTGGGCCAGGGCGTCGGGTGCGGTGCTGAGGGCCGCAGTCGGTTGCGTCCGGGCAGGACGGGCGGCAGTGGGGGCCGCCGGGCCGGGCCAAGCGCTGGCATCAAGCTGCAACTGCGCCCACAGCAAGGCGCCGCCGGGCAGGCGCAGGGCCTGGGGCTGCTGGGGGCGGCGCCGGTGGTGCGAGAGCAGGTCGTCCAGGCGCACTTCCAGCACGCGCTCCAGCCGCACGGCGCCCAGGTCGCCCGTGTGCAGGCCCAGCTGGGCCAGTCCGACGCGGTTGGCACCGACGATCCAGCCATCGCCCGAAACGGCCACGATGCCCTCGGCCACGCTGCCAATGCCCTCGGGCTCGGTGTGCAGGTGCAGGCGGATGTGGCGCTGGCAGGTGTCGGCCAACAGGCGGTTCTCGATCATGCGCGCGGCGGTGCTGACCAGGCCCAGCGTGTGGGCGTGGCCGTTGCGGTAGTCGCCCGAGATGTCGAGGATGCCCAGCAACGCGCCCGTGGCCGACAGGATGGGCGAGGCCGCGCAGGTGAGAAAGCTGTTGCGCTCCAGAAAATGCTCGCCGCCGTGGATTTGCACCGCGCTGCACTCGGCCAGCGCGGTGCCGATGGCGTTGGTGCCCCGGTGCTCTTCGTGCCACGAGGCGCCGCTGGTCAGGGCCACGCGCTCGGCCTTGTCCACAAAGTGCGGGTCGCCCAGGGTGTGCATGAGCATGCCGCGCCGGTCGGCCAGCACCACCACGCTCTGGCTGTGGCGCACCTGCTCGAACAGGTACTGCATGACGGGGCGCGAGTGCGCCAGCAGCTCGGGGTTGTGGTCCAGCACCTGGCGCAGGGCGGTGCTGCTGTAGTGGTCTGTGGCCCGGGGCTGGCCGCCCGGCACCAGCCCGGCGGCCAGGCTGCGCGTCCAGGAGCGCGCCAGGCGCTCTTGCACCATGCCGCTGGGGCAATGGCCAAACTCCAGCAGGTGCTGGCGGGCCTGTCGCAAGGCCACAAGGGGGTGGGTGGGTCGCACGCGCTGTCTCCTGTGCGGGTGTCGTAGTGCCCCGCTGGACGGCCAGTATGGCCACAGCGCACGGGCCGGGCAATAGCGCAAACACGCAGTGCACAGCAGGTGTTCCATTGCGTGACAGGTGTTGCACCCTGGAGCGTTGCAGGCCCGCACTGCATTCGTCCGTACAAACCCGAATCAGCGTAAAAAATGTTCCATGAAATCAAGGCACTGCGCAGTCTGGGTGGCGCTGGCACGGGTTTTGAGTAACAGGAAGGCATCGGACAGCCCGATGGGCCGACCCGGTACACACCACCCATCCACAGGAGACACCACACATGACCGTTTACGCAGCCCCCGGCGCCGCAGGCGCCACGATCACCTACAAGGCCCAGTACAACAACTTCATTGGTGGCCAGTTTGTGCCCCCGGTCAAGGGCCAGTACTTTGACGTGGTCAGCCCCGTCAATGGCCAGGTCTATACCCAGGCCGCGCGCTCCACTGCCGAAGACATCGAGCTGGCCCTGGACGCCGCCCACGCCGCCGCCGATGCCTGGGGCAAAACCGATGCCGCCACGCGCAGCAACATCCTGCTGAAAATTGCCGACCGCATCGAGCAGAACCTGGAGCTGCTGGCCTACGCCGAAACCGTGGACAACGGCAAGGCCATCCGCGAGACGCTCAACGCCGACATCCCGCTCACCGTGGACCACTTCCGCTACTTTGCAGGCTGCGTGCGCGCGCAAGAAGGCGCCTTGAGCAACATCGACGACACCACCGTGGCCTACCACATCCAGGAGCCGCTGGGCGTGGTGGGGCAGATCATCCCGTGGAACTTCCCCATCCTGATGGCCGCCTGGAAGCTGGCCCCCGCACTGGGCGCGGGCAACTGCGTGGTGCTCAAGCCCGCAGAGTCCACCCCCATCTCGATCCTCATCCTGGCCGAGCTGATTGCCGACCTGCTGCCCCCGGGCGTGCTCAACATCGTCAACGGCTATGGCCGCGAGGCGGGCATGCCGCTGGCCAGCAGCAAGCGCATTGCAAAAATTGCCTTCACCGGCTCGACCAGCACGGGCCGCGTGATTGCACAGGCCGCTGCCAACAACCTGATTCCGGCCACGCTGGAGCTGGGCGGCAAGAGCCCCAACATCTTCTTTGCCGATGTGATGGACAAGGACGATGCCTTTCTGGACAAAGCCATCGAGGGCCTGGTGCTGTTTGCCTTCAACCAGGGCGAGGTTTGCACCTGCCCCAGCCGCGCGCTGATCCAGGAAAGCATCTACGACCGGTTCATGGAGCGCGTCTTGAAGCGCGTGGCCGCCATCCAGCACAAAAACCCGCTGGACACCGACAGCATGATGGGCGCACAGGCCAGCAAAGAGCAGCTGACCAAAATCCTCTCGTACCTGGACTTGGGCAAGCAAGAAGGCGCCGAAGTGCTGGCCGGTGGTGGCCAGGCCCACCTGGGCGGCGACCTGGAAGGCGGCTACTACGTGCAGCCCACGCTGTTCAAGGGCCACAACAAGATGCGCATCTTCCAAGAAGAAATTTTCGGCCCCGTGCTGGCCGTGACCACCTTCAAGGACGAGGCCGAAGCCCTGGCCATTGCCAATGACACGCTGTACGGCCTGGGCGCGGGCGTGTGGAGCCGCAACGGCAACGTGGCCTACCGCATGGGCCGCGCCATCAAGGCGGGCCGCGTGTGGACCAACTGCTACCACGCCTACCCGGCGCACGCAGCCTTCGGCGGCTACAAAGAATCGGGCATTGGCCGCGAAACGCACAAGATGATGCTCGACCACTACCAGCAGACCAAGAACCTGCTGGTGAGCTACAGCGAGAACAAGCTCGGCTTCTTCTGATCGCATTGCGTCACCGGCAGCGGCTTGACTCCCTCTCCCCCCAAAGAGGCGAGGGAGCAAGACCTCCCCAGCGCCA
The DNA here is from genome assembly GCF_004341365.1 of Simplicispira metamorpha. Classification (GTDB taxonomy): domain Bacteria; phylum Pseudomonadota; class Gammaproteobacteria; order Burkholderiales; family Burkholderiaceae_C; genus Simplicispira; species Simplicispira metamorpha. Next base: position 155,752 of record NZ_SLXH01000005.1, on the reverse strand, counting down.
TGGCCCGGGAGGGCGGCCTCCGATTTCTGGTACCCCAGCATGAGGAGGCCGCCCTCCCGGGTCGTGGCGCCACCCCCGACGTCTCCGCCCCACGTCGCTCGCGCCTCTCAGAACACTGCCTTTGCAGGAGAACACCATGGTTGACCGCGTGATTGCCACCCCGGCCGCGTTGGCGCTGATTGCCACGCTGCAAGCCCAACACGGGCGCGAACTGATGTTCCACCAAAGTGGCGGCTGCTGCGACAACAGCGCCGCCAACTGCTATTTGCCCACCGACCTGACCATCGGCCCCTACGACGTGAAGCTGGGCGAGGTTGGCGGCGTGCCCTTCTACATCAGCCAGTCGCAGTACGACACCTGGAAGCACACCCAGCTCATCCTCGATGTGATCGAGGGCACGGGCGGCACTTTCTCGCTCGAAGGCGCCGATGGCAGGGCCTTCCACACCCGCTCGCGCGTGTTCACGCCGGCGGAACTGGCCGAGCTGGGCATCACACCCGCCTCTGACCCTGAAAAAATTTAAGCCAAAACAGGCTTCAGCGCCCGCTTATCAAGCGCTTGCAGCTATCAAAGTAATAGTAATTTGACCGCCTGCGCCACAGCGCAGCGCGGCGGTCTGCGCCCGCCCCGGGCACGCGGGAAAACCCTGGGGACAAAACTGGCACAAGGCAATAGTTATCCACAGAAAAACGACCCGGCACCAGGTTATCCCCGTTGGGGCGACAGCAGGCACAGGGCGCAGGGCACAGGCATGGCCGGAGTGCAACCCTTTGTCAGACAAGGGGAAACGGGAGTTATCCCCAGAAAACCGAGCCCTCTACTATTACTACTATGTATTTATCCAAAGTATTTCTCTAAGAAAGAGAGGACAGGAAAAGACCGCGCCGCAGGTCTTGTCCTGAAACCGCGCCCATCTGGGCAGTACCGGCTTTTAGCCCATGCCCAGCGTGCGCACTGCCTGGCGTTGGCCTGCATCGCCATGGCCGAGTTTGAATATCGACACCACCTGTACCAGCTCCTGCGCCTGGCTGCGCAGGCTACTGGCGGCGGCGGCCATTTCTTCGACCAAGGCAGCGTTTTGCTGCGTGACCTGGTCCATCTGCGTGACGGCATCGCCCACCTGGGCCACGCCTTGCGACTGCTCCTGGCTGGCCGCGCTGATCTCGCCCATGATGTCGGTCACGCGGCGGATGGAGGTGACCACCTCGGTCATGGTGGTGCCCGCGCGATCCGCCAGGCTGTTGCCGTGCTCCACGCGCTCCACGCTGGCCTGGATCAGCGTCTTGATCTCTTTGGCCGCTGCGGCCGAGCGACCGGCCAGGCTGCGCACCTCGCTGGCCACCACGGCAAAGCCCCGGCCCTGTTCGCCCGCGCGGGCCGCTTCCACGGCAGCATTGAGCGCCAGAATGTTGGTCTGGAAGGCAATGCCGTCGATGACGCCGATGATGTCGGCAATCTTGCGCGAGGCGGCATTGATGTCGTGCATGGTGGTCACCACCTGGGCCACCACCTCGCCGCCCTGCGTGGCCACGGTGCTGGCGCTTTCGGCCAGCTGGTTGGCCTGGCGGGCGCTGTCGGCGTTTTGGCGCACGGTGGAGCTGAGCTGCTCCATGGCAGCGGCGGTTTGCTCCAGGGCGCTGGCCTGGCTTTCGGTGCGCGCGGACAGGTCGCTGTTGCCCTGGGCGATTTCGCCGCTGGCAATGGCCACGCTCTCCGAGCCCCGGCGCACCTGTTCGACCACGGGGCGCAGCTTGGCGCGCATTTGCTGCTGGGCCTCGATGAGCATGCCCACTTCGTTGGTGCCGTGCGGCTGGTCGGCGCCGCTCAGATCGCCGTTGGCCACGGCGCGGGCCAGCGCTTCGGCCTTGGCCAGCGGCTGGGTGATGGAGCGCACAAACACCAGCGCCATCGCCGTCGTCATCGACAGCGTGGCCACCAGGGCCAATGCCACCCACAGCAGCATGTATTGCAGCCGCGTCACGCGCGTTTGCAGGGCGTTTTGCAGGCTGTCCATGGCGGTGGCGTTGACGGAAAACAGCGCGTCGATGGTGCGGGTGAAGTCGTCAAAGTAGTCTTTGGCGGGCATCTTCAGCTCGGCCGCATTGATCAGGTTCTGGTCGGCCATCTGGCGCGTGGCCTGGATGCGGGCCTGCAAGTCTTGCACCGGGCCTTGCAGGGTCTGGCGGAAGGCGGGGTGGCTGGCCATGGCACGCTCAAAGCTGCGGAACGTTTCGCCATGCAGCTCGCCAGCACGTTGCTGCAACCCTTGCAGGGTGCTTTTGCCCTGCGGGGTCAGTTCGCCCAGCACCAGAAAGCTCGACCCTTGCGCCCGCATGATGCCCAGCTTTTCGCTCAGCATGGGGGCGTGTACCAGTGTGGATTGGATCAGCGCGCTGATGGCCTCGTCGTGCTCTACCTGCAGGCCGTAGTCGTGGCGCAGCGATTCGCCCAGCAGCATGATGTTGGCAATCAGCTGGGTGTGCTGGGCCGTGCTTTGCGGTGCGCCCAGGCTGCGGTTGGCCACCTGGGGCTCCAGCGCCTGCCAGGCCTGCTTGGCCTGGCTCCAGGCGCTGGCATCGGCGCTGCTGACCTGGGCGGCCTTGAAACGGGTGTCCACCTCGTCCAGCGCCTTGCCAATGGCGTCGCGCACGGCCGGGCGGCGCGCGCCCAGCTCGGCGTTGCCGCTGAGCATGCTGGCCGACAAGCCCCGGTGTACCTGCATCAGCTGCACCAGCTTGTTCAGGGCAAACAAGGGGGCGGCGCCGGTCACTTCACGCCGCGCCGAGGCAATGTCGTTCAGCGAAGTGCTGACGTACAAAAAAGTGGGCAGGGCACTCATCGACAATCCGATCAGGCCCAGGATGATGAATTTTTGAAAAAGACTGAGGCGGTGAAGCAGCGACATGATCAGGGCCCGACAAGGAAAACACAGAACCCGCTCCAGCCAGTGCAGTGCGCTGGGGCGGTGCAATGGCTGGATTGTCGTGTGGCCCGCTTCGGTCGTGCAATGTTTTCTTCCGGGCGGGGCGTGCCCGGCGGGTCTATGCGTTTTCCTGCTGCGTCAGCATGGTGCCGATTTCGCGTGCTGACGAGGAGGTTTTGGCAGCCAGGCTGCGCACTTCGCCCGCCACCACCGCAAAGCCCCGGCCCGCTTCGCCGGCCCGCGCGGCCTCGATGGCGGCGTTGAGCGAGAGCAGGTTGGTCTGCATGGAGATGGCGTTGATGGTGGCCACGATGTCGGCGATGCGCTCCATGGTCTGCTTTTGCACCGACTGGTCTTGGCCATACACGACCACTTTTTCCAGCGCACCGTCGATGTCGCGCACGGGGCTGAAGGTGGCCACCAGCCACAGCGGCTCGCAGCCGGGGGCCTCGATGGCAAAGTTGCTGTGCAGCGGTTCGCCGGCCTGCAAACGCGCCAGCCGCTCGGGCGTCAGTTGGCGCGCCATGGCCTGGCCCAGTGGCTGCGCCACCTGGGCCAGTGCGCTGGCGTTCAGGCGGCGCAGCAGAGCCGGGCTGGCATCGGTGGGTTGGCCGCGCAAGTCCACATCGAACATGCAGGTGGACTCGCGGATGGCCGACAGGCGCACCGCGTTCTCCAGAAACGCCAGCTTGGTCTGCGTGATGTTGGCGGTGACGGAGATGTGCCGCTCGACGTGGCCTTGCGCATCGAACAACGGGTTGATGGCCAGCGAGATCCACAGCGGCGCGCCGTCTTTGTGGTAATTGACCACCTCTTCGTAGAACGGCTTGGCCGCGGCAATGCGCTCGCTCATGCGGCGCACGGTGGCCGGGTCGGTGAGTTTGCCTTGCAGGATGGCGCCGGGTTTGCGCCCCATGACTTCGTGGGGCTCCCAGCCAAACAGGCGGGTGAAGCCGGGGTTGACGTATTCGATCAGCCCTTGCTTGTTGGTGACGATGACCGAGTTTTCCGTGCCAGCGGCCACCATCGACAAAATGCGCATGTGCTCGCGCTGCTGCACCTGCTCGGTCACGTCCTTGACAAAAGCGGTGTAGAGGATTTTGCCTTCCAGGCGCACTTTGGACAGCGACAGCACGCCCCACAGGATGCCGCCATCGGCACGCTCTATGCGCACTTCGCGCGTGGTGCCCACGATCTTGTCCTGGCCGGTGCGGCGGTTGGCGTCGATGAAGCCGTCGTGCTGCGTGCGCAGCCCCTGGGGCACCAGCATTTTCACGTTCTGCCCCAGCACGGCCTGGCGCGGGTAGCCCCACAGGCGCTCGGCAGCGGCGTTGAACAGGGTGACGCAGTTGTGCGCATCGATCGTCACCACGGCATCGACGGCCTGCTCCAGGGTTTGGCGCACCATTTCGCGCGATTCGCGCTCGGCACTGATGTCGCGCACCACGGCGGTGTAGCCCGCTTTGCTGCCCACATCGGTGCGCGACAGCGCCAGCGACACCCAGACCTGCGCGCCCGAGCGCGTGGTGAGCGCCACTTCGCGAAAGGTGCCGACGATGCGGTTTTCTCCGGAGCTGCGGTGGCGCTGGATGTAGCCGTCGTGCGCGTCCTGGTGCATCTGGGGCACCAGCATTTTCACGTTCTGCCCCAGCACCTCGCTGCGCTGCCAGCCCCACAGGCGCTCGGCGGCATCGTTGTAGAACACGACGCGGTTGTGCTGGTCAATGCTGACGATGGCATCAATGGATTGCTCCAGAGCCACCAAGGCTTGTTGTTCTTTGCGGGGAAAAAAGGAAAACATAGGGGCCCAGGAAAATGTGCGCTCTCAGCCAAGGCCGCTGCGCTGCACAAAACGTTCGTTCGATTGTGGCTTCCTTGTTTGACAGATCGACCGCCTTCCAGGCGCCGCAGCCCGCGCAGCCAGCGCCATCCTGTGGGGCAAAAAACCGCCACCTTCCATCAGCACGGCGCGCCCTGTTTTTATGCCAAATCAGCCTTTAACCCTTGCGGGGTGGGCGCTACCAGCTATAAAAATAATAGTTTTTCAGGGGGCCAACCGCCCTGCCGGGCAGGGCAGGGCGCGCTGGATGCCACCCGCGCTCAGGCGCCAGGGCGGGCGGCTTGCAGCAGGTCGCGGGTTTTTTGGGCTTCGCGGCGGGCGGCGTCGGCAAAGTCGGCGCCACCGCTGGCGTACAGGATGGCGCGCGAGGAGTTGACGATGATGGGGCCGTTGGCACGCCAGCCTGCGCGCACGGTGGCGGCGGCGTCGCCGCCCTGCGCGCCCACACCGGGAATGAGCAGCGGCACCGTGGGCGCCAGGGCGCGCACGCGCTCGATCTCGGCGGGGTAAGTAGCGCCCACCACTAGGCCGAGCTGGCCGTTTTTGTTCCACGGCCCTTGCGCCAGGCGGGCCAGGTGCTCGTACAACAGCGGCTGGCCGTCCACGCTGGCCAGGCGCTGGTTTTGCAGGTCGTCGCCACCGGGGTTGGAGGTGCGGCAGAGCAAAAATGCGCCCTTGCCCGGGTACTGCAAATACGGCTCCACCGAGTCAAAGCCCATGAACGGCGAGAGCGTGACGGCGTCGGCGCCGTAGCGCTCGAAGGCTTCTTTGGCGTACTGCTCGGCAGTGGAGCCGATGTCGCCGCGCTTGGCGTCCAGGATGACGGGCACGTGCGGCGCGTTGGCGCGCAGGTGCTGCATCAGGCGCTCGAGCTGGTCTTCGGCGCCGTGGGCGGCAAAGTAGGCGATTTGCGGCTTGAAGGCACACACCAGGTCGGCGGTGGCATCGACGATGGCGGCACAGAAGTCGTAAATCTTGCGCGGGTTGCCCTGCATGGTGGCAGGAAAGCGGGTGGGCTCGGGGTCCAGGCCCACGCACAGCATGGAGTTGTTTTGCGTGGCCGCGTTGCGCAGCATGTCGAGGAAGGTCATGGCGGTGATTTTAGGTGGGGGCAGACAGGGCGATCAGGCGCCGCCGCGCTCGAAATGGAACACCGCCGTGCCCGCGCGCGCGTTGGGCAGAAAGCGCACGGTGCGGCCCTCTTGCAGGCCAAAGGCGTCGAGAATGCGCAGCTGGTTTTTGTGCGCCAGCACTTCAAAATCCTTGTACGTGCCGACGCGGATGTTGGGCGTGTCGTACCACTGGTAAGGCAAGCGGCGCGTGACCGGCATGCGCCCGCGCAGCACCGACAGCCGGTTGGGCCAGTGGGCAAAGTTGGGAAAGGCAACGATGCCCGCACGGCCCACGCGCGCCGTCTCGCGCAGCATGACCTCGGCGTTGCGCAGGTGGGGCAGGGTGTCGATTTGCAGCACCACATCGAAAGAGTTGTCGGCAAACAGCGCCAGGCCCTCGTCCAGATTGAGCTGGATGACGTTGACGCCCCGGCGTACGCAGGCCAGCACGTTGGCGTCGGCAATCTCCACGCCGTAGCCGCTGCAACCTCTGCTGCGCTGCAAATAGTCCAGCAGCGCGCCGTCGCCGCAGCCCAGATCGAGCACACGGCTGCCTTGCGGCACCAGGGCAGCAATGGCCTGCATGGTGGCTTTTTCGGTCATGCCAGCTCCTTTTCAATGCTATCAAAATATGAGCTTACTACGCCCATGTAGCGGGCGTCATCGAGCAAAAAGGCATCATGCCCGTGGGGCGCGTCGATTTCGGCGTAGCTCACGTCGCGGCGGTTGTCGAGCAGCGCCTTGACGATCTCACGGCTGCGCTTGGGCGAGAAGCGCCAGTCGGTGGTGAAGCTGACCAGCAGGAATTTGGCCGTGGCGCGCGCCAGCGCCTGCGTGAGGTTGCCACCGTGGGCACGGGCGGGGTCAAAGTAGTCCAGCGCGCGGGTGATGAGCAGGTAGGTGTTGGCGTCGAAGTATTCGCTGAACTTGTCGCCCTGGTAGCGCAGGTAGCTCTCGATCTGGAACTCGATGTCTTGCGTGCTGTACAGGTAGGCCCCGGCGCCCTGCGTGGGCACGGGTGCCGGGTTGGCTGCGGCGCCTTCGCTGGTGGTTTTGTCCATCACCCGCTGGCGCAGTTGGCGGCCAAATTTCTCGTTCATCACGTCGTCGCTCAGGTACGTGATGTGGCCAATCATGCGGGCAATGCGCAGGCCGCGCTTGGGGATGACGCCATGCTGGTAAAAGTGCCCGCCATGAAAATCCGGGTCGGTGACGATGGCGCGCCGCGCCACTTCGTTGAAGGCGATGTTCTCGGCCGTGAGGTTGGGTGCGCTGGCCACCACCACGGCGTGGCGCACGCGCTCGGGGTATTGCAGCGTCCAGGAAAGCGCCTGCATGCCGCCCAAGCTGCCGCCGAGCACGGCGGCCAGCTGCGTGATGCCCAGCCGGTCGAGCAGCCGGGCCTGGGCATTGACCCAGTCTTCCACCGTGACCACCGGAAAATCAGCGCCATAGACCTGTCCGGTGTCGGGGTGCGGGTGCATGGGGCCGGTGGAGCCAAAGCACGAACCCAGGTTGTTCACCCCGATGACAAAAAAGCGGTTGGTATCCACGCTCTTGCCGGGGCCGATCATGTTGTTCCACCAGCCCTCGCTTTTGTCCTGGCCCGCATAAACGCCGGCCACATGGTGCGATGCGTTGAGCGCATGGCACACCAGCACGGCGTTGGAGCGATCGGCGTTGAGCTGGCCGTAGGTCTCGAAGGCGAGTTGGTAGTCGCGGATGGAGGCACCGCTTTGCAGTGGCAGCGCCTCGGGAAAATGCAAAAACTGAGGGGTGGCAATGAACGACATAAAAAAACCCGGCAACGCTAAAAACGTGGCCGGGCGGGGTGTCGGTCTGTCTTTAGCAGGATTTATAAAGCGCCCGCAAGCTGTGGCAAATCGGCGCGTGGGGGCACTATAGCAAAAGCGTACTCAGGCGGGTACCCACAATGCCAGCACGCCCAAAGCCAGAAAAATCAGCGCCGAAACAATATGCACAGCCCGCACCGGCACGCGCCGCATCATGCGCTCGCCCAGCCAGACGACCGGGGCGTTGGCCAGCATCATGCCCAGCGTGGTGCCCGCCACCACCCAGGCATAAGCGTTGTACTGCGCTGCCAACATGACGGTGGCGATCTGCGTCTTGTCGCCCATTTCGGCCAGAAAAAACGCCAGCACGGTGGTGCCAAACACGCCCAGGCGCGGCGCGTTGCCGGTTTCGCCGTCGTCGAGCTTGTCGGGAATCAGCATCCAGACGGCCATAGCGATAAACGACACCCCCAGTACCCAGCGCAGCACCTGCGGCCCCAGCACGGTGGTGACCCAGGCTCCGGCAGCGCCTGCCAGGGCATGGTTGAGCACGGTAGCCACAAAAATGCCCAGCACGATGGGCCAGGGCTTGCGAAAACGCGCCGCCAGCACCAGCGCCAGCAACTGTGTTTTGTCGCCCATTTCGGCCAGGGCAACGATGGAGGTAGAGACGAGGAAAGCTTCCATGGGAGTGATCAGGTCTGGCCGGACAGGTGGATAAACGCATCGACCGCACTCCGACTCCGGCTCAGGGACGGTGTGCGGTCAATGGTCTTGCCAATCCGAAGACTGCGGCTGCCATGGAGCGTGGGGCCCCAAGTGTGTTGACAGCAGCGCACAGGCATTGCACCTGGGCCGGCTACTCCCCAAAGACGGCGCGATCATACTGTGCCGCAATGGAAAAACTACGCCTTATCTCCTGATAAACCCTCGCCCAGTCCAGTGCCGTAAAGGTCGTTGAAAAATAAATGCCAAGACGTTATGCAAATTGACTCATAATGAACCCGCTTTTCTGCTCTCTGGGCTGGAAAGTAGTTAAGTTAGCGGTGATTGGTCAGTTTCGCGTCTTTGAAGTCGTCACAGGTTTGTTGATTGCGTCGGACTCCATCGCGTTTTCATGTTTTTTGAGGAGTCCTTTATGGGCAACAAACTTTACGTGGGCAACCTGCCCTACACGTTCCGTGACAGCGATCTGGAACAAACCTTCAGCCAGTACGGCTCCGTTTCCAGCGCCAAGGTGATGATGGAACGTGACACCGGCCGCTCGAAGGGCTTTGGCTTTGTCGAAATGGGCAGCGATGCCGAAGCACAAGCCGCTATCCAAGGCGTGCATGGTCAAAACTTTGGTGGCCGTGACCTCGTAGTCAACGAAGCCCGCCCCATGGAACCACGCGCTCCCCGTAGCGGTGGCTTCGGCGGCGGCGGTGGTGGCGGCTACGGTGGTGGCGGCGGCGGTTACGGCGGTGGCCGTAGCGGCGGCGGCGGTGGTGGCGGCTACGGCGGTGGTGGTGGCGGTGGTTACGGCGGTGGCCGTAGCAGCTACTAAGCACACAGCATTTGCAGACTCAGTGTCTGCAAGCTGCGCAAAAAAGGAACCTTCGGGTTCCTTTTTTTATGTCCTCACGTAAAAGACGTGCTGTAGATCGTAAAAACCCTTGCCTTTCGGCCAAACCTCCGGAACATAATGCGCTTGCAGGCCATGCCTGCTTTGGGTTTGCGGTGATCCTTCAGGGTAGGCGTGGCGCATCCATACGGTGGGCTGACGGCGTTTTTGGGGCTCTATCGCTTTGTCATATGTGTTTTTGAGGAGTCCCTTAATGGGCAACAAGCTGTATGTCGGCAATTTGCCGTACGGAGTGCGTGATAACGATCTGGAACAGGCTTTCAGTCAATTTGGCAGCGTCACCAGCGCCAAGGTCATGATGGAGCGCGATACCGGGCGCTCGAAGGGCTTTGGCTTTGTCGAAATGGGCAGCGATGCCGAAGCACAAGCGGCTATCCAAGGCATGAATGGCCAGTCTCTCGGTGGACGAGGCATTGTGGTCAATGAAGCCCGCCCCATGGAGCCGCGTCCTCCACGCAGTGGTGGCGGCTTTGGCGGCGGCGGTGGTTATGGCGGTGGCCGTAGTGGTGGTGGCGGTGGTTACGGCGGCGGTGGCAGCTATGGCGGTGGCCGCGAGGGTGGCTACGGTGGTGGCGGTGGTTATGGTGGTGGCCGCGAAGGCGGCGGTTACGGCGGCGGTGCTGCACGTGGCGGCGATGGCGGTTTTCGCAGCCCCTATGGCAATGGCCCACGCGGTGGTAGCCGTGGCGGCCAAGGTGGCAGCAACTACTGATTAGTTTAGATTCAGGGGCCTGGGGCCATTCAGTGCCCTGGCATCAACACGCCGCGCACGTGGCCCTGCAATTGCAGCACTTGGTTACCATGGTCGTATTCCAGGGTATCGGCGGTAAAGTGGTCTTTACCTCGCGCCAGACTCACTGGTTGGTTTGAACGTACCTGCTCTTTTCGGGGCCAGATATGTAGAAAATCGCCACGAAACTCCAGTGGTGGTTGGGCTGCTCCCAAGGGTTCGCGGATCACTACCGCGTGGCCAAAAAGCTGCACTTCCGAGCCGTCGGCATTGCTCAGTGCGCGATCCGCACTGGCGCGCGTGGCTTGGCCGTTGGTTGCCACTGAATGCATGCGCATTTTGTCGATTTCCAGTGTGTCACTGTCTGGATAGTGGCGCGCTGCTTGGCCATATATCTCGCTTTCCAGTTGACCGGACGCGCCGAAGTTCTGCACCGAGAAATGGTTCATGAAGTAATCCGGCCCAGGGCGCTCCAGTGTAGATACGGGCGACGCCTGGGGTACAGGAGCATTGCGCACCAGCCACCAAGTGCCCAGTGCGAGCAAGGCCATGAGCAACACAGGAAGGTAGATGGAGAGGCCATCCCATCCCCGGCGCAGCAAGCTTGTCATGCGTTGTATTGCGCCAATAAGGCGGCATAGCGGCCACTGGCTACCAGCAGCAGATCGCAGAATTCACGCGCTGCACCATCGCCTCCGCAGGCGTTGGTCACATGGTGGGCTGTAGCACGCACTTCAATTTGTGCATTACACGGTGCGCAAGCCAGTGCGCAGCGGCGCATCACGGGCAAGTCGGGCCAGTCATCTCCCATGGCGGCGGCCTGCGCCCAATCCAGATTCAGCGTGTCCAGGATGTGCTGTGCAGCAGGGCGTTTTTCTTCGGTACCAAAAACGGCGTGCGTGATGCCCAGTGCTTGCAAACGCAGACGCAGCGGTGCCGAGTCACGCCCCGTGATCACCGCCGGCGTGATGCCCGCCTTTTGCAGCAATTTGAGCCCGTGACCATCCAGGGTATTGAAGCGTTTAAGGGTTTCGCCGGTTTCGCTGAAATACAGGCCGCCGTCGGTAAGCACGCCATCGACATCAAAAAATGCCACACGCACGTCTTGCGCGCGCAGCAGCAGCTCGGGGGGAAATTGGAGCGTTGGCAACATGGAACAGGCCCTCAGATGACTTTGGCGCGCATCAAGTCGCCAATGTGAACCATGCCCACCAAAACGCCTGTCGCATCGACCACCAACACACTGGTGATGCCGTGGGTTTCCATCAAGGCGGCGGCATCAACTGCCAAGGCATCGGGGGCAATGGTACGGGGGTTGCCATGCATGAGTTCAGCCGCAGTGGCGCCGCGCAAATCGGCACCCGCTTCCAAGCGGCGGCGTAAATCGCCATCCGTGAAAATGCCCTGCACTTTGCCCGCCCCATCGACGATGGCCGATGCACCCAGCCGCTTGGCGCTCATTTCACGCATCAGGGCGCCAAAATCGGCTTGCGGTGCTACGCTGGGCACTTCATTGCCGCTGCGCATGACGTCGCTGACGTGGGTCAGCAGTTTGCGACCCAATGCGCCGCCCGGGTGGGACCGTGCAAAATCCTCTGCCCTAAAGCCACGCGCATCCAACAGCGCTACAGCCAGCGCATCGCCCAACGCCAACTGCGCCGTGGTGCTGGCGGTGGGGGCCAGGTTCAGCGGACACGCTTCGCGCTCCACGCTACAGTCGAGCGCTAAATCTGCGTAGCGGGCCAGCGTGGAGTTGGCCTGGCCAGTGATGGCAATCAGCGGCGCCCCCAAGCGCTTGAGCACGGGCAGGATGGCGGTGAATTCGGTACTTTCGCCGCTGTTGGAGATAGCCAATACCAAATCGTGCGCTGTCACCATGCCCAGATCACCGTGGCTGGCTTCACCGGGGTGAACGAACAGGGCCGGGGTTCCTGTAGAAGCCAGCGTGGCGGCAATTTTTCGCCCCACATGACCGCTCTTGCCCATTCCCATGACGACTATCCGGCCCGGCGTTTGCAGCATTTGCTGCACGGCCTGCGCAAAGCGCACGTCCAGGCGCTGGCCTAAGCCGCGCAGCGCGGCGGCTTCAATGTCAAAGGTTTCCCGTGCCAGGCGCAAGGCTTGGTCGGCGTCAAAGGGGCGCGTCGCGGCGGCAGAATGCATGCCCGGATTCTATCGACCGGGGCGTGAAGGCTGGGCTAGCATCCAGAGATGTCCTCACTTGCCTTGACTTTGCTTTACTTATTGGCCGCCGTATTGGGGGTGGTGGTGTGCCGCAGCCTGAAGCTGCCGCCCATGCTGGGTTATTTGGCTGCGGGGGTGCTCATTGGCCCGCATGCCTTGGCTTTGGCACAAAACTCCAGCAGTGTGCGCCACTTGGGCGAGTTTGGTGTGGTGTTTCTGATGTTCGCCATCGGTCTGGAATTCAGTCTGCCCAAGCTGCGTGCCATGCGCAGCAGCGTGTTCGGCCTGGGACTTTTGCAGGTTGCTCTGACCATGGGCCTGGCCTGTAGTGGCGTATTGGTGCTGGCATCACTGGTAGGTGGGGTGTGGGATGTGGGCTGGCAAACGGCATTGGCGCTATCGGGCACGCTGGCCATGAGCAGCACCGCCATCGTGGTCAAGCTCATGGCAGAACGGGCCGAACTGGAGACGGAGCACGGGCGCCGCGTGCTGGGGATTTTGCTGTTCCAGGACTTGGCCGTGGTGCCCCTGCTGGTGCTGATTCCGGCCCTGGGCTCTGCGCCCGATCAACTGCTGACGGCATTGGGCATGGCCTTGCTCAAAGCCACGGTGCTGGTGGCGGTGCTGCTGACCGGGGGGCAGAGCGTGATGCGCTGGTGGCTCACACTGGTGGCTCGGCGCAAGAGCGATGAGCTGTTCATGCTGAACCTGCTGCTCATCACGCTGGGACTGGCCTGGCTGACGGAGCTGGCGGGCCTGAGTCTGGCGCTGGGCGCGTTCATCGCCGGTGTGCTGGTGTCGGAAACCGAGTACCGCCACCAGGTGGGCACCGACATCCGGCCGTTTCACGATGTGCTGCTGGGCCTGTTCTTCATCACCATTGGCATGATGCTCGACTGGCACATTCTGCTGGAGCAGTGGGCGCTGGTGCTGGGCTTGTTGCTGTTGCCGCTCGCGCTCAAGTTGGGTGTGATTTTGGTGCTGGCACGGGCCATGGGAGCTACCACGGGTGTGGCTATGCGCACGGGTTTGTACCTGGCACAGGCTGGCGAATTCGGTTTTGTGTTGCTTTCGCTCACGCAGGACAACGGGTTGGTGCGGCCCGCACTGATGAACCCGATTCTGGCCGCCATGGTGTTGTCGATGTTGGCAACGCCTTTTCTGATCCAGTACAGCAACCGCATCGTGCTGCGGCTGGTGGCCAGCGATTGGTTACAGCAGTCTTTGCAAATGACCACTATTGCCCGCAAAGCCATAGACACCAGCAAGCATGTGCTCATCTGCGGTTACGGTCGCTGCGGACAAAATCTGGCGCGCCTGCTAGAGCAGGAAGGCATTCCGTACATGGCGCTGGATCTGGATCCTGATCGCGTGCGCCAAGCCGCCGCTGCCGGGCATTCGGTGGTGTATGGCGACGCTACACGCCTACAAGCGTTGATGGCTGCCGGGCTGGTACGGGCCAGCGCAGTGGCTGTGACATACCTGGACGTTCCAGCGACCCTCAAAGTGCTCGCCAACACCCGCACCCATGCGCCGCAGGTGCCGGTGGTGGTGCGCACCCAGGACGATCTGCACTTGGATCGACTACAAGCCGCAGGCGCCACCGAAGTCGTGCCCGAAGCGATTGAGGGCTCCATGATGCTGGCCAGCCACGCTCTGGCACTGGTAGGTGTGCCTATGCGCCGCGTGATTCGCTTGGTGCAAGAACAGCGCGATGCGCGTTACCAGCTGCTGCGCGGCTATTTTCACGGCGCCGATGACGACACCGTGCAAGAGCGTGACCAAGAGCGCCTGTCCACTGTGACCTTGCCGCCCGGCGCCCAGACGCTGGGCAAGCCCTTGGGAGAACTGGCGCTGCACGCCATGGGGGTGCGTGTCGTGAACTTGCGCCACGGCAATGGCCACATGTCCACGCCGGGCGACGACACCCTGCTCGCCGCAGGCGATACCTTGGTGCTGTCGGGCCATCCGAACGCCCTGCTGAGCGCCCAAGATAAGCTGTTGCGGGGCTGAGCAGTTACACGTCGATGTTGCCAGCGCGCAGGGCGTTGGTTTCAATGAAATCCCGCCGCGGCTCCACCTCATCGCCCATCAGCATGGTGAATACGCGGTCGGCTTCGATGGCGTCGTCAATTTGCACGCGCAACAGGCGGCGCGCCTGCGGATCCATGGTGGTTTCCCACAGCTGCTCGGGATTCATCTCGCCCAGGCCCTTGTAGCGCTGGCGCGCCGTGGTGCGCTCTGCCTCGGCGATCAGCCAGCGCATGGCTTGGCGGAAGTCGGCCACTTTTTCTTCCTTCTGGCGTTCGCCTTCGCCGCGCTGCACCCGGGCGCCTTCGCCCAGCAGACCGCGGAAGGTGTTGGCCGCCTCGGCCAGTGCGGCGTAATCAGCGCCATTGACAAAGTCTTGCGTGATGACGCTGCTTTTGACGTTGCCGTGGTGGCGGCGGCTGATGCGCAGCAGCGGCTTGTCGGTGCGGGCGTCAAACTCGCCCGCCACTTCGGCGGGGATGCCGGTGGTGTTGAGTTCGCGCAGCTTGTCTTGCAAGATGGCGGCGCAGGCCTGGGCATCTGGCAGGGTTTCCAGGTTCAGCACCACGCCATCGGCTACGGCGCGCAAAGCCTCGAAATCCATGAAATTGGACAGGCGCGCAATCACGCCCTCCGCCGTTTGGTGCTGGCGTGCCAGTTCGGCCAACGTGTCACCCGTGAGCGTTTGTGCGTTGGCCCCGCCGGTGGTCACGCTGGCGTCTTTCAGGGCAATGCGCAGCAGAAAGCCGTCCAGCGCCGCAGCGTCTTTAAGGTACAGCTCCTCCTTGCCTGCCTTGACCTTGTACAGCGGCGGCTGCGCGATATAGATGTGGCCCCGCTCCACCAGCTCGGGCATCTGGCGGTAGAAGAAGGTGAGCAGCAGGGTGCGAATGTGGGCGCCGTCCACGTCGGCGTCGGTCATGATGATGATGCGGTGGTAGCGCAGCTTGGCCACGTCAAAGTCGTCGCCGCCGGTACTGCCGCCCGCCTTGCCGATACCGGTGCCCAGCGCCGTGATCAGTGTCAGGATTTCCTGGCTGGAGAGCAGCTTTTCATAGCGTGCCTTCTCCACGTTCAGGATCTTGCCGCGCAGCGGCAGGATGGCCTGGAACTTGCGGTCACGTCCTTGCTTGGCGCTGCCCCCGGCGGAGTCGCCCTCGACGATGTAGATCTCGCACATCGCCGGGTCTTTTTCCTGGCAGTCGGCCAGTTTGCCGGGCAGGCCCATGCCGTCGAGCACACCCTTGCGGCGGGTCATTTCGCGGGCTTTGCGGGCGGCTTCGCGGGCACGGGCAGCCTCGACAATTTTGCCGCAGATGATCTTGGCGTCGGCCGGGCGCTCTTGCAGGTAGTCGGTCAGCAGCTTGCCCACAATGTCTTCGACGGGCGCGCGCACTTCGCTGGACACCAGCTTGTCTTTGGTCTGGCTGCTGAACTTGGGTTCGGGCACCTTCACGCTCAGCACGCAGCACAGGCCTTCGCGCATGTCGTCGCCGGTGACTTCCACCTTGGCCTTCTTGGCAAATTCGTGTTCTTCGATGTACTTGTTGATAACGCGCGTCATCGCCGCGCGCAGGCCCGTGAGGTGGGTGCCGCCGTCGCGTTGCGGGATGTTGTTGGTAAAACACAGCACCTGTTCGCTGTAGCCGCTGTTCCATTGCATGGCCACTTCGACGCCGATGTGCGTCCCGGGGATGCCACCGTAGGTTTCAGAAGGGCGCTCGCCTGCCGCGTAGAACGAGGTCGGGTGCAGCACGGTTTTGCCCTTGTTGATGAACTCGACAAAGCCGCGCACACCGCCCGCGCCGGAGAAGTCGTCTTCCTTGCCGCTGCGCTCGTCAATCAGGCGGATACGCACACCGTTGTTCAGAAAACTCAGTTCGCGCAGGCGCTTGGCCAGGATTTCGTAGTGGAACTCGTTGTTTTCTTTGAAGATGTCGGTGTCGGGCAGGAAGTGAACTTCGGTGCCACGCTTTTCCGTCTCGCCAGTGACGCGCATGGGCGAGACGTCCACACCATCAGCCGATTGCACGATGCGGTTTTGCACAAAGCCGCGGCTGAAGTCCAGCACATGCACTTTGCCTTCGCGGCGCACCGTCAGGCGCAGTTTTTTGGACAGGGCGTTGACGCAGCTCACGCCCACGCCGTGCAGGCCGCCCGAGACCTTGTAGCTGTTCTGGTTGAACTTGCCACCGGCGTGCAGCTCGGTCAGCGCGATCTCGGCAGCGCTGCGTTTGGGCTCGTGCTTGTCGTCCATCTTCACGCCCGTGGGGATGCCACGGCCGTTGTCGGTCACGCTGATGGAGTTGTCGGAGTGGATGGTGACGACGATGTCGTCGCAGTGCCCGGCCAGGGCCTCGTCGATGGAGTTGTCCACCACCTCAAAGACCAGGTGGTGCAGGCCGGTGCCGTCCGAGGTGTCGCCGATGTACATGCCGGGGCGCTTGCGCACCGCTTCCAAGCCTTCCAGGATCGTGATGGCACCTTCGCCGTAGCCTTCGCTGGCACCCGCCTGGTGGGCGTCGATCTTGGGCACGGCGGGGGCCGCGTGGCCGTTTTCTTCGGGTGCGGGCGTGGGGGTTTCTGCGGTCATGGTCGGCCTCGGCAAGACAGGGAAGCCAGGGCTTCCCGTTTTTCAATAATGGTCAAATATGCCTCTAGCGCTTACGCAGTAAGCGCCATAAGCTATAAATTGTGTAGCAAATACGTCAGATGCGCATGGGCATCACCACATATTTGAAGCTGTGGTTGTCGGGAATGGTCAGCAGTGCCGAGCTGTTGCCGTCGGCCAACTCGATCTTCACCATGTCTTGTCCCATGCTGGTCAGGGCATCAATCAGGTAAGTCACGTTGAAGCCGATTTCAATGGCATCGCCGCTGTAATCGATATCGAGCTCGTCCACGGCTTCTTCCTGCTCGGCATTGTTGCTGGCCACGCGCAGCAGGCCGGGCTCGATGTTCAGGCGCACGCCCTTGAACTTGTCGCTGGTCATGATGGCCGTGCGCTGCAAGCAAGCCAGCAGCGGCGCGCGCCCCAGTGTGACGCTGTTGCGGTGGTTGCGCGGGATGACGCGGTTGTAATCCGGGAACTTGCCTTCGACTAATTTTGTGACGAATTCCATCGCACCAAAGTTGAACTTGGCCTGGTTGTTGGCAAAACACATCTCCAGCGCGGTATCGGTGTCGCTGAGCAGGCGTTGCAGCTCGATCACGGTTTTGCGCGGCAGGATCACTTCTTGTTTGGGCACTTCCACATCCAGCGTGGCGCTGGCAAAGGCCAGGCGGTGGCCATCGGTGGCAACCAGGCTCAGTTGTTTGCCCTCGGCCACGAACAAAATACCGTTGAGGTAGTAGCGGATGTCCTGCACCGCCATGGCAAACGCCACCTGGCTGAGCAGGTTTTTCAGGGTGTTTTGCGGCACGCTGAAGGTGGGACCAAAACTGGCCGACTCTTGCACCAGTGGAAAGTCTGCGGCGGGCAGCGTCTGCAACGTGAAGCGGCTTTTGCCACCTTTGAGCACCAGCTTGTCCTGGCTGCTGCTTTCCAGTCCTACGGTCTGGTCGCCGGGCATGGTGCGCAGGATGTCGATGAGCTTGCGCGCGTTGACGGTGGTGGTGAAGTCGCCGGTGTCGCCGCCCAGCTCAGCGGTGGTACGGATCTGGATTTCAAGGTCGCTGGTGGTGAACTGCAAGGCGTTGCCAGTTTTGCGCAGCATGACGTTGGCCAGGATGGGCAGCGTGTGGCGGCGCTCAACGATGCCGGCGACCGACTGCAACACAGCGAGTACCTTGTCTTGGGGGGCCTTGAGAACAATCATGTCAACCTCTTGTGGATTTGGGTGTCAGTGGGGGCGGCCTTACAGGCGCTGCCCCTGGGGCTGTCAAGCCCATCATTTTGCCCGCTCGGGGGGTGGTTTCTGGTGACAACGCAGCCGGTCGGCGCCATCGTCAGCCCTTGAGGGTTTGCTCCAGCACGTGCAGTTGCTGGTTGAGTTCCGTGAGCTGTTGGCGCTCGGCAGAAATCTTGCGTACAGCGTGCAGCACCGTGGTGTGGTCGCGGCCGCCAAACAGCTCGCCAATTTCGGGCAGGCTCTTTTGTGTCAGCTCTTTGGCCAGGTACATGGCAATCTGGCGGGGCCGGGCAATGCTGGCTGGACGCTTTTTGCTGTACATATCGGCGACCTTGATCTTGTAATAGTCAGCCACCGTTTTCTGGATGTTTTCCACGCTGATCTGCCGGTTCTGGATGGAGAGCAGATCGCGCAGCGCCTCACGCGCCAGCTGGATGGAGATTTCCTTCTGGTTGAAGCGCGAGTAAGCCAGAATTTTGCGCAGCGCACCTTCAAGTTCGCGCACGTTGGAGCGCACGTTCTTGGCGACAAAGAAAGCCACTTCTTCGGGCATCTCCACGTTCTCGGCGCGCGCCTTGTTGATCAGGATGGCCACGCGCATCTCCAGCTCGGGCGGCTCAATGGCCACCGTCAAGCCCGAATCAAAGCGCGACACCAGGCGTTCGTGGATATCGGCCAGCCCCTTGGGGTAGGTGTCCGAAGTCATCACGATGTGGCTCTTCTTGGCCAGCAGCGCTTCAAAGGCGTTGAAGAACTCTTCTTGTGTGCGGTCTTTGTTGGCAAAAAACTGCACGTCGTCGATCAGCAGCAAATCCAGCGAGTGGTAGCGCTCTTTGAATTCGTCGAAAGTTTTGCGCTGGTAGGCTTTAACCACATCCGACACGAACTGCTCGGCATGGATGTAGAGAACTTTGGCATCGGGCCGGTCGGCCAGCAGCTTGTTGCCCACGGCATGCACCAGGTGGGTTTTGCCCAAACCAACGCCGCCGTAGATAAAAAGCGGGTTGTACAGGTGCCCTGGCATGCCAGCCACGTGCATGGCTGCGGCACGGGCCATGCGGTTGGCCGTGCCCTCAACCAGGGTGTCAAACGTCAGTCCGGCATTGAGTCGGTTGCGCAAAGCGCCACGGGCGCTGTCATCGGGTGCAGCAGGGGGATCCACTGCACCCATGTTGGCTGGCGAGGGCGCCACAGAGTGCGTACGGGAAACGGCTGTACGCTGAGCCAGCGCTAACTCCAGTACGATGGACTGGCCATACAGAGACTCGACCAGAGCGGCAATGCGACCGGCATATTGGGCGCGAATCCAGTCGAGCGTGAAGCGGTTGGGTACGTACAGGGTGATGCGGGAAAAGTCGCCAGCCACCTGCGCCACCAGCGGTTTGATCCAGGTATTGAACTGCTGCGCGGGCAGGTCTTGCGCCAGTTGTTCAATGCAGGCCTGCCACAGCGCCTGACCGGCATCCGGCCCGGATGGATGGGGGGTGTTGCGGGGAAGTTCCTCTGTCATTTCAGGAATATTTTTGTGGATAGGAGGAACGGTTCGAGGCCGGAAATTGTAGCTTGCCCACGAGTTATCCACAACTTATGCCCCGCTGTAGAAGTCTTGTTGCAGGGACTTGGTTGCAGACTTTCATTGCTTGTACGGCACAAGCCTGCGATAATTTGCGGTTTCCCTGAATGTGTTCAGGGCAATGATTTGACCGGCCATCGCCAGATAGGCGCCTCAGGGCACCGCAGCGCACCGGACTGAACCCTCTCAAGGAACCACCATGAAACGCACTTACCAGCCCTCCAAGACCCGCCGCGCCCGCACCCACGGCTTCCTCGTGCGCATGAAGACCCGCGGTGGCCGCGCTGTCATCAACGCACGCCGCGCCAAAGGCCGCAAGCGCCTGGCCGTCTGAGGCCCACCAGGGTTTTGGCTCGCTCCCCGGTTGACACCGGCAGAGCCCGGACGGGGGTGCTTGCATGCAGCGGCTGAAAACGCGTCCACAGTTCCAAGCCGCCATGGCAGGTGGCACTGTGGCGCGCACGCCCCATTTCGCGCTGCACCGCTTGGCCTTCAGTGCCAACAGCGCTGCCATCCAGGGGCATCCTGAGACAGGGTCGGGTTCAGAACCACAGTCCCTGTTTATCCAACCCGGTGTCTGGCTAGGAGCGATGGTGCCCAAACGCTGGGCGCGCCGCGCTGTCACGCGCAATACCATCAAACGACAAATTTACAGTGTGGCTGCGCTCTTTGAGCCACACCTGATGCAGGCTGCCCATGTGGTTCGCCTGCGCTCTGCTTTTGATCGCAAACAGTTTGTCAGTGCCCGCTCCGATCTGCTCAAGCAGGCCGTGCGGGCAGAGCTGCTGGAGTTGTTTGAGCGTGCAGCGCTTTCGAGTGGGCCGCGTGCCCGCCAGCGCCCATGATGCGCCGTTTGCTCATGGCGGTGGTCAAGGGCTACCGCCTGCTGCTGAGTCCCTGGCTGGGCTCAGCCTGCCGGTTTGAACCCACCTGTTCAGCCTATTCGCTGCAAGCACTGGAGCAGCATGGCGCTGCCGCTGGCAGCTGGCTGACGCTGGCACGCCTGGCCCGCTGCCACCCTTGGTGCCAGGGCGGCCACGACCCCGTGCCACCAGAGCCGCCACGGGCTACCCGGCTGTTTTCACGGCTGCTCTCTTCTGCTCCCCCCTCATCCTCACCAAAGAAGTCTCCATGAACGACATCCGCCGCACCATTCTGTGGGTGATATTTGGCTTTTCCATGGTCCTGTTGTGGGACAAGTGGCAGATGCACAACGGCAAGCAAGCCACTTTTTTTCCAACGCCCGCTAGCACGGCCGCCTCTGCGCCCGCCGCCGCACCCGTGCAGGCAGGCAATGCTGCCGTGCCATCGGCCAATGCACCGGCTGCGCTGGCGCAAGGTGCTGCCGCCGTGCCTGGTCAGCCTGCTGCGGCCCTCCAGACTCCGCGTGAACGGATTGAAGTCACCACAGACATCTACCGCCTGGGCTTTGACACCGAAGGCGGCTCCCTCACAGAGGCCGAGTTGCTGCAGCACGCCGATATGGCAGACAAGTCGAAAAACTTCCTGCTCTTCGATGAAAGCGCACAGCGCGTGTATGTGGCGCAAACCGGCCTGATCGGCGGCAACTACCCCACGCACAAGACTGCGATGGTGGCCGTGCCCGGCCCGCGCACGTTGCAGCCCGGCGAAAACGAACTGCGCATCCGTTTCGAGTCGCCCGATCTGGGTGGCCTGAAACTGGTCAAGACCTGGACACTCCAGCGCGGCGCCTACGACATCGCTGTCAAGCACGAAGTGGTCAACACCGGCAGCGCAGCCGTGTCGCCGCAGCTCTACCTGCAACTGGTGCGCGATGGCAACAAGCCGCCAGGGGAATCGTCTTTCTACTCGACCTTTACTGGCCCGGCGGTTTACACCAACGACAAGAAGTACCAGAAGGTGGAGTTCAAGGACATCGAGAGCGGCAAAGCCGACTTCGCCAAGGAAAGCAGCAACGGCTACGTGGCCATGGTGCAGCACTATTTCGCCAGCGCCTGGCTGCTGCCGGAAGGCGAGCAGCGCGAAATGTTCATGCGCAAGGTGGACACCAACCTGTACTCGGTGGGCATGATCACCCCGCTGGGCACCATTGAGCCCGGCGCCACTAAGTCCTTGGAGGCGCGCCTGTTTGCTGGCCCCCAGATCGAGAAAACCCTCGAATCCCTCACCCCCGGGCTGGAACTGGTCAAAGACTACGGCTGGCTGACCATCCTGGCCAAGCCGCTGTACTGGCTGCTGGACAAAATCCACAGCTTCCTGGGCAACTGGGGCTGGTCTATCGTCGGCCTGGT
Source organism: Simplicispira metamorpha (assembly GCF_004341365.1). Lineage (GTDB taxonomy): Bacteria > Pseudomonadota > Gammaproteobacteria > Burkholderiales > Burkholderiaceae_C > Simplicispira > Simplicispira metamorpha. The sequence goes on along the minus strand of NZ_SLXH01000005.1, from coordinate 133,818 downwards.
GCTGCTGCTCAAGATCATGTTCTATTGGCTCAACGCCAAGGCCTACGCCAGCATGGCCAAAATGAAGGCCGTGAACCCCAAAATCATGGAGATGCGCGAGCGCCTGAAAGACAAGCCCCAGCAGATGCAGCAAGAGATGATGCGCATCTACCGCGAGGAAAAGGTCAACCCCATGGGCGGCTGCTTCCCCATCATGATCCAGATTCCGGTGTTCATTGCGCTGTACTGGGTGCTGCTGTCCAGCGTGGAAATGCGCAACGCCCCCTGGATCGGCTGGATTCACGATCTGTCCACCCCCGACCCGTTCTTCATCCTGCCGCTCTTGATGACGCTCAGCTCGCTGCTGCAAACCGCGCTCAACCCCGCGCCGCCCGACCCGATGCAGGCCAAGATGATGTGGATCATGCCGCTGATCTTCAGCGTGATGTTCTTCTTCTTCCCCGCCGGCCTGGTGCTGTACTGGCTGACGAACAACATCTTGTCGATTGCCCAGCAGTGGCTCATCAACACCCGCATGGGCGTACCGCCGCAGTTCAATCTGCCCAAGTTCAAGTAACGGCTTGAACCACCCCACCCAAGGCCGCGCAAGCGGCCTTTTTCATGCAACCCTGTACAGTGACTGCCACCATGCTTGCCCGCCACCACGACCCCATCGCCGCCATTGCCACTGCCCCCGGACGCGGAGGCGTGGGCATCGTGCGGGTGTCGGGCAAGGGCTTGCAGGGCCTGGTGCAAACGCTGTGCGGGCGACCACTCACGCCGCGCCAGGCCACCTACCTGCCGTTTTGCGATGCCGCCGGACAACCCATAGACCAGGGCCTGGCGTTGTACTTTCCGGCGCCGCACTCCTATACCGGCGAAGACGTGCTCGAACTCCAGGCCCACGGCGGCCCCGTGGTGCTGCAACTGCTGCTGGCGCGCTGCCTTGAAGCGGCCAACCAGCCCGACCCCGCCAGCGGCCAGCGCGTGCTGCCCGGCCTGCGTGTGGCCCAGCCGGGCGAGTTCACCGAGCGCGCTTTTCTCAACGACAAAATTGATCTGGCCCAGGCCGAAGCCATTGCCGATCTGATCGACGCCAGCACCGAGGCAGCCGCCCGCAGTGCCAGCCGCTCGCTGTCGGGGGCGTTCTCGCACGAAATCCATGCGCTGCGCGATGCGCTCATCCACCTGCGCATGCTGGTCGAGGCCACGCTGGATTTTCCTGAAGAAGAAATCGACTTCCTGCGCAAGGCAGATGCGCGCGGGCAGCTATCAAAATTAGAGCAAACATTGGCCCAGGTGCGCCAGCGCGCACAGCAGGGCGCGCTGCTGCGCGAGGGCATCAAGGTGGTGATTGCCGGCCAGCCCAATGCGGGCAAAAGCTCGCTGCTCAACGCGCTGGCGGGCGCCGAGCTGGCCATCGTCACGCCCATTGCCGGCACCACGCGCGACAAGGTGCAGCAAACCATCCAGATCGAAGGTGTGCCGCTGCACGTGATCGACACTGCGGGCCTGCGCGAGAGCCACGATGAGGTCGAGCGCATCGGCATCGCCCGCGCCTGGGACGAAATCGCGGGGGCCGATGCGGTGCTGTTCCTGCACGACCTGAGTCGCTGCGATGCTCCTGAATACATAGCTGCTGACGCAGATGTAGCGGGCGCCATGGCCGAAAAAGTCTCCAAAAATGTTCCGGTCATTGATGTCTGGAACAAAAGCGACTGCGCTGCACCCGCAGCCCGCCTGGTGGCCACGGTGGGCGCACGTGCCAGCGTGCGGTTGTCGGCGCGCACGGGCGATGGTCTGGCCGACCTGCGCCGCACCCTGCTCGACGTGGTGGGCTGGCAGGCCGCGCCCGAAGGCGTGTTCATTGCCCGCGCCCGCCACGTGCAGGCCCTGCATGCCGTGGCCGAGCACCTGGCGCAGGCCGCCGCGCAACTCGACGCCACCGGCCCGGCCCTGGACTTGCTGGCCGAAGAACTGCGTCTGGCACAAAACGCCCTGGGCGACATCACCGGCGAGTTTTCTTCCGATGACTTGCTGGGGGTGATCTTTTCCAGCTTCTGCATCGGTAAATAATTACTTTTATTCTCTCTTGGTGTAAGAAGCAGTAATCAGGCGTAAGAAAGCCTTGTGGCTTACCACCGTTCACGTTAGCTTCAACGATCTATGCAAGCCCTCCACCTCTCCGCCAGCAAAACGGGGCTCCAGGGCCTCATCCGTGCCATTGATGAAGCCCAGGCCGAAGACTGTCTGGCCAACCCCCTGACGCCCGCGCAATGGGAGGCACTCTCTGCTTACCTGCAGCCCTACGCCCTGGACGCAGGCCAGGTGCTCTTTGCCCAGGGCGTCTCTGACCGCACCCTGTACCTGATTGAGAGCGGCAACCTCAGCGTGCATTACGAAGATGAAAAAGCGCGCCTGCGCATGGCCATGGTGGGCGCCGGGTCGGTGGTGGGCGAGGGCGCTTTTTTCTCGCACCGCCCGCGCAGTGCCACCGTGCAGGCGGCGGCGCCATGCCGCCTGTGGGCGCTGACGGCGCTGCGCTTTACCGAGCTGTCCAACCGCCAGCCCGCCATTGCGTTGGGCCTGTGCATGGCTGCCGGGGCCGTGCTGGCCAAACGGCTGGGCAACCGGCGCCGCCGCGTGGCCGCCACCTGAGGCTTTTTCAGCAGTATTTGTGCCGCCAACGGCCTGCGCCAGGGCCGTCAGCGCAACACAGTCACGGTACACTCTTTTCGGATTTTTACAGGTGCTGTCCGAAGAAAGAAAGCCATGTCATTGCTTAGCTGGTTCATGCGCAAATCTGCACCCGCCAAACCGCGGGCGGCCGATGCCTCAGGTTTGCTCAATGCCGATGCGACAGTCCCCCTGATGCCCGGGCGCGATGGTCGTCCCTTGCTCACACCCTCCGCGCCACCCGAACATGCAGCCAACCGCGTCAACGAGCGCATGGAGCGGCGCGAGCTGCTCTATATCGTGGTGCGCGATGCCATGGTGCGCGCGGGCGTGTTGTCGGCCAGTTACAAATTCAAGGTGCTGTCGCTGGACCAGCGCGGGCGCCAGTTTTTGATCATGATGGACTTGGCCCGTGAATACGGCGGCGAAACCGTGCGCCTGAGCGAAATCGAAGCCCTGATCGCCCAGACCGCCAAGACCCGCTACGACATTGCCGTCACGGCCGTGTACTGGCGCATCAACGACCACGTGGCCGTGGGCCTGCCGCAAAAAGGCATTGCGCCCCATGGGGCCAGCGTGTCGGCGGCCCCGGCCGCGCCTTCGGCCCCCATGCCTCCGGTAGCGCCTGTACCACGCCCCACGCCACGCCCTGCCGCGCCCGAGCGGCCTTTGTTACAACCCCGCCCTGAACCGGTGGTAGCAGCACCCGTGCGCCCAGCACAGCCGCCGGGGCCGTTGTTGACGCCCCCCCCCCCCGCTCCGAACCTGTTTGACCCCATCGAAGCCGACGAAGTGGCTGCCTTCAAGCGGGCGCTGGCCAGTGCCGCAGCGGCCCGCCCCACATCGCCCGCGCCGTTGGGGGTATCGGTGCAAACGGGGCCGTTGCTGCACCCCTCGCCCAGCGACACCGGGTTTGCCGACACCGAAATGCCCACCCACGACCCCCGTGCCCCCGACTTGAGCAGCACCCAATACGGCGAACTGCGCTGAAGCCAGCGCAGGCCCGCCGGGCGCACGCACCGCCCAGCGGCCATACTGGGGCCTGATCCACCGCACACGCCCTATGTCTGATACCCCCTCCACGCCGTCCACCCCCGAAGTTTCCAGCGCACCCAGCGCCACAGCCGCGCCCCCACGCTGTGCCAGCCCGTGGTGGCGGGTGTTGTCCGTGGCGCTGGCTTTGGCGCTGCTGCTGGGCTGGGCCACCAGCGCCAGCATGATCGTCCAGCTCAAGGCGCAAATCCAGCACTTGCAGCGCAAAGTGGAGCTGCTGCCGCAGGTGCGCTACCTGGCCGTGCTGCTGGACGGGGCGCAAAAACCCGCCCTGCTCGTCACGTTTGACCCCGGCGCAGGCGTGCTGCAACTGCAACACCTGCACAGCGAGCGCGAGAAGTCGCAACAAAGCCTGCAACTGTGGGCGCTGCAAGAGGGCAAACCGCCGCGCTCTTTGGGCCTGACCCTGAGCGAATACCAAACCCTGCAAATCCCCGCCCAGGCGCAAGATCTGGAGGGCATCACGCAACTGGCCATCAGCGTCGAAGAAAAAGGCGGCGTACCCGACAGCCAAGGCCCACGGCTGCCCTACCTGTACCAGGGCTGGTGGGTCAAGAAGTCTTGATGGCACCCCGCATTGGCTATGTCCCGCCCCTCTGACCCGTTGCCTGCACCTTCACCACTGCCGCGCAGCGTGCGCGCCATGGGTATCTATCTGCTGGGCTTGGTGGTGCTGGGCGTGCTGTTTTGGGCACTGGGCCTGCCAGACCCTTGGACATTGGCGGTTCAGTGGGCCAGCGGCATTGTTTTTGTGCTGATGGCCGTTGGGCTGGTGGTGATGGTGTGGGCTGTTGTTTGCGAGGCCCTGCGGTAGCACCTCTGCACGCCCTGCACCGGGCATCGATAGCTTGCAACAAACATGCTCGATCGCTGGCGAATACCAGCGGTTACACGCCCTCGCCACGGCCCTTGCCAGTCCAGACTGGCGTGGCGTTTTACTATTTTTTTGATAGCTTATAGCGCCCACCACGTAAGCGCCAGGGCCTGTTTTGGCCTAAAAGCCACCCCGCCGCCGCGCTGCCCCTGTGCCACACTCTCGCCCCTATGAGTTCTACAGAGTGGGCCCCAGCGGCCTTGCAGGCGTTTGATGCGGTGGTGCAGGCTGGCGGTGGCCTGCGCGACCGCCCCGGCCAGCGGCTGATGGCCGAGCGGGTGGCGCAAACCTTCGGCAGCGCCGATCTGGGCAAATCCGACGACGAGGGCGCCGTGCCCACGCGCGCCATTGCCGTCATCCAGGCGGGCACGGGCGTTGGCAAATCGCTGGCCTATTGCGCTCCGGCCATTGCGGTGGCACTGGCGCGCGGCACGCGGGTGCTGATCTCCACCGCCACCGTGGCGCTGCAAGAGCAACTGGTCAACAAAGACCTGCCTGCGCTGGCGGTGCAGATGCCCCAGCCGTTCAAGTTTGCGCTGGCCAAAGGGCGCGGGCGCTATGTCTGCAAGCTCAAACTGGAGCGGCTGGCGGGCACCGGCGAGGCCTACGGCGAAGACGACGACCTGTTCCCCGAAGAAGCCTTTGCTGCCCGCCCGCGCCACGAAACCGAGGCGCGCATGCAGTTCTACGCCAGCATGGCGCAGGCACTGGCCCAGGGCGGCTGGGGCGGCGACCGCGACACGCTGGACGTGCCGCCCGAGCCCGAAGTCTGGAGCCCCGTGGCCGCCGAGACCCACTCCTGCACCGGCAAGCACTGCCCGCTGTTTGGCAGCTGCACCTACTTCGACAAGCGCAAAGAGCTGGTGGGCGCGCAGGTCATCGTGGCCAACCACGATCTGCTGCTGTCGTCTTTGGGCGCGCGCGTGCTGCCCGAGCTGGACAACAGCCTGCTGGTGCTCGATGAAGCCCACCACCTGCCCGCCACCGCGCTCGACCAATTCGCGTGCAGCATGGATTTGTCGCGCCTGACCTGGATCGACCGCCTGGCCAGCCACGGCCTGCGCATTGGCCAGCTGGTGGAAGTCAGCGAGGTGGCCGACATCCCGCGCCACGCCGCCCAGCTGCGCCAGGGCCTGCAAGACCTGGCCCGGCTGGTGATGGACGTGTACGGCGAGGCCCTGCGCAACCCGCCCCCCGCCTGGGGCCAGGCCCGCACGCGAGCGCCTGATGCGCGCAACCCAGCGCGCGTGCGCGTGCCCGGCGGCGCCCTGCCCGAGGCACTGACCGCACCGCTGGCCAACCTGGCGCACCACGCCGCAGGCTTTCTGGAATGCCTGCGCGCCATCAGCAAAGCGCTCAAGGCCGAAATGCGCGACAAACCCGACGAGGCGCGGCGACTGTCCACGCTGTACGCGCAAATCGGCATGCTGGCGCCGCGCCTGGAGGCGGTGTACGACACCACGCAACTGCTGCTGCAAGACCCCCCCCTGCCCGAGGAGGGCGCAGAGGCCACCGATGCCCCGCGCACCATCCCCAACGCCAAATGGTTCACGCTGGAGATGGACGGCGAGCTGATTGCCCTCAAGGCCCACGCCAGCCCCATCCTGCCCGGCGCCACGCTGCGCCGCCACCTGTGGGGCGCGGTGCGTGGCGCGGTGCTGACCTCGGCCACGCTGACCAGCTGCGGCAGCTTTGATTTTTTTCTGCGCGAATCGGGCTTGCACGGCGACGAGGCGGCCAGCACCCTCGAAGTCCACAGCCCCTTCGACTACGCCGCCCAGGGCACGCTGGTGGCTGCCGAAACCCGCGCCGACCCCAAAGACGCGGCCCACTTCACCGCCGAGATGGTCGATGCGCTGATGCTGGACTTGGCGCTGGTGGACTACGGCGCGCTGGTGCTGTTCACCTCGCGCGAGCAACTGCGCCAGGCGGTGGACGCCCTGCCCACCGACATGCGCGCCCTGGTGCTGGTGCAAACCGCGCTGCCGCGCACCCAGCTGCTGGCGCGCCACCGCGAGCGCGTGGCCCAGGGCCAGCCGTCCATCATTTTTGGCATGCAGTCGTTTGGCGAAGGGCTGGACTTGCCCGGGCGCCTGTGCGAATCGGTGTTCATCACCAAACTGCCCTTTGCGCCGCCCGACGATCCGGTGGGCGAAACCCGCGCCGAGTGGCTGCGCGCCGTGGGGCGCGATCCGTTCAGCGAGCTGGTGGTGCCCGCCACCGCCATGCGCCTGGCGCAGTGGGCTGGCCGCGCCATCCGCACCGAAGAAGACCAGGCCCATGTCTATTGCTATGACCGGCGCCTCACACGCACCCACTACGGCCAGCGCCTGCTCAAGGGCCTGCCGCCGTTCACGCTGGTGCGGCGCGGGGCGCAGGGACAATAGCGGCCTTGGCGCTACGCCCTACTGAAAGCATCCCATGCCCCACACCATCCCCGCCTGCCCGCAATGCGGCCTGGAGAACACCTACCCCGATGGCGAGAACTACGTCTGCCCCGACTGCGCCCATGAGTGGCCGCAGGCTGGTGCCGCTGCCGACGATGCCGCCAGCGATGGCGCTGGCCAGGGCGCCGTCAAAGACGCCAACGGCAACCTGCTGCAAGACGGCGATGCGGTCATCCTGGTCAAAGACCTGAAGGTCAAAGGCTCGTCGTCGGTGCTGAAAAAGGGCACCAAGATCAAAAGCATCCGCCTGGTCGATGGCGCCGACGGCCACAACGTGGACTGCAAAACCGACCTGGGCAGCATGCTGCTCAAATCCGAGTTCTTGAAAAAAGCGTAATCCCTGGCCAATCCAAGGCCCGGTGCCCGGTTCCCGCAATGCTGATCGGGTGCAAAGTCATATCAAAAAAGTGAGCTGCTGGCGCCCGCTGCATCAGCGCTGGAGGCCAAAAACAGTCTCCATTTTGCCGACGCCGCAGTGCCGTGGACTGTGGGAGATACCGCACAACACGCCACGCTGTGCGCCCACGCGCTATGGGTGGGGGCAGGCCTAGAGTGGATAGCTCCATCACCCCGGAGCTACCATGAAAAACACTGCCCCCCAAGATCGCCAGGAACCCGGCAAGCACAAGGTGGAAAACGACCACAACCGCCAGGGCGAGCAAGCACCCACGCAAAAAAACGAGGCTCGCCGCACCCCCGAGAGTCGCAGTGACCGCACCGACCACATCGGCAGCGACAACCAGTCGCAGTCGCGCAAGCGCGGCCCGACCGAGCCGTAGTGCGCTGGCGCGATCCTGCAAACATCCGGGTTCTTTTTTAGGATAGCGGCAGGCCGTGCGGACTGCGGGCCGGGCGCTGGAAACCAGCGTATCCGGTCTGGCCTGCATGGTCGGCTTTATCGACAAGGACCCACCATGGACGGCAACGCAACCCCCTCTGCCACCAACGCACTGGTGCACACCGAACCCCCGGGCAGCTTTGAGTACGTGGACTTCCGCCACGCTGGAACGCTGCACCATTACCGGCTGTATGTGCCCCCAGGCGCTACGCCACAGCAGCCCATGGCGCTGGTGCTGATGCTGCACGGCTGCACCCAAAACCCCGACGACTTTGCCATCGGCACCGGCATGAACCTGGCAGCAGCGCAGGCCAACGCCCTGGTGCTGTACCCGGCCCAGCCGCGCAGCGCCAACGTCAACGCCTGCTGGAACTGGTTTGAACCGCACCACCAGCGCCGGGGCATGGGCGAACCCGCCCTGCTGGTGGCCATGGTGCGCGACGTGGCGCAACGCCACAGCGTGGATGCGCAGCGGGTGTACGCGGCCGGGCTGTCAGCAGGCGGTGCCATGGCAGCGGTGCTGGGGCGTGAATACCCCGATGTGTTCGCTGCCGTGGGCGTGCACTCGGGCTTGCAGGCCGGTGCGGCCCACAACCTGACGGCAGCCCTGTCGGCCATGCGCACGGGCACCCTGCCCACTGTGGTGCCCGCGCACGCCGCCCCGAACCCGGCCTCGTACCCCCCGCTGATCGTGTTCCATGGCGATGCCGACACCATCGTTCATGCCAAAAACAGCGAGCACCTGGTGGATGCCGCCTTGCAGGCCCTGGCCGGTAGCCCCGCCAGGGTGCAGCGCCAAAGCATTCCGGGCCAGTCGGTGGCAGGCCAGCGCTACACCCGCACGGTGTACCACCACCGCAGGGCTGGCAGGGTCAGCCCCGGTGCCGATACCGACGTCGATGCCGATGTGGTGGCCGAGCACTGGGTGCTGCACGGCGCAGGCCATGCGTGGTCGGGCGGCCATGCCACAGGCAGCCACACGGACCCGCGCGGCATCAGTGCGACGCAAGAGATGCTGCGCTTCTTTCTGGCCCATCCCAAAACAGCCGGGCACTGAAAACACCGCTGGCGGGCAGCTACCATGCAACCATGTTGGATGCCCGCAGGAGAACCCCCATGAAACCGCTCGTACCCGTCTTTTGTCAGGCGCTGGTGTGCCTGGCCAGTGCTGTGGCGCCTGCGCTGGCGCCCGCACAGCCTGCTGCGCCCGCCGCCCTGGCTGCGCCAGAGGCTGAAGCAACAGATGCCGCTGCGATGTCGGCGGACTCCACCGCAGCCGCTGTGCCTGCCAAGGCGCAGTGGGTGTTGTCTGCCGATGGCGCTTACGCCATCGACCAGCGCGCCCACCTGGCCTGGCCGCGCTGCGTCCACGGCATGCGCTGGAATGGCCGCACCTGCACCGGCCAGCCGCTGCTGCTGACCTACACCGAAGCGGCTGCGCTGGCCACCGCGCGCTGGAAGGCCGAGGGAGTGCGCTGGCGCTTGCCACGCGTCAATGAGCTGCGCCGCCTGGTGAACAAGCGTGCCGATCCGCCCGGCCTGGACCCCGAGCTGTTCCCCAACGCGCCGCAAGACTGGCATTGGACGGGCACGGCCAACATCAAGACCTTCTCGGTCAATGCCTATAAATACGACAACGTCCAGCAGGGCAACAGCGACCGCAGCGCCAACCAGATGGCCTTTACGCAGGGCTGGGCGGTGGACTTGTCCAGCGGCGAGGCGCGCGGCGATATCGCCAAGAGCGAGTTGCTGCCCGTGCGCCTGGTGCGGCCACGCCCCTGAAGCGTTTTTTCGATTGCCCCTTGCTGCCTATGTCTCCCATCGCCGTCATCGACTTTGAAACCACCGGCATCTCGCCCGATCAGGGGGCGCGCGCCACCGAGGTGGCCATCGTGCTGCTCGAAGGGGGCCGGGTGGTAGACCGCTTCCAGAGCCTGATGAACGCGGGCACCTGGGTGCCGCCCTTCATCACGCAGCTCACGGGCATCACCAACGCCATGGTGCAAGCCGCGCCTGCGGCGGCCAGTGTGATGGCGGAGGCCGCGCGCTTTGTGGGCAGCGCGCCCATGGTGGCGCACAACGCGGCGTTTGACCGCAAGTTCTGGCAGGCCGAGCTGGCACTGGCCGGTCTGCCCGCAGCGCAGCCCTTTGCCTGCACCGTGCTGCTATCGCGCCGCCTGTACCCGCAGGCGCCCAACCACCAGCTGGGCGTGCTGGTCGATTACCACGGCCTGCCGCGCACCGGCCAGGCCCACCGCGCGCTGGCCGATGCCGAAATGGCCGCTGCGCTGCTGGCGCGCATGCAGCACGACCTGCGCACCCGCTGGGGCGTGGCCGCCCCCGACCACGATCTGCTGGTGCAGTTGCAGCGCTGCACCAAAGCGGCGGTGCCCACGTTGCTGGCCCAGCTGGCCGCCGCTGCGCAGCCGTAGCGCCCCAGCACCGTCAAAGGGCGTGGGCTAACACCGCACCCCCCACAGCGCTGCCCAGCACCACCAGCCAGGGTGGCCATTTCCAGAACATCAGCGCCACCCAGGCCACCAGGGCCAGGCCAAAGTCTGGCGGCGTGTGGATGGCGCTGGTCCACACCGGCTGGTACAGCGCTGCCAGCAGCAGCCCCACCACCGCCGCGTTGGTGCCCGCCAGCGCCGCTTGCGTACGGGGGTGGCCGCGCAGGCGTTCCCAGAACGGCAAGGCACCCAGCACCAGCAAAAAAGAGGGCGCAAAAATGGCCAGCAGGGCCACCAGCCCCCCCAGCCAGCCCGTGGGCGGCTGCTGCATCGCCGCGCCCAGAAACGCCGCAAAAGTGAACAACGGGCCGGGCACGGCCTGCGCGGCGCCGTAACCAGCCAGAAAGGCATCGTTGCCCACCCAGCCCGTCGGCACCACCTCGGCTTGCAGCAGCGGCAGCACCACATGGCCGCCACCAAACACCAGGGCGCCTGCGCGGTAGAAGGCATCGACCAAGGCCAGCGTCTGGTGGGCCGATGCGCCAGCCCACAGCGGCAACCCGATCAGCAGCGCAAAAAACAGCGTCAGCCAGAACGCGCCCGCCCGTGGCCCGATGGCCATGGGCAACGGGTCATGCGCCTGTCCGGGCGGTGGCTTGCACCAGCGCAGGCCCACCGCCGCCGCCAGGGCCATCACACCCACCTGCACCCACACCGATGGCACCAGCAGCACCGCGCAGGTGGCGGCCACCATGGTGGTGATGCGCGGCACATCGGGGCACAGGTTGCGTGCCATGCCCCATACGGCCTGCGCCACCACCGCCACCGCCACCACCTTCAGGCCGTGCAGCACACCCGTGGGCAAGGCATCGCCGTAATGGGTGATGCCCTGCGCAAACAACATCAGCACCACCGCCGACGGCAGCGTAAAACCCGCCCACGCCGCCAAGGCCCCCGCGTAGCCAGAGCGCGACAGCCCCAGGGCGATGCCCACCTGGCTGCTGGCAGGCCCAGGCAGAAACTGGCACAGGGCTACCAGGTCGGCATAGCTGCGCTCGGTGAGCCACTGGCGCCGCACCACCAACTCCTGGCGGAAGTAGCCCAGGTGGGCTATCGGCCCCCCAAACGAGGTCAGGCCCAGGCGCAGAAAAATCCAGAAAACAGCCCAGGGGCTGCGGTCAGTCTGGGGGGTATCGGTCATGCAGGCAGGCGGCGTGGTGGCAAGGGGGCCATCATCATCGAATTGCGCTACCCTTTTGCCATGCGATCACTCCATACCCTGGCCCTGTCATCCGCATTGGTGTGGTGGCTGGCGGGCTGTAGCACCCCGCCAGCGCCGCGCGCACCGACTGCACCGCCGCAGGCCTCGCGCCTGACGGACGAGATGGCCCATGACATCGCCATCCACGCCCTGGGGCTGGTGGGCACGCCCTACCGCTACGGCGGCAACACCCCCGACAGCGGCTTCGATTGCAGCGGACTGATCGGCTACGTGTACCGCGCCCGGGTGTCGGTGGCGCCGCCGCGCACCGTGGCGCAGCTCAGCGGCTGGGGCCAGCCGGTGGCGGGCGAGCAGCTGCGCACGGGCGATCTGGTAGTGTTCGGCAAGGGCCGTGCGCCCCACCATGCAGGCATTTATGTGGGCGAGGGGCGCTTTGTCCACGCCCCGTCCACGGGTGGCACCGTGCGGCTGGACCGGCTCAACGCACACTACTGGTCAGCGCAGACCGTGGCGTTTCGCAGGCCCTGAAAAACCGGTCAAAAGTGCCTCCAACCCTTGCGTAAAAAGCGCTAACAGCTCACTTTTTCATAGTGTCACGGAATTGATGTAATCACGGCTTGCCGCCACAACCTGCGGTGTAGGATAAATACCCCCTGAAAACGCCCACGGCGTAGGCACCATTGCCTTGGTGCTGCGTCGGTGGTTCTTTTTTCAACCGACCCCAGCGATGGATCCATGCAAGCGTTCTGGTTTCTTTCCTACCGAATCAGCGCCTGTCCGCTGTGGCACAGAGCAGGCCCATGACCGCACCCGTGCAGCCCGGTAACGCCGAAGCCCAGCGCCTGGCTGTGCTGCAGTCGCACGCCATCATGGACACCGCGCCCGAAGAGGCCTTTGACCAGCTGGCCCGTCTGGCTGCGCAGGTGTGCGCCGTGCCGATGGCGCTGGTCAACTTCGTCGATGCCCGGCGCCAGTGGTTCAAGGCGGCAGTGGGCGTGGCCATGCCCCAGACCGACCGCGCCGTGGCCTTTTGCACGCACTGGCTCGATGGCCGGCGCGAGGTGGTCGAGGTGCCCGATGCGCGCCAGCACCCGCTCTTCAAAGACAACCCGCTGGTGCTGGGGCCACCGCACATCCGTTTTTATGCCTGCGCGCCGCTGGTCACCCCCGACGGTTTTGCCCTGGGCACGCTGGTGGTGATGGACACCCAGCCACGCACCCTGGACGTCGCCCAGCGCAGCGCCCTGCAAAGCCTGGCCAGCCAGGCCATGGCGCAACTGCAACTGCGCCGCCAGCACGAGGCGCTGCGCCTGAGCGAAGAGCGCTTTCACCTGGTGGCTGACGCCACCGCCGATACGGTGTGGGACTGGGACGTGCGCAGCGGCAACATCTGGTGGAGCGGCTCGTTCAGGGCGCTGTGGGGCATGGCCCCCGACCAGCCCATGCCCAACAACGAAGCCTGGGCCCAGCGCGTACACCCGGCTGACCGCCAGCGCGTGGTGCAGGCACTGCGCGCAGCCACCCAAGACCAGCCCGGCGCCCCCTCCGCCGACCACGACCACAACGCCTGGCAGGCCGAGTACCGCATGCTGCGCGACGATGGCCGCAGCATCTGGGTGCTCGACCGGGGCTTTGTCCTGCGCGATGCCCAGGGCCGGGCACTGCGCATGGTGGGCGGCATGAAAGACATCAGCGCCGACAAACACGCCCACCTGGCCGCGCTGGACGAGGCGCAGGTGCAGGCCGAGCTGGTGCAGGTGCAGCAAAAAATGTCCTCGCTGGAGCTGCGCCAAAGCGCGCTGCTGGAGCTGGTGGCGCAGGCGGTGCTGCGCATCACCGGCGCCACGGACGCTGTGGTCGAACTCAATGGCGTGGCCCGTGCCTGCGCCGGGCCGGGGCTGTGCGAAGAAGGCAGCACGCCGTCTGTGCCGCTCCTGGCGCACAGCCCGCTGTGGAGCGCACTGCAAGCGGGCCAGACGGTGCAGTGCAACGACACCCAGGCCCCCCCGCAGGAACTGGATGGCAGCCTGCCCGCCTACCCGCCGCAGGTGCGCGCTGTGCTGGCCACGCCGCTGCGCATCAACGCCCGCGTGGCCGGTGCCCTGCAAGCCACCAGCGCCCAGCCCGGTGCGTTCAGCGCACGGCATGCCGCGCATTTGCAAATCCTCTCGGAATCCCTGGGCGCTTTGCTGCACCTGCGCCAGGTGGCCGCGCGCCTGGGCGCTTCCGAGCAGCAATACCGGCTGCTGTTTGATGCCCACCCCCAACCCATGTGGGTGTACGCCTTTGACGACAGCCTGCGCATCCTGGCCGTCAACCAGGCCACGGTGGCGCTGTACGGCTACACCGAAGCGCAGCTGCTGGCCATGTCCATGACCGATTTGTGGCTGCCGCAAGAGCGCGCGCAGCTGCGCGCCGAGGTCATGGCCATCCCCCTCGATGGCGGCTGCGACGCCTTGCAGCACCGCCACCTGCACCAAAGCGGCGCCGTGCTGGAGGTCGAGATCTGGTCGCGCGGCACCACCTTCAATGGCCAGCCAGCGCGCCAGATCATGGCCACCGATATCACCGAGCGCCTGCGCGCCCAGCGCGAACTGGCCCGCATGGGCCGCGCCCAGCAACTGCTGGGCGCCTGCAACGAGGCCATGGTGCGCGCCACCTCCGAACAAACCCTGCTGCAAGACGTGTGCCGCATTGCCGTGGACATTGGCGGCTACCGCCTGGGCTGGGTGGGCTTTGCCCACGACGATGCGCAAAAAACCATCGAGCCCGTGGCCCACGCCGGCGCCAACGATGGCTACCTGGAAACCCTGAACCTGTCGTGGTCGGCCACCGACCCGCGCGGCCAAGGCCCCTCGGGTGCCACGGTGCGCACCGGCCAGCCCGTGATCGTGCAGGATGTGCGCAGCGAGCCCGCCTATGCTGACCTGCGCGATCGCATGCTGGCGCACGGTTTTCATGGCGTCATCAGCCTGCCGCTGCGCCAGGACGAGCGCACCTTCGGGCTGCTGTACCTGTATGCCCCCGAGGTGCTGCACATCAGCCCCGAAGAGGCGCGGCTGCTGCAACGACTGGCCAACGACCTGGCTTTTGGCATCACCAGCCTGCGCGCGCGCAAAGAACAGCAGCGCCTGCAAGCGTCGGTGCTCAAAGTGGCCGCTGCCGTCTCGGCCACCACGGGCACCGAGTTTTTTATCCAGCTGGCGCGCAACATGGCCGAGGTGCTGGGCGCCCAGCTCGGCTGTGTGGCCCGCCTGCTGCCGCGCAAAAGCGGCCAGGTGCCGCGCATCACCACCCTGGCCGTGGTGCAAGACGGGCACCTGCTGCCCAACGACGAATACAGCCTGGGGGGCACGCCCAGCCTGGTGCTGCTCACCCAGCGCCAGCATGTGGTGCGACACAGCGCAGTGCAGCGCTACCCGCAGGCCGCCCTGGTCAAAATGCTGAACGCACAGGCCTATGCCGGCTTGCAGCTCAGCGACACCCAGGGCCAGCCACTGGGCATGGTGTTTGTGCTGTTTCGCCAGCCCTTGCAGAGCCCCGAGTTCGTCATGTCCACGCTGCAAATTTTTGCCGCCCGCGCCTCCACCGAAATCGACCGCCAGCTCTCGGACGCCCGCATCCGCCACCAGGCCTCACTGCTGGACAAGGCGCAGGACGCCATCGTGGTGCGCGACCTCGATCACCGCATCACCTTCTGGAACCAGGGTGCCGAGCGCCTGTACGGCTGGGCGCGCGTCCAGGCGCTGGGCCAGTCCATGCCCGAACTCCTGCGCCAGCAGGTGACGCATTTTCAGCGCGCCACCGACACCGTGCTGACCCAGGGCGAATGGACGGGCGAACTGGTGCAGCACCACCGCGATGGCCAGGCCATCGACCTGGAAGGGCGCTGGACACTGGTGCGCAGCGAAGACGGCCAGCCCGAGTCCATCCTGGCCATCCACACCGACATCCGCCAGCGCAAGGCCACCGAGCGCGAAATCCAGCGCCTGGCCTTTTTTGACTCCCTCACCGGGCTGCCCAACCGCACGCTGCTGATGGAGCGCATGCACCAGGCGCTGGCCACCGCGCAGCGCAACCACGAAGGCGGGGCGCTGCTGTTCATTGATCTGGACAACTTCAAAACCCTCAACGACACGCTGGGCCACGACAAGGGTGACTTGCTGCTGCAACAGGTGGCCCAGCGCCTGAACACCTGTGTGCGCGGCGCCGACACCGTGGCACGCCTGGGCGGCGACGAGTTCGTGGTGATGCTCGAAGGGCTCAGCCCCGAGCCCGAGGCGCTGGCCCTGACCGCACGCAGCGTGGGCGAGAAAATCCTCACCACCCTGGCCGCGCCCTATGCGCTGGCGGGCTACCAGTACCGAAGCACCCCCAGCATCGGCATTGCCCCGTTCTGCTGCGAAGGCACCACCAGCGTGGGCGACTTGCTGCGCCAGGCCGATCTGGCCATGTACCAGGCCAAGACGGCAGGGCGCAACACCCTGCGGTTTTTTGACCCGCACATGCAGGCCGTGGTCACGGCGCGCGCGGCCCTGGAGTCCGACCTGCGCCAGGCGCTGGCGCAAGACCAGTTCCTGCTGTACTACCAGCCCCAGGTCGATCGCCTGGGCCAGTACATCGGGGTGGAAGCCCTGGTGCGCTGGCTGCACCCCGAGCGCGGCCTGGTCACGCCCGTCCATTTCATCCCCCTGGCCGAAGAAACCGGGCTGGTGCTGACCCTGGGCCGCTGGGTGCTGCACACCGCCTGCCAGGTGCTGGCACAGTGGCGCAGCGACCCCGCGCTGCAGGGCCTGAGCATGGCCGTCAACGTCAGCTCGCGCCAGTTCCGCCACGCTGGCTTCGTCGATGACGTGGCCCATGTGCTGCAAATCACCGGCGCCCCGGCGCACCTGCTCAAGCTGGAGCTGACCGAAAGCCTGCTGGTGGAAGACATGGAAACCACCATTGCCACCATGACCGCGCTGGGCGCGCTGGGCGTGGGCTTTTCGCTGGACGACTTTGGCACCGGCTACTCCTCGCTGAGCTACCTCAAGCTCATGCCGCTGCACCAGCTCAAGATCGACCAGAGCTTTGTGCGCGACCTGCTCACCGACCCCAATGACGCCGCCATCGTCAACACCATCATCGGCCTGAGTCGCAGCCTGGGCCTGACCGTGATCGCCGAAGGCGTGGAAACCACCGAACAGCGCGATGCGCTGCTGCACGCCGGCTGCCCCGCCTTCCAGGGCTACCTGTTCAGCAAACCCCTGCCACAGCACCTGCTGGAGCCCCTGCTGCGCCGTCCTGTGCGCTGAGCAGGCCCCACCCCCTCCACCCCGACCCGTTTGCCGTGCAGCGCCCGCCTGTGCGGCCTGCGCACGCCTGTTGTCCACAGCCACTGCACACCCAGGCCGTGTGCGCATGCCGTGCGTGAATACAAGCCAAATCAGGCTCTAAGCCTTGCGTAATCAGCGCAAGTAGCTATCAAAGTAATAGCAAAAAGCAAGCTCGCAACGCGCGCGGGCGCTGCGCTGGTGTCTGGCATGGGCGCGATGGGATGTTGTTATCTATAACTTCTATGAATACATAGTGGTAGTAGTAAGGTTTTGCCTTTTCTGTGGATAACTTCACTTTTCCTTTGTCAAACAAGGACTTGTGTTTCGGACATGTCTGTGCGCTGCCCCCCGCGCCTGCTGTCACCGCAACGGGGACAACTTGGGGCCGGGTCATTTTTCTGTGGATAAGTCTTGGGTTGTGCGGGTTTTTTCCCCAGGGTTGTCCTTGTGCGCGCCGGGCGCCGAAAAAAAACAGGTCAACAGCCTGAAAACCCCGCCAGTAAAGCGCTAATAGCTCTCAAAAAAAGAGCAAAAAACCGATTTTTTGCGCCGCAAAGCCCATTTTTCTGAAAGGCCTGTGGATAACTCTTGTCAGGTCCCCCCCGCGCCGCGCGAAGTTGAACGGGGAACATCGCACGCCGGAAAAAATCAGACTTGTTCTGCTAAACCAATCTAATTCAATAGTAGTAATAGTAAGGATTGGCCTATCCTGTGGATAACTATTCTTTCCTGAATGCTGCCAAACAGTTAGCGCGCGCCAAACCCTGTGTGCCAAGCCCTGTTGCTGGCGCTGCGCAACGGGGATAACTGCGTGCCGTGGCATTTTTCTGTGGATAACTGCCTGGTTGTCCTGTTTTTGACCACAGGGTTATCCACAGGCTGGTTTTGTCCTGGACAAACTTCGGCGGGCACGTTGTGCCGCCGGGAGCCCGCTGGTTGCGCGGGAGCAAGGTATGTATGTGGGGGGAGGGGAGCCGTCCAGGCCGGGCTGCACTGCGGCGCGGGCCGTGCCAAGAACAAATGGGAAAGAGGGAAAAGTGCAGCAGGGCCGTGCCAAAACGCGCCCGGGCACGGGGCCTGGAAGGCCATCCCTATAATTGCGCCACCATGCTACGGCGCTTCATTGCGGTTTTGATTCTTCACTTTCTCCTGTGCGTGGGGTTGTCCGCCGCAGGCGTGAATCCCCCGCTCCCTGTCACACAGGGGCAGGAGGTGGCTGTGCAGGGCACGCAGCACAGCCCTGAAGTGCCGGGCGCTTTCTCGGATGCAGACGATCACGCCTTGATGGACAACAAGGACGATCTCCCCGACCAGCTGGAGCCATGCGCAGGCGCCAGCACCGACACCGCCAACCCCGTCGCCGCCGTGCCCCGGCGCGTGAACACGGCGCTGTCCGCCATCACCGATCCCCCGCACAAACCCCC
The DNA here is from genome assembly GCF_004341365.1 of Simplicispira metamorpha. GTDB lineage: Bacteria > Pseudomonadota > Gammaproteobacteria > Burkholderiales > Burkholderiaceae_C > Simplicispira > Simplicispira metamorpha. The sequence goes on along the minus strand of NZ_SLXH01000005.1, from coordinate 115,537 downwards.
TGAAACGGCAGGCTTCGCGGCCTGATCGACTGGCGCTGGCACGTTGGTGCCCAAGGCGCTGGGTGACTGGGCCCAGACACCGCTTCGGATGCGCCGGGCGGTGCGTTTTTCTTCCCTCGGATGGGGGTGGTCGTGTACGCATGCACGCCCGAATCCGCAGGGTGCTGTCTGTACCAAAACACCTGCCAATTCCAAACCATGGACACCACCTTACTGTCTGCCCTTGTTCGCCGCAACCGGCTGGCGCGCTTTGCCCCCCGGCCCGGCGCTGGCCAGGCCCCACCCCTGCCGCGCTGGCGCCTCGTGTTTGCCCTGCTGGCGTTGGGCGCCACGACGGCCTGCATGGAGGGCTACCCCACCCAGGACGTTGCGGCCGTAGACCCGCTTTACCTGACGCAAGACCAGCGCCTGGCGCAGCTCAATGCCCTGGGCAACGATGCCCATCCCGAGCGCAAATGGAGCTACGCCATGCGGCCCGGCTGTGTGCTGCGCATTGACTTTGACGGCAAGGCCGGGCCGCGCCCGCCGTTTGACATTCCGTTGCGCGGCGCTGTGGTCAAGGTGGCTACGGACAAGGCCGACCAGACCTTTGATGTGGAGGTCAAGCCCGTCAACCCGGGCGCACCGCACCAGGTCACGGTACTGGAGGCGCAAGACTGGGCACTGGCCGTGGGCATGTCCAGGGTATTGCGGGTGATGGAAAAAGGATGCACCGATGAGGGCATCGTTCAGTGGCAACCATTGGCAACGCACTTGGCGTTGTCGGATTTTTAGGAGTACCCCATGCGCTTGACGACACGAAGCAGATTTGCCCTGACGGCAATGGTGGACGTGGCACTGCACTGTGGCGACGGGCCGGTGGCTCTGTCTGCCATCAGCGAGCGCCACGGCATTTCATTGTCGTATCTGGAGATATTGTTCAGCGCCCTGCGCCGGGCGGGCCTGGTGGTGAGCACCCGGGGGCCTGGCGGCGGCTACGCACTGGCCAAAAGCGCGGCGGACATCACCACCGCAGACATTGCCCTGGCGGCTGAAGAGCGCAAAACCAGAGAACCCGCCGCCACCAGCGATGCCATGAGCGTTCACCAGGGCGCCATGACCCACGAGCTGTGGCTGGCATTCAACCAGACGCTGCTGGAGCACCTGAGCTCGGTGCCGCTGGCCGAGCTGGTCGAGCAGCATCTGGCGACCGGGTATGTGCCCCAGAAAAAACCCGTACCGGTGCCCGCGCCCAAGCACTACCCCGTCCAGCCCAAGCGCCAGCTGCCACCCGAAGGGGTGCCCAATTCGGTGTTTGCCCTCGCGGCGGCCATGCGCTGGCGGTAGCGGCCTGCCCTGGGCGCTTCAGAAATGCAGTGCGTAGCGCAGTTGCAGGAAGTTCTCGCCCGGGTTGGGTTTTTTCAGGCCCGCGTTGGAGACATGCTGCACGCGCAGCAGCCATTCGTGCTGCTGCTGCGCCCCCAGGCGCACGCCCACGCCCAGGTGCGAGGCAAAGTTGAAACGGGTGCTGAAGGTTTTGCTGGGCGTGCTGTAGCGCCGGTTGGCCAGCACGGCACCTATGCCGCCTTCGACAAACCAGGCTGCGCCCAGGCCGCCCGGCCACAGGCGCAGCGTGGGCGTGATGCCCAGCACCGTGGTGTGCTGCCTGCCCCCGGGGTGGTCGCTGGCCCACTGGCTCAGGTGCAGATCCCAGTGCCCGCGCAGCGGCGCACCCCACAGCGTGCTCTGCCAGGTGGCCCAGGGCTGGGTCAGCCCCACGGTGTAGGTTTGGGTGTGCTCGCTGGCGCGTGCCACTTGCAGGTACAGGCTGCGCGTGGCCTGTGCTGGCGCGGTGCTTTGCGCCAGGGCAGGCAGCGCGGCCAGCGCCAGGACGATGCTGCACGCCAGGGCGCGGGGGGCGGGCAGGGGGCTGAACAAGGTGGCGGCCATGGCGAAATCCCTCTTGGTCTGAAAGGATTCAGTGTAGTGGCGTGCCCCGCCGCCGTGCCCGCAGGCTGGCGTTCAGGGGGCGGCGCGGCCTGGCTCGGGGCGCTCGCTGCGCGGCCCATCGCCTGTGCCACCACCGTGGTGCTGGCCGTGGTGGTGCCCATGGTGCTCGCCATGGCCAGCGCGTGCGCCGTGCTGGCGCTGCATGCGGTGGGCGTGTTCGTCAAAGGTTTTTTGCTGGGCGGGCGTGAGCGCGGCGTACAGCGCCTTGGTGGCGTCGCCACGGCGGTCGGCCTCGGCGTTGCGCTGGGCGCGCAGGGCACGCATGCGGTCGATGCGCTCGGGCGTGGTCAGCTGGGCCATGTCCTGGGCGTCCAGGCGGGCGTGGCGCCGGCCTGGCTGCATGGCCTCGGTGAAGGTGTTCCAGGCGCCTTCTTGTGCAGCGGTGATTTGCAGCTTGTCTTTGAAGGCGGCCAGGTGCTGGGCGCGGCGCTCTTGCATCCGGGCCATATCGGGGGCGTGGCGCATGTGCTGGCCGTGGTGCATGGCGTAGCCGGGCGCTGGGGCAGTGGCTGCGCCCGGGCTGGCGGCGGTGGGTGCGCTGGCCGCTGGCTGGGCCAGTGCGGGCAGGGTCAAAACGCTCAGTGCGGCGGCAGCCGCAGCAGCAGCAAGGCGGTGGGCAAAAAAGGCCATGGAGAAATCCTTTCAGGAAAGTGTGGACGCCAGCGCCATTGCACCAGCGGTGACAGACAGTGTGCCGCGCGCGTGTATCGCCGCCATGACCGCCGTGATGAGGCTGTGTAAAGTTGCCCCCTCTCGCGCTGGCCAGGGCTGGGCCATATTGAGAACAAAAAGTGCCTCAAACCCTTGCTGGATAAGCGCGAGCAGCTATCAAATTCATTCATTTTCCGGCGGCCAGACGGGCCACGCGCCATGGGGCCAGCCCCGACAATGGCCGCCTTGGGGTGTTTTTGCCCCTCCGTCAGAAGAAAAGGTGTCTATGTTCAAGAACATGATCGTGTACCGCATCGCGCCGCAGTGGCAGATCGGTCTGGAGCAAGTCGAAGCCGTGCTGGCCAAGGCGCCGTTCATGGAGTGCGGCGCCACGCAAGAGCGCGCCTGGGGCTGGGTGCCGCCGCGCGGCGAGGCCCACGGCCCGCTGGCCGAATCCGTCGGCGGCCAGTGGGTGCTGCGCTTCATGGTCGAGTCCAAGGTGCTGCCCGGCTCCGTGCTGGCGCGCCGTGTGGCCGAGAAAGCCGCCCGCATCGAGCAGGAAACGGGCCGCAAGCCCGGCAAAAAAGAAAGCAAAGAGCTGAAGGAAGAAGCCAAGCTCGACCTGCTGCCCATGGCCTTCACCAAGCAGGGTGCGATGTGGGTGTGGATTGACCGCGAGGCGCGCTTTTTGGTGCTGGGCACCTCATCCCAGGGCCGCGCCGACGAGGTGGTGAGCGCGCTGGTCGAGGCGCTGCCGGGGCTGTCGGTGTCGCTGCTGGACACGCAGACCTCGCCCGCCGCCGCCATGGCCCACTGGCTGGCCACGCAAGAGCCGCCCGCCGGCTTCAGCATCGACCGCGAGTGCGAGCTCAAAAGCGCCGATGAAGAAAAAGCCGTGGTGCGCTACGCCCGCCACCCGCTGGACATCGAAGAAGTGCAGGCGCACATTGCCGCTGGCAAGCTGCCCACCAAACTGGCGATGACCTGGGATGGCCGCGTGTCGTTCATCCTCAGTGAGGGATTGCAAATCAGAAAGCTGGCGTTTCTGGACGCCGTGATGGAAGGCAAAAGCCAGGACGACAGCGGCTTTGATGCCGATGTGGCCATTGCCACGGGCGAGCTGCGCAGCCTGATTCCCGACCTGATCGAGGCCCTGGGCGGCGAGAGTGAGCGCGGCATGGGCGCTGCGCCTGCATCTGATTCTTCGCCCGCCACCGCCCAGCCCACCCGTGCCAGCAGCGCTGGCACCGTGACCGGCCCGGCCACCGCACCGCCCGATACCGACCCCGACTCGGCGCCGTTTTAAAGCGCAGCGCTACAAAGCGCTGGCTGCACCCGCACCGGGCCAAGCGTGGGTGCAGCCAAATCCGGGAAAATCCGGGGCTTTGTGCATTCACCCAGAAAGCGTTAACCCGTGACCGATACCACCGCCGCCACCCAAGCCCCCGCCCTGCCCGACCGCCTGAGCATTGACCCGCGCAGCCCGCACCACATCGCCGCCGTGTTCCAGCACGACATCGGCATCGTGTTCAACGGCAAAGAGCGCTTTGATGTGGAGGAATACTGCGTCAGCGAAGGCTGGGTGAAGGTGCCCGCCGGCAAAACCCTGGACCGCAAAGGCCGCCCCCTGCTGATCACGCTGAAGGGCCAGGTCGAGGCGTTTTACAAATAAGCGCGGGCTGCGCGCCCTCATTCATTGAACCCTCAAAAAACCAATCCCATGTCACTCAGTTCTATAGAAATTTGCGCTGGCGCCGGAGGTCAGGCCTTAGGGCTTGAGTTGGCTGGATTTGACCATCTCAGCCTTGTCGAAATTGAAGCCCCAGCTTGTCAAACCCTGCGGGTGAATCGCCCTCATTGGAATGTTGTCGAAGGAGACTTGCGCCACTACTCTGCTGAAAAATGGCGAGGAATTGATTTGCTTGCTGGAGGAGTTCCATGTCCTCCATTTTCTCGTGCTGGCAAGCAGCTTGGTAATGAGGACGAAAGGGATTTATTTCCTGAGGCACTTCGTTTAGTGGCTGAATGCAGGCCTCAGGCAGTCATGTTTGAGAATGTGAGAGGAATATTGGACAGTATTTTTGATGAATACAGAACCAAACTGGTGGCTGATCTTAAGAAGATGGGGTATTTTGCCGAATGGCGTCTTTTAAATGCCAGTGATTTCGGCGTTTCACAACTCAGGCCAAGAGTGGTATTTGTTGCGCTTAAAAAAGGGGCCACTGATTTTTTCAATTGGCCGACACCCCATGAAAAAACACCTTTGACAGTCGGTGATTGCCTGTTTGACCTCATGCACGCAGACGGCTGGCATGGTGCCGAGCAATGGCGTGATCGTGCGTGTGATATTGCCCCCACTTTGGTAGGTGGGAGCAAAAAGCATGGTGGCCCTGATCTTGGGCCAACTAGAGCCAAAAAGGCATGGGCATCTATTGGTGTAGATGGCATGGGCATCGCTGATGCGCCACCTACAAAAGAATTTGTGGGCATGCCCCGCCTCACCGTCAGAATGGCTGCCCGTATTCAGGGGTTTCCTGATAGCTGGCAATTCAGTGGAAAAAAAACATCTGCATACCGTCAAATTGGCAATGCTTTTCCGCCTCCAGTAGCCTGCGCTGTTGGCCAAAAAATTCATGCTGCATTGAATGCAGAAGCAAAAAAACGACTCAAACGGGCTTGACCATGGCAACAGAGAAAAAAGCGCGAGGTGGGGCTCGCGGTAAATTAAGAGCCCATTTTCTCGAAAATATTGGCAGAGTAATGGACTCAGATGAGTTGCGCGTTGTCGCTGAAAATCAATCAGAGTGGGCTCGCCGTGTTCGGGAATTGCGTACTGAAGAGGGTTATCAAATACTCACGCACAATGACAGGAGCGAGTTGAAGCCAGGGCAATATCTTCTGGAAACGCCAAAACCTCAGCCTGCGTTTGAGCGCGCCATTTCCAAGGAAACCCGGGCATTTGTACTGGATCGAAATGGGTTCACCTGCCAAATGTGCGGTGCTGTCGCAGGTGAGGCCCATCCCTACGATGTCACCCGAAAAACCAGATTGCATCTGGGACATGTCATCGATAAAAGCATGGGTGGGACGGATGATCCAGCCAATCTTCGTGCCATCTGCTCTGTGTGCAATGAGGGGGCATCCAATGCCACACTCACCCGGCCAGACTTGCAAAAATTGCTCATTCAGGTGCGCCGGGGTACATCGCAAGACCAGTTGGCAGTTTTGCAATGGCTCATCAAGAAATTCCCCAAACAAGCAGCAGAGTGGTCGACGGTAAAAACCTGACTGCCCCCCCAGCGCCCCGCCTTACCGCCCCAACAACCCCCGCGCCACCAGCTCTTTCATGATCTCGGAGGTGCCGCCGTAGATGCGCAGCACGCGCGCGTCTGTCCAGAAGCGGGCGATGGGGTATTCGGCCATGTAGCCGTAGCCGCCAAACAGTTGCAGGCACTGGTCGGCCACGTTGCACTCCAGCATTCAAAAATGTGAGCTGCTCGCGCTTATGCTGATTGGGCTGGAGTGCAAAAAACCTCTTAAAAACCGTGGATGGTTTTCACTCCCCACCTGCGGCAAACAGCAGGGTGTCCGCTTCGGCGGGTTGTGCCGCTTCCAGCGGAAAAGCAGCCAGTCCATAAAATCTTTCGATGAAAAAAACCCGAAAAATTTTTGCCTTGTTGTCACTCGTTTGGAGCTGCGCCGCGATGGCCATGCCCCAGGCTATAGAGCAGCAAGAGTGGGCCCATTTTTTTGAGGGCGCCCCCGCTGTAGGAACCATTGCGGTTCTGGACGCGCGTAACGGCACTGAGAAGTTGTGGGTGCATGCCACCGAGCGCGCCAAGCAGCGCTTTTCTCCTGCCTCTACTTTCAAAGTTCCCCACAGCTTGTTTGCATTGCAGGCCAAGGTGGTCAAAGATGAATTTGACGTGATCGCTTGGGACCAAAAGCAGCGCGGCAATCCGGCGTGGAATCAAGACCAGGATTTGCGCTCTGCGATGCGCAACTCGACGGTTTGGGTGTTTGAGCGGTTTGCCCAAACCATGGGTCAGCACCAAGAACATCAATGGATGCAGCAAATTGGCTATGGCAATGCGGCCACCACTGGCGCAGCACCTTTTTGGGTAGAAGGCGACTTGGCGATTTCCGCGCTGGAGCAGCTGGAGTTTTTGCAGAAGCTGTATCGCAATGCGTTGCCGTTCGAGCTGGCGCACCAACGTTTGGTGAAAGACCTGATGGTCAACGAAGCCGGCAGCCATTGGATTCTGCGAGCCAAAACGGGCTGGACAGGCAGCATTGGCTGGTGGATTGGCTGGGTCGAACATCCCAACGGCGCGGTATTTTTCGCCATGAATATCGACACACCCCATCGCATGGGTGATGTGGCCAAGCGCCAAATCATCACCCGGCAAGTGCTCCGCTCGATGGCGGCTTTACCGGATTAGGCTGCTTTGCGCAGAACAGCCGTATATCGGCTTTACCGCCCCAACAACCCTCGCGCCACCAGCTCTTTCATGATCTCGGAGGTGCCGCCGTAGATGCGCAGCACGCGCGCGTCTGTCCAGAAGCGGGCGATGGGGTATTCGGCCATGTAGCCGTAGCCGCCAAACAGTTGCAGGCACTGGTCGGCCACGCGGCCCATGAGTTCGCTGGTGTGCAGCTTCAGGGCCGAGGCGGCTTCGGGGCTGAGGTCGCCGCGCTGGTAGGCGTCCACGCTGGCGTTCAAAAACGCCTGGGCGGCGGCGATGTCGGTGGCGCAGGCGGCCAGCGTAAAGCGCGTGTTCTGGAACTGGCCAATGGCCTGGCCAAAGGCTTGGCGCTCTTGCACGTAGCGCTGCGTTACGTCGAGTGCGCCCTGGGCGCCGTGTACGGCCTGCACGCCGATGATGAGGCGCTCGCGCGGCAGCTCGCGCATCATCTGCGCAAAGCCCTGGCCTTCCACGCCGCCCAGCAGGGCGTCCAGCGGCACGCGCATATCTTCAAAGAACAGCTCGGAGGTGTCGCCCGCGTGCTGGCCCACTTTGTCCAGGTTGCGCCCGCGCGAGAAGCCGGGCGTGCTGGTGTCCACCAAAAACAGGCTCACGCCCTTGGCGCCCGCGCTGGGGTCGGTTTTGGCGGCCAGCACGATCAGGTGGCAGTTCTGGCCGTTGCTGATGAAAATTTTGCTGCCGTTGATGACGTAGTGGTCGCCGTCTTTGCGCGCCGTGGTGCGCAGCGCCTTGAGGTCGCTGCCCGCGCCGGGCTCGGTCATGCCGATGGCGGCAATGGCCTCGCCCCGGGCCATGCGCGGAAGCCAGTGGGCGCGCTGCGCCTCGGTGCCGCAGTGCAGCAGGTAGGGCGGGATGACGTCGTTGTGTACTTGCACGCCGCCCACCAGGCCGCCGTAGCCCCGGCGCGCCAGCACTTCGGTTACGGCAAACGAAAAATGCACGCTGGCGCCCGCGCCGCCGTAGGGCTCGGGCACGTCGGCGCACAGGTAGCCTTGCGCACCCATCTGCGTGAACAGGGCGCGCGGCACCTGCCCGGCGCGCTCCCAGTCGCGGTAGTGGGGCTCGATCTCGGCGTCGCAAAAGCGCTCCAGCGATTGGCGGAACAGGTCGAGTTCGGCGCGCTCGTCGGCGCTCAGGAAGTGGTTGGTCAGCATGGTGCTATGAAGATGAGAGCTGCCAGCGCTTGCCAGATAAGCGCTAGCGGCAAAAAAAGACTCAAACCCGTTCGAAGATGGCCGCAATGCCCTGGCCGCCGCCAATGCACATGGTCACCAGCGCGTAGCGGCCCCCGGTGCGGTGCAGTTCGGCAATGGCTTTGGTGGTGATGATGGCGCCGGTGGCGCCCACCGGGTGGCCCAGCGAGATGCCCGAGCCGTTGGGGTTGACGCGGGCGGGGTCAAAGCCCAGCTCCTGGATGACGGCGCAGGCCTGGGCGGCAAAGGCTTCGTTGGACTCGATCACGTCCAGGTCGGCCACCGTCAGGCCCGTGCGCGCCAGCACCTTTTGCGTGGCGGGCACGGGGCCGATGCCCATGTAGCCCGGCTCCACGCCGGCGTGGGCGTAGCCCACCAGGCGCGCCAGCGGCTTGACGCCCAGCGCGCCGATGCGGTCGCCCGCCACCAGCACCACGGCGCTGGCGCCGTCGTTGATGCCCGAGGCGTTGCCCGCCGTCACGGTGCCGTTGTCCTTTTGGAAGGCGGGCTTCATGCCTGCCAGCGCCTCCAGCGTGGTGCTGGCGCGCACGTGTTCATCTTCCTGGAACAGCACGGTGCCTTTGCGCGTGGCGATTTCTACCGGAACGATCTGCGCTTTGAAGTGGCCCGCTGCAATGGCAGCAGCGGCGCGCTGCTGGCTTTGCAGGGCCAGCTGGTCTTGCATCTCGCGCGTGATGCCGTAGCGCGCGGCCACGTTCTCGGCGGTGATGCCCATGTGCATTTTTTGCCAGGGGTCGTGCAGGATGCCCAGCATGTAGTCGATGCTTTTGGCGTCGCCCATGCGCGCGCCCCAGCGGGCGGCCTGGTCGAAGTAGGGGCCGCGGCTCATGCTCTCGCTGCCGCCGCCCACGGCCACGTCGCAGTCGCCGTAGCCAATGGCCTGCGCGGCGCTGATGATGGCCTGCAAGCCCGAGCCGCACAGGCGGTTGACGTTGAAGGCGGGCGTCTCAATAGGGCAACCGGCGTCGATGGCGGCCACGCGCGCCAGGTAGGCGTCTTTGGTGTCGGTGGGGATGACGTTGCCCATCACCACATGGCCCACGGCGTCGGGCGCGAGGCCGCTGCGCGCAATGGCGGCCTTCACGGCGGTGGTGGCCAGTTGGGTGTTGGGCACGTCTTTCAGGGCGCCGCCAAAGGTGCCGATGGCGGTGCGGGCGGTGCTGACAACAAAAACGTCGCGGTGGGACATGGTGGTGCTCCTGGAGGTGTCGGAAATAAAGGGTGCGTTCAGCGGCCCTGGAAGGCGGCGGGGCGTTTGGCGTAGAAGGCTTCAATGCCTTCGCGCAGGTCGTGCGTGCGGGCGCAGTCGCCAAAGGCCTGGGCCTCGGCGCTGAGTTGTTCGGGCAGGGCGCGGTCGAAGGCGCTGCGCAGCAGGCGGCGCATGTGGCCGTAGGCGCGCGTGGGGCCGTTGGCCAGTCGCTGGGCCAGTTGCTGCACGGCGGCGTCCAGCTCGGCGGCGGGCACGGCGCGGTGGATCAGGCCCCACTGCTGCGCCTGCACGGCGGTGAAGGCGTCGCCCAGCAGGGCAATCTCCAGCGCGCGGTTCAGGCCCACCAGGCGCGGCAGCGCCCACGAGGCGCCCACGTCGCAGCTGGTGCCCAGGTTGATGTAGGCGAGGTTGAAGCGCGTGGTGTCGGCGGCCAGCACCAGATCGGCTTGCAGCATCAGCGACAGGCCCGCCCCGGCGGCCACGCCGTGCACCTGGGCGATGACGGGGGCGTTCAGCTGGGCCAGCAGGGCCACGGCTTCGTTCAGCGGCGCCAGCAGGTCGGCGGCGCCTTGCACGGGGTCGGCGCGCAGGGTGGCCAGATCGCCCCCGGCCATGAAGCCTTTGCCCGCGCCGCACAGCACCACGCAGCGCACGCTGTCATCCTGGGCCAGGCTGCGCACGGCGGCCAGCAGCGCCTGGGCCATGGGCACATCCACGGCGTTGAGCGCACCGGGGCGGTGAAAGCGCAGCGTGGCGATGGCGCCGTTGCGCTCCAGCAGCAGCGGGGCGTCGGCGGGGGCGTCGGGGGGGTGGGGCAGGCTCATGGGGGACGGTTTGTTTGCTATGGATATGGGAGCTGATAGCGCACGTCTGTAGGTGGTTTCAGTATTGAATCGTGCTGAAACTGTCTGTGGGTGTGCGCTAGCAGCTTCTCTTTTAATAGCGCAGGCAGCGGGGTTGCGCCAGCGGTGCTCAGCGGTACAGGGCCTCGATTTCTGCGGCGTAGGTCTTGTAGATGCTGGAGCGGCGCACCTTCATGGTGGCGGTGACTTCGCCATCGTCGTGGTCGAGTTCTTTGGTCAGCAGGTGGAACTTGCGGATGTGCGACACCTGCGCCAAGCGCTCGTTGCCCTGGGCGATGGCCTGCTCTATCAGGGCGCGCACCTGCGGCATCTCCACCAGCGAGCGAAAGTGCGTGAACGCCAGGCGCTGGGCCTCGGCCCATTTGCCCACCGTCTCGTAGTCGATCATCACCAGCGCGCTGACAAACTTGCGCCCGTCGGCCACCACGATGCACTCCTTGATGTAGGGGCTGCCTTTCATGGTGTTCTCGATCTCGGAGGGCGTGAGGTTCTTGCCGCCCGCCGTGATCATGATGTCCTTGAGGCGGTCCACGATCTTGAGCTGGCCGCGCTCTTCGCGGATTACGTCGCCGGTGTGCAGCCAGCCGTCCTGGATGCTTTGCGCCGTGGCTTCGGGGTTTTTGTAGTACCCGGCAAACACCATCTCGCCCTTGATCTGGAACTCGCCCGCCTCGCCGATGCGCCACTGCACGCCCTGCGTGGGTGTGCCCACCGTGCCCACCACCACCTGGTCGCGCGGGTGGCCAGTGACCATGCCGCTCGATTCGGTCAGGCCATAGACCTCGATCAGCGGCACGCCCAGCACCCGAAAGAACCGCACCACGTCAGGCGGGATGGGCGCTGCGCCCGTCAGCGCCACCTGGGCGTTGCGCAGGCCGATGAAGTTTTGCAGCGCGCGCAGCACCGTCCAGTAGCTGGCAAAGTAGCGGGCCTTGTCGGCCAGGCTCCATTGGCTGCGGGGTTTTTCTGCGAGGTGGGCGCAGGCGGCGTAGGCCCGATCAAACAGCGCGCGGCGCAGGCCGCCGGTTTCTTGCAGCTTGATGCTGATGGCGGCGTGCATTTTTTCCCAAATGCGGGGCACGCCCAGAAACATGGTGGGCGCCACTTCGCGCAGGTCTTCCTGCACGGTGCGGATGGATTCGCCAAAGTTCACCTGCGAGCCCAGGTACAGCGGGCAGAACGTGGTCAGCATCTGCTCGGCCACGTGGCACAGCGGCAGGTAAGACAGGTGCGTGGTGTCGGCCGACAGGCCCAGGCGCTCGATGATGCCGGGCGCGGCGCCGCGCATGTTGCGCCACGAAATCATCGCGCCCTTGGGCTTGCCGGTGGAGCCCGAGGTGTAGATCATCAGCCCGGTGTCGTCGAGCTGCTGGCGCGCCAGCGCCTGGTCGATGAGGGTGGTGTCGCGCGTTTGCGCGCCCAGCGCCTCGACCTCGGCAAAGGTGCAGATCAGGCGGCGCATCTCGGGGTCGTGGCTGCGCAGGCCCTTGGTTTCCATGACCACGATTTTTTTCAGGCGGGGCAGCTCGGACAGGGCGGCGAGCACCTTGTCGGTTTGCTCCTGGTCTTCGCAGACCATGACCTCGATGTCGGCGTGGCCCACCACGTAGGCCACCTCGTGCGTCGGGCTGGTGGGGTACACGCCCACCGTGACGGCGCCGACCAGGCCCGCGCCCATTTGCGCCAGCACCCATTCGATGCGGTTCTCGGAGATCACGCCCACGTGGCCGTTGTCGGGCAGGCCCAGCGCGCGCAGGCCCAGGCCGAAGTGGCAGGCGCGGCGGTAGTAGTCGGCCCAGGTAAAGGGCTTCCAGATGCCGAAGTCCTTTTGCCGGATGGCGATGCGCGTGGCGTCCGTGCGTGCGCGTTCGCGCAGCATTTGCACCAGGGTCAGTTCAGGAAGGGGGGTGGAAACAGACATATCGGACTCGCGCGCAGTCATGACAACCAACGCTTGCGGCGTTTGTAGTGCTTGATTTCTTTGAAGCTCTTGGCCTCGCCACCGCCGCCCATGCCGAGGTAGAACTCGCGCACGTCGGGGTCGCTGGCCAGCCGTTCGGCAGAGCCGTCGATGACGATCTTGCCGTTTTCCATGATGTAGCCGCTGTGCGCCACGGCCAGCGCCACGGTGGCGTTTTGCTCCACCAGCAGCATGGAGGTGCCGCGCTCGGCGTTGATGCGGGCAATGATGGTGAAGATGTCCTCCACCAGCTTGGGCGACAGGCCCAGCGAGGGCTCGTCCAGCAAGATCAGCTGGGGCTGGGCGATGAGCGCGCGGCCAATGGCCAGCATCTGCTGCTCGCCGCCCGACAGGTACCCGGCCAGGCCCTTGCGCCGCTCGTGCAGGCGCGGAAAGTATTCATAGACCAGATCAAAGTCGGGCTTGGGCGCGCCGTGCGCGGTGTGGGGGCGGCCCGTGAGGGCGTAGGTGGCGGCGATCAGGTTTTCTTCGACCGTGAGGTCTTCAAACACCCGGCGCCCTTCCATCACGTGCGACAGGCCCGCGCGCACCAGCTGCTGGGGTGCGTGCTGCGCCGTGCTCTGGCCGTTGAACAAGATGGTGCCCGCATCGAGCGTGCCATCTTCCAGCGCCAGCAGGCCCGACACCGCTTTGAGCGTGGTGCTCTTGCCCGCCCCGTTGCTGCCCAGCAGGGCCACGATCTGGCCGCGTGGCACGACCAGGGACAGGCCACGCAGGGCCTGCACCACTTTGTTGTAGATGACCTCGATGTTGTTGACGGCGAGGACGTGGTCCGTGGACGGCTGGGTCATGGTGCGCTCAGGGATTACAGGGTGATCCAGTCGGAGGCGGGCAGCATCTTCTGCGCCTTCATGTCGGCCTTGTAGACGCGGCCCACGGGGATGGAGTTGCCCTTGATGGTGACGGGCACGCCGATCAGGCCACCGGTGTCGAAGTCCTTGATGGAGTTGAGCGCGGCCTTGAGGTTGGTGCCGTTGAGGGGCTTGCCCGCCTCCAGGCAGCGTTTGGCCGATTCGGTGAACAGCATGGCGGCCAGAAAGCCTTGCATGTAGGCCGTGCTCTGGTACTCGGGGCGCATGGCGCGGATCTTGTCCAGCATGGGCGCCTTGGCCGAGGTGTCGTAGTAGTAGCGGTAGGGCATCACGCCCATGAAGCCGTCGCCTGCGGGGCCCATCTTCATGACGGTGGAGCTGTCCATCGTCCAGAAGGTGCCCATCCATTTGCTGGTCATGCCCATTTGCTTGCCCTGGGTGATGAACTCGGGGATGGGCGCCAGGATGTAGCCGTGGAAGATGGTGTAGTCGGGCGCGGCGCGGCGCAGCTTGATGACTTCGGTGGACACGTCCACGCTGCCTGCGGGCGTCATGATCTTGACGGGCACCGACAGGCCCAGCTTTTTGGCCAGCGCTTCGCTCTCGTCGATGGGGTCGCGGCCAAACTCGGAGTCGGAATAGACGAAGGCCACCTTGGCGCCGGGCTTTTCCTGGGCGATGTGTTTCAGCAGGATGCCGAACATCTCGGTGTAGTCGGGGCCGACCAGGAACTGGTGGGGGTACTTTTTGGGGTCGTTCAGCTCGGTGGCAAACGAGGCGCCCGCCATCATGATGGCGCCGTTGCGCTCCAGCTCGGGGTTGATGGTTTTGGAGAAACCGGTGGAGTCGCCGTAGTACAGGTTGACCTTGTTCTGGCTGGTGATCTTCTTGAAGGTGGCCACCGACACATCGACCTTGTAGCCCGTGTCTTCGGGCACGTACTTGAGCTTGCGGCCCTTGATGCCACCGGCGTCGTTGGTGATCTTCACGTAGTCCTGGATGCCGGCGTTGATGCCCACGCCCGCAAAGGCGAACACGCCGGTCATGGGGATGGAGCCGCCGATGACGATGTCTTCGGTGCCCTGCGCCAGCACCGACAGCGGGTGCGTGAGCGCAGCAGCGCCTGCGGCTGCGGCGGCGCCCAGCATCAGGCTGCGGCGTTGGCTGGAAATGCGTTGGTTGTCCATGCGTGTCTCCTTGGGTTGGTTGTGTGGTGGCATGAAAACAGTGGCGGGGCCTAGTTGCGGAAGGGCCAGAGGTGGAAGAAGCGGCGCACGCGGCGCCACATTTCCGCCAGGCCGTGGGGCTCGAACACCAGAAAGCCGATGATCAACAGGCCAAAAATGATGGTGCGCACGGGCGAGAGGAACACCGTGTATTCGGCGCTGTTGGGCAGCAGGTCGAACACCAGCTTGAGCAGCTCGGGCACCATGGTCATGAACACCGCGCCCAGGATGCCGCCCAGAATCGTGCCCATGCCGCCGACGATGATGGCCGCCAGGAAGAAGATGGACATCAAGAGCGGAAAGCTCTCGGGCGTGACCACGCGGAAGAAGTACGCCCACAGCCCGCCCGCCACCCCGGCGTAGAACGAGGACAGGCCAAACGACAGCAGCTTGTAGCGCAACAGCGGAATGCCCAGCACCTCGGCAGAGATGTCGCGGTCGCGGATGGCGATGAAGGCGCGGCCAATGCGGGTGCGAAACAGGTTGGCTGCGCCCAGCAGCATCACGATGGTGATGGGCACGATCACCCAGTACAGCCGGAACGACGTGTCCAGCGGCATGCCCAGCAGGCTGGCCGGCGGGATGGACAGGCCGCCCGTGCCCCCGGTGAACGACCAGTTGGCAAAAATGAAATGGGCGATGAACGAGGCCGCAATGGTGGCAATGGCCAGGTACAGGCCCTTGACGCGCAGCGACGGAATGCCCACCACGATGCCGCCCAGCATGGCCACGAAACCACCGGCCAGCAGGTTCAGCAAGAACGGCGTGCCCAGCCGCGTCTCCATCACCGCCACGGTGTAGGCGCCCAGCCCCATGAAGGCCGCCTGCCCCAGGCTGACCAGGCCGGTGTAGCCGGTCAGGATGTTCAGCCCGGTGGCGCTGGCCACGTTGATGCTGACCAGGCAGGCCAGGTACAGCCAGTAGTCGCTGGCCATGAACGGGAACAGCACCAGCAGTGCCGCTGCCACGGCCAGCCAGGTCTTTTGTGTGCGCGAGTCGAACAGCGCCGCGTCGGCGATGTAGCTCTCTTTGAGGGTGCCGATTCTCATCAGAGTCTTTCGATTTCGTGGGTGCCAAACAGGCCGTAGGGGCGCACCATCAAGATGGCCACCAGAACAAGGAAGGTGGCCAGCAGCTTGTATTCGCCGCCCAGGTAGCTGCCCGCCAGGGCCTCCACCAGACCAATCAGCAAACCGCCGACGAGCGCGCCCAGCACGCTGTCGAGCCCGCCGACGATGACCACCACCAGCACCGACAGGCCAAACACGCCCATGCTGGACGAGATGCCGCCAATCGAGCCGACGATGATCCCGGAGACGGCGGCGATCATGGCCGACACCACCCAGGCCAGCGAGAACACGCGCGGCACGTTGATGCCCACCGAGTACGCCGCCGCCTGGTCAGACGCCGTGGCCCGCAGTGCCACGCCGCCGCGCCAGAAGCGAAACACCAGCAGCACGGCGGCAATGAACACCACCGCCACCACCGCGCCCCAGAACACCTTGGGCGCCAGGAAGGCCTCGCCCACCATGATGGGTTGCGTGGGCATGAACTCGGGCAGGCGGCGCTGGTCGGCGCTCCAGATCATCTCGACCAGGCCCACCAGCACCGAGGCCAGGCCCACCGTGACCATGAACACCGAGATCGGTGGCTCGCCCAGCAGCGGGCGGATCATGGTGCGCTCGATCACCGCGCCCAGCAGGCCCGTGCCCAGCACGGCGGCCGGAATGGCCAGCCACAGCGGCAGCGCAAACATCGAGGCAAAGGTGAAGAACAGGTAGGCGCCCACCATCAGCAGCTCGCCGATGGCGATGTTGACCACGCGCGTGGCCTTGTAAACCATCACAAAGGCCAGCGCGGCCAGTGCGTACAAACCGCCCCCGGACAGACCGGTGAGGCAAATTTCAAAAAGGTAGGCCCAATCCATCATGCGACTCCTGCGGCGTTGGCGGGGGTGCTGGCGTGCAGCTTGCGGCGCAGGTCGTGGACATCGCCCGAGCCCAGATAAGCCTTGATGACTTCGGGGTTGCCCTGCACGGCGGCGGGCTGGCCCTGGGCAATCACCTGGCCGAAGTTGAGCACCACCACGTGGTCAGACAAGTCCATCACCATGCCCATGTCGTGCTCGACCATCAGCACCGTGACGCCCCATTCGTCGCGCACATCGAGGATGAAGCGCGCCATGTCTTCGGTTTCTTCGCGGTTCATGCCGGCCACGGGCTCATCGAGCATCAGGATTTGCGGCTGCATGGCCAGGGCGCGGGCCATTTCCACGCGCTTTTGCAGGCCGTAAGACAGGGCCGACACCGGCGCGTGGCGGATGTGGTCGATCTCCAGGAAGTCGATGATGCGCTCCTCGATGTCGGCGCGCAGCGCGGCCTCTTCGCGCCGGGCACGGCCAAAGTACAGCAGCGCGTCCAGCACGTTGGTGTTCAGGTGGGCGTGGCGCCCGAGCTTGATGTTGTCCAGCACCGTCATGCCACGGAACAGCGCAATGTTCTGGAAACTGCGCCCCAGCCCCATCCTGGCGCGCTGCGGTGCAGGGATGCGGGTGATGTCCTGGCCCTTGAAGCGGATGCTGCCGCCCGTGGGCCGGTAAAAGCCCGAGATGGTGTTGAACAGCGATGTTTTGCCCGCGCCGTTGGGCCCGATCACGGCAGTGATGGAGCCAGGCTGTACGTCAAAGCCCACGCCGGTCAGGGCTTTGACGCCACCGAACGCCAGCGTCACGCCATCGACTTGCAGCAGGGGGGCGGCAGGGCTGCCGCCAGGGTGTTTTGTCTCCATCGGTCTCTTATTCGGGTTTGTGCGAACCGTGAAAAATCTACTTTTACGTAGACTATTTACTTCTGAGTAGATTTTGGGATGCGCAGCCACTGTCCGCATTGGTACTTTCCCTGTGTAATACCGCCATGACTGAGCCGACTCCCGCCAAAAAAAGAAAAGCCGCCCCTGCGACTTCCGCCATCGCTTCGCCCTGGGCGAGCGCGCCCGACCGCGAGCAGCAGCGCGAGGCCAAACGCCACGCGGTGTTGAGCACCGCAGCGCAGTTGTTCAATGAAAAGGGCTTCCATGCCACGTCGCTGGACGACATCGCCGCGCGGCTGAACGTGACCAAGCCGACGCTGTACTACTACGTCAAGAACAAAGACCAGATCCTGATCGAGTGCGTGCGCCAGGGCCTGGAGATGACCATTGAGGGCATCGAAGCCTCGCGCGCTGCCGGTGGCAAGGCCATTGACCAGCTCATGGCCTGCATGCAGGTGTATGCGCACATCGTCACCCAGCCTTTTGGCATGTGCCTGATCCGTGTGGGCGATGAGGAGCTGCCCCCCGACAGCCGCAAAGAGCTGCGCCGGCTCAAGTCCGGCATTGACCAGGCGTTTCGGCGCCTGGTGGCCGCAGGCGTGGAAGAGGGCTCGCTGCAACCGTGCGACCCCAAGATGACCGCGTTTGTGATTGCCGGTGCGCTGAGCTGGATTGGCCGCTGGTACCAAAGCGGCGGCGAGTACACGCCCGAGCAGATCGCCCAGCAGTGCATCACCACCCTGTGCGAGGGCGTGCTGCGCCGGGCCGATGTGCCGGCGGTGGCACGGGCTGCGCCCGCAGAGACTGCCCCGGTGGCCCCGGCGCGCAAGCCACGGGCTGCAAAAAAGTGAGCGCTTAGCGCAGGTTGCGCGCAGGTTTCAGATATTTTTTGGTCTCAAAGCACCGCTGGACGTGCGCTATAAGCTATTGATTTGATAGTGAATCGCAGCCCCCGCGCTGCAGTCCAGTCCCGCTACAGCCGCTGGCCCGCTGCCGCCAGGTCGTCCAGGATGGGGCAGTTGGGCCGCTCGTTGCCCTGGCAGCACGACACCAGCGTTTGCAGGGTGCGCTGCATGGCCTGCATGGCGGCGATGCGCGCGCCCAGGTCGTCGATGTGGGCTTGGGCAATGCGCTTGACCTGGCTGCTGGCACGCTCCTGGTCTTGCCACAGTTGCAGCAACGCGCGGATTTCTTCTATCGAAAAGCCCAGCACCCGCGCGCGCCCGATAAAGCGCAGCGCGTGTACGTCGGCCTCGGCGTACTGGCGGTAGCCGCTATCGGTGCGGGCCACGGGCGCCAGCAGGCCCAGCGATTCGTAGTGGCGCACCATGCGCGCCGAGATGCCTGCACGGCGCGCGGCCTGGCCAATGGCCACAGGCCAGGCCTGGGCGCTGGCGCGTGCGGTCATGGCGCGACTTGGTAGCCTTCTGCGGCGATGGCAGCGGCCAGGGCCTCGCGCGGCTGGGTGCTGTCCACCTCGACGCGGTGCTGCGCGCGGTCAATGCGCACCTGGGCCTGCGGGTCAAGTTCCAGCACGGCGTCGGTGACGGCACGCTCGCAGTGGCCGCAGGTCATGCCCTGGACGTCAAATTGGTGTTGCATGGTGGTGGCTCCGGTGTGAGTGAATGATGGTTGCCATCATGAACCTTGCCATCGTGGCAAGGTCAAGCCCCGCGCTGCACCATGGCCCCGGTGCGGGGGGGCGGCCTGCGCCCTGCGCGCGGGCGCCATGGGGCACCGCTGGATCGTTGATACGGCACCAGGGCTTGACCTTGCCACGCTGTGAAGGATTACCGTAGCGCCATGAACACCTCCGCCCCCACCCCGGCAGCGCCCCAGGCCAGCGCTACCCCGGACACCACGCCTGCCACCGCCCCGGCCTTTGTGCCTGAACCGGCTGCCTCTGCGCCGGCGCACACGCTGGACTTGTCCATTGGCGGCATGACCTGTGCGAGCTGCTCGGGCCGTGTCGAGCGCGCCCTGGGCAAGGTGCCGGGCGTGCAGCAGGCCACCGTGAACCTGGCCACCGAGTCGGCGCGCGTGCAGTTCACCCCGCCCGAGGGGGGCGACGCCGCCATGGAGGCGCTGCTCCGCCGCGCCGTGCGCAACGCCGGTTACGAGCCACTCACGCCCGCTGCCAGCGCTGCGCGCGAGCAGGACGATTCGCCCTGGGCCGGGTTTGCGCCGGTGGCCATCGGGCTGGTGCTGTCGTTGCCGCTGGTGCTGCCCATGCTGGGCGACCTGTTCGGCGCGCACTGGATGCTGCCGGCCTGGGCGCAGTTCGTGCTGGCCACGCCGGTGCAGTTCATTCTGGGCGCGCGCTTTTACCAGGCGGGCTGGCATGCGGCCAAGGCGCTATCGGGCAACATGGATTTGCTGGTGGCCATTGGCACCAGTGCGGGCTGGGGCTTGTCGGTGTGGCTGTGGCTCACCGCCCACCCGGGGCACACGCCGCACCTGTACTTCGAGGCGTCGGCGGTGGTCATCACGCTGGTGCTGCTGGGCAAGTGGCTGGAGGCACGCGCCAAGCACCAGACCACGGCGGCCATCCGCGCCCTGCACGGCCTGCGGCCCGATGTGGCGCACCTGCTGGGCAAAACCGGCGAGGTCGATGTGCCCGTGGCCGAGGTGATGGTGGGCGACCGGCTGGTGGTGCGCCCCGGCGAGCGCATCCCCGTCGATGGCGTGCTGCTGGAGGGCGACACGCAGGTGGACGAATCCATGCTGACGGGCGAGCCGCTGCCCGTGGCCAAGGCGCAGGGCGATGGCTTGACGGGCGGCGCCATCAACGGCGAGGGCCGCATCGTGCTGCAAGTGCGCGCCGTGGGCGCGGAGACGGTGCTCTCGCGCATCATCCGGCTGGTGGAGGATGCGCAGGCCGCCAAGGCACCGATACAGCGGTTGGTGGACCAGGTGGCCAACGTCTTTGTGCCCGTGGTGCTGCTGATTGCGCTGTGTACCTTCCTGGGCTGGTGGTGGGCGGGCGTGGGCATGGAGGTGGCACTGATCCGCGCCGTGGCGGTGCTGGTGATTGCCTGCCCCTGCGCGCTGGGGCTGGCCACGCCCGCCGCCATCATGGCGGGCACGGGTGTGGCGGCCCGGCACGGCATCCTCATCAAGGACGCGCAGGCGCTGGAGCTGGCCCACCGCGTGGACACCGTGGCCTTTGACAAGACCGGCACCCTCACCGTGGGCCAACCGCGCCTGACGGCGTTTCACGTGGAACCGGGCCAGGACGAAGCCGCGCTGCTGGCGGCGCTGGCGGCAGTGCAAAGCGGCAGCGAGCACCCGCTGGCCCGTGCTGTGGTGCAGGCCGCGCACGACCGGGGGCTGGACGTGGCCGCGCCCGGCGCGGTGCGCGCCGTGCCTGGGCGCGGCACCGAGGGCACCGTGGGCGCGCGCAGCTACCTGGTGGGCAGCCTGCGCTGGATGGACGAGCTGGGCGTGGCGCTGGGCCCGCTGGCTGCGCAAGCGCAGCAGTGGCAAAGCGAGGGCGCCACGGTGTCGGCGGTGGCGGTGCGTGTGCAGGCCCGTGCAGAAAACGATGCGCCTCCTGCCGGTGCCGATACAGGCGCTGCGCCCGGTCTGCAATTGCAGGCCCTGCTGGCCTTTGGCGACGAGCCCAAGCCCGGCGCGCGCGCGGCGCTGGCGCAGCTGCACGAACGCGGCATCCGCACGGTGATGATCTCGGGCGACAACCGGGGCGCTGCCCTGGCCATGGCGCAGCGCCTGGGCCTGGACGCCGCCGATGTGCGCGCCGACGTGCTGCCCGGTGACAAGGCCGCCCAGGTGCGCGCCTTGCAGCAAGGCGATGGTCACCCCGGGGGCCATGTGGTCGCCATGGTGGGCGATGGCGTCAACGATGCGCCCGCGCTGGCCGCTGCCGATGTCGGCATGGCCATGGGCAACGGCACCGATGTGGCCATGCACGCCGCCGGTATCACGCTGATGCGCGGCGACCCGGCACTGGTGGCGGCGGCGCTGGATATCTCGCGCCGCACGGTGCGCAAAATCCGGCAAAACCTGTTCTGGGCCTTTGCCTACAACGTCGCCGGCATCCCGCTGGCCGCGCTGGGCTACTTGAGCCCGGTGGTGGCCGGGGCGGCCATGGCGCTCAGTTCGGTCAGCGTGGTGACCAACGCACTGCTGCTCAAACGCTGGCGCATGCCACAAAACGGGGTGAAACCGATGTGACAACCACCTATGCGCAGGCTTGGCAGGCGGTGGCAAACTGCAACGCTTCGTTGCATTTGAACTGGCCACGGGCGCTGTGCCTGTGGCGCTCACCCTTACCGAGAGGAAGACACATGACGATCCAGGCGCTCATGAGGCAATTCACCATCCGTTTTCGCATGCTGAGCGCCATCGCGGTGGTGATGGGGCTGCTGGGCATGCTGGGGGGCGCGGGCATGCTGGGCATGTTCCGCATCCAGGCCATGAGCGCCGAGTTTGTGGCCCACGAGTTCAAAGAAGTCGGGCACATGGGCGACTTGCGCGCTGCGCTGGGCACGGTGCGCCAGCACGAGAAGGACATGATCATCCACTACGAAAAGCCCGCAGCGGTGAAGAAGGCGCACACCCAGTGGCTGACCAGCCTGGAAGATGCCAAAAAAGTGGCCAACCGTTTTCTGGAAGGCGCCGAGGATGAGGACAACACCATCATTCGCACCCTGGTGCAGCGGCTGGACAGTTACCGCGAGCAGTTTGCCCATGTGGCGCGCCAGCTCGAAGCCGGCGGCTATGACACGGCCACCATTGCCAACCGCATGAGTGGCAAGGCCGTGGCCGAGTTCGAGGCGGCAGACAAACTGGTGCAGGAGCTGGGCGCTTTGCTGGACGCCGAAGTGCAGGCATCGGAAAAAGCGCAAATGGATGCGGGCACCCAGACCAAATGGCTGTTCGGGCTGGCTGTGCTGCTCATGATTGTGGTGGTGGTGCCCCTGACCTGGCTCAACATGCAGGCCATCTGCAAGCCGCTGGAGCAGGCCCAGCGGATGGCGCTGGCCATTGCCGGGGGCGATTTGTCGCAACGCATTGATGCCCAGGGCCGCGATGAGGCTGCCGACCTGCAACGCGCCCTGGCCCAGATGCAGCAGGGCCTGAGCGCGCTGGTGGCGCAGGTGCGCGATGCCAGC
Source organism: Simplicispira metamorpha (assembly GCF_004341365.1). Lineage (GTDB taxonomy): Bacteria > Pseudomonadota > Gammaproteobacteria > Burkholderiales > Burkholderiaceae_C > Simplicispira > Simplicispira metamorpha. Next base: position 93,161 of record NZ_SLXH01000005.1, on the reverse strand, counting down.
GGCAGCATTGCCACGGCCAGCGCGCAAATCGCCATGGGCAACCAGGACTTGTCGGTGCGCACCGAGCAGACCGCCAGCAACGCGCAAGAGGCGGTGACTTCGCTCTCGCAGCTGACCAGCACGGTGCAGCAGACGGCCACGTCCTCGCAGATGGCCAATCAGCTGTCGGTGTCGGCCTCGGGCACGGCCACGCGCGGCGGCGCGGTGGTGGAGCAGGCGGTGGCGGGCATGCACGGCATCTCGGTGGCCAGCCGCAAGATTGCCGACATCATCGGCGTGATCGATGGCATCGCCTTCCAGACCAACATCCTGGCGCTCAACGCCGCCGTGGAAGCGGCCCGCGCGGGCGAACAAGGCCGGGGCTTTGCCGTGGTGGCCAGCGAGGTGCGCAGCCTGGCGCAGCGCAGCGCCGCCGCCGCCAAGGAAATCAAGCAGCTGATTGACGACAGCGTCAGCGCCGTCGAAGGCGGCGTGCGCCATGTGGAAGACGCGGGCAAGACCATGCAGGAGATCGTGGGCAGCGTGCAGCGCGTGGGCGACATCATTGGCGAGATCACGGCGGCGGCCTCCGAGCAGTCGGCGGGCATCGGCCAGGTCAACCAGTCGGTGGGCGAGATTGACCGCATGACGCAGCAAAACGCCGCCCTGGTCGAAGAGTCGGCGGCGGCGGCCGAGTCGCTGCGCGAGCAGGCCGATCGCCTGTCGCAGGTGGTGCAGCAGTTCCGGTTGGCCGAAGGGGTGCAGGATGGGCAGGCACTGGCGCCCACCCGCGCTGCGGCCCGGCACCGCACCCAGGCCATGGCACGGCTGGCCTGAGCGCGCACCGCGCCCCGGGTGTGGTCAACCCGGGTGTCGCGCAGGGCCAACCCGCTCTACCATGGGGCGTTCCCTTGTTGTTGCCCTACCGGAGTCCGCCCATGCCCTCAATCTGCCTGCAAAAAATTCGCAAAGAACACGCCTCGCTGTCAGCGGTGCTGCGCTCCCTGCTGTTGTTGCTCGACAAAGGCCCGGGCGATGCGCCCGAGGCATTCTTTGATTCGATGCGCGCGATGCTGTTCTACATCGACGAGATTCCCGAGCGCCTGCACCACCCCAAGGAGTCCCGGCTGCTGTTTCCGCTGGTACTCCAGCGCGCCCCCGAGGTGGCCCCGGTGCTGGCCCAACTGGAGCAAGACCACGCAGGCGGTGAGGCCGCCGTGCGCCAGTTGCAGCACCTGCTGCTGGCCTGGGAGCTGATGGGCGAGCCTCGGCGCGCGCCCTTTGCCAACGAGCTGGCGCGCTACGTGCAGTTCTACATGGAACACATGCGCCTGGAAGAAACCCAGGTGCTGCCGCTGGCCCAGCAGCACCTGGACGGCGACGACTGGCGTGAACTGGATGCGGCCTTTGCCAACAATGCCGATCCGCTGTGCGATTCGCAGCCGCGCGATGCGGCCTACGACCGCCTGTTCTCGCGCATCGTGCTGCGCGCCCCCAGCCCCATCGGCCTGGGCTGAGCGCGCAGGCCCAGGCGCGATGTCAGGGACACTTTTGCTTCTTTATTGATAGCTGCTTGCGCCCACTGGCAGGGCGCTGCGGCCACTTTTGACCATTAACTTGCCGCCAGCACCGGGTAATCGGTGTAGCCCTGGGCGCCGCCGCCGTAGAAGGTGCTCTGGTCCCAGGCGTTGAGCGGCGCGTTCTGGCGCAGGCGCTCGACCAGATCGGGGTTGGCAATAAACGCTTTGCCAAACGCCACCACATCGGCACGCCCGCTGGCCACGGCCTGCTCGGCCAGCTCGCGGGTGTAGGCGTTGTTCAGCATCCAGGCGCCTTTGCCGCCAGCGGCGCGGTAGGCGGCCTTGAGCGCGTCGTAGTCAAAGGGGCGGTCGGGCAGCTCGCGCGGGCCGCCGGTGGCGCCTTCGACGATGTGGATATACGCCAGGTTCAGGTGGCCCAGCTGGCGCAGCACGTATTCAAACAGGGCCTGCGGTGCGTCGTCGTGGATGTCGTTGGCGGGGGTGACGGGCGACAGGCGGATGCCCACCTTGCCGCCGCCCACGGCCTCGACCACGGCGCGGGTCACTTCCAGCAGCAGGCGGGCGCGGTTTTTGATGCTGCCGCCGTAATCGTCCTGGCGCTGGTTGGCGCCGGTTTTCAGGAACTGGTCGAGCAGGTAGCCGTTGGCGGCGTGGATTTCGACGCCATCAAAACCAGCGGTGCCGACGGCGTTGCGCGCCGCGATCTGGAAGTCGTGGACGATGCCGGGCAGCTCATCGACCTCCAGCGCGCGCGGCGTGGAGGTGGCGGCAAAGTGGCCTTGGCCGGTGGCATGGTCGATGAGGTAGGTTTTGGACTTGGCCGCAATGGCCGATGGCGCCACGGGCGGCAGGTTGCCCGGTTGCAGGCTCGAATGCGAGACGCGGCCCACGTGCCACAGCTGCACCACCACTTTGCCGCCCGCGTCGTGGATGGCCTGCGTCACCTTCTTCCAGCCATCGAGCTGCTCGGTGCTGTAGAGGCCGGGCACGTCGGCATAGCCCTGGCCCTGGGGGCTGATGGCGGTGGCCTCGGTGATGAGCAGCCCGGCGCTGGCGCGCTGCGCGTAGTACTGCGCCATGAGCGCAGTGGGGATGGCATTGGGGGCGCGGTTGCGCGTCAGGGGTGCCATGGCGATGCGGTTGGCCAGGGCGATGTCGCCCATCTGGACGCGATCAAACAAGCTGGGCATGAAGAAGCCTTTCAGGATCATGGACAAAAAAACGGGCCTGGAGCCTCACGGCCCCAGGACACTTTGGGCGCAGAGCGTAACGCGCTAGCGCAACCGCCCTGTGCCGTGGGGTGACTGCAAGCGCATGGCTTGTATGGTAGGGCGCTGGCATGGGGCTGTGCAAACTTTGCATGGGCATTCTTTGACCCAAAAAGGCTTCTGGCGCCCGTGTGCTGTGCGCGAGTAGCTCATTTTTTGATAGCTTGTAGCGCGCTCAGGGTGTGGGGCACAATCGTTGGCCATGGAGACAAACAACAGGGCCGGTACACCGGCAGGGGGCGCGCACCCCGTGGTATTGGCGTTGGCGCTGTCGCTGGGTGCGGCGGTGTCGTTGGGCATTACGCGGTTTGCCTACGCTTTATTGCTGCCGCCCATGCGGGCCGACCTGGGCTGGTCGTACACCCTGGCGGGTGGCATGAACACGGTCAATGCGCTGGGCTATTTGCTGGGCGCGCTGGCCACGCCGTGGCTGCTGCGCCGCTGGGCGCCCGGAGGGGTGTTGCTGTGCGGTGCGGCGCTGGCGTCGCTGTTCATGGGGCTGTGCGGTTTCTTTCTGGATGCGGCGCCGTTGCTGGTGCAGCGGCTGCTGGCCGGGGTGGCCAGTGCGCTGGTGTTTGTGGCCGGTGGCCTGATGGCGGCGCGTTTGGGTGCGCTGGCGCCCCAGCGCGGCGGCCTGCTGCTGGGGCTGTACTACGGCGGCACGGGCTGGGGCATCAGCCTGTCGGCACTGCTGGTGCCCTGGGTGCTGGAGCGTGCCCCCCACCCCCATGCCTGGACTTGGGCCTGGTGGGCACTGGCCGTGGCCTGCGTGCTGGCCACGGCGGTGCTGGTCTGGCCGGTGCGGGTGCTGCGGCGCCTGGATGCGGCGGCGCAGCCAGCGGTGCAGGCGGCGGCTGCGGTGCCGTTGCCGCAAGGGCAGGGCGTGTTCAGTGCCCGGGCCATGGCGCCTGCGCTGGTGGGCTATGGCCTGTTTGGCGTGGGCTACATCGGCTACATGACTTTTGTGGTGGCACTGCTGCGCGAGCAGGGCGCCAGTGCTGCCGCTGTGACGCTGTTTTATGCGCTGCTGGGGCTGGCGGTGGTGCTGTCTTCGCGCATCTGGGCGGGGCTGCTTGACCGCAGCCGGGGCGGGCAGGCGCTGGCCGTGCTGTGCGGCCTGCTGGGCGTGGCCACGGTGTTGCCCGCAGTGACCTCGGTGTGGCCGGTGATGCTGGCCTCGGGGCTGCTGTTTGGCGGGGTGTTCTTGTCGGTGGTGGCATCGACCACGGCGCTGGTGCGGCACAACCTGGCGCCTGCGCAGTGGGCGCTGGGCATCAGCGCCTTCACGGTGGTGTTTGCAGCGGGCCAGATCGTCGGCCCCACCGTGGTGGGGTTGATTGCCGACGGGCCCGGGGGGCTGGCGCGCGGCCTGGTGTTTTCTGCCGCGGCGCTGTGGCTGGGCGCGCTGGTGGCCGCGCGCCAAAAGCCTCTTACTTGAGCAGCCCTTCTGCGCGCAGAGCGGCCTGCACGCCGGGCCGCGCTTCCATGCGCTGCTTGAAGGCCATCAGGTGCGGCAGGCCGCTGGTGTCCACGCCCACGAACTGGCCCCAGCGCGAGACGGTGTACAGGTAGGCATCGGCCACGCTGAAGTCGCCCAGCAGGTAGTCCTTGTCGGCCAGCTGCGCATTGACCCACTCAAAGCGCGACAGCAGGCGCTGGCGCAGCACGGGTTTGTAGTCTTCGGGGGTGCCGGGGGCAAACAGCGGGCTGTGGCCTTTGTGCAGCTCCGTGCCGATAAAGCTCAGCCACTCTTGCAGACGGTAGCGCGCCAGCGTGCCGTTGGCCGGGGCCAGCTTTTTGTCGGGCACCTGGTCAGCGATGTATTGCACGATGGCCGGGCCTTCGCGCAGGCGCTCGCCGTTGTCCAGCTCCAGTACGGGCACGTAGCCCAGGGGGTTGATGGTGTAGAAGTCGGTGCCATCGGGCAGCTGGTGTGTCTTGGTGCTGGCCAGCACGGCCTCAAAGGCCAGGCCCGCTTCGTGCAGGGCGATGTGGGGCGACAGCGAGCACGCGCCGGTGGAGTAGTATAGCTTCATGGGCAAAGTCCTTGGTGAGAAAAAAGCGGGAGTCCGATGCTATGCGCTGGCGGGCTTTTTTGCAGGCGCCGCCCACAGCGGCCATGCACCGCTTCAGACGCCGGGCAAGTCCAGCGGGTAGAGGGCGTCGAGCTGGTCAGTGACGGCGCGGTGCTGGAGCGCGTGAGCACGCGTACGGCGCACTGGCAAGTGAAGCCGAAGGCCAAACCCCGTCCAAAGCCGGCCCCGGCCGATGCGGCCGGGGATAGTTAGACATAGTTGTCCAAGCCCTACGGGGTTGTCATCAGTCACCTTGTCCTGGCCGTGACCCGCCATTGCAGTCCGCCGCAGATAACTGTGTCGGCGGACGGCTTACATCCGAGAGTAAGGAGAGGTGTACCCCGGAGAATATAGTGTTCTCACACTGCGTTACGGTCGCACTATCTGGATGCCGCCGCTCACGCCCACGGCCGCTGGTTACGATTACTCTTCTTCCCCATTCTCGTCGTCATTTGTTAGCGATTGGTCCTCGTTGCGGACAATCACGCGCTCGTGTGAACCGAGAGTAATCCGGATTTCACCGGCAGAAGCGCGAGCGCCGAAATCTAGCAGCTGAATACGTCGCTTTCCTGGGTCGCCGTTAATCGTCTTTTCAAACGCAGATATTTCAGTAACTGGCGCTCTCACATACTTTTCGATGAACCGAGCCATTACTACGCCTGCCTCGGCCTCCAAATGTGCCCAAGCTTCATCGCCGATGTAGGCATGACCACCATTGGCCTCATACACAGCTTTCAGGCCTGCCATTGTCGGATTTGGAGTGGGGTCTAATATCACCAGCACGGGGACGGCGCCTGAGGTCTTACAGTCAACGGCAAACTGATGCTCTTCACCAATACGCCCTTGACCACTAGCAGCAATAGTCACTCGTAATTTAAATTCATATGCGAGCGGTGGCCTTCCAGGTACTGCCTTCCAGCAGTCCACCTGACGCCCCTTCGAAGGGTCGTCGGTGCGCTTGACGACTTTGGCGCGTGAACCCTTAGACTCTCCGCCTATAGCGGCTGCAAGAATAGGCTCGAAAAGGTAGCCTGTCTCCTGTGCTGACCTGTTGTCTAGGTCGTAGAAGAATTTTCGCCAGGTCAACCATGAGGCAAGGGCTTCAGGTTCGACGTGTCCATACTCCATGAGTGAGCGAGGAGAAACCTGAACCATTGTCGGCATTGGTTGGGCGGACAAAATCTTGGAGTACTTCTTTCGACGCTTGTGCAGCTCCGATAAACACCTTAGGTAGGTAACGAAATCCGGTATGTCAATTGCGGCCTGGCGCATCAACGACACATGCTCAAGTTCGCCCAACTGAATTGGAGCTTCAAACCATCCTTCGGGAACGCAATAGTAATCGACCCCGGGGTTTATCTTCAGAGCCAAATCAGGGTGCGTCTTCTCAAGCTCCTGGAAACGCTCCGTATCGTAGTAAACCACGCCGATAAGCTTAGCAAACTCACCTGGACTCATGACCACCGGGAGCGCTGTTGCAGAACCAAGTGTCGTCACTTTGGTCAAAAACTTCGACTCTTCCGCAGAAAGTCTCAATGGGGCTACGCTCATAGTTCGTCAAATTCAAGTTGTTGTTGTTGGATACCCCGCAGAAGCGACTCAGTTTTCTGGAGTGCCTCACTCATCCCGGATGCTTCCGTAAGCAGGTATCCAAGAAGTCTCGCAGCACCCTTACGCGGCAACTCGACCCCTGAACCAAATTTCCCGTCGAGCGCCTCAAGGTGCCTAGCAAAAACAGATGCCGCCAATGGCGGAACAGCATTTCCAATCTGCTGAATGACGCTTGCAGCGTTACCAGAAAATAAATATGCGTCCGGGAAAGTCTGAATTCTTGCGCACTCGCGAATAGTCAATGGCCTATTCTCGTGCGGATGAATAAATTCTCGGGACGCTGCTCCGGTGATAGTCAGGCTCTGCAGGTCACCAGTCAAGCGCTTTACCCCCGACGGGGCGCCGCCCCGTTTCTCGGTAGGTGTCCCGTCTTGCACACGTCTGAAGGCCCGACGCTTGAAGCTCTCATGCCAATGTTCTTGAGGTAAGTCCTTCATCGTCTGACCAGCCCGAAGGAGCGAATACATTTCAGCGTCCTTGATATCGACATTTTGAAAATGCTCGGTCAAAGTGCCACCATTATTACCCTGCCTCATTTCCTGGTCGAATTCGTTTGCCGGAATATCTGATGAATAGTTAATTTTCTCCTGCCGAGATTTTCCTGCCATTGGCAACCCGGCCAGCGCCTCGTCGAGCGTAGGCGCAAAAGGCTTGCCGCTATGTTTCTTTGACTTCCCGGACGCATACGAATGCGTTTCCTCAGGAAATTCAAAATCAACCCCCAAGCTATTTCCTATTATCAAGACGCGCTTCCGCGTTTGAGGAACGCCATAGGCGGCAAGGTTGACTTTCTGTACTCGCACCGAATACCCAATCCGAATAAATTCCTTCACAAGAGAAAAAACCGCAACGCCGTGTCCGGACGTAAGCAGACCTTCAACATTCTCAAAGATGAACCAACGCGGACGTAGGTGGTCAACGATGTTCAGATAGTTGAATATCAGCCGATTACGTGGGTCGCTTGAGTCGCGCGACCCGGCCGTACTAAACCCTTGACACGGGGGGCCACCGATGACGGCAAATGGAGCACGCCCGCCGGAGATTCTTCGAAAATAACCCGGGTCAATGGACGAAAGGTCAACGTTGTGGCAGTCACTGCCGACGTTGCGCTCGTAAGTTTCGCACGCATCCTTGTCAACCTCTGCACCACAAACGGGCTTCAACCCAGAAAGTGCAAATCCATAAGAAAAGCCGCCGGCCCCGGAGAAAAAAGAGAGAACGTCGTTGGATTGCGCTTGGAAGCTGTGCATATTGCCTAGTTTAATGGCAGGGGTGAGTTGTCACTCAGCGTCTTGGTGCCGTCTCAGCCTCGACCTGCTCAAGCCAGTGCATGGCCTGCTCGCGGCTGTCGCCGCACATGTCGGGGCACGGCTGAAGAGATGCGCAGACAGCCGGCCTCTCGGGGTGACCAAAAATCCTGCACCGCTCTTGCTCGTCAAGCTGCACGCATCTCACGCCCGCCGGTTTTCCCGTGGGCATTCCTGGGATGGGGCTGGAAATGGACGGCGCCGTGCAGCACGCGCCACAACGTTCACGGCACTGCATCTGCATCACTTTGGTTGACAACCGGCTTGCCCTGCGGCATGCCGGGGATGGCACTGGAAATGGAAGGGGCGGTGCAGCAGGCACCGCAGCCGGGTCGGCAGTCCATTTTGCTATCTTAATGATAGCTGCCAGCGCGCACTGCGCGGGCGCTAGAGGCCGATTTGGTCTGAAATCTCAGGCCGTTTGCCAGGCCAGCGCTCATGCCGCCGGGCCGTGCAGGCGCTGCGCTGCCCACAGCACCTGTTCGACCACAGCGCGCACGCCCTGGCGGTGCTCTTCTGCCACCAGGGCGCCGTGGTCATCAAAGGCGCTGGCTGCGCCGCTGAGTGCGTAGGCGCGCGGTGCCAGCCAGCATTCCAGGTTGGTGAGCAGGGGCGCCAGATGGCTTTGCGCGCGCAGACCACCCAGGCGGCCATTGGACGCGCTGAGCATGCCCACCACCGTATCGCGAAACGGCTTGACCCCATCGCTCCAGTCGGCGTCGCCAGCGATGGGGCTGGAGGCCCAGTCGATGGTGTTCTTGAGCAGGGCGGTGTAGCTGCCGTTGTACTCGGGCGTGCAGACGATCCAGGCCGGGTGCTCCCACATCAGCTGCTTGAGGCGGCGCACATCGGCGGGCGTGCCACGGGCCTCCAGATCGGCGTTGTACATGGGGATGTCCAGCTCGCCCAGCTCCAGCAGCGTGGCTTGCGCGCCGCTGCTTTGCGCCATCTCAGCGGCCACGCGCGCCAGCCGACGGTTGAACGATTGTTGGCGGGTGCTGCCCGCGAAGATGAGGATTTTCATGGCCACGATTGGAGCACAGGCATGCAGGCTGCGCGCGTGTTCCACGTGAAACACCGCCGCAGCGCGCCGGGTAAAGACCACGCCCTTGGCAGCACTGCCAGCGACAGTCCGTGCGCAAAGTGGGAAAATTGCCCCTTTTCTGCGCCCAGTTGGCTGCCTGCGTGGCTGCGCAATCGGTGCAGGCGCCAATCCCCCTGGCCTGCCTTGCGCGGCCCTTTGTTGACTACCAGGCCGTTGTGCCTGCCCCCGGAGTTGTTCCATGTTGTACCCCCAGGAATTTGATGTGATCGTCGTTGGCGGTGGCCACGCGGGCACCGAGGCCGCGCTGGCCGCTGCGCGCATGGGCTGCCAGACGCTGCTGCTGACGCACAACATCGAGACGCTGGGGCAGATGAGCTGCAACCCCAGCATTGGCGGCATCGGCAAGGGCCATTTGGTCAAAGAGGTGGATGCCCTGGGCGGCGCCATGGCGCTGGCCACGGACGAGAGCGGCATCCAGTTCCGTATCCTCAACAGCAGCAAAGGCCCGGCGGTGCGCGCCACGCGGGCGCAGGCCGACCGCATCTTGTACAAGGCCGCCATCCGCCGCGTGCTGGAGAACCAGCCCAACCTGCTCATCTTCCAGCAGGCCGTGGACGACTTGATGGTGGAGGGCGACCGCGTGGTGGGCGCCGTCACGCAGGTGGGCGTGCGTTTTCGCGGCCGCACGGTGGTGCTGACGGCGGGGACGTTTCTGGACGGAAAAATCCACGTCGGCCTGAACCACTACGCCGCAGGCCGCGCAGGCGATCCGCCAGCGGTGTCGTTGTCCGCGCGGCTGAAAGAGCTGCAGCTGCCCCAGGCGCGCCTGAAAACCGGCACCCCGCCGCGCATCGATGGCCGCACGATTGATTTTTCCCAATGCACCGAGCAGCCTGGCGACGGCATGCCCGGCGGTGTGAATGCCGACAGCCCGGTGCCGGTGTTCAGCTTCATGGCACACGCTTACGGGGGCGCAGCCATGCACCCGCGCCAGATGCCCTGCTGGATTACGCACACCAACACGCGCACGCACGACATCATCCGCAGCGGCTTTGATCGCAGCCCCATGTTCACCGGCAAGATCGAGGGCGTGGGCCCGCGCTATTGCCCCAGCGTGGAAGACAAAATCAACCGCTTTGCCGACAAGGACAGCCACCAGATTTTTCTGGAGCCCGAGGGCCTGACCACCCACGAGTTCTACCCCAACGGCATCAGCACCAGCTTGCCCTTTGATATTCAGCTGGCCCTGGTGCGCAGCATGCCGGGGCTGGAGCACGCACACATCCTGCGCCCCGGCTACGCCATCGAGTACGACTACTTTGACCCGCGCTCGCTGCAAAGCAATTTTGAGACGCGGCAGATTCAGGGCCTGTTTTTTGCGGGCCAGATCAACGGCACCACCGGCTACGAAGAGGCTGCGGCCCAGGGCCTGTTTGCGGGCCTGAATGCGGCGCTGCAAGTGCGCGCTTTGGGCGGCGGCAATGCCGCAGCCAGTGCCGCAGGCGCCATCAGCTACACGGGCGAGCGCTGGTTGCCGGGCCGTGACCAGGCCTACCTGGGCGTGCTGGTGGACGACCTGATCACCAAGGGCGTGACCGAGCCCTACCGCATGTTTACCAGCCGCGCCGAGTTCCGCCTGCAACTGCGCGAGGACAACGCCGACATGCGCCTGACCGAAGTGGGCCGCCAGCTGGGGCTGATCGACAACGCCCGCTGGGAGTCTTTCAGCCGCAAGCGCGATGCGGTTTCACGTGAAACCGAGCGCCTCAAATCCACCTGGGTGAACCCGCGCAACCTGCCTGCTGAAGAATCGGCGCGCGTGCTGGGCAAGCGCATTGAGCACGAATACAACCTGTTCGAGCTGCTGCGCCGCCCCGATGTGGCCTATGGCGCGCTGATGGACATGGACGGCGGCAAGTACGCCAGCAGCGATGTTTCACGTGAAACGCTGGGCGCCCTGAGCGAGCCGGTGGTGGAGCAGGTAGAGATTGCCGCCAAGTACGCGGGTTACATCGACCGCCAGCGCGACGAAGTAGGGCGCGCTGCCCATTACGAAAAACTGCGCTTGCCACCCGACCTGGACTATATGCAGGTCACGGCACTGAGCATTGAGGCGCGCCAGGTGCTGACCCGCCACCGGCCTGAAACGCTGGGGCTGGCATCGCGCATCACGGGCATTACCCCGGCGGCCATCTCGCTGCTGATGGTGCACCTGAAGAAAGGCGGCTTCAAGGGTTTTGCCACACCGGCACCGGGCGCTGCCGCCCAGAACGGAGAGGCGGCATGAGCACCATGGAAGCAACCCTGCGCAGCGGCGCCCAGGCCCTGGCGCTGGACTTGAGCGACGCGCAAATCACGCAGCTGCTGGACTTCATGGCGCTGCTGCAAAAGTGGAACAAGGTCTATAACCTGACGGCGGTGCGCGACCCCGCCGAGATGCTCACCCACCACCTGCTCGACAGCCTGGCAGCGGTAGGGCCGCTGCGCCGCCATCTGGCGCAGGCCGCGCAAGCCGGTGCGCCCGCGCAGCGCCTGCTGGATGTGGGCTCGGGCGGTGGCCTGCCCGGCGTGGTGTTTGCCATTTGCTGCCCGCAGCTGGACGTGAGCTGTGTCGATACCGTGGCCAAAAAAGCCGCGTTCATCCAGCAAGCGGCCGTCACGCTGCGCCTGCCGAATCTGCACGGCATCCACGCCCGGGTCGAGTCTTTGGCCGGGCCGTTCGATGTGGTCAGTTGCCGCGCGTTTGCCGCGCTGGCCGACTTCACCCGCTGGTCGCACTCGGCGCTGGGCAACGGCGCCGTCTGGCTGGCCATGAAGGGCAAGCACCCGGCGGACGAGATCGCTGCGCTGCCCGCAGCGGTGCAGGTGTTTCACGTGGAACCGTTGCAGGTGCCGGGCCTGGACGCCGAGCGCTGCATCGTCTGGCTGCGGCCCACGGCGTGATGCGCTGCGCGCGCAGGTGCGTCGCGTAAACTCGGCAGCTCCAGTCCGGAGGAAACCACCATGTTTGGCATTGCAGATTACGGCGCTTTCGTCGCAGCCATCGTGTTGTTTCTGGCCATTCCGGGGCCGGGCAATCTGGCCTTGATCACCTCCACCGGCAAGGGCGGCGTGCGCGCCGGTGTGGCCGCCACGCTGGGCGTGATGGCCGCCGACCAGGTGCTGATGTGGCTGGCCGTGGCCGGTGTGGCCGCGCTGCTGGCCACCTACCCGGCAGCGTTCCATGCGGTGCAGTGGCTGGGCGCCGCTTACCTGGCCTGGCTGGGCTGGAAAATGCTCACGGCAGCGCCCGGGGCCAAGCCGGTGCTGAACATTGCACCGCGCCATTACTTCCGCCAGGGCGCGCTGATTACGCTGCTCAACCCCAAGGCCATCGTGTTTTACATGGCGTTCTTTCCGCTGTTTGTCGATACTCAGCGCCACCAGGGTCTGTTCACTTTTGCCGTCATGGCCATCACCATTGCCACCCTGACGCTGGTATATGGCCTGATCGTGGTGCTGCTCACGCACCACCTGGCCGAGCGCATGCGCGCCAACCCCCTCATCGCCCGTGTGCTGGAAAAAACCGCCGGGGTGTTCCTCATTGCCTTTGGCATCAAGCTCGCTATTACCAAGTAAACACCACCATGGCCAAGATATTTTGTGTTGCCAACCAGAAGGGCGGCGTGGGCAAAACCACCACCGCCGTCAACCTTGCCGCCGGGCTGGCGCAGGTCGGCCAGCGTGTGCTGCTGGTGGATTTGGACCCCCAGGGCAACGCCACCATGGGCTCGGGCGTGGACAAGCGCCAACTGGCCCTGTCGGTGTACGACGTGCTGATCGACTCCACGCCGGTGCGCGACGCCGCCATGCTGGCCGAGCCCTGCGGCTACCATGTGCTGGGCGCCAACCGCGAACTGGCCGGTGCCGAGATCGAACTGGTGTCGCTGCCCCAGCGCGAAAAGCGCCTGAAAACCGCGCTGGCCGCCGTCGATGCCGATTACGACTTTGTGCTGGTCGATTGCCCGCCCTCGCTGTCCATGCTCACGCTCAACGGGCTGTGCGCGGCCCACGGCGTGGTCGTGCCCATGCAGTGCGAATACTTTGCGCTCGAGGGCGTGACCGATCTGGTACACACCATCAAGCAAGTCCACGCCAACCTCAACCCCGACCTCGAAATCATCGGCCTGCTGCGCGTGATGTTCGACCCGCGCACCACCTTGCAGCAGCAGGTCAGCGAGCAGCTCAAGGGCCATTTTGGCGACAAGGTGTTCGATACCGTCATCCCGCGCAATGTGCGACTGGCCGAGGCGCCCAGCTATGGCCTGCCCGGCGTGGTGTTCGATCCGTCGGCCAAGGGCAGCCAGGCGTTTGTCGAGTTTGCCCGCGAGATGGTGGCCCGTGTGGGCGCGGCCAAACCCCGGCCCGCAGCGGCAAAAAAACAGGCAAAACAGCCTGTAACGCCCGATGCACCTGCGCCATAAGCTATCAAAAGCATAGTGAAATCTGCCCTGATTCTGACCCTGCCCGACTGGCACGGCGCTGGCCCTGACCACTGGCTCAGCCGCTGGGAGCTGCTCCACGGCCCACAGCGCCTGGAGCAGCACGACTGGCAGCGCCCGTTGCGCGGCGACTGGAGTGCGCGCCTGCAAGAGACCGTGATCGACAGCCCGCGCCCGGTGGTGCTGGTGGCGCACGGCCTGGGCTGCATCCTGGCCGCGTGGTGGGCGGCGCACTCGGGCCAGGCGCACCGGGTGCAGGCGGCGTTGCTGGTGGCGCCCACCGACACCGAGGCCGAAGACGCCCGCCAGCGCCTGCCCGGCTGGGCACCGATAGCGCAGCAGCCGCTGCCGTTTGCCGCGCTGCTGGTGGCCAGCCGCAACGACCCACACTGCCGTTTTGAGCGCGCGCAGGCGCTGGCCAGCGCCTGGGGCGCGGGCTTGGTCGATGGCGGCGCCTGTGGCCACTTTGACACTGCGGCCGCTCTGGGCGACTGGCCCGCAGGCTATGCGCTGCTCGCATCCCTGAAGAAAGATTGAAGAACATGGTCACCAAAAAACCCAAGGGCCTGGGGCGCGGCCTCGAAGCGCTGCTCGGCCCCAAGGTCGAAGAAAAAACCGAACAGGCCCTGGCCGCCGAAGCGGGCCTGCCCAGCAGCCTGGCCCTGGCCGATCTGGTGCCCGGCCAGTACCAACCGCGCACGCGCATGGACGAGGGCGCGCTCTACGAGCTGGCCGAAAGCATCAAGGCCCAGGGCATCATGCAGCCCATTCTGGTGCGGCCACTGGCGGGCGAGGGCGGCGCGGGGCGCTACGAAATCATTGCCGGTGAGCGCCGCTACCGCGCCGCCAAGCTGGCGGGCCTGGACAGCGTGCCCGTGCTGGTGCGCGACGTGCCCAACGAGGCCGCCGCCGCCATGGCGCTGATCGAAAACATCCAGCGCGAAGACCTCAATCCGCTGGAAGAGGCGCAGGGCCTGTCGCGCCTGGTCAAAGAATTTGGCCTGACGCACGAGCAGGCCGCGCAGGCTGTGGGCCGCTCGCGCAGCGCCGCCAGCAACCTGCTGCGCCTGCTGAATCTGGCCGATCCGGTGCAGACCATGCTCATGGCGGGCGACATCGACATGGGCCACGCGCGCGCGCTGCTCGCGCTGGACAAGGCCACGCAAATCACCGCAGGCAACCAGATTGCCGCCAAAAAACTGTCGGTGCGCGAAACCGAGGCGCTGGTGAAAAAGATGGGCACCGATTTCAGCCCCGCGCAGCCCAAGTCCGCGCCCGCCAAGTCGCGCGACATCCAGCGCGTGGAAGAGGAGCTGTCGGACTTGCTCATGGCCGAGGTGGAAGTGCGCGTGAAAAAGCGCGTCAAACGCGGCGCGCGCACCGAAGACGTGGGTGAGCTGGCCATCCAGTTTGGCTCGCTGGACGCGCTCAACGGCCTGATCGAGCGGCTGCGCGGCCGCCCCGATTAAGCGCCGCTGACAGGCCCGCTGTCCATGCTGCCGCACCTGCCCTGGCCCCTGCCCGCCGTGCTGGGCTGGTCAAGCTCCTGGCTGCTGTTTCTGTTGTTGCAGCGCGGTGGCTGGACGCCGCTGTGGGCGCTGCTGGCGGCCAGCCTGTGGGGCGCGCTCATCAGCCTGTGGGGCGATACGCTGTGGCGCAAATTGTTCATTGCGGGCGGGTTTCCGCTGTCGCTGGCGCTCACGCAGGCCCAGGCGTTTCCCGCGTGGGCCTGGCTGCTGCCGCTGGCCTGTCTGCTGCTGCTGTACCCGCTGCAATCGTGGAAAGACGCGCCGCTGTTTCCCACCCCGCCCGACGCCCTCAACGACCTGCCCGGTGTGGCCCCTGTGGAGCCGGGCGCGGAGGTGCTGGATGCCGGTTGCGGTCTGGGCGATGGCCTGATGGCCCTGCGCCAGGCCTACCCGCTGGCCGTGCTGCACGGCCTGGAGTGGAGCCGCCCGTTGCGCTGGCTGTGCGCGCGGCGCTGCCCCTGGGCCCACGTGGAACGCGGCGACATCTGGCAGGCCGACTGGGGCGCTTATGCGCTGGTGTATTTGTTCCAGCGCCCCGAGAGCATGCCCCGCGCCTGGGCCAAGGCCTGCGCTGAGATGGCGCCGGGCACCTGGCTGGTGAGCCTGGAGTTTGCGGTGCCCGAGGCCACGGCGCACGCGCACATCGCCCTGGCAGGCGAGCGCCGGGTGTGGGTGTACCGCATGCCTGGGGCCCTTGCGCAAGGCTCTGGTAAGCGGGATCGGGCATCCTGAGACGGCAGCTAGCTGCGCTAGACAGGCCGGGGCCCCAGGGCCTTGCCGCACTGACCAGAGCGCGGCGCGCTGCGACACAAAAAAACCAAAAAACCCAGAGCCAGAGGGAAGGGCGGCTTGCATTGCCGGTGCGCGCGGGAGGGCGCGCGCAGGCCCCCGCTTTCCTGGCCCGGCGGCTGCTGTGCCAGTAGCCCGGTCGGGGTTTTCTGGTGCCCACATCCATGGACATGCAAGGAAATTCATGAATCACCGTTTTCTGCCCCGCAACCGCGTTTGGGGCACCTTGGCGCTGAGCGTGGCCCTGACCGGCTGCGCCAGCATGCAAAGCCACGACAAGCTGGCCAGCGACGTACACAGCGCTGGCCAGACGCAGGGCATATCGGCAGCGCTGGCCCGCCTGGACGCATCGGCCACCACCGAAGAGCAAAAAACCGCACTGCTCTACAACATGGAACGCGGCGAGCTGCTGCGCCTGGACCGCCGCTACGAAGACAGCAACCACGCCTTCATGCTGGCCGATAACAAGGTCAAAGAATGGGAAGAGGCCGCCAAGACCGATCCGCAAAAGCTCATGGGCACCGTGGGGGCGGCACTGGTCAGCGAGCGGCTGAAGGTCTATGAAGGCCAGGACTACGAAAAAGTCTGGCTCACCACGCGCCTGGCACTCAACCGCGTGGCTCTGGGCGATTTTGAGAATGCCCGCGTGGACATCAAGCGCACGCACGAGCGCGAGGCCGTCATCGCCGAGTTCCGTGCCAAAGAAACCCTGGCGGCCGAGGAAGAGGCCAAGTCCAAGGGCGCTACCTCCGGCAGCAAGGAAATTAACGGCTATCCCGTCGAAACCCTCAACGACCCTGAAGTGCTGGCCCTCAAGAATGGCTACCAGAACGCACTCAGCCACTACCTGGCGGGCTTTTTGTACGAGGCCATGAACGAGCCCGGTCTGGCCGCACCCGGCTACCGCAAAGCCATCGAACTCAAGCCCGAAACCGGGGTGCTGGAAGAGGGCCTGCGCGGCCTCGACAGCCGCGCCAGTTTCACGTGGAAGCGCCGCCAGCGCATGACCGATGTGCTGTTCATCGTGGAAGCGGGCGATGCCCCCGCGCGCAAATCCATCGCCTTCACGCTGCCCGTGCCCACGGGGCGGGGCATGGTGACGGCCAGCATTGCCTACCCCGTGATCGAGCCCTCGAACGACCCGCCGCTGGGCCAGGTGTCGGTGGCCGGTTACGACTTCAAGCTGGAAAAAGTGGTGGACGTGAACGTCATGGCGCGCCGTGCGCTCAAGGATGAAATGCCTGGCATGGTGCTGCGCGGCGTCACGCGCGCCGTGGCCAAAGGCGTGGTGCAAGACCAGCTGCAAAAAAATGGCGGCCTGATTGGCGGCTTGATCGGCGCCGTGGCCTCGGTGGCCACCGAGCAGGCCGATGACCGCCTGTGGCGCATGCTGCCCGGGCGCGTGTATGTGGCGCGCGGCTACCTGCCGCCCGGCGAGCACCGCATCACCATCAATGGCCGTGAGATGGAGCAGCCCGTCAAGATCGACGGGCAGTACGCCCTGGTGCCGCTGCGCTTTTACCACCGCAGCGTGCTGACCGGCGATGTGGCCACGGTGGGCCAACTGGTGGCCGTGGCCGACAAGCCTGCTGCGGCAGAGCCTGTGGCCGCCCCGGCTGCCACCAAGCCTGCGCGGCGTGAGCGCCCCGCGCGTGCGCCGCGCCCTGCGGCCAAACCCGCCGCCACCGCACCGCAGGCCGCCGCCCGCTGACTTTGAAGGAGCTTTTCCCGCATGACCCCCCGACACACCCTGGCTGCCATCGGCGTGGCCTTTTGGGCGCTGGTCGGCTGCGCCCAGGCGCAGCAACACGACCCCGCCACACCGCTGGCCGTGGCCTCCAAAGTGGCCTTGCGTGGCGATGCCCACGGCATTGCCGTGCGCGAGATGCGCCTCGTGCGCAAGAACGACATCCTGGTGGTGCAGGCTGACATGGCCAACATGGGCCGCAGCGACCGCACCGTGTTCTACCGTTTCCGCTGGCTGGACAACGTGGGCAACCAGGTGGGCGATGGCGAATCCTGGAAGCAGATGACCGTGCTGGGCCTGGGCCAGCAGACGGTCAAAAGCGTGGCGCCCACTGGCGCTGCCGTGGACCTGCGCCTGGAAATGAACGTGGAGCCGCGCTGACAGCGGCATCGACCCAGATAGATAGATTGAGTGAGGAGTAAACACTGTGAAGCAACACACCATCCAGCGCAGCGCGCTCGTCCTGGCGTTGGCCGCCAGCAGCCTGGCCCTGTCGGCCTGCCAGAACCTGTCATCCCCGGTGGTGCGCTTTGACCGCCAGGTCAATTACGGCGACGCCAAGGCCGTCGAGCTGGTGACCAACGAATTCGGTTCCACCGACTTGCAGATGATTGCCGAAAAGATGACCGGCGGCCTGCTGGAAACCGGCATCTTCCAGGGCCGGCCCACGGTGACCATTTCCACCGTCAAGAACAAGACCAGCGAGTACATCGACACCACCAACGTGATGAGCTCTATCCAGACGGCGCTGGTCAAGTCGGGCAAGGTGCGCTTTGTGCGCTCCATCAACGAAATGCAGCAGGGCGTGGACGAGTTGCAGCGCCAGAACCAGAGCGGCCTGTACAAGCAGGGCACCACGGCCAAGGTGGGCCAGATGACGGCAGCCAAGTACCAGATGGAGGGCGAGCTGACCAGCATCGTCAAGCAAAGCGCTGCCACCAAAGACGTGTACTACAAGTTCACGCTCAAGCTGTTTGACGTGCAAGAGGGCACCATCGAATGGCAGGATGAAAAAGAAATCCGCAAGACCAGCAAGCGCTGAAAGGACTCGCCATGCAACGCAGAACCACCTTGACCGCGGCGCTGTCCGTGCTGGCCGCCACGGCACTGGTCTGGGGCAGCGCGGCCAGCGCGCAAAACGCGCCCAAGATCGCCGTGACCGACCTGGCTTACGCCCAGCGGGTGTCGGAATACTTCGAGGCCGGCACCTACCAAAGAAGCAGCCAGATGAGTGCCCAGGGCAGCCACAGCGGCGGCTACAGCCACGGGCCCTACAGCGGCTCGGGGTCGCACTCGGGCAGCCACTCGGTGCAGGCCTCCGAGCAGGCCAGCGGCACCTATGTGGCAGGGCGCTACAGCTACATCGAGCAGCGCGAACTGGGTGGCTTCACCAACGACATCAAGGGCGTGCTGCTGCGTGGCACAGCGTTTCGCCTGGTGCAGGGCAAGGGCTTTGACGCCGGTGCCCCGCAGCCCAGCAAGGCCGAGCAGGTGCTCAACCAGGTGCAGGGCGGCAAGATGGCCAAGCCGGTGCGCCAGCCCGAGGTGAACGACATCATTGCGCGCATCAAGAAGGGCGAATTCAACGGTGCCGACTACGTGCTGTTTGGCGTGGTCTCCAGCGTCGAGTTCTCCGATGCGCTGTCGCCGCTGCAAGGCACCAGCAGCGCTACGCGCCAGTACGGCCTGGATTTGCTGGCCGACTTTTCGCTGATCCACACCAAGACCTACGAGATCAAGGCCGCGTTCTCGGCGCAGGGCGCGGGCAACGACACCAAAATCCTGTCCCACCGTGGCGACATCGCCCCGCCCAACCGCGCCAAGGTCATGCGCGAGACATCGCAAAGCCTGGCCCAGAGCGTTTTCCAGCAACTGAGCGACCAGCTGGGCTACACCGACCCCCACCTCTCGCGCGGCGTGCGCGCGCCCATGGCCGTGCCGGTGCCCCTGCATGGCGGCCAGCCCGTGCCGCAGCAGCAGCCGGAGCAGGTGCTCATCCTGCGCTGAGGGCGCTGCCGCCGTGACGGGCATGCACCGCACCACCGGCCACCCCCAGGCCAGCCCCGTGCTGGCCTTTTTTGCGCGCGGGCGCCGGGGGCGGGCGGGGGCAGCGTGGGCCGTGCTGGCGGCACTGCTGTGCGCTTGCACGGCGCCGACAACCACCATGACAGCACCGCCCGCTCCGCCGTTGCACGCGCTGCCGGGCGGGTTTACCGAGCACCGCTGGCCCGCTGCCGACGGGCAGACGGTGCAGGTGCTGGAGCGTGCCGAGCGCGCAGCACCGCTGCGCTACCGCGTCATCGTCATTCCTGGCTCGGGCTGTGCGGGGATGGGGGCGGTGGCCGAGCGCTACTTTGCCGGTTTGCTGCACGCGCAGGTGCTGGTGCTGCACAAACCCGGCGTCGCGCCTTGGGCACGCACCGCGCCGGGCGATTGCGCACCCGACTTCGTCCAGGCCGATGCCCTGAGCACCTGGGCCGCGCATGCGCGTGCCGCCCTGCGCACCGATGCCGCCCGCCACCCGGGCGGCCCCCAGGTGCCGCAATGGCTGGTGGGGATTTCAGAAGGAGGCGAGCTGCTGCCGACCTTGGCGCCCGAGGTGCCCCGGCTCGCGGGCCTGGTGCTGCTGGCTTCCAGCGGCCTGGACCCGCTGGAAGCGGGCACGTTGCAGGCCCGGCGCCAGGGCGCATTGGCGCCCTGGCAGGCGGTGGGGCGGGCCCAGGCCAGCGCCCGGGCCGACACTGCCGTGGTGCAGGGCCGCAGCCTGCGTTACTGGCGCGACCTGTGGCATTGGCCGCTGGCCGCGCCGCTCATCGCCGGGCCTTGGCCGCTGCTCCAGGTCTGGGGTGCGGATGACGAATTGGTGCCCGCCGTGGCCTATGAGCGCTTTGCCGCGCAGGCCGCAAGCCGCTCAGCACCGTATTGCCCACGCAGTCTGCCGGGGGCAGACCATGGCTTGCAGCGCCCGGGGCATGACGGCGTGCAGCAGGTGTGGGGGTGGCTGGAGCAATGGGCGCGCAGGCCGCAGGCCGGGCCGTGCGCGGAGGGAGAAACGCCGTGAGCGCAGGAGGGCGCACCCGGCAAGGGCTTATTTTTGCTTGTCCGACGGGCCTGGGTCGGCGTTGATCTTGCGCTGCAAGACATACACAAAAGCGACGCTGGCAGCCACCATCATGGCAATCCCGATGATGCTCATCAGGCCATAGTCTGTCGTGAAAAGATCGTTCAGCAGCTTCATCGGAGCCCTCCTGTTGGAATAAAAAAACCATTGTATTGGCGCGGATTCTGGCCAGAGCCGCGCGGTTCCATGTTGACGCACGTCAACCGTGCGGGCCGCGCCTGCACGTTCCCGGAACCCGCTCTACCATCCATGCCATGAGTACCTCTTCTGTCAGCGCCCCGGGCGCCACCCCTTTGCGCCAGGACGCGCGCACCATCGGCCTGATCGGGCTGGCCCACGGCAGTTCGCATTTTTTCCACATGCTGTTGCCGCCCTTGTTTCCGTGGCTGATTGCCGAGTTCGGTTTCAGCTACTCGGAGCTGGGGCTGCTGGTCACGGTGTTTTTTGTGGTGTCGGGCGTGGGGCAGGCGCTGGCGGGGTTTCTGGTCGATAAGGTGGGCGCGCGGCCTGTGCTGTTTTTTGCGCTGGCCTGCTTTGCCCTGGCCGGGCTGGTGGCGGGCACCGCCGGGGGGTATGCCGGGCTGGTGGTGGCAGCGGCGCTGGCGGGGCTGGGCAATGCGCCTTTCCATCCGGTGGACTTCACCATCCTGAACAAGCGCGTGTCGCAGGTGCGGCTGGGCCATGCGTTTTCGGTGCATGGCATCTCGGGCAACCTGGGCTGGGCGACGGCGCCGCTGTTCATGGCGGGGATTGCCACGGCCACGGGTTCCTGGCGTATCGCCTGCCTGAGCGGTGCGGCGCTGGCCGTGCTGGTACTGGCGGTGATGGTCTGGCAGCGTGACGCGCTGGACGACCGCCAGGGCGCCTGGGCGCACCAGAGTACACCGGGCGCCGCCGGTGCGCCGCCCGCCGAACACCCGATGGCGTTTTTGCGCTTGCCGTCGGTGTGGCTGTGTTTCTCGTTCTTCTTCTGGAGCACGTGCGCGCTCAGTGCCATCCAGAGCTTTGCCAGCCCGGCGCTGCAAACCATGTACGGCCTGCCGCTGAGCCTGACGGCGCTGGTCGTCACGGGCTACATGCTGTGCGGTGCGGCGGGCATGGTGGTGGGCGGCTTCCTGGTGGGGCGGGTGGCGCGGCTGGAGAAAATCATCTCGGTGTGCCTGGCCGCCGCAGCGGTGCTGCTGGTGCTGGTGGGCACGGGCTGGCTGCCCGGTATGGCCGCCGTGGTGGTGGCGGCGCTGGCGGGCTTGGGCACGGGCATTGCCAGCCCGTCGCGCGACATGCTGATCAAGCGCGCCGCGCCGCCCGGGGCCACGGGGCGCGTGTATGGCACGGTGTATTCGGGGCTGGATTTGGGCTTTTCGGTGGCGGCGCCGGTGTTTGGCGCGCTGCTCGATCGGGGGCTGACCGGGGGCATCTTCTACGGCTCGGCGCTGGCCCTGTTGCTGAGTGTGGGCTCGGCAGCGCTGGTGGGGGCGGGGGTGGCCGCGCAGGTACGGCGCAGCGCGGCCACACCGGCCTGACACCCAAGAGTTGAAGCCAAATCGGCCTCAAGCGCCCGTGTGGTGAGCGCTTGCAGCTATCGATTCAGGAGCTTTTGTGGGATGCAGAGGCTGCCGGGTTACAGCGCTGCTCCCGATGGGCCCTGGTGGAACACCAACTCCTGCACCACGCGCCCGCCCACCAGGTGTTCGGTGACGATGCGGTCCATGTGGCCCGGGGTGACGTTGTAGTACCAGGTGCCGTCGGGCTGCACGCACACCACCGGCCCGCCCTTGCAGGCGGCAAAGCAACCGACGCGGCTGCGCTTGACGCGCAA
Source organism: Simplicispira metamorpha (assembly GCF_004341365.1). GTDB lineage: Bacteria > Pseudomonadota > Gammaproteobacteria > Burkholderiales > Burkholderiaceae_C > Simplicispira > Simplicispira metamorpha. The sequence continues at coordinate 70,849 of NZ_SLXH01000005.1, read as the reverse complement.
ATCCCCCTCGTGCAGGCCCGCCGCCTTGAGCTTGTCACCCAGGCTATCGAACAGGGTTTGCGCTTCGCCCTCGGGCGCGCAGCGCGGGCCGGTGCAGATGAGGAGGTGGCGTCGGTAGTCGCTGATCTTGGGGCGAACGACTTCAGGTGTGCTGGCATCGGCGGCCACAGCCGCATTCGTGTTGTCAGTGCTCATGCTTCGGCCTCTTCGGGGGCATCTTGCGCTGCGGCTTCCAGCGGGTTTTCAAGGGTGTCGCGGATGTATTCCACCGGCAGGCGGTGGCGCTGGGCCAGGGCTTCGATACTGTCCCCCGCTGCATGGTCGGCAAACAAATTTTCGAGCCAGCCATTGAGCCCGGTGGAAAGCGACCTGCCTGGGCGCTCTCCCTCGCGCGTGGTGCCACCGGCCTGCACGTCGTACTTGTTGGCGTAGCCGCGTGGCGTGACCATCAGGCCGCCCAGCACCACGGTGTTGCTGTTGCCGATGAGCACGGTGCTGAGCATGCCGATGTCGGCATCGCTCATGTGCGCCAGCGTGGTGAACTCGATGCGCTCGCGGCGGCGGTAGGCGCTTTTGACGATGGCCACGGGCGTATCAGGGCTGCGGTGGCGCAGGAACAGGCGCTGCGCCTCCACAATCTGCCGCGTGCGGCGGCCACTTTTGGGGTTGTACAGGGCCACCACAAAATCGGAGTAAGCCACGGCATCCAGCCTGCGCGCAATGGTGGGCCAGGGCGTGAGCAGATCCGACAGTGAGATGGCGCAAAAGTCATGCGTGAGCGGTGCGCCCACCAGGGCCGCGCAGCTGTTGAGGGCCGATGCGCCGGGCACCACTTCCACCACAATGCCGCCGGGTTCGGGCACGCCGTGCGCATCCAGCACGGGCGGCGTCCAGCCCGCCTGGAACAGCACCTCGAACGTGGGCCCGGCCATGCCGTACACACCCGCATCGCCCGATGAAATCAGCGCCACTTTTTTGCCCTGGCGGGCGCGCTCCAGCGCTTCGATGGCGCGGTCCAGCTCCTCGGTCATGGACTTGCGCACGATCTCTTTGCCCTCGATCAGGTCGGCCACCAGCTTGATGTAGGTGACGTAGCCGATGATGGTGTCGGCCTCGGCAATGGCGGCACGAGCGCGCGCCGTCATGTGCTCGGTGCTGCCGGGGCCAATGCCCACGAGCATGATTTTTCCTGCGGTCATGGGTAGGGCCCTTTGCCGATCAGGCCGCTGCCGATAACGCCGCCGGGGCTGCACGGCGCAGCAAGCCTTCGTCGATGCAAGCTGCCAGCCAGCGGCTGCCGCGCAGGTGGCCCACCAGCGCCACCAGACCGATGGTCAGCAGCGGCTCGATGGCGACCAGGCTGACGTAGGACGCGGCAAACAGCGCCCAGTCGGCCACGGGCGCGGCATCGCTGCTGATGGACAGCCAGAAACCCACCATGAGCGTCACGCCCGCGTAGTACACGGCGTCGAGCTGGAGCACGTTGGCCACGTTGATGCCCTGCATCTTTTTGCCCAGGGTGTGGTGTACCGTGACCAGCGGCACGGCCAGGCTCAGGAAGTTGATGGCCAGGTGGGCCAGGTCTTGCGGCTCAAACACCAGCGCCTGCATGAGCAGACCGACGCCAAAGCCAAACAGCGTGGGCACAAAGCCAAACAACAGGTAAATCGGCATCGCGCCCACCAGGTGCAGCTCCGACGGGCCCACAGGCACGTGCCACGCCTGCATCAGCACGCTGAAGAAGAACGCAGCCAGGGCGGTGCGCAGCCACGCCGCAGGGCTTTTGAGCAGGCCCAGGGCGTGGGCGCCCAGCAGCGCGGTGGCAGCGGCTGAGGCATAGGCAATTTTTTCGGGCGAGAGGATGCCGATTTCGATGTGCATGGTGGTTTCCTTTCAAGAAACGTCAGAGGGGTGGGGGGGAAATTACGAAGCAGAAAACGACGCGGCCGCACGGGCGATCGACACGGTGGCGTTCTTGCCATCGGGCCCGCGATGCTTGTGTTTTTCGACCAGCAGGGCCGACATGGGCACCCGCCCGGCCAGCAGCGCCGCCGCCTCGCTGACCGAGGGCGTGCCGACATGGCGCAGCACCGTGGCCGAGGGGTTGGGCACGGGCACAGCGGCCAGCTCTGCCGGGCTGAACCATTGCAGCGTCCAGCCGTGCAGCGCGGCCAGTTGTGCCAGGGCCGGCTCGTCGGCCTTGAGGGTGATGCTGGCCACGGCCACGATGTCGGCGGGCGTGGCGCCCAGTTGCGCCAGGGCTTCGTGCAGGCAGGCCTGTACGGTGGCCAGCGGTGTGCCCCGGTCGCAGCCCAGCCCGACGCTGAGCAAGGTGCGCGGCGTCATGCCCCCGCTGCCGTGGGTGTGCAGGCCGTGCTGGCGTCAGCGGGCTGGCCTGCTGGCGGGCGGTACACCACCAACCGCTCGGCCCAGGCATCCCACAGCGCCGGGGGAACGCTGGCATCGGTAATCCACAGCACGGCCCGGTGGTGCGTGGGGCGCACCTGGCTGAAGGCGCTCAACCGCTCGATGTGCGCGGGCAACGGCGTGGGCCGCGTCCACCAGCGGGTGCTGCCCGCCTCTTGCACCACGGCGATGGGCTCGCCATTGACCACATGCGCCGAAACCCGGGTGATGTTGATTTTGGGCGCCTCCACGCGCCAGCCCAGGTGGCGGCCCAGGATATCGACGGGGATGGTTTTGCCCACATCCGAGGCGGTGGTCAGCACGGGGGTGGCGCCGATCAGGTCGGCAATGCGCTCGCTCATGGCGTTGGCACCACCGACATGGCCCGACAGCACCGGAATGACAAATTGCCCGGCGTCATCCACTACCGTGACGCCGGGGTCTTCGTCTTTGGATTGCAAGTGCGGCGCCACCAGCCGCACCACCGCGCCCAGTGAGACAAAAAACACCAGTTGATCGTAGGCCGCAAACAGCGGTGCCATTTCGTCGCGCAGCGCGCCTTCATAGGCGCGCACCGGGTTGCCCAGGCCGTCAAATGCGTGGGCAAATTTGGCGGCAGTGCAGACATGGGCATCAGGCAAATCACGCGCCAGCTGGGCCGCCTGGGCCGCGCCGTGGCGGGTGATGGCGACGATGCAGACGCGGGCTTCTTGCAGAGGCTGTGCGGGGGCTGAGAGCACCACGGCGGGCGCTGCGGGGGATGCGGTGGCGGTCATTCGGAGGTTTCCAGTGCGGCACAGAGGCCATGGCGATCGGCAGGCGGCAATGGCGCAGGCGATGCCTTCTTGAGGCAGCCCTTGATGCGCTCGCCCCGGATGCGGTGCGGGTTCTTCACCACCATGAGCGAGAGGTAGCTGACTTTGGTGCCACGCAGCGCGGGCAGATCCACGCCGTTGATGCTGCGCTCGTCGGGCGCACCCACGCGCTCGATGAACTGGGTGTGGGGCAGCAGGTCGCGGCGGGTGAGCCAGTCGATCAGGTCGTCCATCAGGGGCTTGACCTTCATCAGCACCAGGGTGTCGAAGTCGGTCAGAAGGCGATCGACTGCACTGACGCCGTAGGCGGCGGGCACGATGGCGATGGTGTCGTCCTGCTCGGCCAGCGGCAGGTTGCGTGCGGCGCAGGCGGCGGTGAAGGCGTTGACCCCGGCAATCACCTGGGTGGTGGTGCGCGGCTCCAGCGCCTGCACCGTGCGCGCCAGGTGGCCGAAGGTGGCGTAGGTGCTGGCGTCGCCTTCCACCAAAAACAACACGTCTTGCCCGGCCAGCAGCCAGGGCAGCACCGTCTGGGCGGCGCGCAGCCAGGCGCGGGCGAGCTTGTCGCCGTCGTGTGTCATGGGAAACAGCAGCGTTTGGTGCTGCGCAGGCGGTGTGAGCCCGGCGCGCTGCACGATGTCAAAAGCGTAGCTGGGCGTCTTGGTGCTGCGGGCCGGGTACGTCCACACTGCATCGGTGCGCTGCAATTGCGCCCACGCGGCGCGGGTGATGAGGCCCGGGTCGCCAGGGCCGAGGGATACACCGATGAGGCGGCCCAGCGATGGGGCGGTGGGGGCTGCGGCGGCAGGGGTCATGACGGTCATGCTCCATCTCCCGGCTGGGCGCAGACGATCCACACCGGGTTTTCGGCGGCCATGCGGTGCATGTGCAAGATGGGTTTGCTGCGGGCGGCTTGCAGTTGCAGCACATCCCAGGTGGCCCCCAGCGCTTGCAATGTTTGTGTGGCGGTGGCCAGGTTCTCCAGGGTGACAAAGTTCATCACCAGCCAGCCGCCGGGGCGCAGGCGGCGCAGGCACAGGGCAATCAAGTCGGCCAGTTCGCCGCCCGAGCCACCGATGAAGATGGCGTCGGGGTCGGGCCAGGTGCCCAGGCCCTCGGGGGCTTTGCCGTGTACCAGCGTGTGGTTGCTGACGCCCAGGGCGCGCGCGTTGCAGCGGGCAATGGCGGCATCGGCCTCGTTTTTCTCTATGGCCCAGACATGGCCTTGCGGGCACAGGCGCGCGGCCTCCAGCCCCACCGAGCCGCTGCCCGCGCCAATGTCCCACACCCGGCTGTCGCAGCGCAGTTGCAGCCGCGCCAGCGAGACGGCGCGTACTTCCTGTTTGGTGATCAACCCCTTGTCGGGCTGGCGCTGCTGGTAGGCGCTGTCGGCCAGGCCCAGGCACACCGGGCGCGGGCGTGCCGTGGTGCGCAGCAGCAGCACTACGTTGGGGTCGGCAAAGCGGTGCAGGGCGGCTTCTGCGGGCGGCATGTCGGCCCAGGTGCGCTCGTGCGGCGAGCACAGGCGCTCAGCCACGCACAGCACAAAGTCGTCCCCCAGCCCTTCGGCCAGCAGCAGGCGGGCAATGCGGTCGGGGCTGTTGTCGGGGCTGGTCAGCACGATCAGGCGCTCGTGCTGGCGTACCGCTTGCGCCAGCGCATACAGGCCGTGGCCGGGTGCGGTGCCCGCTTGCCATTCGCCAGCGTCTTTGCTGTGTACCGAAACAATGCGCGCGTCTTGCCAGGCCACGCCAAAACGGGCGCAGGCCAGTTGCAGCGTGGAGACGTTGGGCAAGACCTCAATGGCCGCAATGCACAGGCGCGCGGCCAGGTAGCTGGCAATGCCGTGGCACAGCGGATCGCCCGTGGCCAGCACCACGCTGGTTTGCTGGGCTTCGCGGGCCTGGGCAATCCAGCCGGGCACGGCGCTGAGCTGGCCGGTCAGGTCGCGGCGGATGGCGTGGGGGGCGATGTCATCGTCGAGCAACGCCAGCGTGCGCGCACCGCCAATGACCCAATCGGCCCGGCGCAAAAAGGCCAGTGCCGTGGCGCTCAGGCTGGCTGCGCCGTCGTCCAGAACGCCAATCACGCGGCAGGGTTGGGGGTCAGTCATGGGAAAAAGCCTCTGCCACTTTGCGACCGTCAAAGTCGCACACCAGCACATGGAGTTGAAATTGGCCGCCATAGCGCGCCGGTGCCATCAGCGTGCGCACCACGGCGCGGGCCAGGGCGGTATGGAACGGCGCCGACAGGCCCAGCGCCTCCATGCGCTCGGCGGCAAAGCGGGCGGTTTCGGCAGCGGCGATGGCCGCGCAGTCGGCGGGCGGTGCGCCCAGGCTGGCGGCCAGGTCGGCCAGCAGTTGCGTATCGACCTCGGCGCGCTGGGCGTGGGTGATGGTTTCGCCCTGGGCAATTTTGGTCAGCTTGCCGACCATGCCGCCAATCACCACCTGGCGCAGCCCCTGGGCCACGGCCTCATCCAGGGCGTAGCGCAAAAAGTCGCCCATCTGCACAAAGCAGGCGGGGGGCAGGTCGGGGCGCTCTTTCATGGTGAACTGCTCGGTGCGCCCGCCCGTGGTCAGCACCACCACCCCGTGGCCCAGCGTGGCCGCCACCTGAATGCCTTGCACCACGCTGGCGCGGTAGGCCGCGGTGGAATACGGTTTGACGATGCCAGTGGTGCCCAGAATCGAGATGCCGCCCACAATGCCCAGCCGCGCGTTGAGCGTTTTTTTGGCCATCTCCACGCCCTGCGGCACCGACAAAGTGATGGCCAGCCCGGTGTGCTCCAGCAGCGCCCCGGCGGCGGCGCGCACGTTGCTTTCGATGTTGCGCCGGGGCACCGGGTTGATGGCCGGGCCACCCACCTCCAGCCCCAGCCCGGCCATGGTCACGGTGCCAATGCCAAAACCGCCGCGCAGGCACACCACGCCGGGTTGGCCGGGCAGGGTACACACATCGGCGGTCAGGTGGGCTTTGTCGGTGCAGTCGGGGTCGTCACCGGCATCTTTGATGACCATGGCGTGGGCGGTGGTGCCATCGCAGCGGCCATCGTGGACGGCAAAGCGCACCGCATCGCCATTGGGCAGCAGGCAATCGACCGCGTCGGGCACCGTGCCATGCACCAGGCCCTGCACTGCGGCGGCAGCGGCGGCGGCAGAGCACGCCCCGGTGGTGAACCCGGTGCGGGTGCCCCGGCGAACGGTTTTTTCCATCATGGCGGTGTCAGCCCTGCCCGCAGGGGTTGGCCTGGCGCCACTGCTGTTGCTGCGCCTCGGTCAGCGCCAGCAGCGCGTGCAAGGCAGCCACGACCAGCGTCGAGCCGCCCTTGCGCCCGCGAATCACCAGCCAGGGCACTTCGTGCTGGCTGGCAATCAAGTCTTTGGATTCGGCGGCCGAGACAAAGCCCACCGGCATCCCCACGACCAGCGCGGGGCGCACACCCTCTTGCGCAATCAGCCGGGCCAGTTCGATGAGCGCCGTGGGCGCATTGCCAATGCCCACGATGGCGCCTTGCAACAAGCCCAGGCGGTGGGCCTTGCGCATGGCCTGCACGGCGCGGGTGGTGTCCTCTTGCTGCGCCAGTGCGATCACATCGGCATCGGAAATGAACTGGTGCGTGCGCATGCCAAAGTGCGCCAGCCGTGGCTGTGACAGGCCCGAGCAAATCATCTCCACATCGGCCACCACTGGCGTGCCGCCACGCAGCATGGCGGCCATGCCCGCCTGCACGGCTTGGGGGTGAAAGTCCGTCAGGCCGTTGAAGTCGAAGTCGGCATTGGCGTGGATCATGCGCCGCACGATGGGCCACTGCTCGGGCGTGTAGGCGTGGCTTGGCACCTCGGCGTCGATGATGGCAAAGCTGTCGTGCTCAATGGCCTGCCCGGCGCGGGTGAGCTGCTCGGTGACGGTGTTGACGGTGCTCATGCGGTCAGCACCCCGTGGCTGTGCGGGTGGTGCTCGTCGTGCGCGGGGGCATGGCTGTGGCCATGGTCGTGCTGGTGCAGATGCACCACGGCGTCTGTGGCCGGTGCAGGGGCATGGGTGTGTGCGTGGCTGTGGCCGTGGCCCAGGTCGTGGGCCAGCTCGCGGTATTTGCAGCCGTCGCAGGGCAGGCGGCTGTCTTGCACGCCCGCCCGCAGGTCGGCCACACGCTGCTCCAACAGGGCGAAGATTTCCTTCTCAAAACCAAAATACGACGCCTGCGCAAAACGCACCTGCGGGTATTGCTGGCGCAGGTGCTCCACCTGCCGGGCAATGCGCTGCATCAGCGTGCCTGTAAAAAGGTAATACGGCAGCACCACGACCTGCTTCATGCCCAGCTGCACCTGGCGCTGCACCACGCGCTCCAGCCGGGGCCAGGTGATGCCGGTGAAGGCCAGGTCCACCAGTTCGTGGTCGGTTTCTTCCATCAGCCAGCGCGCCATCTTGGCCACATCGCCATTGGCCTGGCGGTCGGACGCACCCCGCCCCAGCAGCACCACGCCGGTGGTGGTGGGGTCGGGCATGTCCAGCGTGGCCATGCACTGGCGCAGGTTGCGCCGCAACACGGCCAGGATGGGGTCGCAGGCCGTCAGGTGCGGGCCGTACAGAAACTCGGTGCCGGGGCAGTGGGCGCGGGCGTGCTCAATGGCCTCGGGGATTTCCATCTTCACGTGCCCGGCAGCGTTCAGGATCAGCGGCAACACCAGCACCCGCGCGCTGCCCGCAGCCGCTTGCAGCAGCCCATCGTGCAGGCTGGGCGGGGCAAATTCGATAAAGCAAACCTCGATGTTCCAGCCCGGCTGGCGTGTGCGCCACTGCGCCACAAAGCGGTGGATTTCGTCGTTGCCCTCGCTCTCGCGTGAGCCGTGGCCGATGAGAAGAATGGTGTCGTGCTGCGTGGTCATAGGGGAGCGGGTTGGGTCGGCAGAAATTCCGGGGCAGGGGCGGGCGCGGCTTCGCTGGCACGCCGGAAGCGGTGGGTGAAAGTGGGGTCGTAGAGCTTGGACTTGACCAGCTCGGGCCACTGGCGCGCGCCCAGCGTGGGGCTGGCAATGACCATGGCCTGGCTGACGATCTTGGCGTCGCGGCAGCGCTGGCGAATGTCGGCCAGCGTGCCGCGCACGATCTGCTCTTCACCCGGCCAGCTGGCCTTGTGGACGACCAGCATGGGCGCGTCCTCGGCCCAGCCCGCCGCGCGCAGGCCAGCCTCGACCTTGTGCAGCAGCGTGATCGACAAAAAGATGCACAGCGTGCAGTGGTGGCGCGCCAGCTCGGCCAGCGATTCGCCCTCGGGCATGGGCGTGCGCCCCTCCACGCGGGTGAAGATCACGCTTTGCGTTACCTCGGGCAGCGTGAAGCTCTCCACCGCCGCTGCCGCCGAGGCCATGGCCGACGACACGCCCGGCACCACGCGCACCGGCACGCCCGCCGCGTCCAGCGGCTGCACCACCTCGATGAGGGCGCCGTACAGCGCCGGGTCGCCCGTTTGCAGGCGAATCACCGTGGTGTGCTGGCGGGCTTGCTCGATCAGCCATGCGGCCATCTGCGCCAGCGTCATGTCTTTGCTGTCGGCAATGGTGCAGCCTGGCGGCGCCCAGCGGGTGGCCGCCGCGTTGACCAGCGACCCGGCAAACAAGATGGCGCCCGCGCGCTCGATCAGGCTGCGGCCTTTGACTGTGATGAGTTCGGGGTCGCCCGGCCCGGCGCCCACAAACCAGACCGTGCCGGTCACGCTGCGCGCAGCAAAGCGGCCACGCCAGCACCCGCACGGGGAGCAGCGTTGCCCGACACCAATCGCGCCACTGGCCCACGGGCCAGAAAAAACAGGGACATCATGAGAAAACCGGATTCGCCCAGACCCCTGCCTCCCCGCAGGTTCTGTGAAATGGGCGCGCAAGCGCACCCGCCTGTTGGCCGGTCTCCGGGCTGGCGAAAATGTCCCGTGAGCCCTTCCCGGATCGGCTGATCCAGTGGATATGTGACGCGGGGTGAAGGCCGCAGGCCTTCTTTCGCTTACCGTTGCGGGGGCAGCTCAGGTGGGGATGGCGTCCTGTGCCGGACGCCTCCTCCCTGATTCCCGTTTAACTGCACAGCCGCAATGGCGGTGCGAGCACCAAACGGGCGCGAGTATAGCGCCGCGCCCACGGGGGCCATGGCGCCAATAATGGCGCGCCACACCGACCGCGCCAGGCCACTTGCAGGCGCTGGCGCCGCTGCATACCAAGGAAAAAACACCATGAACCGCACCGCAGAAGACTTGCTGCAGGAGCTGCTGTCGCTGGGCGCATCGCGCCGCATCGAAGCCCCCGGCCACGCCCGCATAGACCGCGCTGCCCTGCGCACCCTCTGCGCTTTTGCCAACGAGCCAGGGCAGGGCGGCGGCTACCTGCTGTGGGGCCTGGAGCCCGTGCCGCCCGATAGCGCCGCCCCCAGCGCCCCTGGCACTGGCGCCGCCCCGACAGCCCCGGCGGTGCCCAGCACCTGGACGGCCCCGGCAACGCTCGCAGACCAGGCCACTGCCCCCGCATCTGCCGTCCCCCAGGCCCAGCCCGCACCCGATGCGCCCACCACCACCGAGCCACCCCCGCGCTACCGCGTCGTGGGCGTGGCCCAGCCCGAGCAGTTGCAGGCCGAGCTGGCCCGGCACTGCGCCAGCGCCTTCAACACCGCGCTGCGCCCGCAGGTGCGCACCGAGCGGCTGGCCGGGCACACCGTGGTTGTCGCCTACCTGCCCGAGGCCGCGCCCGCCACCAAGCCGGTATTTCTGGCGCACCAGGGCCTGCCGCGCGGTGCCTACCGGCGCATTGGCAGCAGCGACCAGCCCGGCACCGAAGACGATCTGGCCGCCCTGTATGCCGCCCGCCACGCCACCACGCTGGACGCTGCCGTGCTGCCCGATGCCCAGTGGCACGACATCGACCCCGCCGCGCTGGAGGAATACCGCCAGCTGCGCCGCCAGGCCCACCCCGGCGCCGAAGAGCTGATCTGGAACGACCACGACCTGCTGCGCGCCCTGGGCTGCGCGCAAGGCGAGGGTGAACAACTGCGCCCCACAGTGGCCGGTATCGTGTTGTTTGGCACACCGCTGGCGCTGCGCCGCTGCCTGCCCATGGCGCGCATCGACTACATCCGCGTGCCGGGCCGTGTGTGGGCGCCCGACCCCGAAGCGCCCTACGAAACGCAAGAAATCCGCGCCCCGCTGCTGGCCGCCATCCGCCGCGCCAGCAACGCCGTGCGCTACGAACTCACAGCCCCCGCCCCCGGCACCGACGGCCCCGCCGCCCACGACGACAGCCTGCCCCAGCGCGCGGTGCGCGAGGCCATCGTCAACGCCGTGCTGCACCGCAGCTACCGGCTACAGGCGCCGGTGCAAATCATCCGCTACGACAACCGGCTGGAAATCCGCAACCCCGGCCACGCCCTCAAACCCAGCGCGCAGTGGGACGCACCCGGCGCACTGCTGCGCAACCCGCGCATTGCCGCCGTGCTGCACGACGTGCGCCTGGCCAGCACCAAAGGCAGCGGCATCCGCACCCTGCGCGAGCAGATGCTGGCCCACGACCTGCTGCCGCCCACCCTGGCATCGCAGCGCAGCGCCGACCAGTTTGTGGCCACGTTGTTGTTCCACCAGTTCCTTGGCCCCGACGACCGCGCCTGGCTGCGCCGCCTGACCCGCGAAGCCCTCAGCGACGAAGAAGCCCGCGCCCTGGTGCTGGTGCGCGAGTGCGGCCAGATCGACGCCGCCACCTACAGCGCCATCAACCGCAGCGACGCCACCACCGCCAGCGCCCACCTGCAACGCCTGGAGCAACTGGGCCTGCTGCAAGCGCACGGCCAGGGCGAGCGCGCCCACTGGCTGCTGGGCGCCCTGGCCCAGGAGCGCCTGGCCGAATTGGCAGCGCCCGTTGTTGCTGCGCTGCCAGTGGAGCCCATTCTGGAACAGGCACCACCTCCTGAGAATGGGCTGGAGCCTATTTTAAAAGGGCACCAGTCAAGCGAATATGGGCACCACATTGGCCCTGATGGGCTCCAGCCTATTGAAAATGGGCACCAGATGCTGGGGTCTATTCCTGAGTCCATCCTGGCGCGTATCCCCGCGCCCGGCACCAAACCCCGCCGCGAAGCCCTGCACGACCTGCTGCGCGACCTGTGCGCCTGGCGCGCTCTGAGCTCGCGCGAGATTGCCCTCGTCCTGGGCAAGCAAGACCACAAGAAACTGGTGCGCAACTACCTCAGCCCCATGGTGGCCAGCGGCGTACTGGCCTACACCCTGCCAGAGCAGGAAAACCACCCCGACCAGCGCTATACCGTGCCAGCACCAGCGCACATGCCATGAGAATTTGAAGCCAAATTGGCCTGTAAGCCGCGCAGGGTATGCGCAAGCAGCTATCAAAAAGTGACTGATGACGGGGTGGTTGGGGCTACCTGTGGTGCAGTGAACTGGCGGGCCACGCCAATGCGTCGTACCAGTTCTTTCTGAGCTGCCTATGCGGCAGTGAACTTTTCATGCCAGTGCGCCCATGCCCGTTTTGTTTTTTGAGCTGCCTATGCGGCAGTGAACCTCGGTTTCAAACCGAACAACCCATGTGTATTTTTCTGAGCTGCCTATGCGGCAGTGAACTCGGGCAATCCCCTGCGGGCCTGTCGTCAACTTTTCTGAGCTGCCTATGCGGCAGTGAACTGTGTGTCCAAGGCCTGCACGATGGCCTCGCATTTCTGAGCTGCCTATGCGGCAGTGAACGCGCTGGGGCTGGCCGGGGCGCTTTCTGGCGTTTTCTGAGCTGCCTATGTGGCAGTGAACCTGTGGCGCTGGTGGGGGATTCCACGGGCGAATTTTCTGAGCTGCCTATGCGGCAGTGAACTCGCAGCGGTAAAGCCGACTGGGTACACGTCATTTCTGAGCTGCCTATGCGGCAGTGAACGGCATCATGCACGGCCTTTGCCTTGCCAAGCATTTCTGAGCTGCCTATGCGGCAGTGAACGGGCCATCTGGCAGTTCGGCTTCCAGCTTTTCTTTCTGAGCTGCCTATGCGGCAGTGAACAATTCAAGGCCACGGCGCTGGCTGCCATCCAGTTTCTGCGCTGCCTATGCGGCAGTGAACGAAGGGTGGCCGCCACGTCTATTTTTCATCTAATTTCTGAGCTGCCTATGCGGCAGTGAACACGGTCTCGTAGATCGCATGCTGCGCGTCGATTTTCTGAGCTGCCTATGCGGCAGTGAACGGCCAGCAGCGTGACGCAGACAATGAAGTGAATTTCTGAGCTGCCTATGCGGCAGTGAACTGCACTCGTACCACGTCGGGTCAGTGCTTATTTTTCTGAGCTGCCTATGCGGCAGTGAACTTAATTCCGGGCTGGATGTAAGGCTGGTTGGTTTTCTGAGCTGCCTATGCGGCAGTGAACCTTGCGGGATCATTCTGGCCTCGTTTCCATCCGTTTCTGAGCTGCCTATGCGGCAGTGAACGTTTGGCGTCACGCAAGGCGCCGCTGCCGAGATTTTCTGAGCTGCCTATGCGGCAGTGAACTTTGAGCGCGAACTGATAAGGGAACGGTGCTTTTTCTGAGCTGCCTATGCGGCAGTGAACGGCCCATTCTGCCCGGAGCCCTTGCGCAGCAAGGGTTTCAGGCATTTCCATCGTCCAAACCCTTTTATTTCAGGCCGCCGTAAGTTGTTGATTCATAACCACCTCGGCGGGCGCCTTCAAAAAGGGTCAAAACCACGGCACGGTGGCGGTGGCGCTCAGGCCGTAGCTGTTGAAGTCCCCCGCCTGCGGTTGCGACTGGGCTGGCCCCAAGGCCAGGAAGAGCTTGAATTGCTGCGCCGTGCTGGTGCTGGCCAGTTGCACATAGGGCAAATCGGTCATGCGGCCCACGCTGTCGGGGATGCGCTGGCGGGCTTGTTCGTCGGTGAGCTGGTGGCGCTTCATCAGGCGGCGGCGCAGGCGTTCGGGGCTGCTTTTGACCTGAATGCGGCGCAGCGTGCGGTGTGCCGCATCGGCAGGCACCGGCAGCGGAGCGGTGCTGCGGACATGGTCGCGCAAACTGCCCAACCACGTGCCGGTGGCCCAGGGCTGCAACGTGGCCTCGTCGCCGTACAGGCGCAGACATTCGCCCAAGGTGCGGCGACGGCTGTCGTAGCCCGGAAAACCCACCGCAATGCCCGGCCCCGCTGGCGCTGTGGGCGCTGCCGCCAGTGCGCGGTGCAAGCGCGTGTACAGCGCAGCCAGCAAATGGGGGGGCGTGGTTTCCGGGTCGGGCCGCAGGTGCAGGTCGATGTAGTGGCTCAAGGGGGCCATGGCGCTTACTCCTTGCCCGCGTCGCCAAACACGCCGCCGCGCACCAGCACTGCCATCACAAAGTGCTGCTGCTCCAAAGGGGGCGCTTGGTCTTTCAGCAGCCAGTTGTCCAGCAGTGTGTAGAAGTCCATTTTTTGTTTGGGCTGGCGGTAGGCCTTGCCTTGGGTGGTGACGGAGCCGTAGGGCTCGACGGCAATCGGGCCTTGCTCTTCGGCACCCTCATACCAGGTGTCGATGCTGCGGATGGCGTTGCCGATTTTTTGCGAATGCATGGCAGCTACTTCTTTGCCCAGCTCACCAATTTTGTAGAGCGTCTTGCTCTTTTTGTTGCTGCCCTTGTCCAGAATCAGCTCTTGCGACGGAAACACCTCCTGGCCCGCGCCCACGCGCACAAAAGCGGTCACTTGCAGCAAGACGTGTTCTTTTCCAGCCAAGCCATCGGCAATGGTTTGCCCGAGGGTTTTTACTTCACTATTGATAGCGTCAAGCGCACGCATATCAAGGGCTAGAGCATCAAAAGACCAGGATTTTTGGGCTTGGCCGTCTTTCAACTGCTCCACGGTAATTTGCACGCTTTCTGCCCCTGCGCGGTTGCGCCACAAGAAGCGCCCATTGGCCAGATTGGCTGCGTAGCGCTGGGCCAGCTCCGTGAAGCCGTGGGTGTCCACATAGCCTTTGACGGTGCTCAGCAGTTTGGCTTGGTAGGGGGCGCTGTTGCAGGCCGATGGGGTGCCCACGCCCGCCAGCACGCGCAGCGTGAAGCGCACGCGCAGGGTGTCAGCGTCGCTGGGGAGCATGGCAACGTCCACGGTTTGCAGGTTGGGGTTTTCGATGGCAGCGTCGAGTTTGGCCGGGTCTTGGTCTTTCGTCTTGAGACGGTTAGAGATGGTGCCGCGCACCGATTTCTCGCGGACGGTGACGGGTGTCCAAGCGTTGGCATGTGCCTGGTCGGCCCAGAGGCCGGCGTGGAACACGGCATCAGATGGGTCCAGCTTGCGTTCAAAGGCGAGGACGGAGGCGGTGGTGAGTTTTTCAGACATGGTTCAAATCTTTCAAAGAGTGTGTGGAAACAGCGCGGCAGACATCACAGCGCCGTGTAGTCAATGCATCCGTTAATCAAAATCCGGCTCATCGTTATCCAACGTGTCTGCATCCGTGTCCGGCGGCACATAGCCGCTGCGGCAGCGGTACAGGCCTTTTTCGCTATCGGTTTCGGCGTCCCAGAGCAGCGATTGCACGTTGTGCAGCCGGTGCGGGCTGATCCATTCACCCAGCGAGTACACCGACTCCACAAACGCAAACGGTGTGGTGTTGTCGCGCGCATGGGCTACTTCGCCTGCGCCGTAAGGCTTGCCGGTCAACGATGTGTAGCCCACGGGGATGGGCACTGTCCAGCCTGCGCCCTTGCCACGCAGCGGATCGGCCCAGCGCACTTTGCCGTCCGCCTGTGGCGCTTCACCTTCTGCTGCCGCAATGGGCGCATGGTTGAAACGCGCGGCATGCAGCCAGGCATCGAGCAGCGTGGCGTCGGGCTGAGTTTGTTGCAGATGGGCCAGGCGTTTTGCCAGCAGATCGTCGCGCCCCACCAGCGCATAGCCGGGCAGCCACTGGCGGCGCCATTGTTTGAACGCGGCGGCCTGGGCCTCGGCATCTTCGGGCAGCAGTGCCAGCCAGGGGCGTGTGCGACGGCCCGGTGTGGGCGGTGTGGGCAGTACCGTGCCGCCCGCAATGCGCATCGTTGACAACACCTGTGAAGCTTCCTGTGCCAGCGCCTGTGACTGGTCTTCTGTTGCTTGAATCAGCGCAGCGGTGTCAGGCATTGCCACCCCAAACACCAAAGTAATGTCGAGATGGATGCGTCCTTCTTCCACAATGGCTGCCGTTTTGCCGTCTTTGCCGACCGGGTTGCGCGTGAGGCGGAAGGTCTTCACGTAGCCATCGACCACCTGTTCGTCGTGCGCATGGCAGATCACGCCGACCTGGAGCAGTTGCAGTGCGATACCCGCCTGCACCAGCTTGCGCTCCAGCGCCCACATCAGGCCGGTGAAGGCGGTGATGGACGGAAAACCATGCGTGAGCGGGCTGGAGATGGCATTGGCGTTTTGTACGCGCAGGTGCGGGAGCACCAGTACAGCCTGTGGTTGAGTTGCGCGGGGCGGGCTCATGCGGCGCCTCCGGTAACCATGAACGATTCATCGGACAACAGCACCCGTTGCCATTCGCGCGCTTCGGCATCCCCTACGGGGAGCTTGCCCTGTAGTTGGGCGTTGAGCCAATGTGCAAATCGTTTGCCCACTTGCGTCGGCCATTCTTGGCGAAGCCAGTGCTGTGCAAATTCCCCTTCATCCGACATTGCTGCCCGCTGAGGATCCAGCCAGAGCTTTTCTGGCAGTGCCAAATTTTCGTAGCGTTTATCCAGCGTCCAGCCGGCAGGTTGTGATTGCAATTCACCGGCATAAACGATCAACTCGTCTATCAAGCTGTCCAGAAAGTTATCCACCTTCTGGCGAGTGGGGCGATTAGGTTCCGGGTCGGTCAGCAAAAATGCCAAGAAAGTTTTGACTGCGCCGCGCACTGTGCGCCGTGTGCCAAACGCGCGCTCAAACACCGAGTTGGCGTGCAGCGGCAAGTAGCGCTGATTAGTTTTCCACGCAGGCGGTGGCAGTGATGACAGCAAATAGTTGTCACCCCTGCGCTCACTGTTGAGGTGTGACACGTTCTGTGGTTTGGTACCGCCCATTTTTTGGAGTGCCCAGTCTGGGTATTCTTCATAAGCACACTCATGGACATTGCCGTCACGCCTTGCCTTGCGTGCAGCCAGATTTTTCAGTCCATATCTGGTGGGGTGAATCTGTAAATAGGCTTGATGCACCAGCGATGCCGGATACAACGGGGCCAATAAACAATAGTCTTTATCGCTGGAGGGGTTGGTTCCTGAAAGCCAGTAAATTTGCTTTCCGAGTGCATGTGTCGCTGGCTTGACGCACTTGTTTTCCAGTAAAAAAACGATTTCTTCCGCCACTTGCTCTGCTTCTACAGGCTCGTGGCCAAGAGCACTCACCGCATCAGCGTCACTCGACTGCAAGAGCGCTCCCAATGTCGCGCCTTCCACCTTGCAGTCCAACAAAAGGTAAAGCTCATAAGCGGAGGCGTTGTAGGCGCCGTCCCCCGTTGCATCCGCAAGGCTTTCTTGTGAATTCAGAACGTGTGAACCAAGTTCATCAAGCGTCGGAAGCTCCTCAAAGCAAACCGCAAGGTTGGTGGTGTGCTTGATTTTGAGATCAGGATGGATGCCTTTAGTCGTGTGGGTGGCAATGGTCATGCCATTGGCCTTGCGCCCTTTCTCCAAAATAGCGGCAAGTTGGTATTTTTCATGTGCAGCAACAATGGCCTGGCGTGCCATGGCGTCGTTCTTGCCATCCCACTTGGCCAATGCCTTGGCAAGTCGGCTGGCTACATGGGCCTGCATGGTCTGTCGTATGCGCTGGCTTCGCTCAGTGGATTCTTCTTTGTTTTCCAACTCATCCTCCCTGTTAAAACTGAACACATCTTGAAACCGGTAGATAGCTTTTTTGCCCCATTTGGCTGACTTTTCAACTGTAGTTTCATCTTGCAGTCAAAATTTTTTCCAGTCAACTCATTGTTATAAAATGATTTTTTTGCGCTATTTCCTGGTGTAAGGTTCGACCCCTGCCGAAAAGGCAGCTTAGAAAAGTCACCTCATGGGTGAAATTTCTGTTTACTGCCGCATAGGCAGACATACCGAATATCGGTAAGCGGTATAAATTAACTTGTATGGCGATCACTTCCTTTAAATGCCAGGAAACACAGCGTCTGTTCACCAGCGGAAAAACCCGCCAATTTGCCAACATCCAGAATGTGGCTGAACGCAAGCTGGCTCAGCTGGAAGCCGCGACGACGCTGGATTTCTTGCGTAGCCCGCCGGGCAACCGGCTGGAAATGCTGGTGGGGGATCGCCAAGGCCAGCACAGCATCCGCATCAACGACCAGTGGCGCATCTGCTTTGTCTGGACAGACAAAGGGGCGACTGATGTGGAAATAGTGGATTACCACTGAGGCAGCCAAAATCCCGCGCCTCGGGGGAACAGGGGCAGGAGTTTGAACATGATCAAGAATGGCATGCGCCCGGTGCATCCCGGAGAAATTTTGCGGGAAGACTTTCTCAAGCCCATGAATTTGAGCGCGAATGCGTTGGCAAAGCATTTGCACGTGCCCGCTTCGCGCATCAACGATATCGTGTTGGAGCGGCGGGGAGTCACCGCCGATACCGCACTGCGACTGAGCCGCGCGTTTGGCGGCGATGCACAGTCTTGGCTGAATCTGCAAACTGCTTACGATCTGCGCACCGCAGAGCTCAATGCGGCATTGCAGTCTGACGTAGAAGCGGTTTATCCATTGCGCTTTCTGTCGGCGTAGCCCCTTCAGTTTTTGCCCGTAAACCCCAGGACAGGATGCCAACGCCAGCCTTCTTGCTGATCAGGCAGGCTGGCGGTGGCGACCTTTTCAGCACTTCGGCGCAGTGGCTGGTCATGGTGCTCTGCCCATTGCTGTAGGGCTTGTATCAAGTCCAGTTGCATCCAGGCAGTGATGCGCTCGCCGCGCACTTCAGAATCGGGTACAGGGGTGACCAGACTCTGGATGGGTACAAACAGCTTTTCACGCGGGCCAGCGCCGTCGTCCACGCGGTGCAGGATCAGTGTCTCTGCATCCTCGTCGGGCAGCAAAGCTACATCTACGCGGGGCTGCGGGTCGTAGCGGAACCGCTGGTACTGCGGTAATAAGCCGGTAAGCCACACGCTGCCAGGTGCCGACCAATGCAAGGTGGCATCGCGCGCCACCGGGGTAAAGAAGCGGCTGCTGGCTTCGCGCGGCAACATGGTGTCGCTCATACGGGCGTGCTCCAAGTCCACCCACAGGGCTTTGGGTTGCAGTTTGTCGCGCGGTGCAATGCGGGCTTGTGCGTCGATGGCGCCGCCTTGGGCGGTCAACTCGGGCAACAGCTCAGCCAAGCTGTGAGATTGCAAATGAAAGTGCGTGGCTGAGTCGCGCAGGTCGGTAGGTTGCAAGCCTTTGGGTGACTGCACCCGTTTCATTTCAAAGCCGGGTTTGCAATACACGGCGTCTTCCGTATTTTTTTGCTCCAGGCTGCGCAAATTGCTGTCCAGCACCGCCATGTTGGTGCGTTCCACGGCGCCTGCCCGATGCCTTCGCACCCGGCCTGCCAACTGGATGAGCGAACGCATGGAGGACGGCTCCACCACGGCCCAGTCGTAGTCGTGGTCGCGTCCCACCTCCGTGACGGGTGAACCCAGCACGACGAACAGGTGGTGCTGCTCTGGATACAAGGCCAGTAGGGCGCGGACGGCGGGACGCTGCAAGGCAGGGTCTTTATCACCATTCGCCGCGCTTTTGTCGATCCGCCGATGGAGCACACTATCAAGTTCATGTTCAATGCCAGAGCGCGTGAGCAGCGGGAACTGGGAGTGGTACACGCACAAATGGATGCGCACGTTGGCCGCCGGAGCGCCAAGTCGAAACATGGCCAAAGCCACGTCAAACAGCGGATCGATGTTGGCCATGCGGATCAGGCCAAAGCTGACGTGCTTGCCAGTAGCGGGGTCGATGCTATGGTTTTGCGTATCCTGGTGCAGGCGCCATGCGTGCTGCAGCACGAAATAGGCAAAGCTTTCACGGCGGGTGGCTTTGTCCAGCCCCTGCCAATCGGATGGCAGCGGCACCAGTTCGGCGCGGCGGCGTACCTCTGCCTTTGCCAGGGCGGCGCAGCGGCGGCGGACGAACTCGGCATGTGCCGTGCGAAAGTCGTTCGCGCTGGCACAGTCGGCGTGGGTTTGCGCAAACTCGTCCACCCACAGGCAGCACAGCTTGAGCGGCTCGTCGGGGCGCTCGCTCCGGTGGCGCTGGTAGTGCGTGCGCCCATCGCGGTAGGCCCGATACAGCCCTTCTACCAACGCGGGCGGCAAGGTGGCGGAAGACAGCAAGACGCGCGAACCCAATAGCCCCGCCCAATGCACCAGCCGGGTGAGTGCGGGCAGGTCGGCCATGTCAAAGTCGTCCGGCTCGTCGAGTACCAGGTCGCCTGTCATCAGCCGCAGCATTGGCGCAATCTGGCGCCCACCGCGCAGGCTCTCGGTCGCGGGCGTGAGGTGGTCGATGGTGCAGACCAGCAGCGGCGCCGCCAGCAGCGAGCGGGTTTGCGCGTCGCTGGTCAGGCGCATGAGCAAGGGGTGCTGATCGTTGCCCTCGAACAGCACCTGCCCGCCTTCATCCAGCAATTCTTGTGTAGAGGCCGAGCCGGTGGCCTCGGCCTGGGCTTCATAGTAGGCAAACAGTTCGCGGCTGGCGGCGCCGCCGACCTTGATGGCCAGTTGGTCGTCGCTCAGGCCCAGATCACGCTGGAAGCTGCGCCCGGTTTGCAAGGTCAGCGTGCGCAAACCCATGGCGAAGGCGCAGCGCAGGCCCAGTTGGGGGTCAGCCAGCGCATTCATGATGCGGGCGTTTCCCAGTGTTTTGCCACAGCCGGTGGACGCCATATTGACGATGAATGCACCTTGCTGGGCCGCGTGTTGGCGCACGCTGGCAGCCAAATCGGTCGCCTTGTTCTGCCATTGAAAGCGCACGTTGCTGGTGCGCTTCGTCAGGCTTTTGTGGTGCGGTAACGCGGGCAGGCTGCGCACCAGGCTGGGCAAGGCGCGGGCGATCACGCTGGCATGGGCCTGCACGCCCAGCAGGTGCTCGTCCAGCGTCTGGTTGCACACCTTTTTTCCTGCGGCATTGGAAGTGGTGTTGGCGTGCAGCTTGGCGTGCGGTTGCAGGTATGCCGTGCGCTCGGGCACAGGCTGGTCACGTAAAGGGCTGCTGGTTTGTTCAGGCTTTTGCAGGCCGAGGCTGGAGTAATGGTGGTCGGCCAGCATCAAGCACAAGCGCGCCACATGGGCCACGAACGGGTCTGCGGGCCACAGTGCGCCGAAAGTGCCGGGGGGCAGGGCTTGCAGTTTGCGGGCGAAGCGTGCCGCCTGCTTGCGCCACGCTGGGTTGCCCACCGGCAGACCGTGCGGAAAAGCCCAGTAGGCGCTCAGGTTGGTGGGGCTGGGCGATTCACGTGGTTCGTTCCAGTCGGCGTTGACTTGCTCCAGCAAACCATCGAGATGGATGCGATTCAAAAATTTGGGCTTGGCACCGAAGCGCCGCCACGCGAAGCCACCGCCTTCCGGCGCTTCGTCCGATGCAGTTGCTTCATTCTTTACAGGTTTGCACGGCAGGCGATGGTGCGTCAATACCAGCCAGGCCACTGCTTGTGCCAGGGGCGGCAGTACCTTGAAGGGATTGCGCTCGGCCTTTTGTTTGTCACTGAAACCGGCGTCGCTCAGACCATCACAGAACAGGTGCGTGCTTTTGTCGAGCCACAGCGCTTCAAAAGCGGCGGCGTCCACATCGGCATCGGATGCAGTAGCCAGTCGCTGCAGCCAGCCAGCATCGTCGTCCGTGCCCACGAAGGCCTGGAACAACCGCACCGATACCCATTCGTGGCGGTAGTGGTTGCGCTCCCGCGCCGCAGGGTTGTGCAGCCGATCCTGAAACGCTTGCGTAGCCTTGCCCAGATCGTGCAACAAGGCAGCCAGCGCGGTGAGCGCACTGATGGCGGGAAGATGGTGCCAGTCGTTTTCATCCTGCGCGCGCAGCACGTTGCGCTGGGTGGTGTGCGTGGGCACGGCGCCTTGGGCATTGAAGCGGCGCGCATCACCCACCACCCACAGCAGTTCGCTGTGGTCGAGGCCGCGAATCCAGTGGCAGGCCACGGCGGTGTTTTTGCGGGCGGTTTTGCGCAGCAGGCGGCGCAGGGTGTCGAGGCCATTCTGGGTGATGGGGGTTTGCCAGGTGCGTTCTCCTCGGCGCTCGGCAAACTGATCGAGGATGCGGCGGGTTTCTTTCAGCGCACGTTTGTCGCACTCGCAAATCAGCAGGATGTTCATGCGCCAGTCCCCGGTGCTGTGGGCACTGCGGCTTCAGGGGCTGCCGTGCTGGCCGCCCCGGGTGCTGCACCCTGAGCTGCCAGACGCCCGGTTTCCAGGGCAATGGCTTTGAGCGTGTCGATCATGAAATCCAGCGCCTCTTTGCGGGTGAGCTGCTCGATGCAGGCCTGGCGGAACTCCTGCTCGGTGTCACCGCGTGCCGCCGATATGAAAGCTTGCGGCAGCACGATGGCGTCCTTGACCAGGTCGGCCGCGTCAAACACCAGGCCGCCGCGCCGCGTCTTGCCGTGCAGCACCGCCAGTGCGGCGGGCAGGCCCAGCACCCAGGTGGCGGTGGCGCCCAGGCCGTAGGCCAGGTAGTTGCCGTGGTCGAGGAAGGTGTTGGCCGGGTCGCGGCTCTGGCCGCGCGCGCTGCGCGTGAAATCGCCCGCTTGCGTGGCGTGTGCCGCCATCTGGTAGAGCTGCTTGGTCAACCGCCCTTCCAGGGCCAGCAGGTGCGTGACATCGGGCGCGGCGGTCACGGCGGCGGTGGTCTGCGTGACCAGCGCAGCAAGGCGGTCGAGCGGTACGGCAAACACCCCTTCTTTGGCGCGCCCGTGCTCGCCCCAATGTCGCAACGGGTAGCGCAGGCGCGCCGACTGCAAGGCTTTGGCTGCGGCCAGGCGCAGCGCCTCGTCAAACCAGAAACGCGCCCAGTGTTGCAGGTATTCAGTGGGCCGGTATTCGCTTTGCGGCGCAAACCAGGCCACTTCCTGTTCAAACTCGTTGGCGCTGAACAGCGGCGTGCCACCCCCGCCGCAAAAGCCCACCATGACGCCCGCCTTGGCCAGCTCGCGCATGGCCGCTTGGGTGACTGAGGTGCCGGTGCCCAGCAGCACCGTGGTGGTGTTGGCGATGGGAATGTTCCAGTACAAAGATCGCTTGCCTTCGTCGGTGACATATTCCACGCGCCCGCCGTTGACCAGCACCCGGCAGTGCTCCAGGTAATACAGATTGGCCCGCTGGGAGTGCAGGATGGTTTTGAGATCGGAAGAGGGCAAAGTTTCCATGGCGCAGACCTGCGAGCGAAGAGGTGCTCCAGCGTAGCGCGATGCATGGTTTTGCCAACCAGAGTTTGTCTGGCGCCTGCGTGCCCTCCCCCGTTGCCTTGGCCTGGTATCCAGTAGGTGTGCCCCGGACAAGGCCCGCCCGCGCTTTACAGGACAATACGCCCCACCCCTCGCGGGTGTGCCCTGCCCTGGCGCAGCACCTTGCGGCCCGAACCTGTTTTGTCACTCTCCTTGCCTATCCACCATGAGCGCATTTCTTGAAGAACGCGTGCTGTCGGTTCACCACTGGACTGACCGGCTGTTCAGCTTCACCACCACCCGCGATACCTCGCTGCGGTTTTCCAACGGCCACTTCACCATGATCGGCCTGAGGGTCAACGACAAGCCGCTGCTGCGCGCCTACAGCATCGTCAGTGCCAATTACGAAGAGCACCTGGAGTTTCTGAGCATCAAGGTGCCCGATGGCCCGCTGACCTCGCGTTTGCAGCACATCCAGGTGGGCGACACCATCATCGTTGGCAAAAAGCCCACGGGCACCATCCTGATCGACTACCTGCTGCCGGCCAAGCGCCTGTACATGCTCTCCACCGGCACAGGCCTGGCGCCGTTCATGAGCGTGATCCGCGATCCGGAAACCTACGAGAAGTTCGAGGAAGTGATCCTGGTGCACGGCGTGCGCGAGGTCAAAGAACTGGCTTACCACGACTACATCACCCAGGAGCTGCCCCAGCACGAGTTTTTGGGCGAGCTGGTCAGCAAGCAGCTCAAGTACTACCCCACCGTGACGCGCGAGCCCTTCAAGAACCAGGGCCGCATCAACGACCTGATTGAGAGCGGCAAGCTGTTTGCCGACCTGGGCGTGCCCGCGCTCAACCCGCTGGAAGACCGCGTGATGCTGTGCGGCAGCCCCGAAATGCTGGCCTCGCTCAAGCACATCCTGGAGCAGCGCGACTTTGAAGAAGGCAACACCACGCGCCCGGGCGACTTTGTGATTGAGCGCGCCTTCGTCGAGAAGTAAAGCGCTGCGCCAGCACCGCGCCCCTGCGGCGCGGTGCTGGCGCACCCGGGCGGCGCTCAGGCGCCAGCGTCGTCCGTGGTTTCCTGGCCGTCCTCGGCGGCCGCCGCACCCTCACCGTCAATGCGCTGCATGTTGTCCAGCAGCTTGAGCAGGTAATGCAGGGTGTGCGCCATATCCCCCACTGAAAAATCTGCCAGCGCCTGTCCGTAGTAGCGGCGGATGTTGGGCTGCGCCTCGTCGATCCACACCTTGCGCCCCGATGCGGTCATGGTGATGCGCCGCGAGCGGCGGTCGCGGCCATCGGGGGCGTTGGCCAGGTGGCCATCGCGCTCCATGCGGCTGAGCAGGCCCGAGAGGTTTTGCCGGCTCACCATCAGGTAGCGGGCCAGATCGCCCACGTTCATGCCGTCGGCTGCTTCGGGCCGCGACAGCGCCCCCAGCACCGCCCACTGCTGCGTCGTCAGCCCCTGGGCCTCTACGGCCCGGGTGCCTGTTTTATGCAACATGTTTGCACATTGGTAGAGGCGAAAGAACAGCCGGTTGGCCAATTCCATCTTCGCGATTTCGGTATTTTTTCTAGGGTTTTCCACTATTTTTTCCTATTCGAGGTGGCTTGCGGAACGTTGGCTGCAAGTCTAATATGCGTCAATGTATTGACATATGTGCTGTGCCCAAGGGCTTTCCCCAGCATAGCAATGCTCCCCCTCCCCTCAGACCTCTCTTGGAGAAGAATATGCAAAGATTTGATGGCAAGACCGTCATCGTGACCGGCGGCGGTGGTGGCATCGGTGGCGCCACCTGCCGCCGTTTTGCCAGCGAAGGCGCCCAGGTGGCCGTGTTCGACATGAACCTGGAGGCTGCTGAAAAAGTGGCCGCCGACATCCGCGCCACAGGTGGCCGTGCCACCGCCTTTGCCTGCAACATCACCGACCGCGCCCAGGTCGATGCCGCCGTGGCTGCGGTAGAGGCGCAGCTGGGCCCCATCGCCGTGCTGGTCAACAACGCGGGCTGGGACGTGTTCAAGCCCTTCGTCAAAACCGTGCCCGCCGAATGGGCCAAGCTCATCGACATCAACCTGACCGGCGCGCTGCACATGCTGCACGCCGTGCTGCCCGGCATGGCGGCGCGCCAATATGGCCGCATTGTCAACGTGGCGTCGGACGCGGCGCGCGGCGGCTCCTCGGGCGAGGCGGTGTATGCCGCCTGCAAGGGCGGTCTGGTGGCCCTGTCCAAAACCCTGGCCCGTGAGCACGCGCGCCAGGGCATCACCGTCAACGTGGTCTGCCCCGGCCCCACCGACACCGCCTTGCTGGCCGGGGTGGCTGAGGGTGCGCGCGATCCGGCCAAGCTGATCGAAGCCTTCCGCAGCGCCATTCCGCTGGGCCGCCTGGGCCAGGGCGAGGACTTGGCCAGCGCCATTGCCTTCTTTGGCAGCGACGACGCGGGCTTTGTCACCGGCCAGGTGCTCAGCGTCTCGGGCGGTTTGACCATGCACGGCTAGACCCCACGCCTTTGGGCGGCCCGACGGCGTGCTGTGTTTTCCCTCTGCGAACCCATTACTTGAAAGAACCCCATGAACTTTGAAGACATCCTGTACGAAGTGCGCAACGGCGTGGCCTGGATCACCATCAACCGTGCCGACAAGATGAACGCCTTTCGGGGCCAGACCTGCGATGAAATCATCCGCGCCCTGAACAAGGCCGGATACGACCGCGACGTGGGCTGCATCGTGCTGGCGGGCGCAGGCGACCGCGCCTTCTGCACCGGCGGCGACCAATCGGCCCACAACGGCAACTACGACGGGCGCGGCACCATCGGCCTGCCCATGGAAGAGCTGCACACCGCCATCCGCGATGTGCCCAAGCCCGTCATCGCCCGCGTGCAGGGCTTTGCCATTGGCGGCGGCAATGTGCTGGCCACCATTTGCGACCTGACCATCTGCTCTGACAAGGCGCAGTTTGGCCAGGTCGGCCCCAAGATGGGTTCGGTCGATCCCGGCTACGGCACGGCCTTTCTGGCCCGCGTGGTCGGCGAAAAGAAGGCGCGCGAAATCTGGTACCTCAACCGCCGCTACAGCGGTGAGCAGGCCGTGGCCATGGGCCTGGCCAACTTCTGCTTTCCGCACGACCAGCTCGATGCCGAAGTGCAAAAAATCGGTGAAGAGCTGTGCGAGCGCAGCCCCACCGCGCTGGCCATTGCCAAGCGCAGCTTCAACGCCGACACCGCCCACCAGGCGGGCATTGCGGGCCTGGGCATGTACGCGCTCAAGCTGTACTACGACACCGAAGAGTCGCGCGAAGGCGTGAACGCGCTCAAAGACAAGCGCAAGCCCGAGTTCCGCAAATACGCCAAGTAAGCTCCAGGAGTCCCGCAGATGAACCCGAATCCCTACATCGACGAAGACCTGCAAGCCCTGGCCGAAACCGTGCGCCGCTTTGCCCAAGAGCGCGTGGCCCCGGGGTTCCAGGAGCGCGACCAGACCCGCGTGCTCGACCGCGCCCTGCTGCGCGAGATGGGCAGCCTGGGCTTCATCTGCCCCGAACTGCCCGAGCAGTTTGGTGGCCTGGGGCTGGGCTGCCTGGCCGCTGGTGTGGTGCACGAAGAAATCGCCCGCGCTGATCTGAGCTTTTCTTACCTGAACCTGCTGGCCTCGCTGAACGGGCAGATTTTGTCCAAGTACGGCCAGCCCGACGTGGTGGCGCCGTGGCTGCGCAAGCTCACGGCGGGCGAGGCCATCTGCGCCATCGCCCTGACCGAGCCGCGCGGTGGCTCCGACGCCGCCAACCTGCGCCTGCGCATCGAGCGCGATGGGGATTTTTACGTCATCAACGGCGAAAAAACCTCCATCTCCGCCGCTGACCAGGCCGACATCACTGTGGTGTTTGGCCGCACCGGCACGCCCGAGTCGGGCGCGCACGGCGTCACCGCCCTGCTGGTGCCCATGGACACGCCCGGCATCACCACCAACCGCTTTGACTGCCACGGCCAGCGCGCCATTGGCCGGGGCTCCATCTTTTTCGAGAACGTGCGCGTGCCTGCCAGCCACCGCCTGGGCGACGAGAACAAGGGCTTTGTGCAGGTCATGCACGGCTTTGACTTCTCGCGCTCGCTCATCGGTCTGCAAGTGCTGGCCGTGGCCCGCGTGGCGTTGGACGAGACCTGGGAATACATCACCCAGCGCCAGGCGTTTGGCCAGCCGCTGTCGGCGTTCCAGGGCGTGACGCACCCGCTGGCGCAGTTCGACACCGAGGTCGAGGGCGCGCGCCTGCTGTGCCTGCAAGGGCTGTGGCTCAAAGACAAGGGCCTGCCGCACACCGCCGAGGCGGGCATGGCCAAGTGGTGGGGCCCCAAGCTGGCCTACGACGCCATCCACCAGTGCCTGCTGTGCTACGGCCACGGCGGCTACGACCGCGGCCTGATGGAGCAGCGCCTGCGCGATGTGCTGGGCTTTCAGATTGGCGATGGCACGGCACAAATCATGAAAACCATCATCGCCCGTACCCGCGCGGGCCGCCAGTTTGTGCCCGCCTGAAGTGCCCCATGCGCTTCAAAAAGAATAGCTGCTTGCGCACGCCCCATCAGACTTTGAGCATGAAAACTGCCTGAAACCGTTGCGTGGTGTGCGCAAGCAGCTCCTGTTTTTAAGAATATCAAGGAGACAAAACATGGAATTCGACGCCGTATTGCTGCCCCCCCGCCGTGCCCGCATGGTGGCCCAGGGCCTGTGGCATGACCGCACCATCAACGACGCGCTGGACGCCTGCGTGGCACAGTGCCCCGACAAGTTGGCCTTGAGCGCCTACCGCGTGGAAACGGGCACCGTCACGCGCTTTACCTACCGCGAGATGGCACAAATGGCCGACCGCATCGCCGTGGGCCTGCACCGCCTGGGCGTGCGCCAGAACGACACCGTGGCCTGCCAGCTGCCCAACTGGTGGCAGTTCACGCTGACCTACCTTGCCTGCTCGCGCATCGGTGCGGTGATGAACCCGCTGATGCACATCTTCCGCGAGCACGAGCTGAACTTCATGCTCCAGCACGGCGAGGCCAAGCTGCTGATCGTGCCCCAGGTGTTCCGGGGCTTTGACCACGCGCACATGGCCACAGGCTTGCAGGCCCACCTGCCGCACTTGCAGCAGGTGGTGGTGGTGGGCGGTGGCGGCCCCGACAGCTTTGAAGCCCTGCTCACCACCCCCGAGTGGGAAAAAGAGCCCGATGCCCCCGCCATCCTCACGGCCCACCGCCCCGGCCCGGACGACATCACGCAGGTCATCTACACCTCGGGCACCACCGGCGAGCCCAAGGGTGTGATGCACTCGGCCAACACCGTGGTGGCCAACATCCTTCCCTACGCCCAGCGCCTGGGGCTGGGGGCGCAAGACGTGGTGCTGATGGCCTCGCCCATGGCGCACCAGACTGGCTTCATGTACGGCCTGCTCATGCCCATCCTGCTCCAGGCCAGCGCCGTGCTGCAAGACATCTGGGACGCGAAAAAAGCCGTCGAAGTGATACAGGCCGAAGGCGCCACCTTCACCATGGCCTCCACGCCGTTCCTGTCTGACCTGACCAAGACTGTGGCCGAAGCCCAGGCCAGCATCCCCACGCTGCGCACCTTTTTGTGCGCGGGCGCGCCCATTCCCAGCGCACTGGTCGAGCGCGCCCGCCAGGTGCTGCCCACCAAAATCATCTCTGCCTGGGGCATGACAGAAAACGGCGCCGTCACGCTGATCCAGCCCGATGACGACGACGAGCGCGCCTTCAACACCGACGGCTGCCCGCTGCCGGGCGTGGAGATCAAGGTGGTCGATGTCGATGGCAACGCCCTGCCTCCCGACCAGCCGGGCAAGCTGCTGCTGCGCGCGTGCTCCAACTTTGGCGGCTACCTCAAGCGCGCGCACCTCAACGGCACCGATGCCGACGACTGGTTTGACACCGGCGACCTGGCCCGCATCGACGCACGCGGCTACCTGCGCATCACGGGCCGCAGCAAGGACGTGATCATCCGGGGCGGCGAGAACATTCCAGTGGTGGAGATCGAGTCGCTCTTGTACCGCCACCCGGCCATTGCCCTGGCCGCCATCGTGGCCTACCCCGACGAGCGCCTGGGCGAGCGCGCCTGCGCCGTGGTCGTGCCCAAGCCCGGCCAGAGCATCGACCTGCCCGGCATCGTCGAGTTTCTGAAAGCGCAGAAAGTGGCCCTGCAATACATCCCCGAGCGGCTGGTGGTGCGCGACGACCTGCCCTCCACCCCCTCGGGAAAGATCCAGAAATTCCGCCTGCGCGAGATGATGCGCAACAGCGCCCTCTGAGACAGCCGCCCGCCCCCGGCCCGCTGGCCGGTGTGCAGGCCAATGGTGATTTTTAAGACAACCACAACGGAGACAACACCATGACTTTTTCTTTCTCTCTGGCCCGCCGCACGGTGGCCCAAGCGGCCCTGGCCCTGTGCGCCCTTGGCGCCGTGGGCGCTGCCCAGGCGCAAAGCACCCACTGGCCCACCAAGCCCATCCGCGTGGTGGTCGGCTTTGCCCCCGGCGGCAGCACCGACGTGATGGCGCGCATCGTCTCGCAGTCGCTGTCGGAGTCGCTGGGCCAGTCGGTGGTCATCGACAACAAGCCCGGTGCCAGCGGCAACATTGCCGCCTCGGAAGTGATCCGCGCACCCGGCGATGGCTACACCTTCCTGATCGCTCCCACCTCGGTGGAGACGGCCAACCCATCGCTGTTCAAGTCCAGCATCCTGCCCTCGCGCGACCTCATGCCCGTGGGCGGCGTGGGCAAAACCCAGATGTACCTGGTGGCCAAACCGCAGCTGGACGTGAAAGACACGCGCGATCTGGTGGCCATGGCCAAGGCCCAGCCGGGCAAGCTCTCGTATGCCTCCGCCGGTGCGGGCACGCCGCCCCACCTGGCCTGCGAGCTGTTCAAGCTGGCCACGGGCATCGACGTGGCCCATGTGCCCTACCGGGGCGCCGCCCCCGCGCTGCAAGACGTGATGGCCGGCCAGGCCGATTTTGTGTGCGACCCTGGCATCGCCTTTCCGCACATCCGCACCAACAAGGTCAAGCTGCTGGGCGTGGTCAGTGCCAAGCGCTCGCCCTTCTTCCCCGACGTGCCCACCGTGGGCGAGCAAGGCTTCAAAGACGCCGACCTGGACATCTGGTTTGGCATGTGGGCCCCCAACCACACGCCCGCCGACGTGATCGAGCGCATGAACAAGGCGCTGGCCAAGGCGCTGGCCCTGCCCACCACCAAGACGCGCTACGCCGACCTGGGCGCCGAACCCGTACCCCTGAGCACCACCGAGTTCAAGGCCCTGCTCAGCACCGAAGGCAAGCGCCTGTCCACACTGATCAAAGAGCAAAAAATCATCGTGGATTGAGGCCGTGCAGGCGGCTGGCGCACCGCGTGCGCTGGCAGCCACTGGCCTCCCAGCGCGCCGCAGCGCTCAGTCTGCTGCCGCCGGGGCGCTGGTGCGCTGGTGCAGCGCCCGCTCTTGCAGCGCGCGCGCGCACCCCGCCGACAGCAGCAGCACGGCGGAAGAAAAGTAAATCCACAGCAGCAGCGCCACCAGCGAGCCCGCTGCGCCGTAGGCCGACACCACCGCCGCCCCCGACAAATACGCCGACAGGCCATGGCGCCCCAGCATGAACAGGCCCGCGCCCAGCAGCGCCCCCTGCGCCAGGTAGGGCAGGCGTGGCTTGGGATCGGCGCTGATGCGCATCAGGCCCAGAAACAGCGCTGCGGCAAACAAAAACGAGACGCCCTCGCTCAAGCCCAGCCACAGCAGCCGGTACGGCAGCAGCCCGCCCAGCCAGGCCGATGCCACGGCCAGCACCGCTGACAGCAACATCGACAGCAGCAGCAAAAAGCCCAGCACCAGCACATAGGCCAGACCGCGCAGGCGCAGCACCACCGTGCTCCACCACGGCGGGCGTGATGAGGGCACGGGGTTGTCCTCCTGCCACAGCCGCGCCAGCGCCGATTGCAGCTCGGCAAACACCCCCGTTGCGCCCCAGAGCAACAGCAGCAGCGCAATCGCCGATGCCACCAGCCCCTGTGCAGGCGCCTGCGCACTGGCCAGCGCTTGCTGCACCACCTGGGCCGTGCGCTCGCCGGTGAAGGTGCGGATTTGCTCCAGCAGGTTGTGCTCCAGCAGCGCCCGGTCTATCCACCAGCCCAGGCCCGCCACCACCACCACCAGCAGCGGTGCCAGGCTGAGCATGCCGTAGAACGACATGGCTGCGCTCATGCGCAAGCCATCGGCGCCCAGCCACAGCTGCACGGCGCGCACCGGCCACCAGGTTGGTGGGGGCAGCGGCACAGGTGTCTGCGCGGGGGCGTCAGGCGCAGCAGAAGCGGTGGCAGGAGAGTCAGGTGGGATTGGCGCAGCGGGCAGAGGCATGAAAACACTGTAACCGCCGTGCCCACGCGCTGGTGCGTGGCCTGGCTTTGTCGATTTTTACTATTAAATTAATAGCTGCAAGCGCTTATGCAGTAAGCGCTGGATGCCAGTTTTACCTGCAATTACAGGTTCGGCCCCAGCAGGCGGCGCAGTGCTTGCTCATCCATGCCCCGGCGCTGGGCCAGGTCGCGCAGCTGGTCTTCGCCAATCTTGCCGACGTTGAAATACACCGCCTCGGGGTGGCCAATATAGAAGCCGCTGACGCTGGCGGCCGGGTTCATGGCCAGGCTCTCGGTCAGGCTCATGCCGATCTCGTGGGCTTGCAGCACACGGAACATCTCGGTCTTGGCGCTGTGGTCGGGGCAGGCGGGGTAGCCGGGCGCGGGGCGGATGCCACGGTATTGCTCGGCCACCAACTGCTCGGGGGTGAGTTGCTCATCGGCCGCGTAGCCCCACAGGTCGGTGCGCACGCGCTGGTGCAGGCACTCGGCAAAGGCTTCGGCCAGGCGGTCGGCCAGGCTCTTGAACAGGATGGCCGAGTAGTCGTCGTGCGCGTCGATAAACGCTTGCTCTTTTTTCGCGATGCCCAGCCCGGCGGTGACGGCAAACAGGCCCGCGTAGTCGGCAATGCCACTGTCCTTGGGCGCGACAAAGTCGGCCAGGCAGCGGCTGGGGCGCGTGATTTTTTCGCCGTTGGGGCCGTCGTCGGCGTGCTTTTCAGTTTGCTGGCGCAGGCCGTACCAGGTCATGGCCACTTCGCTGCGCGTGTCGTCGGTGTAGAACTCGATGTCGTCGCCCACGCTGTTGGCGGGCAGCAGCGCCATCACGCCGCTGGCCTGCAACCAGCGGCCTTCGATGATTTTTTTCAGCATGGCCTGACCATCGGCAAACACGCGCTGCGCCTGCTCGCCCACCACGGCGTCGGTGAGGATGGCGGGGTACGGCCCGGCCAAATCCCAGGTCTGGAAGAACGGCCCCCAGTCGATGAAGGCGGCCAGCTCGGCCAGGTCAAAGTTCTTGAACACGCGCCGGCCCAGCGCACGCGGCACCGGGGGCTGGTAAGCACCCCAGGCGATGGGCGTTTTGTTGGCGCGGATTTTGGCCAGCGGCCACAGCGGCGTCTGCTTTTTGTTGGCGTGCTGCTGGCGCACTTTGTCGTAGTCGGCGTTGATCTCTTGCACGAAGGCGGCAGCGCCATCGCCCAGCAGGCTTTGCGCCACGCCCACGCTGCGGGACGCATCAGGCACATAGACCACGGGGCCGTCGTAGTGCGGGGCAATTTTCACGGCGGTGTGTACGCGACTGCAGGTGGCGCCGCCAATCAAGAGCGGGATTTTCTTGACGCGGAAATGCTCGTCCTTGTGCATCTCGGCGGCCACGTACTGCATTTCTTCCAGGCTGGGCGTGATCAGGCCCGACAGGCCGATGATGTCGGCGCCCTCGGCCTTGGCGCGCGCCAAAATCTCGTGGCAGGGCACCATCACGCCCATGTTGATGACCTCGAAGTTGTTGCACTGCAAGACCACGGTGACGATGTTCTTGCCGATGTCGTGCACATCGCCCTTGACGGTGGCGATGACGATCTTGCCCTTGGTACGCACGTCGCGCCCGGCCAGCTCGTCCTGGCGCTTTTCTTCTTCGATGTACGGAATCAGGTGCGCCACGGCCAGCTTCATCACGCGGGCGGATTTGACCACCTGCGGCAAAAACATCTTGCCCTGGCCGAACAGGTCGCCCACCACGCTCATGCCCGCCATCAGCGGGCCTTCGATGACGTGCAGCGGGCGCCCGCCCTGGGCCAGGATGGCGCGGTAGGCCTCCTCGGTGTCTTCGGTGATGAAGTCCGTAATGCCATGCACCAGCGCATGGCTCAGGCGCTCGGCCACGGTTTTGGGGGCCTCGGGGGTACCGCGCCATTCGAGTTTTTTGCTCTCGTCCTTGGCTCCGCTTTTGGCGGTTTCGGCCACTTCGACCAGGCGCTCGCCCGCATCGGGGCGGCGGTTGAGCACCACGTCTTCCACGCGCTCGCGCAGCACGGGTTCGAGGTCGTCATACACGCCCACCATGCCCGCGTTGACGATGCCCATGTCCATGCCCGCCTTGATGGCGTGGTACAGGAACACGGTGTGGATGGCCTCGCGCACCGGGTCGTTGCCTCGGAAGCTGAAAGATACGTTGCTCACGCCGCCCGACACCTTGGCGCCGGGCAGGTTCTGCTTGATCCAGCGCGTGGCCTCGATGAAATCCACCGCGTAGTTGTTGTGCTCTTCAATGCCGGTGGCCACGGCAAAGATGTTGGGGTCAAAGATGATGTCTTCGGGCGCGAAGCCCACTTCATCGACCAGGATGCGGTAGGCGCGCTCGCAAATTTCGATCTTGCGCGCGTAGGTGTCGGCCTGGCCTTTTTCATCAAAGGCCATCACCACGGCGGCGGCGCCGTAGCGCCTGACCAGCCGGGCCTGCTGTTTGAAGGCCTCTACGCCCTCTTTCATGCTGATGGAGTTGACGATGCCCTTGCCTTGCAGGCAGCGCAGGCCCGCCTCGATCACGTCCCACTTGGAGCTGTCCACCATCACCGGCAGGCGGGCGATGTCGGGCTCGGAGGCCATCAGGTTCAAAAACCGCACCATGGCCGCTTTGCTGTCGAGCATGGCTTCGTCCATGTTCACGTCGATGACCTGGGCGCCGTTCTCGACCTGCTGGCGGGCCACGGCCAGGGCCTCTTCAAACTGGCCGTTGAGGATCAGGCGGGCAAAGGCTTTGGAGCCGGTGACGTTGGTGCGCTCGCCGACGTTGACAAACAGTGTGCCCTCGCCAATGGAGACCGGCTCCAGGCCCGACAGCTTCATGGGGGGAAGGGAAATTTCAGACATGCGACTCACCTGTGCAATGGAACCCGGAACAGGCGAGCGTCGTTGCGGGGGGCGGGTTGGCAGTGCCCAAGCCTGACAGCGCCAGTGGTTTGGCTGGCCGTTGCAACGCTCCTTGGGCGAAGCGGGCGATTTTAAGCGGCCCGGCTGTCCCTACCGCACCGGCAAAAACTGCAAGAACGTGCTGCCCGCCAGCCCCTGCACATAGCCGATGACGGCGCGGCGGTACTTCTCGGTGGTGACCAGGGCCAGCAGGTCGAGCCGGGCGATGACTTTGCCAAACTCGCGCTCGTAGCTCAGGTTGCGCTCGCTGGCGTTGATCTCGTCGGCCAGCAGCAGCGGCGTGCCTTTGGCGCTGCGCCGCTGGGCCAGCATCCACACAGCCACCTCCAGGTTGCGCGCGGCGTTGTACAGGTGCTGCGCGTCCAACCCGTCGATCAGGAAAAACTCGGTCTTGCCGCCGTGCGCAGTGATCAGCATGTCGGCCACGGCGTGGATGAAGGCGGCCACGCGGTCGTCGGCAAATTCGGGGGCCAGCGCCAGGGCCAGCGCCGCCACGTCACGCTGGCCTTGCAGCGGTGCCCAGGGCTGGCGCAGGGCGATGGCCGCGCGCACTTGCACCATGGCGTGCTCACGGCCCAGGGCGCTGGTTTTGCGCCACTCGGCGGGGTTGCGGCGGTAGAGCTTTTCCATCAGGCGGTACAGGCTGTCGAGGTTTTCCTGCATGGCCAGCGTGGCCAGGCGGTTCACATCGGACTGGGCCAGTTCGGCGGGCGCGGCAGCAGCGCCCTGCACCTCGCCGCGCGGCGTGGGCGGCGGACTGGCGCAACCCGCCACCAGGGCACACCACATGCCCCAGAACACCACGAAAGGAAAAGACAAAGGGCTGCGCATCGTGGCGCCCATTATCAGGAGCCTGCGGGTTGGCGCGCCCAGCGCCCGCCCCAACCCCACTGCATTGGGCTGCTGGTCTGGTGGGGACTTCCACTTCTGCAAACGGCGCAGCACCAGAATCCGCAGACGCGCACGCACGCTCTGGCACACCTGCCAATCCACCGTGGTGCGGCCATCATGGCTGTGCCAACTCCCTGATTTGTGCCAGCCATGCGGCAAAGAATGCACACTCGGCCTCGATCTTGGCCAGCCCAATCTTCTGAGCAGCGATGGGGCCATGGCGGCGCTTGCGATAACTGGGGTTGTTCAATTCGCGCTCCAGGTGCGCAGCAGGCTTGGTCTCGGGGCGGTCGTTGATGTGCTCGGGTGACTCTGCAACTGCGCGCGCCGCTGCCAGTGCAGCGGTTGCCGATTGCCATCCCGGTTCAATGCGCGTCAATGTCGGCACATCGCTGAACAGCAGGGCTTCAAACTCATAGGGCTGGATGTAGGGGATGAACCGTTCTGGCTGACAACCAGCTTCGGCCACTACATCGGCGTGCAAGGCTTGTTTCAGCACATTCAAGCGCCGAGATAAGTCGGGCTGCGCTTGCGATGCAGCAAAACTGGGGAAGTCGCTGTCCAGGCGATACAGGTCAAACAAGGTCGTGACTACTGGTGCGCTGTTCTGCCGCAACGTATTGCGCAAGTGGCGTTTGACCCGGTCGTACTTCAATGCGCCACCTTTGTGGCCGGGAGAGGTCTCCACCATCTCGGGGATCAGGTTCAAGTTCAAGTGATAAAACGCTGGTGCCAGCACATCCCGCACGAAGGTTTCTTCAGTCTGCCCTTCGCAGACGATGCACACGCGCTTCATCGGGTCGGCCTCCCGCCCAGCACGTTGCGCTTCCACAAGTCGCCGAGGTTGTAGTCCTCCAGCCAGTCCTTCAATTCCTCCGGATCAAGCCGCTTGAGCACCGTCGTGCCACTTTCGCGCTCCACAACCACTACATCTTGCGGCTCAAAGGCATTGAGCAACTCTACCGATTGGGTGGAAACGATCACCTGCTTGGTTTCCGCCACCTGCTTGAGCATGTCCGCCAGCAGATTGATGGCATAGGGGTGCAAGCCCAGTTCTGGCTCATCGATCAGCACCGTGTCAGGCAGCAGGTGGGCGGGCTGCATCAGCAGCGTGGTCAGACAAATAAAGCGCAAGGTGCCATCGGAGAGCACATGCGCCTTGTAGGGGGTATCCGGATCAGTCTGCTCGAACCACTCCAGCTCAATGTTCTCGGGCAAGGGGTCGCGGATCACAAAACCGCCAAAGAAGGGCGCCGCCAGCTTGATGGTGTCCACGATGCGCTGGTAGGCATCGGGGAATGTTTTTTTGAGCATGGCCAGATACGCAGCCAGATTGTCCGCCGACGACTTCAGGCGCAGGTTGTCATTGCTACCGTGCGGGCGCTTCACGGCGGCAGAGTCGCCGGTATCGTGAAAGTGGTACTGCCGCCAGCTTTGCATTGCCGGACGCACATAGGTGCTGACAGCTTGCTGGTCATCGCGTAACTTGGCTTCGTCGTGCGCTGTGCCGAGCGAAATAGCCTTGGCTGCGTAATGGCCGTCGATCCAGGTTTCTTCGCGGCTAAAGATCAGACGGTTGTCCGCTGTGGGCGTCAGGCTGATGCGGTAGCCGTTGCTAATTCCTTGATACCCAGGTTCGAAATAAATCTCAGCGTCGATCTGTTGTGTGCGCTTGCGGCTGCCATGTAACAAGGCATCCGGCCCGCCTTGTTTCTGTACGAAGGTCTGTAGATTGCCATCTGCCAGCGCCGCCAGCAACTTGAAGATGCCAATAAAGTTGCTTTTACCTGCGCCATTGGCACCGATCAGCACGTTGAGGTTGCGCAGTTCGAAGGCTTCCAGATTGGCGATGGATTTGTAGCCACGCAGGGTGACGGTTTTGAGTTTCATCAGAACGTTCCCCCGTCAATGACGACACCGAACCTGGTCAGGGGCAACGCGGTTGAAGAATGGCTGTTCGATAAGGTTCATGGTGTTGTCTGGGGCAATGCGGTGGGCCTGAGCTTACCGGCTGCCTGCCAGACGCCATTCCCTCAGGCTGCCGAGGCGGGCAGGCCAAACACCCGGTCAAAGCCCCAGTTGAAGGCAAAGGTGTAGCACAGGAAGAACACCACCAGCCCGATGTCCATGACCAGCGCCTGCCACAGCGTCACGCCAAACCACCAGGCAAAGATGGGTATCAGGATCAGCGCCAGCCCACCCTCAAAGCCGATGGCATGGGCCATGCGCCGCGCCATGCTGCGCCCGCGCACAGCCTGGCGCGACTCCCAGCGCTCAAACAGTGCGTTGAACGCTAGGTTCCACAGCACGGCAATCACCGAGGCCACCAGCGCCACCACCCCCGAATGCCCCGCGCCCTGCCCCGACAGCAGGGCCAACCCCACGGTGGCGGCGGCGATGGCGATCAACTCGTACAGCGTGACATAGACCACGCGGCGGCGCAGGCCGTAGAGGCCCGGAATCAAAGGAGGTTTGTGGTGCATAGGGGGCGAATGTATTCATTGTTTTCTGAAACGTTAAGTCAACTTATTTCAGTTTTACTGATAGATTGGTGGTTTTTCTGGCAGGCGCAGCGCCTTTTCCGCCATGGCTTTTTCTTCTGACAGCGTGCAGGTTTTTCTGGCCGTGCTGGACCACGGCTCTTTCTCGGCGGCGGCGCGCGCGCTGGGGCGCGTGCCCTCGGCGGTCAGCATGGCCGTGGGCCACCTGGAGGCCGAACTCGACGTGTTGCTGTTCGAGCGCATGGGCCGCGAACCCCGCCCCACGGCGGCAGCGCGCGCGCTCGAACCCCAGGCGCGGCTGCTGGCGGCGCAGTTGCAGCAACTCAACGCCCAGGCGCTGGCGCTGACCCAGGGGCTGGAGGAGCGGCTGACGCTGGCCATTGCCCCCGAACTGCTGGCGGCCCCCTGGAGCGGCCCGCTGGCGGCGCTGGCGCAGGAGTACCCGCTGTTGCAGGTCGAGGTGCTGGCCGCGCCGCAGGCCGATGCGCTGGATTTGCTGCACACCGGGCGCGCGCAGCTGGCCCTGGTGTTTGAACGCCCCAGCATCGACGGGCGCGAGGGCTTTCAGGAAGTGGGCAGCGAAACCCTGGTGGCCGTGATGGCGCCCCAGCACCCCGTGCTGCAAGCGGCCCGCGCCGCCGCCGTGGCGCGCGGCCAGAACCCCGACAGCGCCCGGCTGCGCGAAGAGCACCTGACCACCACGCGCCAGATCGTGGTGGCCGGGCGCGACCTGGCCCACAGCGATGCGCGCTTTGTGTTCGCCCGCCACCACTGGCGCACCGACAACCACATTGCCGCCCTCGGGCTGATCGAGGCGGGCCTGGGCTGGGGCTGGCAGCCGCTGGCGCTGGTGCGCACGCGCATTGCGGCGGGCACCCTGGTGCAGATGCCGTTTGACAACCTCAGCAACGGCACGGAGCTGTGGGTGGATCTGGTGTGGTCCAAAGAGCGCCCGCAGGGCCTGGGCGCACAGCGCTTTGTGGCACTGATGCAGGCCGACGTGGCCGCGCGCACCGCGCCCGTGCCGCCCCTGGCCTGAGTCCGGTGCGCCCGTGTTTTATGCTGGCCCTCCCCTCCTCCTTCGGAAGCACACATGACCTCGCCCTTTGACAGCAAAAACAAGGAACTGGTGCACCGCTGGGCGCCATGGCAACCCGCACCACTGGTCGACCCGGACAAGGTCGGCAAGAACGGCAACGGCAACGGCAAGAAAGCGTTTTCGCTCAACGCCCTGGACGCTGCGGCCAAACCCTTCTCCAGTGGCGACAAGGTGCAGGACAAAGCGGTGGTCGAAGCCCTGGCGCAGGAGCTGGACGATCTGCAAAACCTGCTCTACGCCGACAAGCGCTACAAGCTGCTGGTGGTGCTGCAAGGCATGGACACCTCGGGCAAAGACGGCACCATCCGTGGCGTGTTTGGCCGCATGAGCGCGCTGGGCGTACACGCCGTGGGCTGGAAGGCCCCCACAGAGGTGGAGCGCGCACACGACTACCTGTGGCGCATCCACCAGCAGGTGCCCGGTGCGGGCGAGTTGACGGTGTTCAACCGCAGCCACTACGAGGACGTGCTGGTGCCCGTGGTCAACGGCTGGATCACGCCCGAGCAGCAGCGCCAGCGCCTGGCGCACATCAACGACTTCGAGCGCATGCTCAGCGAGACGGGCACGGTGGTGGTCAAGTTCTTCCTGCACATCGGCTTTGACGAGCAGCGCCAGCGCCTGCAAGAGCGCCTGGACGACCCGGCCAAGCACTGGAAGTTCGACATGGGCGACATCGCCGTGCGCAAGCAGTGGGCAGACTACCAGCGCGCCTACGAGCAGCTGCTGGCGGCCACGCACACGCCCTGGGCGCCCTGGACAGTGGTGCCCTCCGACTCCAAAACCCACCGCAACCTGATGATCGCCACGCTGTTGCGCGAGGTGCTGCACAACCTCGATCTGCGCTACCCCAGCGGCGACCCAGCGCTGGAGCACTTCACGGTGGAGTAATCTGCGCAATTTTCAGGTGTTTTTGGCCTCTAAAGCCCGCTGGGTGTGCGTTTAAAGCTATCAAAAACAGAGCAATTTGCTTCTCCCGGCAAGGCGGTGCAGGCCATGCAAGGCCGGCATATGGCCCCCTCTGAATCGGCCTTGGACAGGCGGCCTGCGCAGGTCTATCCTGCACACCTTCACCCCACCGCAAGGAGAGCGCACCATGTCGTCTTTCACCCCCAGCACCCCCGCCGTGCCCACGCACGCCCTGCCCTCGTACCTGCAAGCCGAGCACCTTGGCCCCTGGGGCACTTACCTGCAACAGGTCGAGCGCGTGACGCCCTACCTGGGCAACCTCTCGCGCTGGGTCGAGACTTTGAAGCGCCCCAAGCGCATCCTGATCGTGGACGTGCCCATCGAGCTGGACAACGGCACCATCGCCCACTTTGAGGGCTACCGCGTACAACACAACCTCTCGCGCGGCCCGGGCAAGGGCGGCGTGCGGTTTCACCAGGACGTGACGCTGTCGGAGGTGATGGCGCTGTCGGCCTGGATGTCGATCAAGAACGCCGCCGTCAACGTGCCCTACGGCGGTGCCAAGGGCGGCGTGCGCGTCGATCCCCAAACCCTCTCGCGCGGCGAACTCGAGCGCCTGACGCGCCGCTACACCAGCGAGATCGGCCTGCTGATCGGCCCCAGCAAAGACATTCCCGCCCCCGACGTGAACACCAACGGCCAGATCATGGCCTGGATGATGGACACTTATTCCATGAACACCGGCGCCACCGCCACCGGCGTGGTCACGGGCAAACCGGTGGAGCTGGGCGGCTCGCTGGGGCGTGTGGAGGCCACGGGGCGCGGCGTGTTCACGGTGGGCGTGGAGGCGGCCCGGCGCACGGGGCTGGTGCTGGAGGGCGCGCGCGTGGCCGTACAGGGCTTTGGCAACGTGGGCGGCACAGCCGCCAAGCTGTTTGCCGAGGCCGGTGCCAAGGTGGTGGCGGTGCAAGACCACACCGGCACCATCTGCCACTCCAGCGGCCTGGATGTGCCAGCGCTGTTGGCCCATGTGAAAGCGCACGGCGGCGTGGGCGGTTTTGCCGGTGCCGAGGCCATGGCGCCCGCTGATTTTTGGGGTGTGGCCTGCGACATCCTCATCCCCGCTGCGCTGGAAGGCCAGATCACGCAAGACAACGCTGCGCGCATCCAGGCCAAGCTGGTGATCGAGGGCGCCAACGGCCCCACCACCCCCGAGGCCGACGACATCCTGCACGACAAGGGCGTGCTGGTGCTGCCCGACGTGATCGCCAACGCGGGCGGCGTGACGGTGAGCTACTTTGAGTGGGTGCAGGACTTTTCCAGCTTCTTCTGGAGCGAGGACGAGATCAACGCGCGCTTGGTGCGCATCATGAAAGAGGCGTTTGACGGCGTCTGGCAGGTGGCCCAGGAGCACCGCGTGAGCCTGCGCACGGCCACCTTCATCGTGGCCTGCACGCGCATCCTGCGCGCCCGCGAAATGCGCGGTTTGTACCCCTGAGCTTCTGGGCGCGGGTGCGGCGCCCCCCAGCCCGTTAGGGCGTGTGGGGGCCCGGCCCCAGCGCCGCAGCGGCGCCCACCTGGGGCACTACGCGCAGCGCCGCACAAAACGGCTGCACACAGGCGGCGCGGCCCAGGTAGGGGCAGTCGGGGGTATCGCACAGCGCGGCGCTGCCGTGGCGGGCGCGGTCTTCATCGCGCTCGACCTGGCCGCTGGCTTGCAGCGCTGCCATTTGCAGCCAGGGGTCTTGGCGCTGGTGCGGCAAATCACGGCCATACACCGCCAGCTGGGCTGCGGCGGGGGCTGGCAAGAGCGGCTGCAACTCCAGCGTGAGCAAGGCGCTGGTGCGCGCCGCCCCGCCGCCGGGCGACTCCAGCGCCAGCGCAAACGTGCCCGATTGCAGCGCCTGCGATGGCCCGGCAAACGCTGCTTGCAGCGCCGGGGGCGCGGGCGGGGGCGCCGTGGGCAAGGTGGGTATCAGCCACACCTGCCACGACCGGGTGGGCGTGGCCTCTGTCTGTGCCTGCTCCAGCGCTTGCAGCCAGGGCGCTGGCACCCGCACCGTCATCGACACGCCCCGGGCGCCTTCGGGTGTTTGCACCACACCCTGGCGCACCAGCCAGGTTTGCAGCGGCGCCGGGGCCGGGCCGTTGGCCCCACCGCGCGGCCCCGCCGCCGCGCCATCGACCTGGGCGTGTAGCGCCGGTGGCCAGGGTTGGATGGCCAGCACCCGCTGGGGCAGCACGGCGGCGGTGGCCTGTTGCACCAGCGACCCCAGCAGCGATTGCAGCGGCGCGCTGACCCCGCCGCTGGGCCAGGTGGGTGTCGCGCTGGTGGTGGGCGCAGGGCCCGTGGCCGCCCCCGGCCCTTGCGGGCCTGCCACCACCGATGGTCTGGAGGCCACGGATGCCGCCGCACCGGCAGACGGCACCGCTACGGTGGCGCCCGTGGCCATGGCCATGGCCGGGGCCGTGCCCGCTGGCGCAGCCAGCGCCTGCACGGTGGTGCCCGGCGTGGTGCCGGTGGCGCTGGTGCCGAGCAGGGCGCTGGCACCCGTGCTGCTGCTGGCGCTGCGGGCCGCGTTGCCGGTGGCATTGGCCAAGACGGCTGCTGCCAGCGCCTGGCTGGGCGTTGCTGCCGTGGCGGGGCTGCCGGGCGCGCCTGCGCCCCCTGCCCCTGGTGCGCCCGGTGCAGGAACGCCCGCTGCCGTGGCCAGCGCATCCAGCAGCAAGCCCTGGCGTTGCAGGGCGGCAGCGGCCTCGCCCACGGTCTGGCGCGCTTGCGGCGAAATGTTCACCTGCGTGGTCTGGGCGGGTGCTGCGGCCACCGGGGCGGGGGCGGGCGCCGCGGGCGTTCCGGGCGGAGCCGGTGTGACGGGTGCGACCGATGCGACCGGCGCGGTGCCAGCGACCGGGGCTGCCCCGGGGGCGCCCTGGACTGGGAGGTGCGAAGGATCAATCTGCATGCTCATGCCGTTACCCCGGTTGCGGGAGGGATACAGGCGGCTACCGGGCGCCCGCTGTCGCCTGATAGCTCTTTTTTTGATAGCTGCTTGCGCTTGCTGTGCCAGCGCGGGAGCCGGATTTGACTATAAATCAGCCGCAGCCCGGCGCCCAGTGCCTGCCACGCTGCCGACCCAGGCACCGGGCGCGCAGCAGGCCAGCTTGCATCACTGCGCCGGCTCGAACACCCGTGCCAGCAGGGCGCCCGCGTAGCGCTCGGGCAGCGCAATCCACACCCGCACCGGGTGGCCCTGCGCCACCGCCAGCGGCTGGCCCTCGGCGCCGCGCATGGCGGCCAGGCGCAGCGTGGTGTTGCCGCTGGGGTGGATGACTTCGATCAGGTCGCCCACGGCGAAGTGGTTTTTGGTTTCGATCTCGGCCCAGCCGTCTTGCACGCTGCGCACCTCGCCCACAAACTGGCTGCGCTGGTTGGCCGAGTGGCCGCTGTCGTAGTTCTGGTAATCGTGGGCCGGGCGCTGCTCCAGCAGGCCAGCGGTGTAGCCGCGATTGGACAAGCCTTCCAGATCGTGCAGCAGCGACGGGTCAAAAGGCCGCCCGGCCACGGCGTCGTCGATGGCGCGGCGGTACACCTGCGCGGTGCGGGCCACGTAGTACAGGCTTTTGGTGCGCCCTTCCACCTTGAGCGAATCGACACCGATGGCCGTGAGCCGGGCCACATGCTCGACGGCGCGCAAATCCTTGCTGTTCATGATGTAGCTGCCGGGGCCGTCGTCCAGTGCCGACGCACGGGCGCTGGCCGGTGGCGCAGCGTCCAGCCACGCGATGGGCTGGGCTGTTGCAGCCCCATGCGCGCTGTGGTCACTGCCGCAGCCATGGCCAGCGCTGCTACCGCCCCCGTCACCGCTGCCTTCGCCAGACGCACCAGACGCACCGATGGCCGCCGCCTCGCCGGTGTTGCCGTCCACGCCCGCGCTGTGGGTGGCGTAGCTCCAGCGGCAGGCGTTGGTGCAGGTGCCCTGATTCGGGTCGCGCCGGTTGAAGTAGCCCGAGAGCAGGCAGCGCCCCGAGTAGGCAATGCACAGCGCGCCATGCACGAACACTTCGATCTCCATGTCCGGGCAGTCCTGGCGGATGCGCTCGACCTCGTCCAGGCTCAGCTCGCGCGACAGGATGATGCGCGCCACGCCCATGCGCTGCCAGAACTTCACCGCCGCCGTGTTGGTGGTGTTGGCCTGCACCGAGAGGTGGATAGGCACCTGCGGCCAGCGCTCGCGCACCATCATGATCAGGCCCGGGTCGGCCATGATGAGCGCGTCGGGCTGCATGGCAATCACCGGCTCTATGTCGCGCAGGTAGGTGCGCACCTTGTCGTTGTGCGGCAGCAGGTTGCTGGTGACAAAGAACTTCTTGCCCCGCGCGTGCGCCTCGGCAATGCCGATGCCGATTTGTTCCAGCCGGAACTCGTTGTTGCGCGCGCGCAAGGAGTAGCGTGGCTGGCCCGCATACACCGCGTCGGCGCCAAAGTCGTAGGCGGCGCGCATCTTGTCGAGCGAGCCAGCGGGCAGCAGCAGTTCAGGCGTGTGGGGTGGCATCACAGTTCCCTGATGGCAATCCGTGCCAGCGCGCTGGCGCTGGGCAGCGGCACGTCGTCAAACGCGGTGTCGCCGTCGGGGTCGGCCACGCCGGTGGTTTGCAGGCCCTTGAAGTCGAAGTGGCGGCTGTCCATGCAGTGCGAGGGCACCAGGTTTTGCAGCGCAGCGGCCATGTTCTCGATGCGGCCCGGGTACTGGGTTTGCCAGTCGCGCAGCATCTGGCCGATCTGCTGGCGTTGCAGGTTGTCCTGGCTGCCGCACAGCGTGCACGGAATGATCGGAAACTGCTGTAGCTCGGCCCAGCGCGCCAGGTCGGCCTCGGCCACATAGGCCAGCGGGCGGATGACGATGTGGTCGCCCCGGTCGCTCGCTA
Organism: Simplicispira metamorpha; assembly: GCF_004341365.1. Taxonomy (GTDB): domain Bacteria; phylum Pseudomonadota; class Gammaproteobacteria; order Burkholderiales; family Burkholderiaceae_C; genus Simplicispira; species Simplicispira metamorpha. Next base: position 26,608 of record NZ_SLXH01000005.1, on the reverse strand, counting down.
CCTTCGGTGGCATGCCCTTGAGCTTGCCGCCAAAGAACATGTTCAGGAAAAAGGTTTGCAGCATGTCGTCGCGGTGGTGGCCCAGCGCGATTTTGGTGACCTTGAACTCATCGGCCAGCCGGTACAGCACGCCCCGGCGCAGGCGGCTGCACAGGCTGCACATGGTCTTGCCCTCGGGCACATGGGCCTTGACCACGCTGTAGGTGTCTTGCGTCTCGATGTGGAACGGCACGCCCAGGCCGCCCAGGTACTGCGGCAGCACATGGGCCGGAAACCCCGGCTGCTTCTGGTCGAGGTTGACGGCGATCAGCTCGAATGGCGTGTTGCCGTGCGCTTGCAGCTTGCGCAGGATGTCCAGCAGCCCGTAGCTGTCTTTGCCGCCCGAGACGCAGACCATCACCTTGTCGCCCGGTTCGATCAGGCCAAAGTCGGCAATGGCTGCGCTGACCTGGCGCACCAGGCGCTTTTCCAGTTTGCGTGCGGCGTGTGCGGCGGTGGCGGCGGGATCGGTCGCGGGGGCGCTGGCGCCGGGGTCAGAAATGGAAGGCATAGATAATCAAAAACGATAGCTGCTCGCGCGCTCTGCGCAAGGGCTGGAGGCCGTTTTGGCCTAAAAATCAGGCTTGCGCCGGGTAGAACATCTTGCGCCCCGGCACCTGCGCCACGGCGCTGGCGATGGCGCCGATGTGGTCGGGTGTGGTGCCGCAGCAGCCGCCCAGAATGTTCACCAGCCCCTCGGCGGCGAACTCGTGTACCAGGCGGCTGGTGACTTCGGGCGTCTCGTCAAAGCCGGTGTCGCTCATGGGGTTGGGCAGGCCGGCGTTGGGGTAGCAGCTGATGAAGGTGTCGGGCGCGGCCTTGGCCAGCTCCTGGATGTAGGGGCGCATCAGCGCCGCGCCCAGCGCGCAGTTCAGGCCCACGGCCAGCGGGCGCGCGTGGCGCACGCTGTGCCAGAAAGCGGTGACGGTCTGGCCGCTCAGAATGCGCCCCGAGGCGTCGGTGACGGTACCGCTGATGATGAGCGGCAGGCGCTCGCCGGTTTGGTCGAACACTTCCTCGATGGCAAACAGCGCCGCCTTGGCATTGAGCGTGTCAAAAATCGTCTCGACCAGCAGCACGTCGGCGCCGCCCTCGATCAGCGCTTCGGTCTGCTCGAAGTAGGCCGCACGCAGCTGCTCGAAATCGACATTGCGCGCGCCGGGGTCGTTCACATCGGGGCTGATGCTGGCGGTCTTGGGCGTGGGGCCGAGGGCGCCAGCGACAAAGCGCGGCTTGTCGGGCGTAGAAAACTTGTCGCAGGCGGCGCGCGCCAACTGCGCCGAACGCAGGTTCATCTCGCGCGCCAGGTGGGCCATTTTGTAATCTTCCTGCGCAATCGTGGTGGCGCCGAAGGTGTTGGTTTCGATCAGGTCGGCACCGGCGGCCAGATACCGTTCGTGGATGTCGCGGATCACGTCGGGGCGCGTGAGACTGAGCAGCTCGTTGTTGCCCTTGACGTCGCGCGGGAAGTCTTTGAAACGGTCGCCTGCGCCATCGGGGCCGCTGTAGCCCTCGCCCCGGTACTGCGCCTCGCCCAGCTTGAAGCGCTGGATCATGGTGCCCATGGCGCCATCCAGGATGGCGATGCGTTGGGCCAGGATGGCAGGGAGTTGGGCGGCGCGGGTGTAGTGAAGGGCTTGCATGGGGGCGATTGTAGAAAGGCAGGGGCTACCAGCTCAGCTGCTTGTCCCTGGAGCCTCGGTCAGGTGCATTTTGATTCGATTGACTGAAGCGTCAGAGAATTGAGCTCAAGATATCGGGGAGCATTCGTCTTGGACGCACCACGGAACAGGCATCTAAAGCCAAGCAACGGAGGAGACCAGATGGGTAGTAAGAATTTCGATCTCAACATTGAGCAGATCTTGGAAAACTGGGAAGTTCGCCATGCCATCAGGGAGGTGATAGCCAACGCACTTGATGAGCAGATTCTGACAGGCACGGCTTCCGTGAGTATCGAGAAGCGCGGAGCATCCTGGATCGTTCGAGACTTTGGGCGCGGCATTCGTTACACCCATCTGACACAGAACGAGAACCAAGAGAAACTTGAGAGCCCTAACGTTATTGGGCGCTTTGGTATTGGACTGAAAGATGCGCTTGCTACCTTCGAGCGCCACGACGTCCGGGTGAAGATCAGATCGCGGTTTGGGACGATACACACGAACAAATCGGCCAAGCACGGATTTGGTGACATCCTGACTTTGCACGCAGTTATTGAGGATCCTGTGGATCCTTCATTCGTCGGCACTGAATTTGAACTCACCGGCGCCGAGGACAGCGAGATGAAGGCAGCGAAGGCGCTATTTCTGAAGTTCTCCGATGAAAACCTGCTGGATACAACGCGGTTCGGCCAGATCATTACTTGCCATTCTGGACCCAGTGCGATTTACATCAACGGTGTGAAGGTAGCTGAAGAAGCCAACTTTCTCTTCTCGTACAACATCACGGTCTTGAATGCTGCGATCAAAAAAGCTATCAATCGGGAACGCTCTCATGTGGGGCGTACTGCCTACACTGATAGCGTCAAGAAGATTCTTCTTGCATCTTCTAATGGTGAGGTAGCCCGCAAGCTTTCCGACGACATCTCGCGATTCCAGGAGGGCACGATGCATGACGAACTGGCATGGATTGATGTGCAAGAGCATGCTGTCCGCATTGTGAACGCCCAGGGAAAAGTCATGTTGGTGACTGCTGATGAGGCGATGAGGTTTCCTGATCTGATGGATCAAGCGAGGCAAAGCGGCATGACCATCCTGACGATTCCTGAGAACCTTCGGGAAAAAATTGCCGACTCGGTTGACCTCGAAGGTAATCGAATGGTCGATCTGACACAGTTCACCCACATCTACAACGACAGTTTCACATTTGATTTCGTCGAAGTGGGCAAGCTCGACGCGCGAGAACGCGAAATTTTCGACACTGTTCCATTCATCATTGACGCGTACGGCGGCCTGCCTGGCAATGTGAAATCCATCAGGATATCGAACACCATGCGACCAGATCTGATGAGCAACAGCCAAACTCTAGGATGTTGGGATCCAGCAACCTCGTCCATCGTGATTTGCCGAAAGCAGCTTCGCTCATTCGAATCAGTCGCAGGCGTTCTCATCCATGAGATGGTTCACGCAAAGACTGGTTTTTCTGATGTGACACGCGATTTCGAAACCGCACTTACCAACGTTATTGGAAATCTTTGTCTTGGCTGGCGGAGGGCTGAGCAGGCTAAGGTGCTTAGTGCCAAATCGACTCCTGGTACGCCTGTTGTGAACTCAACGCAGCCAGCCAATGATGCAATCAGAAACGCTGATGCTTATTCAGAGTTGTCTGTCATACACAAGCGTCAAGCGGCTCAACTCGACGAGGCATTGAGAACGATTGTGCGGTTGCGTTCCGATGTCGAGTCGGAAAAGAAAAGAGCGGCCGATGCTGCTGGTCAGCTTCATCACCTTCAATGCGATATAGAAAAATTTCGCGCAATGCAGAGTGCTAGCACCGCGGTGAGCGCGTCAGCGCCACATGTGCTTGTTGCCAAATCGACTCCTGATACGTCTGTCGTGAACTCAACGCAGCCAGCCAATGATGCAATCAGAAACGCTGATGCTTATTCAGAGTTGTCTGTCATACACAAACGTCAAGCGGCTCGACTCGACGAGGCATTGAGAACGATTGTGCGGTTGCGTTCCGATGTCGAGTCGGAAAAGAAAAGAGCGGCCGATGCTGCTGGTCAGCTTCATCACCTTCAATGCGATATAGAAAAATTTCGCGCAATGCAGAGTGCTAGCACCGCAGTGCGCGCGTCAGCACCACGTCCAGCAAAGCCTTGGTTCAAGTTTTGGTAATTGGCTTATAGGAGGCCAAGGCAGTGAGTTCAGTCGACGGTATCACTGAGCGCACGACATGACCTTATATGCCCGCATGGAGGAGGCGCCAGATGACGCCGCTTTCATTGCCGCCGCACTGGGCGACATTGCCCGCGCCCGTGGCATGAGCCAGCTTGCGCGCGACACCGGTCTGGGGCGCGAAAGCCTTTACAAAGCGCTGTCCGGCGAGGGCAACCCCAGTTTCGGCACCATCCTCAAGGTCATCCACGCGCTGGGGCTCAAGCTCACGGCCACCCCGGCGGGGCCGTCCTGAGGCTGGGCGCACCGCTGCCCCATTCAGTGCATCCCGCCAAACCCGCAGCCGCCCGGCCCGTTGGCGTTGGGGCAGGCGCCGCAGCTGCTGGGTGGCAGGGGTGTTGACTGGGCCGATTCGCTGCTGCTGGTGGCAAACACCGAGAGCTGCTTTTCCAGGTGCAGCGAGTGGCAGGCGGGGCATTCGGGCACGGTGCTGGAGCGCACCAGGGCTTCAAAGGCGTGACCGCAGTCGTGGCAGGCGTATTCGTAGATGGGCATGGCAGAGGTCAGAGAAGGTTGTATCAAGGGGCGTGGCACCCCGGGTGGGTATTTTCGGCGCGCGGGGCGCGGTTGCAAAGCGGCGGCTGTGGCCCGCCAGCCCAGTCCACAATACGCCCCTGCCCTGGCGGTGCGCGCTGTGCCTGCTGCCGTCAAAATACCAGTCCAATCGGCCTCCAGCGCCCGCCCGGTGTGCGCTGGCAGCTATCAAAACAAGAGTCCACTGTGTCTGCTGCGCTTTCCGTTCTCCACGGCGTTTTTGGCTACCCCGCGTTTCGCGGGCCGCAGGAGGCCATCGTTGACCACGTGATCGCTGGCGGCGACGCGCTGGTGCTCATGCCCACGGGCGGGGGCAAATCGCTGTGCTACCAAGTGCCCGCCATCGTGCGCCAGCAGCAGGGGCGCGGCGTGACCATCGTGGTCTCGCCCCTGATCGCGCTCATGCACGACCAGGTCGGCGCGCTGCACGAGGCCGGGGTGGATGCGGCCTTTCTCAACTCCACGCTCGACTGGGAGCAGACCCAGGACGTGGAGCTGCGCCTGCAAACCGGCGCCATCACGCTGCTGTATGCCGCGCCCGAGCGGCTGACCACGCCGCGCTTTCTGGGGCTGCTGGACGACTTGTACCAACAAGGCCACCTCTCCTTGTTTGCCATCGACGAGGCGCACTGCGTCAGCCAGTGGGGGCACGACTTCCGGCCCGAGTACCGCGCGCTGTCCATCCTGCACGAGCGCTACGCCGGGGTGCCGCGCATTGCGCTCACGGCCACCGCCGACGCGCTCACGCGCGCCGACATCATTGAGCGTCTGCGCCTGGAAGAAGCGCAGCTGTTCATCAGCAGCTTTGACCGGCCCAACATCCGCTACACCATCGTCGAGAAAAAAGACGCCACCACGCAGCTCTTGCGCTTTATCGAGCGCGAACACGCGGGCGATGCGGGCGTGGTCTATTGCCAATCGCGCAAGCGCGTCGAGGAGCTGGCCGCCACGCTGGTAGAGGCGGGCATTGCCGCCCTGCCCTACCACGCTGGCCTGCCTGCCGACGTGCGCCAGCAAAACCAGAACCGCTTTTTGCGCGAAGAAGGCATCGTCATGGTGGCCACCATCGCCTTTGGCATGGGCATAGACAAGCCCGACGTGCGCTTTGTAGGCCATGTGGACATGCCCAAAAACATCGAAGGCTATTACCAGGAAACGGGCCGCGCGGGCCGCGACGGTCTGGCCGCCGATGCCTGGATGGCCTATGGCTTGCAGGACGTGGTGAACCAGCGGCGCATGATCGACGAGAGCCCGGCGGGCGAAGAATTCAAGCAGGGGCTGCGCGGCAAGCTGGACGCCCTGCTGGGCCTGGCCGAGGCCACCGACTGCCGCCGCGTGCGGCTGCTGGCCTACTTTGGAGAGGCGTCCGAACCCTGCGGCAACTGCGACAACTGCCTGCACCCGCCCGAGGTGTGGGACGCCACCGATTGCGCGCGCAAGCTGCTGTCCACCATTTACCGCGTCCACCAGAGCAGCGGCATCGGCTTTGGCACCGGCCACATCATGGACGTGCTGCGCGGCAAGAAGACCGAGAAGGTCGAGCAGTTTGGCCACGACAAAATCTCCACCTTCGGCATTGGCGCCGAATTTACCGAGCCGCAGCTGCGCGCCGTGCTGCGCCAGCTGCTGGCCACCGGCGCGGTGGGGCTGCACAAAGTGCTGCTTGAGAGCGGCCACAGCTTTGACACCCTGTGCCTGACCGACGCCTCGCGCACGGTGCTGCGCGGCGAAGTGCCGGTGCGCCTGCGTGCCTCCACCGCCGCCGCCAGCGGGCGCGACCGCAAACGCCGCAGCCCCGCTGGCACGCTGCCTGCTGCCGCCGCCAACCTGGGCCAGGACGCGCAGGTGCGCTTCATCAACCTCAAAGCCTGGCGCGCCGAAGTGGCGCGTGAGCATGGCCTGCCCGCGTATGTGATTTTTCATGACGCGACGCTGGCGGCCATTGCCCAGCTGCAACCGCGCACGCTGGCCGATTTGCAGGGCATCAGCGGCATGGGCGCGAAAAAGCTCGAAGCCTATGGGGCCGATGTGCTGCGGGTGTGTGGGGGGTAGCTGCGCTGGCGCGCCGCGCTGCCCGGCACTACCATGGCGCGCATGATTTCTCTCCAAGACATCCGTGACGCCGCTGTGCGTCTGCAAGGGCAGGTGCTCGATACGCCCTGCGTCGAATCGAAAACGCTCTCGCAGATCGTGGGGGCGCAGATTTTTCTGAAGTTCGAGAACCTGCAGTTCACTGCCTCGTTCAAGGAGCGCGGGGCCTGCAACAAGCTGGCGCTGCTCACGCCCGAGGAGCGCGCGCGCGGCGTGGTGGCCATGAGCGCGGGCAACCATGCCCAGGGCGTGGCCTACCACGCGCAGCGCCTGGGGCTGCGCGCTGTCATCGTCATGCCGCGCTTTACGCCCAGCGTGAAAGTCGAACGCACGCGCGGCTTTGGCGCCGAGGTGGTGCTGCACGGCGACACGCTCGAAGAGGCCCGCGCGCACGCCTACGCCCTGGCCGATGCCCAGGGCCTGACCTTTGTTCACCCCTACGACGATCCCGCCGTGGCCGCAGGCCAGGGCACGCTGGCGCTGGAGATGCTGCGCGCCGTGCCCGATCTGGACACGCTGGTGGTGGCCATTGGCGGCGGCGGGCTGATGGCGGGCGTGGCCACGGCAGCCAAAGCGCTGCAGCCGGGCATCGAGATCATCGGCGTGCAGGCGGCGCGCTTTCCGGCCATGGTCAATGCCATTCTGGGCACGCACCACCCGCAGGGCACCTCGACCATTGCCGAGGGCATTGCCGTGGGCACGCCGGGCACGCTGACGCAGGAGGTCATCCGCCGCCTGGTGGATGATTTTCTGCTGGTGGACGAGGGCGATATCGAACAGGCCGTGCTGATGCTGCTGGAGATCGAGAAAACCCTGGTCGAGGGCGCCGGTGCCGCCTCGCTGGCGGCGCTCTTGCGCTACCCCGAGCGGTTTCGCGGCAAGCGCGTGGGCCTGGTGCTGTGCGGCGGCAACATCGACCCGCTGCTGCTGGCCGCCATCATCGAGCGCGGCATGGTGCGCTCGGGCCGGCTGGCGCGTGTCCGCGTCAGCGCGCGCGATGTGCCCGGTGCGCTGGCGCGCATCACCGCCGCCGTGGCCGATACCGGGGCCAACATCGAAGAAGTCCACCACCAGCGCGCTTTTACGCTGCTGTCGGCGCAAAACGTCGAGATCGAACTGGTGCTGCAAACGCGCAGCCAGGCCCATGTGGCCGAGGTGCTGGAGCACCTGCGCGCTGCCGCGCTGGAGGCGGTGCTGGTCTGAGCGCGGCCAGCGCTGCACAGTGCAGTGCCCCGGCGCCCCACAGGCCATCCGGCCCTTTTGTCAATCACCGCCCTGGCCGTACGTGCCGGGGCTCACATCTATCTTGCGAGGAATACCCCATGCGCCCCGGACACGCTTTGGTTCTTTTTTCTGGAGGCCAGGACTCCACCACCTGCCTGGCCTGGGCACTCACGCACTTTGCCCACGTCGAAACCATCGGCTTTGACTACGGCCAGCGCCATGATGTGGAGATGCGTGTGCGGCTGCAGGTGCTGCAATCGCTGCGCGCGCAGTTTCCGCATTGGGCCGAGCGGTTGGGTGAAGACCATGTGGTGGACTTGGCCGTGCTGGGCCAGATCAGCGACACGGCCCTGACGCGGGACACCGCCATCGCCATGACGGCTGCGGGCCTGCCCAACACCTTTGTGCCGGGGCGCAACCTGCTGTTTTTCCAACTGGCGGCGGCGGTGGGCTACCGGCGCGGCCTGCACACGCTGGTGGGCGGCATGTGCGAGACGGATTTTTCTGGCTACCCCGATTGCCGTGACGACACCATCAAGGCGTTGCAGGTGGCTGTGTCGCTGGGCATGGGCCAGCGCTTTACCTTCGAGACGCCGCTGATGTGGCTGGACAAGGCGCAAACCTGGGCACTGGCGCAGCAGCTCGGTGGCGATGCGCTGGTGGCCACCATCGTGGCGCAATCGCACACCTGCTACGAGGGCGTGCGTGACGTGCTGCACGCCTGGGGCTATGGCTGCGGCACCTGCCCGGCCTGCGAACTGCGCCGCGTGGGCTACGAGCGCTGGCGGGCCGCAGAGACCGGGAAGCCGATTGCAGGCGCATAACCTCATGCACGGTTTGCATACTTTTGCCCACTGTCTGACAGACAAAAGTGCGGCAGATTCATAAAATCGACATCCCAGCCGACCCGCGCCATTTGTAAAGCTGCCTTGCCTGCGGGCAGCTTCATTCTCTTGCCGCCCGCCGATAGCGTTCCAAGCCGTTTTTTCAAAGACCGCACCTGAGCCCGCGCCAGGGTGCGTTTTCTTTGAAAAACCGGTTTTTTAATTGAAGGAAGCTCCCCGATGAACGCCCCCTCCATGCAAGGTCTGGATATTCAGGCCCCCGCCTACGTCAAGAACGCCAAGCTGATCGCCTGGGTTGCCGATATGGCTGCACTGTGCAAGCCCGACAGCATCTACTGGTGCGACGGCTCGCAGGAAGAGTACGACCGCCTGTGCCAGCAGCTCGTCGATGCAGGCACCTTCAAAAAGCTCAACCCCGCCAAGCGCCCCGGCAGCTTCCTGGCCTGGTCTGACCCATCCGACGTGGCCCGCGTTGAAGACCGCACCTACATCTGCTCCGAGAAGAAAGAAGACGCCGGCCCGACCAACAACTGGATGGCCCCCGCCGACATGCGCGCCACGCTGCAACCGCTGTTTGACGGCTGCATGAAGGGCCGCACCATGTACGTGGTGCCGTTCTCCATGGGCCCGCTGGGCAGCCACATCGCCCACATCGGCGTGGAGCTGACCGACAGCGCCTACGTGGCCGTGAACCAGAAGCTGATGACCCGCATGGGCAAGGCCGTGTACGACGTGCTGGGCGTGGAAGGCGAATTTGTGCCTTGCATGCACACCGTGGGCGCCCCGCTGGCCGCTGGCGAAAAAGACACCACCAGCTGGCCCTGCAACCCCAGCACCAAGTACATCGTTCACTACCCCGAAACGCGCGAAATCTGGTCGTATGGCTCGGGCTACGGCGGCAATGCGCTGCTGGGTAAAAAGTGCCTGGCGCTGCGCATCGCCTCGACCATGGGCCGTGACCAGGGCTGGCTGGCCGAGCACATGCTCATCCTGGGCGTGACCAATCCCGAGGGCAAGAAGTACCACGTCGCGGCCGCCTTCCCCAGCGCCTGCGGCAAGACCAACTTCTCGATGCTGGTGCCGCCCGAGGCCGGTTTTGCGGGCTGGAAGGTCACCACCATCGGTGACGACATCGCCTGGATCAAGCCCAACGCCGACGGCAAGATGTACGCCATCAACCCCGAAGCCGGTTACTTTGGCGTGGCCCCCGGCACCAACATGCACACCAACCCCAACTGCATGCGCAGTCTGGACAAGAACGTGATCTTCACCAACGTGGCCCTCACGGACGACGGCGATGTGTGGTGGGAAGGCATGGAAAAAGACACCGGTGCCGTGCCCGAGCACCTGATCGACTGGCAAGGCCGCGACTGGACGCCGCAGATTGCCAAAGAAACCGGCGCCAAGGCCGCCCACCCCAACTCGCGCTTTACCGTGGCCGCCACCAACAACCCGGCGCTGGACGCGCAGTGGGACGATGCCAACGGTGTGGCCATTGATGCCTTCATGTTCGGTGGCCGCCGCTCCACCACGGTGCCGCTGGTCACTGAGGCGCGCACCTGGATGGAAGGCGTGTACATGGCCGCCACCATGGGCTCTGAAACCACCGCTGCCGCCTTTGGCGCTCAGGGCGTGGTGCGCCGCGATCCGTTCGCCATGCTGCCGTTCTGCGGCTACAACATGAGCGACTACTTCCAGCACTGGCTGGACATGGAGCACAAGCTCGAAGCCACGGGCCACTCGCTGCCCAAGATCTTCTGCGTCAACTGGTTCCGCAAGGGTGAAGATGGCAAGTTTGTCTGGCCCGGCTACGGCGAGAACATGCGCGTGCTCAAGTGGATGATTGACCGCATCGAAGGCCAGACCAGCGGCCAGGACACGGCGCTGGGCATTGCCCCGCAGTACAGCGAAATCAACTGGACGGGGCTGGACTTCTCGGCAGCGCAGTTTGGCACCGTCACCAGCATCGACAAGGCCGCCTGGGCCGACGAGCTGCAACTGCACAGCGCCCACTTCGAGCAGCTGGCTTACCACCTGCCGCAAGAGCTGCTGCAAACCAAGGCTGCCCTTGAGCAGCGTATTGCCGCCCTGTAATCCACCGCGCGCGCCGCTGGCGCCTGCCCACAAAAAGCCGCTCTGCCGCCTTGTGCTGCCGGGCGGCTTTTTTGTAGGCGCTGGTGGGAGGGGCTGGCGGTGGCCATGCGTCCGGGCCAAGGGCGCATGACGCTTTGGGGCGCAGCCGCAGTCAGTCCTGCGGCGAGGTTTCGAGCCGACCCAGGTCAAAGCCCATGCCCGCCAGCCGCTGCAGCAGGGCCTGGTAGGCGGCGGCATCGACTTGCGGCGTTCTGGCCAGAATCCACAGGTACTCTTTTTTCGGCTCGCTCACGGCCACCAGTTGGTATTGCGCGTCCAGGTCGATCACCCAGTAATCACCCCACACCCCGGGCAGCCAGCCCAGCCACGCCGGGGCAAAGCGCACCTGCAATTGGGCGGAGGTGGCTGCGCCCAATTGCCGGGCCACGCCCATGGCTTCGTTCAAGACACCGTTTTGCAGTCTGCAGCGGTTGATGACCTGCACCGTGTCGTCTGGCTGCAGCCTGTATTGGGCTTGTGTGGCGCCGGTGCATTTCTTCTGGAACCAGTTGGGGTATTTGGCAATTTCAAACCAGGTGCCCATGTAGCGCGGCAGATCGAGCGTGGCGATGGGGTGCAGGGCGCCGGTGCTGGCGGATGCGGCGGGCACAGATGCGGCGCTGCTGGCGTCGGTGTCGGCGGCCAGGGCGCTGAGGCAGCCCAGACTGAGCAGTGCAGCCAGCGCCGGGGCGGTGAAGGAGAGGGGGGGGTACATGGGCGGGAGCGGCCTGTAGGGTGGCTGGCAGCCATTCTAGCCAGCCGATGCCAATTTTGAAGACAAAACAGCCGCCAGCCCTTATGCAGCAAGCGCGATAAGCTATTCAATTTATAGCAGATCAAGAGCGGCGCGCTGCCCTGTGGGGCGGGTGGGCCGGATGGCAGCCCGTGGCGCAGACGCTTTGCCTGCCAAGGCGGTGCAGCCAGCAGGCCCGATGCCGTGTGGCCGCCCGGTGCGCCACAGCAAAGGCAGAATCCTGCGCACGCCCTGTTTTGCCCTGACCCCATCCCAATGAAAATCCAGCTGCTCTCTGACCTGCACCTCGAAGTCCACCCGCACTTTGCCCCCGAACCCGCCCCCGGCGCCGATGTGCTGGTGTTGGCGGGCGACATCGGCTCGTACCAAAGCGGCTCGCTGCTGTCCGATGGGGACTTTGGTCTGGCGCGGTTTTCTCCGCTACCGCAGTTTGCGGGCTGGCCCACGCCGGTCATTTTTGTGCCGGGCAACCACGAGTACGACGCCCAGGATTTTGATGCCGCCCACCTGCGCCTGCGCCGCGCCTGCGACCGCCTGGGCCTGCACTGGCTGGAGCGCGAAACGCTGGTGCTGGACGGGGTGCGCTTTGTCGGCACCACGCTGTGGAGCGACTTTGATGCGCTGGCTGAGCACGAGCGCTGCACCGACCTCACACGGCGCCTGCGCCTGCGCGACAAGGCCTTTCGGGCGGCCAATTTCTACCTGCGCAAAACCGGCGGCACGCGCGGCGGAGAGCCATTTCTGGCCGAGGCCCTGCGTACCCAGGCGCTGACTTGCCAGGAGTGGCTGGGCGCGGCCCTGGCCCAGCCGTTTGCCGGGCCCACCGTGGCCGTGACGCACTTTGCCCCCAGCCTGCGCAGTGCCGATCCGCGCTACGGCCTGGTGCCGGGCACGGCGGGTTTTTGCAATGCACTGGACGATTTGCTGGCGCATGCGCAGCTGTGGCTGCACGGCCACCTGCACACACCCATTGACTACACCGTGCAAGGAACGCACCCCGGTGGCGCGCCCTGGCAGTGCCGGGTGGTGGCCAATCCGCTGGGCTATGCCCGTAAAGCCGAACAGGAAAGCTTCTTGCCGCAGTGCTGCGTCACCGTATGATGTTTGGCACGCCTTGACCTTTCATTTTCGGAGAAAAGCATGAACATTCTGTTGGCCGTTGACGGCAGCCCCTACACCAAAAAAATGCTGGCCTATCTGGCTGCCCACGAAGAACTGCTGGGCACCATGCACAACTACACCGCTATCAACGTGCAACTGCCCCTGCCCACACGTGCCCGCGCCGCGCTGGACAAGGGCCTGGTAGAAAGCTACTACGAAGAAGAGGCACAAAAGGTGCTGGAGCCCGTGCGCACTTTCCTTGGGCAAAAAGGCATTCAGCTCCAGACCATCAGCAAAGTGGGCCATGTGGGCGAAACCATTGCCGCCGCCGCTGAAGCCGACAAATACGATCTGCTGGTGATGGGCTCGCACGGCCACGGCGCGCTGGCTACCTTGGTGCTGGGCTCCATCACCACCCAGGTGCTGGCCAACAGCCGGGTGCCTGTGCTGGTGGTGCGCTGATCGCGCTGCTGCCTTTCTGTTTGCGCCCCATCCGCGCCGCCCTGCCTGTGTGCAGGGCTTTTTTCTGGCCGATTCAGCGTGCCGCCAGCCCCTGAAAACAGGTGCGCAGCACCAGCGCAATGATTTCTTCGTCTGAGTGCTGCCCGCCTTCTTTCAGAAACCCCACTACCGGGTCGCAGGCGCGGGCGTACAGCGTGTAAAGCACCACCAGCGGGGGCAGCGACGGGTCGAGCACCCCTTGGGCCTGGGCCTGGGTGATCCACTGGCCCACCTGGTCACTCACGGCCACCAGCCCCTCAAGGTAGCTGGGGTTGGCCATCAAGACGGCGCGCAGCGATGAATTGCGGCTGGGCAGCAGCGGCATCTCGTGGGCCAGCAAGCGCTGTAGCGACCAGCGTACCAGCGCTTGCAGCTTGTCCAGCGGCGGTTGCTCGGGTGCCAGACTGTCCAGAAAAGTGCGCAGGCGACCCAAAATCTGCACCATGGCCGCGCAGCACAGCTCTTCCTTGCTACAGAAATGTTTATACAGGCTGGCCTTGGCAATGCCCACGGCCTGGGCCACATCATCCATGGTCATGGCGTCGTAGGCTTTGTCGCTCAACAGGCGGCAGGTGGACTGCAAGATTGCGTCCTCACGCGCCTGGTGCATCTGCTCCTTGAAAGAGACTTTGGGTTGCGGCGTTTGCATGGTTGCCATCTTATTCATTGCGGTTGAAAAATAAATGACAAAGTTGTTTTGCAACCACGTCGTTCATATTGCAAACGGGTCGCTCTGCCCGCGCCCGCAACAGCACAACGATAATGGGCTTCCCTTTTCGATTCCGCCTGCCTGTGTCGCCTTCTGTACTGCCCCGTCCACCCAGTTTTTCTCACCGTGAGTTTCGCGATGCCTTGGGCATGTTTGCCACGGGGGTGACCATCGTCACGGCCCGCAGCGCCGCCGGTGAGTTGGTGGGGCTCACGGCCAGTTCTTTCAATTCGGTGTCACTGACACCACCCCTGGTGCTGTGGAGCCTGGCGCACAAGGCCGCTTCCATGCCGGTGTTTGCCGCAGGATCGCACTACGCCATCAACGTGCTGTGTGCCGATCAGAAGGCGCTGGCCGAGCGCTTTGCCTCGCGCACAGAAGACCGCTGGGCCGGGGTGGCGCACACGCCCGGCGTGAGCGGTGCGCCGCTGCTCGATGGTGCGCTGGCCACGTTCGAGTGCTTCAACCGCAGCCGCTACGACGAAGGCGACCACGTGATTTTTGTCGGTGAAGTGGAGCGCTGCACCCACCGCGCAGACGCCGCGCCGCTGCTCTACCACGGCGGGCGCTTTTACACCGAGCACCCGCTCTGACTGCTGCAAACGGCCTGTGCAGGCCCCGATAGGGGTCAGCGCCCGACTTCGGGCAGCTCGATCTTCACTTCCAGCACCTCCAGGTTTTCCTGGCGTTCCAGGTTGACCTTGATGTCATTGAGGCTGATGGAGACGTATTTGGAGATCACCTCCAGCAACTCGCGTTGCAACGCGGGCAGGTAGTCAGGGATCTCGGCGCTGCGGCCCGTGCGCTCGTGCGCCAGGATGATTTGCAGGCGCTCGCGGGCGACGGTGGCGGAGGTCTTTTTTTCTCCGAGAAACAGGGACAGCAAAGACATGACCAGCCTACCTTCCGCCAAAGATGCGCTTGAAGAAGCTGGGTTTTTGCGCATCCGTGAAACGCAGCGGCCGTTCTTCGCCCAGAAAGCGTGCCACCACGTCCTGGTAGGCCTCGGCCACGTCAGTGCCTTTGAGGTGGATGGCGGGCAGGCCCTGGTTGGACGCTTGCAGCACCGCCTCGGATTCGGGAATCACACCGATGAGCGGAATGCGCAAAATATCCTGGATGTCTTCCAGCGACAGCATGTGGCCATCTTCGACCCGGCCCGGGTTGTAGCGCGTGATCAGCAGGTGCTCTTTGATGGGCTCGCCGCCGTCGATAGCGCGTTTCGTTTTGGAGCCCAGCATGCCCAGAATGCGATCGGAGTCGCGCACCGATGACACCTCGGGGTTGGTGATGACCAGGGCCTCATCGGCAAAGTGCATGGCCATGAGGGCGCCGCTTTCGATGCCAGCGGGCGAGTCGCACACGATGTACTCAAACCCCATGGCTGCCAGGTCTTTGAGCACTTTGCCCACGCCTTCAAGCACCAGCGCATCCTTGTCGCGCGTTTGCGAGGCGGCCAGGATGAACAGGTTGTCGCACTGCTTGTCCTTGATGAGCGCCTGGTTCAAGTTGGCTTCGCCCTGGATGACGTTGATGATGTCGTACACCACGCGCCGCTCACAGCCCATGATGAGGTCGAGGTTGCGCAGGCCGACGTCAAAGTCGATCACGGCGGTTTTGTGGCCGCGCAGCGCCAGGCCCGATGAAAAGGCGGCGCTGGTGGTGGTTTTGCCCACGCCACCTTTGCCAGAAGTCACGACGACAATTTTGGTCATGGGTTGAGATTCCTGTGAAATGGGGGCAGCTGAAAAAACAGGCTCATAGCGGTTCAATGAGCAGTTTTTCGCCATCGAGTCGCACCTGGGCGGGCTTGCCGGCAATCTCGGCAGGTATGGCCACTTCGGTGGTGCGGTAGATGCCGGCAATGGAGACCAGCTGGGGCTCCATGCAGGTCGTAAAAATGCGGGCGCTGGTGTCGCCGCGCGCTCCGGCAATGGCGCGCCCGCGCAGTGGGGCGTAGACGTGGACGTTGCCATCGGCAATCACTTCAGCGCCAAAGCTCACCATGGCCAGCACCACCAGATCAGCGCCGCGCGCATACACCTGCTGGCCCGAGCGCAAGGGCTTGTCCACCACCACGGTGCCGGGGCCCGGGATGGGCACTTCGCGCACCACCTCGACCACCTCTACTGTGTGGGTTGCTTCGGTTGGCGTGGGGGCGGGGTCGGACGGTGTGGGTTGCACACGCGCCGGTGGCGCCTCGGGGGCTGCCACCAGGCCCACAGCGTGCGCCGCTTCCATCTGCGCCGGGCTGCCGCCGCGCACGGCCACGGGCAGCGTGTGGTGTTGGCGCAAGAGGGCCGACACCGCAGCAAAGTCGATGGGTTCGTCGGCATCGCGCACCGGTGCCAGATCAATCAGCACGGGGTCGTTGTCGAAAAAACCGGGGTCGTCTGCCAGGCGCCGGGCCAGGTCTGCAGCCAGCACCTCGGTGTTGGTGGTCTTGAGCACCACAGCCACCACCGGCAGCGAAGCGCTCTTGAGGTCAAAGCTGGCGCGGGACTGGCCCGCAGTGTCAATGGCCATGGGGTGGACTGGTGCGTTAGGGAGGGGCAAAAAAAGATGCGCTCTGAAGGCGCAAAGTGTACCGCGCGCCTGCTGCGGCAGGTGTGTCTGAACATGTCCGCCAGTGCGCTGGTCTGCATTGGATAATGCCGCATGCCTTTTGCCCGCAAATCCCACCTTGATGCCCTGGCGATGTCGCTGTTGTTGGCTTGCTGCCTGTTCTGGGGCTTGCAGCAGGTGCTGGTCAAGGCCACTGTGGCAGAAGTGGCACCGGTGTTCCAGGCTTTTGTGCGTTTTGCCCTGGCCACGCTGGCCCTGGTGCTGTGGTGCCGCTGGCGTGGCATTGCGCTGTGGCGGCGCGACCACGCGCTGGGCCCGGGTCTGTTGGCCGGTGCGTTGTTTGCCGCAGAGTTTGTTTGCCTGTACACGGGGCTGCGCTACACCACCGCCTCGCGCCTGACGGTGTTTTTGTACAGCGCGCCTTTTTGGGTGGCGCTGCTGCTGCCGCATTTTGTGCCCGGCGAGCGCTTGCGGGGCCTGCAATGGCTGGGGCTGGCGGCTGCCTTCATGGGCGTGACCTGGGCGCTGGGCGATGGCCTGTGGGGCGCAGCCCGTGCAGCGCAGCCGCTGGCTTGGCTGGGCGATGTGCTGGGGCTGCTGGGCGGCCTGCTCTGGGCGCTGACCACGGTTGTCATCCGCAGCACGCCTTTGGGCGGCATCGCCCCGGAAAAGCAGCTGTTCTATCAGGTGGCCGTGAGCACGGCGGTGCTGCCGCTGGTGTCGCTGGCGCTGGGCGAGCGCTGGAGCCTGGATATCAGCGCCTTTGCTGCCACCTCGCTGCTGGTGCAGGCGCTGGTCGGGGCGTTTGCCAGCTACCTGGCCTGGATGTGGATGCTGGCGCATTACCCCGCCACGAAAATTTCGGTGTTCGTCTTCCTCACGCCGGTGTTTGCGCTGCTGTTTGGCGCTTGGTGGCTGGGCGAGCCGGTCACGCTGCCCCTGGTGGGGGCGCTGGTGCTGGTGGCCGCAGGGATCGTGCTGGTGAACTGGCGTCCCGCCGCGCGTTGAAGTTCCCTGCGCACCCGCCCGGCACCGGCGATCGCACTGGGCCTGGCGCGCCGCCTCAGTTGCCGCGGTAGGTCGAGAAGCCGTAGGGGCTCAGCAGCAGCGGGATGTGGTAGTGGGGCACGGTGCCATCTGCGGCAAAGATCACGGGCACTTCAGGAAAAAAGGTGCTGGCCTTGTTTTTGGCAAACCAATCGCCGGTCTGGAAGGTGACGCGGTAGGTGCCTTTTTCCATGGCCTTGCCTTCGGGGAAGAGGGCCGTGATGCGGCCTTGCTCGTTGGTGGTGCCGCTGTGCAGGGCTGTCCAATCCTTGCCGCTTTGTTTTTCCAGCAGCACTTTCACGCCCGGCGAGGGCAAGCCGTCTTGCAGGTTGAGCACGTGCACGCTCAGGGGGTTGCCCGCGGCAAAGGCGATGGCAGAAGCACCGCACAAAGCGATGCCAGCGCACAGGGATTTGAAAGAAGAGGTCATGGTCAGGTTTCTTGGGGTTGCGGTTGAGGGAGAAAGCGGGTCAGTCGTCACAAAATCAGGGGGCTGGCGCAGGTGCTGCACTGGGCATCACTTGGGCGATGGCCTGGAGGGCGCAGGCTTCGTCCTGCGCGGCACCGCCCGCGCCGCCCACGCCGATGGCGCCAATCACGTCCTTGCCCATGGTCAGCGGCACACCGCCGCCGATCAGCAGCAAGGAGCCGATGGTGTTGAGGTTGTGCGCATCGGGGTTGGCCCGGGCGTTGGTGGCCAGCAGGCGCGTGGGCGTCTTGGTCGATAGCGCGGTGAACGCCTTGCGTTGCGCTGCCTCGGTGTTGTGCGGGCCCACGCTGTCATCGCGCTGCACGGCGATCAGGTTGCCGCCCCGGTCTACCACCGCTGCCACGGCGGAGCGGCCTTCGGCGTGGCAGGCGGCCAAGGTGGCATGGACCAGCGCATTGGCCAGTGCCAGCGAGACATTGGGCTGGTGTGCGATGGGCGCCGGTGCGGGCGGAGCTGCCAGGGCGCTGGTGGCGGCGCAGGCGCACAGCGCAAAGGCGGTCAAGGTCAGGGGGACAGTGCGCAACAGCATGGGCGGGTTCCTTTCAGGGGCTTCGGACAGCGAAGACCTGTGATGGTGCCCATCCCACCCCGTCAAAACGATGGCACGGGGATTACAAAATTGTCATCCCCGCCCGCACCGAATGCGCCTAACCTTGGCCCCCTGGAGGCATACGCACATGCGCATATTGGTGGTGGAAGACGAGGTCAAGGCCGCAGACTACCTGCGCAAGGCACTGGGCGAATCGGGGTATCTGGTCGAGGTGGCGCACAACGGCATCGACGGCCAGTTTCTGGCGCAGGAGAGCGCGTTCGACCTGGTCATCCTGGACGTGATGCTGCCGGGCATCGACGGCTGGCAGCTGTTGCAGATCATCCGGCGCATCAGCCAGACGCCCGTGCTGTTCCTGACGGCGCGCGACGCCGTGGAAGACCGCGTCAGGGGCCTGGAGCTGGGTGCAGACGACTACCTGGTCAAGCCGTTTTCGTACGCCGAGCTGCTGGCGCGCGTGCGCACCTTGCTGCGCCGGGGGCCGCCGCGCGAGGTGGCCCAGTTCCAGGTGGCCGATTTGCAGCTCGATGTGCTGCGCCGGCGCGTCACGCGGGCGGGCGAGCGCATCACGCTGACCAACAAAGAGTTTGCGCTGCTGCACCTGCTGATCAGCCGCGAGGCCGAGGTGCTCTCGCGCGCGCAGATCGCCTCGCAGGTCTGGCACATGAACTTTGACAGCGACACCAACGTGGTGGATGTCGCCATCCGGCGCCTGCGCGCCAAGGTGGATGACCCCTACCCGCTCAAGCTGATCCACACCGTGCGCGGCATGGGCTACACGCTGGAGGTGCCGGCATGAGGCTGTGGCCGCGCGCGCTGGCCCTGCGGCTGGCGCTGCTGTTTGCCCTGGCCAGTGCCCTGGTGCTGGGCGTGCTGGGCCTGTACCTGTACCAGTCGCTGGAGCGCGAAATTGCCTGGCGTGACGACCAGGCGCTGGTGGGGCGCATCGAGCGCATGCGCGCGCTGCTGGACGACACCGCCAGCATCGAAGCCCTGCAACTGCGCCCCCAGCTCTACGCCAACATGCTGGGCAACCGCGAGAACCTGCTGTGGGTGCTCGACAGTGCGGGCCAGCCGCTCATCGAGGTCAACCCGGCGCATCTGGCCGTGCCAGTGCTGGCGCGCCACGCTGCCGTGCAATTGGGCGAAGGCGGCGGCGCTGTGCCCTCGCGGTTGGCCTGGCTGCATGTGCGCCACGGGGATCGCGACCTGACGCTGGTGGCTGGCAAGCTGCTGGCCGAGCGCACGCAGATGCTAGCCGCCTACCGCACCAAGCTGTGGCTGGCGCTGGGCACGGGCGCGCTGCTGGCGTTTGCACTGGGCTGGGCGCTGAGCCAGCGCAGCCTGCGCCCGGTGCGTGACCTGGCAGCGCGCGCCGCCGCCATCGACGTACAGCACCTGCACCTGCGCGTGGAGGGGTTTGAGCAGGTGCACGAGTTGCAGCACCTGGGCCAGGCCCTGAACCACATGCTGGCGCGCCTGGAGGACGGTTTTGGCCGCCTGTCGCGCTTTTCTGAAGACCTGGCGCACGAGATGCGCACGCCCTTGAACAACCTGCTGGGCCACACCCAGTGGGCCTTGCGCAAAGAACGTCCGCCCCAGGAGTACCAAAGCCTGCTGGCCTCGCACCTGGAAGAGTACGAGCGCCTGGCTCGCATGATCGACAACATGCTGTTTCTGGCCCGCGCCGAGCAGCCCGATGCCGCCGTGGACCGCGCACCCGTCGCGCTGCAAGACACGGTGGCGCAGTTGTGCGACTACTTCGAGGGCATGGCCGAGGAGCGCGGCATCGTGCTGGTCAACGCGGCCCACGGCACGCTGCACGCCGACCCGCAGCTGCTGCGCCGCGCACTGGCCAACCTGATTGCCAACGCCCTGCGCTACGGCAGCGCCGACAGCCCTGTGCGCATCGCCAGCGGGCCATGCGCGGGCGGCACCGAGATCACCGTGAGTAACCAGGGAACCCCCATCGCCCCCGAGCACCTGCCCCGGTTGTTTGACCGCTTTTACCGCTGCGACCCGGCACGCGCGCAGCCGGGCGACTCGGGTGGCTTGGGGCTGGCCATCGTGCGCTCCATCATGCAGCTGCACGGCGGCAGTGTGCGGGTGGACAGCGACGCCAGCGGCACACGCTTTGTGCTGGTGTTTGTGCAGCGCACCTGATGCCGCCGATTCCCCGGCAAAATCCCCCGCTGATTGCCCCTTTAGCCCGGCGCCGCAGGCACCACAATGTGGGCGACAGGTGTCGCGCGCGACACCTGGTACGGCACCGTGGCCCGGCCATCGCCCAAGCCACCCTCTTTTTTACCCAGAAAGTCTGATCGCATGACCGCACTGAACCACACCCACGATCCCGCAGCCCGCAGCTGGGTGGCCTCGGCCAATACGCCCGGCACCGACTTCCCCATCCAGAACCTGCCCCTGGCCGTGTTCCGCCACTACCAGGAAGACGAAGCGTTTCGCGGTGGCGTGGCCATTGGCGACCAGGTGATCGACCTGGCCCGGGTGGTGGTGGTGGGCTGCCTCGAAGGTTTGGCCGCAGAAGCCGCCCTGGCTGGCGCTTACCACAACCTCAACGTGCTGATGGCCCTGGGCCCCAAGGCCTGGCAAGCGCTGCGCCACGGCCTGTTCGACCTGCTCAAGGAAGGCGCTGAAGGCCCCAAGGTCGAAGCCCTGCGCAGCTGCCTGGTGCCGCAAGTGGCCGTGGAGTACAACGTGCCCGCACAAATCGGCGACTACACCGACTTCTACACCTCCGTCCACCACTCGGCCAACATCGGCAAGATCATGCGCGGCGACAACGGCACCGACCCCGTGCTGCCCAACTTCCGCTGGATTCCCGTGGGCTACCACGGCCGCGTCTCCAGCATTGGCGTCAGTGGCCAGGAAGTGCGCCGCCCGTTGGGCCAATACATGCCCGCCGGTGCCACGGCCCCCGAGTTCGGCCCATGCAAGCGCCTGGACTATGAGCTGGAAGTCGGCATGTACATCGGCCAGGGCAACGCGCTGGGCGAGGCCATTGCCCTGGGCGAAGCCGACCAGCACATCTTCGGCATTTGCTTGCTCAACGACTGGTCGGCGCGCGACATCCAGGCCTGGGAATACCAGCCCCTGGGCCCGTTCCTGGCCAAGAACTTTGCCACCACCGTCTCGCCCTGGATCGTGACCATGGAGGCCCTGGCCCCCTACCGTCAGGCCTGGGAGCGCCCCGCTGCCGATCCCAAGCCACTGCCCTACCTCGATGACGCCAGCAACAACGCCGAGGGCGCGCTGGACATCCAGCTCGAAGTGCTGCTGCAAACGCCCCAGCGCACCGCTGCGGGCGCTGGCCCGGTGCGCGTGTCGCAAACGAGCTTCCGCCACCAGTATTGGACGGCTGCGCAAATGGTGGCCCACCACACCGTGGGCGGCTGCAACCTGCAGCCCGGCGACCTGCTGGGCTCGGGCACCATCTCCGGCCCCACGCCCTCCGAGGCCGGCGCCCTGATCGAGCTGACCAAGGGGGGCCGTGAGCCCGTCACCCTGAGCGGCCCTGGCGCCCCCGACGAGCAGCGCGGCTTCCTGGAAGATGGCGACACCGTCATCCTGCGCGGCTGGTGCGAAAAAGCCGGTGCGGCACGCATCGGTTTTGGCGAATGCCGTGGCACCGTGCTGCCCGCCCGCAGCGTGGCCTGAACCACGGGCGCCACACCGTGTGGCATGGTTTTTAGGTCTTTCTGGCCTCAAAGCCACGCACGGTAAGCGCTAACAGCTATTGAATAAATAGCAAAAAACAAGGACGGCATGGCCGTCCTTGTCGCATTTGGGCGTAGCATTTCAGCCTTTCACCATCTGGAAAACCACCATGGGACTGCTGAAATGGCGCGAGAAAAGCGCGGATGTACTACTGCAAGGCGGCGTGATCGGCCCCGACGAGCGCCTGCCCTGGGCGCAAACGGGCGCCATGGGCGTGCAGCACGTGATTGCCATGTTTGGCTCCACCGTGCTGGCGCCCATCCTGATGGGGTTTGACCCCAACCTGGCCATTTTGATGAGCGGCATCGGCACGCTGATCTTCTTTTTGATTACCGGCGGCAAGGTGCCCAGCTACCTGGGTTCGAGCTTTGCCTTCATCGGCGTGGTGATTGCCGCCACGGCCTATGGCGGCAAAGGCCCCAACGCACAAATCGGCCTGGCGCTGGGCGGCATCATCGCCTGCGGCCTGATCTACACGCTCATTGGCGTGGTGGTGCAGGTGCTGGGCACGGGCTGGATCGAGCGCTTCATGCCGCCCGTGGTCACGGGCGCCGTGGTGGCGGTGATCGGGCTGAACCTGGCGGGCATTCCGGTCAAGAACATGGCCGCCAGCAACTTTGACAGCTGGATGCAGGCGCTGACGTTTGTCTGCGTCGGGCTGGTGGCGGTGCTCACGCGCGGCATGGTGCAGCGCTTGCTGATTCTGGTGGGCCTGATCGTCTCCAGCCTGCTGTATGCGCTGCTGGCCAACGGCCTGGGCCTGGGCAAGGCGCTCGATGGGTCGGCGGTGGCAGCGGCGCCGTGGCTGGGGCTGCCCAGCTTCTCGGCCCCCGTGTTCAGCGGCCCGGCCATGCTGCTGATTGCGCCCGTGGTGGTGATTCTGGTGGCCGAAAACCTGGGCCACATCAAGGCCGTGACGGCCATGACCGGCAAGAACCTCGACCAATACATGGGCCGCGCCTTCATTGGTGACGGCATTGCCACCATGGTCAGTGGCGCAGCAGGCGGCACCGGCGTGACCACCTATGCCGAGAACATCGGCGTGATGGCGGCCACCAAAATCTACTCCACCGCAGTGTTCTTGGCAGCGGCGCTGATTGCCGTGCTGCTGGGCTTTTCGCCCAAGTTTGGCGCCGTGATCCAGTCCATTCCGTTGCCTGTGATGGGCGGCGTCTCCATCGTCGTTTTCGGGCTGATTGCCGTGGCCGGGGCCAAAATCTGGGTGGACAACCGGGTGGACTTCTCGGACAACAAAAACCTCATCGTGGCCGCTGTCACGCTCATCCTGGGCACGGGCGATTTCACGCTCAAGTTTGGCGACTTTGCCCTGGGCGGCATCGGTACCGCCACGTTTGGCGCCATCGTGTTGCACGCGCTGCTCAACCGCTCCGGCACCGCCGCGCCGACTCGGTAAAAACCCTGTCAGGGCAAACCCTGATAGCGCAAGGTGTGCCGGATAGAATCCGCAACTTTCGCACGCCGCAGCCTGCGGCGCCCAGCACATCTTGCGGAGTTTTTCCATGTCCTTGGCCGATCGGGTACGCCACCCAGACTTTCTCCAGCGCGTCATGTCAGCCGACGAGGCGGCAGCGCTTATTCCTGCCGGTGCCAATGTGGGCATGAGCGGTTTTACCGGCGCGGGTTACCCCAAGGCGGTGCCCATGGCGCTGGCGCGGCGCATCGAGGCGCTGCACGCCCAGGGCCAGCCGTTCAAGATCGGCCTGTGGACGGGCGCCTCCACGGCGCCAGAGCTGGACGGCGCGCTGGCCAAGGTCGGCGGCATTGAAATGCGCATGCCCTACCAGTCCGACCCGGCCTGCCGCCAGCGCATCAATGCCGGGCAGATGCAGTACATGGACATCCACCTCTCGCACATGGCGCAGTTTGTCTGGTTCGGTTTTCTGGGCAAGCTCGATGTGGCGGTGGTGGAGGTGGCCGGCGTGCTGCCCGACGGGCGCCTGATTCCGTCGTCCTCGGTGGGCAACAACAAGACCTGGCTGGACCAGGCCGACAAAATCATCCTGGAGGTCAACGACCTGCAAAACCCCGGCCTGGAAGGGATGCACGACATCTACTACGGCACCGACCGCCCGCCGCACCGCAAGCCCATCCCCATGACCGCGCCCGATGAGCGCATTGGCGAGCCCTACCTGCGCTGCGACCTGAGCAAGGTGATTGCCGTGGTGCACACCAGCCAGTCCGACCGCAACTCCACGTTTGCCGCACCCGATGCGGTGTCCGAGCAGATTGCCGGGCACATCATCGAGTTCATGCAGCAGGAGGTGAAGCTGGGCCGCCTGCCCGCCAACCTGCTGCCGCTGCAATCGGGCGTGGGCAACATCGCCAACGCGGTGCTGGCCGGGTTGAACCAAGGGCCGTTTGAGAACCTCACCGCCTACACCGAAGTGCTGCAAGACGGCATGCTGGACATGCTGCGCAGCGGCAAGCTGGCCAGCGCCTCGGCCACGGCGCTGTCGCTGAGCCCGGCGGCGCTGGAAGACTTCACGCGCAACATCGACTTCTACCGCCAGCGCATCGTGCTGCGCCCGCAAGAGATCAGCAACCACCCCGAGCTGGTGCGCCGCCTGGGCGTGATCGCCATGAACGCCATGATCGAGGCCGACATCTACGGCAACGTCAACTCCACGCACATCATGGGCACCAGCATCATGAACGGCATCGGCGGCTCGGGCGACTTTGCGCGCAACGGCTACCTGTCGTTCTTCATGACGCCCTCGGTGGCCAAGGGCGGTGCCATCTCGTGCATCGTGCCCATGGCCTCGCACGTGGACCACACCGAGCACGATGTGCAGGTCATCGTCACCGAGCAGGGCTTGGCCGATTTGCGCGGCCTCTCGCCCACGCAGCGCGCCGAACTCATCATCGACAAATGCGCCCACCCGGACTTTCGCCCCGCCCTGCGCGACTACCTGGAGCGCGCGCGCCACAGCGGCGGTGGCCAGCACACGCCGCACCTGCTGCCCGAAGCGCTGTCGTGGCACCAGCGCTTTGTCGAAACCGGCACCATGCGCGGTTGATGCGTTGATGCGTTGATGCGTTGATGCGCTGACGCCCAGCGCCACGCCGCCCCTGCCGCAGTGCCCGCCCCGGCCTGCGGCGCCCCCCGGCCCGGGGGCGCGCAAGTGACAGGGCCGGTGCCCCCTGCGCCAGATAATGCCGCCTTGTTGTGACCCGCCACCGCCTGAAGAAAACCCATGCCGATCTGGAAAAAACCCCTCTCCCTGGCCGCCATCCAACAGTCTGGCGCCAACACCGCCATCTCGCACCTGGGCATTGAAATTACCGAGGTGGGCGATGATTTTTTGCGCGGCCGCGTGCCGGTGGACCACCGCACCAAGCAGCCGTTTGGCCTGCTGCACGGCGGCGTCAGCGTGGTGCTGGCCGAGACGCTGGGCTCCATGGGTGCCAACTACGCCAGCCCCGAAGGCCACCGTGTGGTGGGCCTGGACATCAACGCCAACCACATCCGCGCAGCCACCAGCGGCTGGGTCACGGGCACGGCCCGCGCCGTGCATGTGGGGCGCACCACGCAGGTCTGGCAGATCGACATGGTCAACGACGCGGGTGAACTGACCTGCGTATCGCGCATCACCATGGCCGTGCTGGCGCCGCGCTGATTTCAAGCCAAAACAGCTTCAAGCGCCCGTCCAATGGGCGCAAGCAGCTACTAATTCAGTAGCGCAGCCGGGCGCCGCGAATGCGCCACTGTCCGGCCCTCGCGGTCTTTTTGCCGGATGAAACCCACCATCTCCTTGTCGTAGCGCCGGATGTGCAGCGACAGCCAGTCGCGCAGCAGCGTCGAGAGCTGCGCCGCCACGGTAATGCCCCCGCTTTGGTACTTGGTGCGCAGGCCGTGCAGATCGGCCACAAACAGCGCGTGCCCTTTTTGGTGCTGCTCCAGGTGCGGATAGCCCAGGGCCGCCATCTGCTGCTCTTCGCGCTGGATGTGCTGCACCGTGTCGTGGATCAGCGCCTCCAGCAGCGCGCCCACCACCTCCTGGCCGCGCCCCTCCGTGGTGGCGGTGTGCAGGGCATTGACCTGTTCCACCAGCTTGCGGTGGTCTTGGTCGATGGGGCCGTTGTCGATCACCATGTCATCTGCCCATTGGAAATAAGCCATCTGTGGTTCTCCTGTGTGTGCCAAATCTGCCCCGGCCCCCAGGCGTTCAGCCTGCCAAGGCCCGCTGACCGGACGCGCCGGTCTTGAAAACGCTCACTACCTGCACCAGCGTCTGCGCCTGGTGCTCCAGCGACTGCGCGGCCGCTGCCGCCTCTTCCACCAGCGCGGCGTTGGACTGCGTGACCTGGTCCATCTGCACCATGGCCTGGTTGATCTGGTCGATGCCCGTGGTCTGGTCTTGGCTGGCCAGGCT
>NZ_SLXH01000004.1 GCF_004341365.1 Simplicispira metamorpha | reverse complement strand
GCCGCAGGACTGAGCTTTCTCATGTCGGTCAGTTTCATCAAGACAACATCCGGGTAATCAGAAATATTTCAAGTCGTTTTGTTTCTAATTAATAACTTGCGTGATGTACTCGCCTACTGGTTACGCTTACGACGCACAGACAAAGGCTGGTCACAAGAGCGCCTTGCCCTGGAATGCGACTTGGACAGAACTTATGTCTCTGCCGTTGAGCGCTCTCGCTGGAATGTGTCGCTGTCAAATATCGAGCTTTTTGCGCAGGCGTTGGATGTGGAGGTCTGGACTCTGCTGAGGCCACCCCAAGACAGCCTAGAGGTGAATCCGAACGGCCATGGCACTACTTCATAGAAGTTCTGACTGTTTGAGCCAGTAAGAGCGTTCCTTTGCCCTGTAGCACCAGTGCGCAGGTTTTTACCTGGTTAGTAAAAGCCTGCGGCATGTAGATGACACAGGTTGTAATGAGCACTCAGCAAGCCAATTGCAAGGCATGTTCCAGTGCCCGTTGCTTGAGCGCATTGCCTTGGCCAAACCAGGCGCTATCGAGCCGGTATTCCTGGCTGCGCGCCCGGCGTTCATGGTCAACAAACTCCGTCACTGCTGACAGCAAACCCCAGGCCGTGCCTTTGGCCGCTGCCAGCTCTGCACCGCGTCCATGGCCCTCATACATGGCCTGCACCTTTTTAAGGGCACGCTCATTGGTCAGGGCCGTATCGGCAGGGGTGTGTGCATCCGTCTGGCACAGCACCTTCAGGAAGTAGTTCATGGATTCATGGCTCTTGACCTTGCGCTCGGACAGCGTCTTCATGCTGTACATGAAACTGTCCCATTGCGACACCGCAATGCCCAACTGGCGTTTGACCGCCTGGGCATCAAAATTGGTGCTGTGGGGCACCTTGATAGCGCTTTGCGCACCATTCAAGGCAATCGACAAGGTGTTGTTACACACCACCCGGATCGTGGTTGGCGTGGCCGTGGTGGCCAGCGTGCCATCGCACGACGTGGCCAGCAGCAAATAGCCTTTGACCAGATCATTGCCCTTGAGCGCCACCTCCTTGCCGGTGCGTGCCAGTGCCCAGAACTTCTTACCCGCCTTGAGCACCCCGGCAGTCTCCAGCTCATAACCAGACACTTCCGTCAGATCCCGGTAGAACTCCAGCACCTCCTGGGGCTGCACCACCCGGTAGCGCCCCGAGACCACAGACAACGGCGCCTTGGTATCGCTGCGGTACAACACCTTCTGGTCATCAAACGCCATGATCGAGCCCAGCGAACCGTCCTGTTCCGCCAGATAGCGCACAGGGGTTTCGCAGATGCTCCAGTCCATACCCGCTTCACGCGCCCACACTTCAATAGGCTGCTTGGCAGGCAACTGGTGGCCCAGTTGATGCCAAGGGGTGTCACCGACGTAAGCCATTTGTTCAACAAGATGTGCCATGGGAAAACTCCAAATCAAAAAGTAATGGCGCGCAGTCCATCCGCCATCCAAAGACAGCCAAAGAACCCTGCGCACGGAAAAACAGAAACAGAAGAAAAACCGAAGAAAGCAGAGCAGGAAAGCCAGCTCACAGACTGAACGTATGGCCGCAATCGAGGCATTCGCGGTTGTGCAGCAAGTTGTCATCGACTGCACTGCCGACCCGTGAGCCGACCTCACAGCCCAGGGCGCCACCGAACAAGCCACCCAATACCGCTCCCGCAACGGTGCCCAGTGCAGAGCCCACGGGGCCAGCCACGATGCCCACCGCAGCACCCAGCTGGGCACCCCGCAGGGCGCCTGCTGCGCCACTGGCAGCACCGGCCAGCGTGCCTACGCCACTGCCCACCTTGCGGGCCAGGTGGCGGGCAGTCACACGAGAAGAATCACAGAAAGGACAACGAGACATCAAAGCTCCTTTGAAAATGGAAATGGAAAAAACGAACCAGAGAAAACGAATCAGAGACGCGACCAGCCAGCCCTACATCAACCCCCGTTCGGCAAAGCTCAGTACCGTCGAGCGCGTCACCACAAAGTGGTCGAGCACCCGCACATCCACCATCGCCAGTGCCAACTGGAGCGACCGGGTCAGTGCCTGGTCGGCCTGCGATGGCTCTGGATGCCCACTGGGATGGTTGTGGGCCAAGATCACCGAGGCAGCCTGGCGTGCCAGGGCTTCAATGACGACTTCGCGCGGATACACCGAGGTCTGGGTCAAGCTGCCGCGAAACATCTCCACGGCCTCCAGTACCCGGTGCTGGGCGTCCAGAAACACCACCGTGAAAACCTCATGCGGGCGATCCGCCAAAAGCAGGTGCAAGTAATCGCGCACCGCATCTGGGGATGCCAAGGCATCGGCTTCACGCACCTCGCACAACAACAGGTTCAGTGCCTGCTGCACCACGGGGGCGCGTGTGTAGAGAGAAATACCGTTCATAGAAACCTCCAAAAGCAAAAAAGCCCCGAAGACAAAGCAACGGGGCCAGGGGAAAGGAAAAGGCAAAGGTCGGGGTAGATCCACAGGCCACGGCGGGGGAAGTCGCCCCGGAAAGCAATCAGACATGGCTGCTCCTAGAGTGAGCGCCAAGACTGTTCGAGCAAGCTGCATGCTTGTGCTGCAATGCGCTCGGATTCGCCCTCGGTCAACTTGCGTTCTAGCCAGCTGGCCATGCGGCCTTGGCGGTCGCATACCTGGAACTCCAATTCAGCCGGTTCACCCGGCATCCAGTCATCGGGATGACCTTGGCGATAAGCCTCTACTGCCGGGGCGTAATGGGTTACCTCGATCAGGCAGGGAATGCCAGCGACTCTGGATTCAAAGCGGTAGTGCATGGTGTGACCCTCACAGCCAGCAGGGATGGGGACATTCGGTGTGCATGGAACAAACCTCTTTCAAAAAGGAAAGGGCCTCGCATTGGAGGCCCTTGGTGGGGTTGAGAACGTCTCAGGCGGCATAAGGTCTGGCCGACCTGCAAGAGGTCAGCCAAGTGGCAAATGAAGCGACTGAAGGGGGAGGGGGAAAGACAGAAGCGCTGGCGATGGCAAAAACCAGGTAGCCAGAGCGCAAGGCGCGTGAAGTGGATGGCCCAACTTCAAATAAATGATATATGGCTGAAATTTTTTGGAATCGAGCTGGTGAGGCCGCTTATTCGTAGATCGTGCGCGTGTCTGGTTCGTGCTTTTAAAATGGCTCGCTGTCAATGTTTTGCAGATTCTCCTTAGATTGCTGCTGAGCCTGTCTCCATGAAAATCTTGGTTATATTTTTTGGTTTTAATAAATAATTTATTTACAAAACATGACTCAGTAATGAAAAACTTTTTAAGCAGTCATCGTCTTTGGTATGAGCAGTTGCGCCATATCCTGTCTAAGACATTGCCGAACTACATCGAGTCTTAAGTTATCCGGGCTATGATGAAGAACAACTTTCCTTGTAAAAAATAAATGTTCAAAAATATTACTATCGCCACCATAGCGCTACAGGCTTTTTTAGCTAATGCAGCAGATTTCACCGCTTGCCTGGACTACTTCCCGAACCGGGTTGTACCAAAAATTGAGACTGTGCGCCCAGAACAAAAACTGCGTGATTTGTGTTTTGAATCTTTTGCAATCATGCACTCTGGGCAGAGCAAGACACCACTCTATTCAGTAGAAAAAATAAACCGTGCGCGTATCCAAGATGCCAGAGATGAAAAGCGAAGTGACCGTTTTTATCCTGAAGCGCGATTGCCTATTGCTGAGCGCGCACAACTTGAAGATTACAAAGGCAGCACTTACGACCGAGGTCACATGGCGCCAGCGGGAGATATGCCGACACCAAATGCGATGGCGCAGAGTTTTTCATTAGCGAATATGGTTCCGCAAGCTCCAGATAACAACCAAGTGACTTGGCGCAATGCCGTAGAAAGGTCTGTGCGACAGTATGCGATGCGCGCTGCTGGTGATCTATTTGTTTTTACAGGCCCAGTTTTTAAGAATGGGCCAGCTAATGCAATAGGGTTGGGAAAAGTTTGGGTGCCAACCCACTTATACAAACTTGTCTACGATCAAAAAGAACAAAAAGCTTTTGCATATTGGATAGAGAACAAGAATGACGCCCGCATGAATGCACCGATTTCATATCAAGAGCTTGTTCAAAGAGTAGGGATCGAGTTCTTGCCAGGTGTAATTCTTAAAGAAGAAACTGATAGAAAAATTAATCAAAGCGAAACCACAAACTCTCATGAATCTACAGGTAATTCAGTGGCCCCAACTTGCTACACAGGGCCACGTGGTGGCACGTATACGATTAATGAAAATGGAAAAAAGAATTACGGTGGTTGCTGAGGTAGTTCATGGGTATTTTTTACATGAATTGATTTCAAGGCGTACAACCCCATCCCGCTATACCCTCCAGATGTGATGCAATTTTTTGTCTGATATGTATAATCTACTGTATCAATAATTTAACCAAAGGGTTTAGTGATGAGTACATACAAGGAATTGTTGGAAAAAAAGGCTGCACTGGATGCGGAGATTGAAGCAGCTCGACGGGAAGAGGTCGGTGCTGCGATGTCGATAATTCGTGAACTTATTGCTGAATTCGATTTGACGGAGCGTGATATTTTTGGTGGTTCACGCTCGTCGAGCAATTTGCCTACATCAAAGGTTCGAAAGACTGTGGCGGCGAAATACCGCAATCCCACCACTGGCGATACTTGGACAGGCCGTGGCAAGGCTCCAAAATGGATTGATGGCCAAGAGCGCAGTCAGTATTTGATTGTTTCTTGATGGCAGCGTGATGACTGGGATGAACCCGCTCTGGTTGAGCGGGTTTTTTAGGTGGAGCCTATCTGAAATTCGGTATTTGAAGCTTGCCGAAGCGCTTCGATCCCGGCATCAAAAATATATATTGACCGAGAAAAAGTGAAGCCGTCCAAGCCTCTTGGGGGACTTTTTGCGAGTGGCGCCACCATAGTGCAATACATGTATCTCAAAAGAAATTGAGCACATCATGCACGTCTCTCTGCGCCTGCCTGATGACCTGAGCCTACGGCTGGCCGACCTGTGAACGCTGACGTAGCTGATAGCTAGCTCCGGCGCAATTGAGCCACTGTACTGGTGTTTCTGTGATGGCTGCTATCGGATAGCGGTCTTTGGCCGCTGTGCGGTCGGAGGCTGCTTCAGGCTTGATGCAGTCGGTCAACTCAGCATGGTCAATGGCTGCTGACGCCCAAAGCAGTCATTGCACTGAATGTTCCGTGCAGATCCACGTTACACCTCAAAGCTTTCATTTGGACTGAAGGCGCGATTCAGCCGGGCACGTACGCCTTTCTCAGTTCTTCAAACACTAGCCCAGTACTCGGTGTGTGCCAGAGCCACGGTGCCTTGGATTGCTCCCGGGCTACACGTCCTGATAGATCATCCATTTCGAGCGACAGCAACTGAAGACCCTCGATCTTCGTCTCGCTGTCGAAAACATAACGCGAATCATCAGGCACTCGCAGCGTGCGAGCGTAGTTCGGGCGCCGGACTAGATCGTCCAAGAAGCGCGTTACCTCGGCCAAAATGGCCAGCTCATTTGCTACACCCACTGTGAGCGCCGCCATGTCTGCATGCCAAAGGGCTGAGGCAATGTCATAGCTGGACAGTTCGATATTCGTCCCATCACTCTCGGCGTCGGCTTTCACGTTCTTGCAGAGACGAATGGCCTTCTTCAAGCCGCCAATGGATGGCTTATCTCTATCATTGATCTGCTGAATGTGCTTGAAGGGCATGTTGAGAACACGCTCGGGCACGTGCTTGTTGAGGATATGTACGCCACGGTCGACTTCAGCGAAACTGCGCTGATAGGCAGCCGTGTCAAACCAGTTTGACGGAACGACATCAACTGGACGGCGCAGTGATCCACCTGAAATCTTGATCGCTTTTGCTCCGCCTTTCTCAACTTTGGCAGCGGGGAAAGCTGTGTCGAGGATCGATTCAGATTCACTACGGAGTTGGATCAGCGCCTGTAGCGTGTTGTAGGTTACAGGGCTGGTGTACCCGCCCGACATGGCTTTTTGCCCGTTATGTTCATAGTGGATGTAGCGCCCATCCAGCACGAGCAAGTCAACATCACTTACTCCACGAATGTGGATATTCAACGCGACAGAACCTTGGAGGCGGAACTCGGTCGAGATCGATTTTCGATCCAATCCTCTCTTCAATTGATCCTTTACCCGGTCTGCCTCTTCTAGGCTGATGCGCGTGTAGTCAGAGTCCACTGCCTGCATTGCCCCTAAAGCGTATTTCGTATGCTTCTGAGCTGTGGCTCTCTTCGCATATGACTCCTGAGTCAAACTTTTTGTGATCACCTGCGTCGCCGAATCAAGTGTCAAGTCGGCGATTCGGTCTGTTCCCATTCGCCGCTCGTGCAATGACTTTAAGCGCTTGTCGATATCAATTGCCATGCTTCCCCCTACGTGTCAGTTTCATCGTGCCGTATGTGTAGCGCCCGTGACCATTGAAGTACTCGCCTTCAGCACTTTGGAGGTCAGACGCAAACATAAGCTCCGCTGACCCTCGGTGGGCTTTCAATTCGGCCTCACCGATTCTTGGCTCGTTCTTGTAGTTGTACAGGAGCCGGAATCCTCCATCGGCTTGATCAAAAACCAGTGCCGCAGCTACGCTGTTAGAACCGGATTGACCGGTCTTGAGGCGAACACGCAGCTTGTCCCAACTCTGGACAATCGTCACTTCGCCCACCCAGGCCGATCCCCCTTCGCTTAAGGTCTCCCCTTGGCAGTCCCAAGTCCCTGAGAGATCAGGGACCTTAAGCAAATCGGATAACCTGCCCCACTTCCAGATGCGTGACTCAAAGATCCAGTACAAACCCATGTAGATCAATCCGGCGGTCAAAGGCCACAGCACTAGGGCAGGGACATGCTCCGCAATGCCAATCCGCTTAGCTAAGTCAATTAGCCAAGTGGCGAGCGTCCCTAGACTCGCCGCGATCGCTGATGCTGCGATGCTGAGATACTTACCGATCGCAGCACGGTTCAGCCCTCCGAGAACTGAATACTCGTGTTCCAATCCTTCCCTCCTTTATATTGTTTTCACTTATCCAAGTGATTATGCTTTCGACGCCATCCCCCGTTCCATACCGCTGTATCCAAAAACAGGTTATCAACGGAATGCCAAAATCTCCTAATTTTTCCTTGTGTCCACTACACTCCGGCATCCTGTAAATTCCAAACGGAGAAAGTATTGACGCAACTTGAGCGTACGCGGCGATATCTTCAGCGGCTTCGCGACATATATGCCGGGGTTTTCAACGACGGGAACACAAGGCAAACCTATGAGGACGATGTCCTGTCATTCTTTATGCACTGCTATCACGTGCGTGATTGGCTGATCCACGCAGAAGTCGCACCAGTGCGGGCGAGACAGGTTGATGAGTTCATATCGGAATCTACCTACTTGAAGCTATGTGCAGACATATGCAATGGCGTAAAGCACTGCAAGCTCACCAAACCTCCTCGGAGTGGAGGTCAACCAGATTTCTCGGGAAAAGAGTACAAGTCATCCCTTTGGCTATCTGGATCATCTGGAGGTGAGCTTTTGCAAGCCAGGTACACGATCCACACCGCTACCGGAGCCGTCGACGCTTTAGATCTTGCTGAAAAATGCGTCCAAAGTTGGTCAGACTTCATTGCTGAGACACGCCGAGAGTAGACGCGATCAGTTTACCGCTACGACTCAGCTTTGGCATGAATTGAATCGACCAGGGTTTCCTTGATGGCGTACTGCTATTCTCTTGTAATGAAGGACTGCTGCTCAGCAAAGATCAGTCATCCATGTCGAGAACTCGATGGGCAGCAATCGCTGCAATGCAGTCTCTCAACCATTTTTTGGCTGACGACTGGAATGAGGCGTTTTGCGACATTTGCGCCACTATTAGCTTTAACCTAGTAGATAAGTTCTGCGTGGTTTCATCACACTAAATTGGCGGTATTGAATGCAAATCGCTGGTGAGCTTGGCATGCGAATCGGTGGTGGTTTTGTCGTGCGAACGTCCGGTGGATTTGCAGCGAATACTCAGATAAATCCACGTTTTACTCAAATTGATCCCACAACGCCACTTTGAACCAGGCTGGCATTTCGTCAGTTTTCATCTCTATTTCTAGGCCATCGGTCACTTCAGCCACCCACACCCGTTCAGCCCCTGAGTTGTCGAAGATATACGCCCGGTCAGCATGCGCCACAGCCTTTGGCAACAGCTCTAGCGAGCGCACATAGCGGCTGCGAATCTTGTCCTCAGCGACTGGATGCCCACCAACTTGCACACGGTACTTGACCCGCGACACATTGATGTCTGCATCCTCCGTAGCCACAAAGTACAAGTAGGTGCGATAGCCTGCCTGCTGCGCTTTCTGCAAAAACGCCACTTTGTCAGGCGATGACATCACCGTTTCAAACGTGAAAGATACCTTCAGTGCCAACAGCTTGTGCCGAATAAAGTCGGCCAACACCGATGCCCAATAGGAATTGACCACCACAGGGCCAAACACCACACACCCGTCAACCAGGGTCAACTGCGAGACTTGGGCCAAAAGCCCAGCTTTCTTCAGCAAGCTTGATGCCTGTAAGAACGCTTGCAGCTCTTGCGTATCAGTCTTGACTTCAAACGTCGCTAAATTCAAGCAGCTATCAGCACGAACGGTTTTTTCAATTTCGTCTGCATTGATGTAAACACCCAGCCATTGCGATGGAAGCACTTCCTTGATGGTGCTTTTGCCCGAGCCATTCGGGCCAGCAAACATGCGCAGGCGAGGAACAGGCGCATTCATGCCTTGCGTGCCCGCACACGCTTCTCACCTAACCGTACAGATGTTGGTTTGGCGATGCTGCGGATCACATGCACAGCCCCCTCGGCAGTGGTTTCAACCAATTCACCGTTCCGAGCCTCCATCACCTTGCCGCTGATAGTCAGGGCTTGCCAGTAGGCCAGCTTGAACGCACTGCCCGCCAACTCGGGAATGCGGGCTTCCATACGTTGCATGGACTCTTCGCTCATTAGAGATTGATTCATTGTGATCCTCCCTGGGTCATCGCCACTTATACCAGTCAAAACCTTACAGTGCTGTAGCAGGCGATTGTTCACAAAGTACCCTTGCCGTGGAGCATCCCCCTGAGCACCAGTATGTGTTCCATGGCCGGACGTATTTGAGACACGCATCCCAAGGCGTTTGGTCATGCAAAATGCCCATTGCACTTTTCACATGCAGCATGCGCGAGAAGCCTCAGCTATGCCTGCCCTCTCCAAGAAATCAACAACATGACCAGCTCTCAACAACGCGCAGAACTGCAACGCCGCATTTGGGGCATTGCCAACGAGGTTCGTGGTGCCGTAGACGGATGGGACTTCAAGCAATACGTCCTGGGCACACTGTTCTACCGCTTCATCAGCGAAAACTTCGCCAGCTACATTGAAGGCGGTGATGACACCGTGGACTACGCCACCCTGAGCGATGCGGTCATCACGCAAGACATTCGTGACGATGCCATCAAGACCAAGGGCTACTTCATCTACCCCAGCCAGCTGTTCGCGAATGTGGCGGCTACGGCGAACACCAACGAAAGCCTGAACACGGATCTGGCAGAGATCTTCAAGTCCATTGAAGCATCTGCCAACGGCTATCCATCAGAGCTGGACATCAAAGGGCTGTTTGCTGACTTTGACACCACCAGCAACCGCCTGGGCAACACTGTTGCCGATAAAAACAAGCGCTTGGCGGCGGTGCTCAAAGGCGTGGCAGAGCTGAATTTTGGTGAGTTTGGCGACAACCAGATTGACCTGTTTGGCGATGCGTATGAGTTCCTGATCTCCAACTACGCAGCCAATGCCGGCAAGTCGGGTGGTGAGTTCTTCACGCCCCAGCATGTGTCCAAGCTGATTGCACAGTTGGCCATGCACAAGCAAACCAGCGTCAACAAGATCTACGACCCGGCCTGCGGATCTGGATCGCTGCTGTTGCAAGCCAAAAAACACTTTGATGCGCACATTATTGAAGACGGTTTTTTTGGGCAAGAACTGAACCACACCACGTACAACCTGGCGCGGATGAACATGTTTTTGCACGATGTGAACTACGACAAGTTCAACATCGAGTTGGGCGACACGCTGGAAGACCCCAAGTTTGCCTACGACGATCCGTTTGATGCCATCGTTTCCAACCCACCGTATTCAGTGAAATGGATTGGCAGCGATGACCCCACGCTGATCAACGACGACCGCTTTGCCCCTGCCGGGGTGTTGGCCCCCAAGTCCAAGGCGGACATGGCCTTTGTGATGCACGCGCTGAGCTACCTGTCCAGCAAGGGGAGGGCAGCGATTGTGTGCTTCCCCGGCATCTTTTACCGGGGTGGTGCGGAGCAAAAAATCCGCAAGTACCTGATCGACAACAACTATGTGGAAAGCGTGATTGCGCTGGCACCCAATCTGTTCTTTGGCACCACCATTGCCGTGAACATTCTGGTGTTGTCCAAGAGCAAGAAAGACACCACGACCCAGTTCATTGACGCCAGCGGTCTGTTCAAAAAAGAGACCAACAACAACGTGCTGCTCGATGAGCACATGGAACAAATCATGGCCGTGTTTGACAGCAAGGCCAACGTGGAGCACTTTGCCCAATCGGTGTCCCTGGAAAAGATTGCCGCCAACGACTACAACCTGTCGGTCAGCAGCTATGTCGAGACCAAGGACACCCGCGAAGTGGTGGACATTGCACAGCTCAATGCCGAATTGAGAACCACGGTGGCCAAGATTACCCAGCTGCGTGCGGAGATTGATGCCATCGTGGCAGAGATTGAAGGCCAGGAGTTGGAAGCATGAGTAGCGTGAATTTTTTGGAGAAGCTGCTGGATGGCGTTGCGGTGGAGTGGAGGGCGCTGGGGGAGGTGATCAAATTGGAAAAAGGCCGCCAGCTAAATAAGGAATTGCTATCTGAAGATGGACTTTACCCCGCTTACAACGGGGGGGGGGCGCATTCCGGATTTACCGACACATTCAATTACACCGAGAACAAAATTATAATAAGCCAGGGTGGTGCGTCTGCGGGATTTGTTAATTTCGTCACTTCAAAGTTCTACGCTAATGCGCATTGCTATGTTGTGCTGCCAAACATCGAAGCAGTTGCGAATCGATATGTTTATTATCTTTTGAAGCTAAACCAAGAGCGATTAACTGGCAAAAAGCACGGTGCGGGCATACCCGCATTGCGGACTAGTGAAATCTTAGAGATATTAATTCCGATTCCCTGCCCAGAAAACCAAAAAAAATCGCTGGAAACCCAAGCGGAAATCGTCCGTATTCTGGACGCAATGACCGCTCATACCGCTGAGCTTACCGCTGAGCTTACCGCTGAGCTTACCGCTCGCAAAAAACAATACAACTACTACCGTGATAAGTTGTTGAGTTTTGAAGATGGGGAGGTGGAGTGGAAGACGCTGGGGGATCTGTGCAGCATTGGCGTGGGGCAGGCTCCGGTTGAAAATGAGCCAGGCGAATACGCTTTTGTTAATGCAGGAACAACACCATCAGGTTATGTGTCCGCGTACAACACCGAGCCGAATACGATTACAACACCTTCACGTGGGCAAGGCGGCATTGGATATGTTGGATATCAAACTGATCGTTTTTGGTGTGGCCCCCTCTGCTACAGAATCCGCAGCACGAGTGAGACGCTTTCGACCCGCTTTCTGTATCACGTCATGGCCAATGCAACGCAGGAGATCGTAGGGCTTGCGAATATGACGGGAGTGCCAGCATTAAACAAAAAGGATTTGGTTGGGTTTCCCGTGCCCGTTCCTTCCTACGCGGAACAAGCCCGCATCGTCGCCATCCTCGACAAATTTGACGCCCTGACCAACTCAATTACGGAAGGCTTGCCCCGCGAAATGGAGTTGCGTCAGAAGCAATACGAGCATTACCGCGATCTTCTGCTGAGCTTCCCGAAGCCTGAAGAGGTAGCCTCCTGACATGAACAAAACGCTGTCCGCCATTGCCGAGCAGCTCAGAGATGCCAACAAGAAGGTGCAACTGATTTACGCCTTCAACGGCACGGGCAAGACGCGCCTGTCGCGGGCCTTCAAGGAGTTGATGGCACCAAAGGCGGGGGGCGAAGAAGCTCAGGCCTCTGATTTGGCAGACAAGAGGGTTCTCTACTACAGCGCCTTCACGGAAGATTTGTTCTATTGGCAGAACGATCTGGAGCGGGATGTTGAACCCAAGTTGATCATCCAGCCCAACGCCTTCACCCGGTGGGTGCTAGAAGAACAAGGCCAAGACCAGAGCATCACCACCACCTTTCAGGGCTACACCAGCGACAAGTTGATGCCGCATTTCAGCAACGACTTTTCGTCAGTCAGTTTTTCATTTGAACGCGGCAACGAACAGCCGGAGCCGCACATCAAAATCTCTAAAGGCGAAGAAAGCAATTTCATCTGGAGCGTTTTCAATGCGCTATTAGAGCAGTTGATTTCTGAACTGAACATCGTCGAAACCGAAAACCGCTCCACGGATGACTTCAACAAGCTGGAGTACGTTTTCATTGATGACCCGGTCAGTTCACTGGATGAAAACCACTTGATCGAGCTGGCTGTCAACCTGGCGGGGTTGATCAAATCCAGCCAGTCCACGGATCTCAAGTTCATCATCACCACGCACAGCCCGCTGTTCTACAACGTGCTGTTCAACGAGTTCAGCAACAAAGCCTGCTACATGCTGGAACGCCTGGAAGACGGCAGCTTCACGCTGACGGAAAAGTCCGGCGACTCCAACAAGAGCTTTTCCCACCATCTGCACCTATTGCAGACTATCGAGCAGGCGATTGCCGATCAGAAGGTGGAACGCTACCACTTCACGCTGCTGCGCAACCTCTACGAGAAGACCGCCAGCTTCTTGGGCTACCCGAAGTGGTCAGAGCTGTTGCCAAATGACAAGCAGCTTTACTACAGCCGCATCATCAATTTCACCAGCCACAGCACGCTGTCCAACGAGGCCGTTGCACAGCCCACGCCAGCGGAGCAAGCCACGGTCAAACTGTTGCTTGATCACTTGAAGAGTAAGTATGGTTACTCGCATCAGAAATCATAAAATGGAAAAAATCAACAAAGTACAGCAGTTGGTCAGTGAAATCAATCGTTTGCACCACGAATTTTCACTTGATTATTTTGAAACTGGGAGAATAGAAAAAATCAACCTTTCCAGAACTATTGCACATGTGCCTGCCCCGCACATTTATCGCTACCGCTTGACCCTGCACGAGTGCATTAACGATTATTTGATGACCGCAGACATTGACATCAAATACTTCTATCGTGTTAAAACCCGCGAAAGCATTGACGACAAAATAGAGCGCTACGCCAGCCGCGAAGACCAATATCCCGTCAACAATTGGTTAAACGATGTTTTTGGTGCCCGCATTATTTTGACCGCCGCTGAAATTGATGTCGTCATGAGCCTGCTGGACGACTGGCAAGATGAATTAAGCCTAAAAAACTGGTATCTGCGCGACAAGGCCGGTTATCGCGGTTTGCATGTGTATTTTAAAAACAGAAGCAATTTTTATTTTCCGTGGGAGCTGCAAATCTGGGATGTGGCAGATATGCACAACAACATCGAAAACCACGAAAAATTCAAGCGAAATTTTTTGTGAGGCTACATCCAGAGAACGCCCATGCCAGACTACAAGACCATTGCGGAATCCAACAACTTCATTGTTCTCGACAAGTACACCCCCGAGTGGAAATCGGCAGAGGGCTACCAAAGCGAAGATGCCCTTGAGCGCGAGCTGATTCAAGATTTGGTAAACCAGGGCTATGAGTTTTCCCCCAGTCTGAACACGCCAGAGAAGCTGCTGGCCAATGTGCGTGTGCAGTTGCAGCTGCTCAACCACATGCAGTTTGCCGATGCCGAGTGGGATCGCTTTGTGAAGACTTGGCTGGATACCTCCAGCGAAGGCATCGTGGACAAGACGCGCAAGGTGCATGACGACTATGTTCATGACTTTGTGTTTGACGATGGTCACATCCAGAACATTTACCTGTTCGACAAAAAGCACATTGCCCGCAACAAGGTGCAGGTGATCAAGCAGTTTGAGCAAAAAGGCAGCCACGCCAACCGCTATGACGTGACGATTTTGGTCAACGGTTTACCGATGGTGCAGGTGGAGTTGAAGAAACGCGGCGTAGCCATTCGCGAAGCCTTCAACCAGGTACACCGCTACAGCAAGGAGAGCTTTAACAGCGATAACTCCCTGTTCAAGTACCTA
The DNA here is from genome assembly GCF_004341365.1 of Simplicispira metamorpha. Classification (GTDB taxonomy): domain Bacteria; phylum Pseudomonadota; class Gammaproteobacteria; order Burkholderiales; family Burkholderiaceae_C; genus Simplicispira; species Simplicispira metamorpha. The sequence goes on along the minus strand of NZ_SLXH01000004.1, from coordinate 165,498 downwards.
CAGCTGTTTGTGATTTCCAATGGCACGGACAGCCGCTACTTTGCCAACACCACCAAGCGCAATAAGAACAGCTTTGACTTCACCATGAACTGGGCGAAGTCGGACAACAGCCTGATCAAGGACTTAAAGGACTTCACCGCGACGTTCTTCCAAAAGCACACCTTGCTCAATGTGCTGCTGCATTACGCGGTGTTCGATGTCAGTGACACGCTGCTGGTGATGCGTCCCTACCAAATTGCCGCTACCGAACGCATTTTGTGGAAGATCAAAAGCAGCTATGAGGGTAAGAGCTGTAGCACCACGGAAAGCGGTGGCTTTATTTGGCACACCACAGGCTCAGGTAAGACACTGACCAGCTTCAAGGCGGCACGGCTGGCGACCGAGCTGGAGTTCATCGACAAGGTGTTTTTTGTGGTGGATCGCAAGGATCTGGATTACCAGACCATGAAGGAGTACCAGCGGTTTTCTCCCGACAGCGTCAATGGCTCTGACAGCACAGCAGGACTCAAGCGCAACTTGGAAAAGGATGACAACAAGATCATTGTCACCACCATCCAAAAGCTCAACAACCTGATCAAGGGTGAAACCGACCTGCCCATTTATAGCAAGCAGGTAGTGTTTATTTTTGATGAGTGCCACCGCAGCCAGTTTGGTGAAGCACAGAAAAATTTGAAGAAGAAGTTCAAGAAGTTCTATCAGTTTGGTTTTACTGGCACGCCTATTTTTGGCGATGTGATTGAGAACGGTCAACTCATTCGCAAGGGCAATGCCCTGGGGGCAGAAACCACGGCCAGCGTGTTTGGCCGTGAGCTGCACTCTTATGTCATCACCGATGCGATCCGTGATGAGAAGGTGCTGAAGTTCAAGGTGGACTACAACGATGTGCGCCCCAAGTTCAAGGCGATAGAAAGCGAGCAGGATGAGAAAAAGCTCAGTGCTGCCGAGAACAAGCAAGCCCTGCTGCACCCCGACCGCATCAGCGAGATAACGCAATACATCCTGAACCACTACCGCCAAAAAACCCACCGCCTGCTGCCTGGTGCCAAGGGTTTCAACGCCATGTTTGCGGTCAGCAGCGTGGATGCAGCCAAGCTGTACTACGAGTGCTTCAAAGCGCTGCAAAAGGACAGTGATAAGCCGCTGCGCGTGGCGACCATCTTCTCGTTTGCTGCCAACGAAGAGCAGGATGCGATTGGCGACATTCAAGACGAGAGCTTTGAAGTGTCGGCCATGAACACCAGCGCCAAGGAGTTTTTGGATGCAGCGATTGCGGACTACAACGCGCTGTTCAAAACTAACTTCAGCGTGGACAGCAACGGCTTTCAGAATTACTACCGCGATCTGGCCAAGCAGGTCAAAGCCAAAGAGATCGACTTGCTGATTGTGGTGGGCATGTTCTTGACGGGCTTTGATGCCCCCACGCTCAACACTTTGTTTGTGGACAAGAACCTGCGCTTTCACGGCTTGATGCAGGCGTACTCACGCACCAACCGCATTTACGACGCCACCAAGACCTTTGGCAACATCGTCACCTTCCGTGACCTGGAACAGGCCACGGTGGATGCCATCACGCTGTTTGGTGACAAGAACACCAAGAACGTCGTGCTGGAGAAGAGCTACAAGGAGTACATGGAGGGCTTTACCGACGTGGCGACCGGTGCTGCAAGGCGTGGCTTTGTGGAGGTGGTTAAAGAGCTGGAAGAGCGCTTTCCTGACCCTGCCGCCATCGAGAAAGAGGCTGACAAAAAAGCCTTTGCCAAGCTGTTTGGCGAGTATCTGCGCATAGAAAACGTGCTGCAAAACTACGATGAGTTTGCCAGCCTGAAGGCTTTACAGGAGGTGGATCTGAACGATCCTGCTGCGGTAGAAGCGTTCCAGACCAAGCACCACCTGGGCGATGAGGATTTGCAAGCGCTGCAAGCCGTCACCCTCCCGCCTGAGCGCAAGGTGCAGGACTACCGCTCCACCTACAACGACGTGCGCGACTGGCTGCGCGGGCAGAAGCAGGGCGAAGACAAGGCTGCCTCTACCGTTGACTGGAGCGATGTGGTGTTTGAGGTGGATTTGCTCAAATCCCAAGAGATTAATCTGGACTACATCCTGGGATTGATTTTTGAGAACCACAAAAAGCTCAAAGACAAAGCGACCCTGGTGGAGGACGTACGCCGCGTGATCCGTGCCAGTTTGGGCAACCGTGCCAAAGAAGGGCTGGTGGTGGACTTTATCCACCAGACCAACCTGGATCAAATTGGTGACAAGGCCAGTGTGATTGAAGCGTTTTTTCAGTTTGCTCAGGCCGAGCTACAGCGCGAAGCACAAGCCTTGATTGATGAGGAAAAGCTCAATGCCGATGCGGCTAAACGCTACATCACCAGCTCCCTCAAGCGAGATTTTGCCAGCGACAACGGTACGGAGTTGAACGCCGTGCTGCCAAAGATGAGTCCGCTGAACCCGCAGTACCTCACCAAAAAGCAGACCGTTTTTCAAAAAATTGCTGCGTTTGTGGAGAAGTTCAAGGGTGTGGGAGGACTGCTTTGAGTTCAGCTAAGCTGCGCTGAAGGCTGCGGCGCAGCAACGTCAATCATCCAACCTTTGATTCCCACCTTACATGAGCCTGTTACTTAGCTACGTGACACTGGAAGAATTAGCGCAGGAATTGGGTCTCAGCAGCGCTGCACAGGTGCTGCAAAAAATGCTCAAGGCCCGAATCTTCCCAGTGTTACCTTTGCGCCGTGATTGGCATGTGTTTGTCACGCCTCACTTTCCCGACACGAGATACCAGGTTATCAAGAGTACGGTAGTACATCGGCCCGATGTGCAGGGGATCGAACTGGACGAGGCCATCTGCATAGAACTGCTTGCATGTCCGGTTAGTAAAACGCCGCTTACATCAGCTGATGCGGCGTGGGTCTTGCCTCATAAGCCCGGACAAGAATCAGTAGCTGCATCGTCGTCTCATCTCCACAGGCAAACGCTCCCCGTGTTGTTGCAACACGATAAGGATGCGCGTGATTGGTCAATGCCAGATCAATGCTTCATCGCTCTACCACGCTTTACAGTCTTCGATGTATCGAATCACCCGGTTAGCGAGGTACAAAAGTGGCGCTTTTCTGAAGACATCCAGTGCTCACCGGGTGTGCTGATTAAGCTCAGCGAACTGCGGGTGAGGCCTGAGGATGAGGCCAAACTCAGGCAATCGCTGACCCAGCCAAAGCCAACCCCCAAGCATTTACCAACTTCGGGGCAGCACATTTCCGTGCAACTGGGACAGCTTTTGGATGTGTTCAATGAGCACCGTGATGACATAAAGCAAGTCCTGACAAAAAACACTCCCAGCGCACAGCGAGAGCAGTTGAGCCGGGATTTGCACAACGCCTTGCAAACAAAAGACCCGGCCAGGTGGCAGGGCGAAACTTTGCGCGGGTATGCCGTTGGGCTGATTTTTCCCACGCCTTCATATGGACGGCGATCCAAAAAGCCTGCCCTATACACAGGCGATGGTATTCCGAAGAAGTTAGCCACCTTGTTGGAAAACTTGGCAAACCAGCTACAAGAGGTGAGGACGTTTGAGACTGGGCAGTGGAAGGACTGGCTGATTGCGCAATTGGGCATGTCAGAAAAAGAGGCCAGCAACGTCACCACCATCGTGCGCTTGACGCTCCCGCCTCGCGGTGGGAACCGCCTGCCAGTTCAGTCCAGCCCTAAAGTGCAGTAGCAACTGCCGTCTCCAACTGCTCCCCAGTAAGCACCTCGTGCGTACCTTGATGGCTCCAACATAGGCATGTCGGAGCCGCTCAAAAATTAATCTTTACCCCTTGCTACTTGGCTACGCTGGCTACGCTAGCCAGCGTAGCCAGGCTACACGTCAAGGTGATTTCACTGCAATCCTTGGCAGTGCCTTCCGAACCCACCTTTTTCCGTACTCTGGATCACACAGGGACTGGTTTGCTTGCTCAAGTCTCTCGGGCGGAGTTTTGCTTTCCAGCAGCGCAGGTGAGAGAAAGCAAAAAGTCGTTGTAAATCAACTGCTTGAAAAAGAAGTTTGCAGTGCAAAAAGCACCAGAAAGCAAATTCTGCGTTTGATCGGGTGGAGGGCTTACGAGACGATCGGGGCATCAGCAATCAACGGAGTGCAAAAAATGCTCGCAACAATTTCACCAAACACCACCTCGCCCCAGGCGATCTGCCGTCTGCCTCAGCTTCTGCAATTGGTCGGCCTGGGCAGGTCGAGCATCTACGCGCGCTTCAACCCGCGCAGTCGATATTTTGACCCGAGCTTTCCCCGGCCCGTGCCGCTTCATGGCCCGTGCCAGATGCGTGGTGCCGTGGGCTGGCGTCTGGGTGAGGTTTTGGCATGGCTGGACGCACAAGCTGGGAAGCGCACACAACAGGGGGCACACCATGGCTGATGGCGTGTTCATCCTCCATGAGGACGACTACCCTCTGGACGCGCTCCCTGCCGCCATGCGCGCGGCGGTCGAAGACGTCAAGGCTATCACCCAAGCCCCCCTCGCACTGATCGTGGCGTCGGCATTGGCCAGCGCAGCAACGGCTTGCCAGGGGCTTGCAGATGTGCAACGTCCCACCATCCCAGGTGCCGTGCCGCTTTCGCTCAATTTTGTGACAGTGGCCGAATCGGGAGAAAGAAAGTCGGCTGCCGATCACTTTTTCTTCGCACCTGTGGCGCAATTCGATCGCGATCAGCGGGCTGAGTTTGAGTTGAATCTGCGGAAATTTCAAACCGACGAGCGGGTGTGGCGCGTCAAGCTGAAGGGCATGGAGCGCAACCTGCAAAAGGCTACAGCGATGGGCGACCCGACCGACGACCTTGAGGAACTGCTGCGCGCACACCATGATGCGGCCCCCAAGCCGCCTCAGCGCTTGCGCATCGCGCTGTCCGACATCACCCCTGCTGCCCTTTGCGGGGAATTGGAAGTCAACATTTGCACGGCGGTGCTGCACTCCAACGAGGCGGCAGACCTGATGCGAGGCCGCACCATGGGCAATTTGCCGCTGCTCAACCGTTGTTGGGACGGCCAGGTTATCGAAGTAGACAGGCGCGACAAGACCAAAAGTGCGTTCATCTCCGGTGCGCGGCTCTCGATTTCGTTGGCCGTGCAACCAGACTCGTTCGAGGCAATGAGCCAAGGCAGGGACGAACACGCCCGCCACAGTGGCTTTCTGGCGCGCGCGTTGCTGTCGTTTCCGACGTCCACGGCGGGCAAGCGGGCGGTGTCTGAGTGGGGCCACGCAAGTGATTTGTCTGCTGCGATTGTGGAATTTCAAAATCGCATTCGCACCCTGCTGGAGTTTTCTTTTGATCGTCACAGCCAGGGCGTTGCGCGGCAGGTTCTCACTTTCGATGACGACGCGCGCCGCTATTGGGTGCAATTTTTCAATCAGGTGGAAGCCGAGCTGAAGCCTGATACAGGTGCCTGGTGCTCGATCAAGGACTTCGCCGCCAAGGCAGCCGAGCATGCGGCGCGTCTGGCCGCCGTGTTCGAGGTTTTCCAAGATCCTGAGGCCTGCAAGATTTCGTTGAAATCCATCCAGCATGCTGTGGGGATAGTGCGCTGGCACCTGTATGCGTTTGATCGCCATCTGGGCAAAGGTGCCTCAGCGCTTCGGGTGAAAGAAAACGCCAGTGCGCTTTTGCAATGGATGCAAACCAAGGCGCAGAGCCAACTAGGGGGAGGCTGCCGCAAGTACACGCGGCGCGAGCTGCTGCAATTTGGGCCACGCGCTATCCGTAACGCGGCAAGCCTGGAGCTAGCGATCGAAATGCTGGTGAACGAACGCAAGCTCATCTGCGAAAACACGAAACGCGGACTACTGGTGCATTTTCCTTTTGATCTGAGAGCGAATATTTTCGGTGCTCCCGCAAGCACTCCCTGGAGCAAAGAAATGAATGGATTCACCCCCTGTCTGAGTGGGCTGGATGGCAGTCGCGGGTTATCCTCTGATGATGTAAGAAGTTTTATTGAAGTTGATCATACTGGAAAACAAGATTTTTATAATTGATATTTTCACAGAGTGATTATTTTTATTGAGGAGGTGTTGCTTTATATAGATTGAATTTATTTTCAATAGAAATATATGAAATTGGCTGCATGTTTAAGTAATATATATATAATATATTTAACACTATAAAATAAATAGGTCAGATATGAAATAAATACACTAAATAAGTTTAAATAAACATCAATTGATAAAATTATGAGTAGCGAAGTTGTTTTGTTTGCAACGCTAGTCATCTCAATAATTTATAAGTTGCTCATTGAAATAAAATAGTTAAATTTTAAAATGAAGAGAAATCCATACAACACCAATCAAAAGCTTCACTCAGGTGGCCATTTTCAGAACTTCAAGGTTCAAGAAGAACATGGCCCCCTCATCGCCAACTACTTGAACAAGACATTGAACTGCTTTGTCAGGTCGTTGCAGCACTACCCGAGAGTATGCATGATGCGTTTTGACTTGCACGTACCAGATAACTACGCAATGTCAGCGCTTACTGATAATTCTCTGATGGCTCGTTTCTTTGCATCGCTGAAGAGCAAAATTACCTGCTCTCAGGTTCACAGCATCCGTGCAGGCAACCGAGTCAATGAAACCGAATTGCGCTACATCTGGTGCAGAGAGTCCAGCGCTGTTGGACGTACACATTTTCACGTTGCTATTTTGGTGAATCAAGACGCCTACGCTTTTATCGGTAAATTTGATCTGAACAGCAACAATATGTTCACCAGAATCCACGAAGCTTGGGCGAGTGCTTTAGGTGTTTATGTCGATGATACGTTGGGCTTGGTCAATATACCTTCCAATCCGGTGTACTCCATTCATCGAAGTGATAAACAGTCTATACAGGAAGCATTTTATCGTGTCAGCTATTTATCCAAATTAAACACGAAACAATTTGGAGAAGGAATTCACTCCTTTGGAACGAGTCGAATTTAGCTGGTGTTCTACTGTTGGTCGCTTGCTTTGTATTGAGGCAAGCGACTAAAAAAGAGTGGTTACAGCAGTAGTGTATAAAGAGCGCCACAAAATCGCTTGTGAGCGCTTTTTTGCATATGAGGCTACCTACCCATTAACCCCATGCCGAAGTCTTCTCTATAGGGCTTTTGGTAGCTTTGTTGATATAAATTCTTTGATATTTTCTTGTGATTTTTAAAACAAGAAGAAAATAATGTCAAGTATCCTTGCAATACTGGGGCTGGTGTTGTCAGGAAAACAGCTCAGGAACTCAAAGGCAAGAGTTCCAAGTGCTTCTTCAGCACTGAAAAAATAGACATCCACTGCAAGCCTACTTGTCATGCCCTACGGGCAAGGTGCTCCATTGTCTTGCCCAGGTGGAATGATCAAGGCACAGGGTGTTCTGGCTGGCAGGAATGTGTAAACACCAGGGGGCGCAACATGTACTTTCATGTGTACGACCCTGTCCGTTTGATAGAGCAGGTTGTTGATCAACGTCTGGATCGGTACGTTGGTTTTTTTGTACTGTCGCCGTCTTGGGCTTGGCATAGCGTTATCTGGTAAGACACATGCCGGTGAGTCGATCAGCCGCAGCAAGGGCTGAGAGTGCGCTAGCAAGGCGCTTGCGGCCTATCTATTGGACTATGACGACCAACCGCAGGAGAAATGTGTGGCTGTGGTCATTGGTCTGCATAGCGCGTGAGTTGTGCCGCTGTGGTGGCAAACCTGTAGATTAAGAGGTGCGTGAGTGCGTTGGATACGTTGAGGTCGTCAGTCTGTTGAGCGGTAACGCTTCCAGGCTTGTCCAAAAACGTCTAGTCCAAGCCAGCATGCCATGGCATACCAGATGGCATACCGAACAAGGTACAAAAGAAAAAACCCCAAGTAAATCAATTACTTAGGGCTGAATGCTGGCGGAGACTGTGAGATTCGAACTCACGGACGGTTGCCCGTCGGCAGTTTTCAAGACTGCTGGTTTAAACCACTCACCCAAGTCTCCGGGGTTGGAAGCTGCGTATTTTAGCTGGTTGCGCGCGCGATTTTGACGAGCCTGTAGCGCGTTTCGATGAACTGGGCCACTTCAGTTGGTTGTCCAGGGTGTTGAGGTAGATCATGGTGAAGGGTCTGAGCCCCTGGCCCTTGGTATGCATGGGGCACTTCCAGGTTGGAACCTGCATGGGAGCTGCCGACTGGGTGCCAAGAAGTGAAGTTGGACTTGCCTGATTTGCCGCGTGAGACGCACGGGTTCAGCAATGCCTTGAATCGCCGCGCTCACGCTGTCCTAAAATAAGCACTCTATCGAAAGAACCGTCATGGCCGCAGCCATGAAAGGCTTTCATTCTTGCAGCCAAATGTGGTGAAGATGACCAAGCCTTTCATATCTCTGTGTCCCGAGATCACTCGGGCAGACGCATTCAATCTCATGGACTGGTTGGAAGACGAGCACGTGACCCGCTACCTGAGCGATTCGCGCCACGTCTCGCGCTTCATTGAGCAGGTCATTGGGCGGGTTCAGTTGCCTATCCTGACGCATCTGTTCAACCAAGGTGGCCGGTTCTTTATGGCCTACGACCGGGATGATGTGCCGGTCGGCTTTGTGCGTCTCGTCAAGGCAGGTACGGACTGCGAGATGGTCTTGGTCATCGGCAACCGCGACAACTGGGGCCGCAAGCTCGGGGCCAGCGCCATACGCGAAGGCATGAAGCTCGCGTTCTTCGACATGCGGGCCGAGAAACTCATCGCCAAAATCCACGCGGACAACGAGCGCTCGCTGAAAGCCTTTGAACGCTGCGGTTTCCTGCTGGAAAGCCAGACGCCTGCCCTGCATTCCTTTGCCATGACCTCGGATCGGTATCTCCGGCTGTTGCGCGAAAGCCCCGCAGATTACGTCACCGATATCCACATTACCGAAGTCGATAAAGCGCGGCTCAGGAGCCTGCTTGCGTTCGAGCACACCTCCACTGTGTTCGAGCTGGAGCACGAGATTGAGCGGGCCATCGTCGTTGATCCGCACCAAGTGGCGCAGGATGTTGTCACGATGAATTCCAGGGCCTTGGTGCAGCTGGACGATGAAAAAGTAGAAGTGGCGCTGGTTTATCCAGAAGATGCGGACGGTAGTGCGGGGAAGCTGTCGGTTTGCTCCGGCATTGGCACCGCGATCCTGGGCTACAAAGAGGGTGATGCCTTCGACTGGCGCATGACGAACCGAACCCGCCACATCCGGATTGAGAAGGTGCTGTACCAACCGGAAGCCGCAGGCGATTTCCACCTGTAGGTTTGCACGCTGCGCTACAGCCGCTAGCGGCGCCTGAGCGCCCGGGGCGACCAGGAGCAGGTGGTCAAGCTGACTTCGTCCAGCGCGGACAAGTCACTTACCCTGCGCTTCGTCGCTGAAGACGAGTATTTCATGCAACTGCCGGGGCCTGTTGGGCCTTGCTGGCATGCGTTGGTTGCGCTTTTTTGTCTTTGAACCCCCATCGCCAGGCCGGTGACTTGTGTGTAATTGTGTAGAAGACCCAGGGGGGGATACGGCACAAGAATTGCGCAGGCAGTGTGCTGTCGCATAGACTCGCACCACTGTATGCACAGTGATTCATAACCGACAGCTTTTGGAGACAACGATGCAGGATCGCCCGCACACCCCCTCTCGCCGCAGTTTTTTTGCTGGAGCCGCTGCTGCCGGTGCCGCTGCCACTGCGGTGGTGGCTCTGCCACGTGCAGTGGGTGAGCCCGCTGCTGCGCCTTCTTTGCCTGCCCGTGAGATGCCTGAGCGTGGTGGTGGTTACCACCTGTCTGAGCACGTGAAGCACTACTACAAGACCACACAAATCTGACAGGAGGGCAGCGCCATGTTGCTGACCAAAAAAACTTCTTCTGCGGCGCCGGTATCAGGCGCTTCGCCTTTTGTTCACAGCTTGCGCAGAGGCTTGGCACAAGCGCTGCCAACAATGGACCGCCGCGCGTTTTTGCGCCGCTCGGGTTTGGGTGTGGGCGTGGGCCTGGCAGCTACCCAGTTGACGCTGGTGAAAAAATCCAATGCCGCCGAAGGCGCCAAGGTGGCTGTTGGCAGCAGCAAAATCGAGGTGCGTCGCACGGTGTGTACCCATTGCTCGGTGGGCTGCGCGGTGGATGCGGTGGTCGAAAATGGCGTTTGGGTTCGTCAAGAGCCTGTGTTCGACTCCCCCATCAATTTGGGGGCGCACTGTGCCAAGGGCGCGTCGCTGCGTGAGCATGGCCATGGCGAATACCGCCTGCGCTACCCGATGAAGCTGGTCAACGGCAAGTACGAGCGCATCAGCTGGGATGTGGCCCTCAACGAAATTTCGGCCAAGATGCTGGAGCTGCGCAAGGCCAGCGGGCCTGATTCGCTGTATGTGGTCGGTTCGTCCAAGCACAACAACGAGCAGGCCTATTTGCTGCGCAAGTGGATGAGCTTCTGGGGCAGCAACAACTGCGATCACCAGGCGCGCATCTGCCACAGCACCACGGTGGCTGGTGTGGCCAACACCTGGGGTTATGGCGCCATGACCAATTCGTACAACGACATGCAAAACAGCAAGGTCGCTTTGTACATCGGCTCCAATGCTGCCGAAGCCCACCCGGTGAGCATGCTGCACATGCTGCACGCCAAAGAAACCGGCTGCAAGATGATTGTGGTGGACCCGCGCTTTACCCGTACCGCTGCCAAGGCCGACGAGTACGTGCGCATTCGCTCCGGCACCGATATTCCTTTCCTGTTTGGTCTGCTGTACCACATCTTCAAAAATGGTTGGGAAGACAAAAAGTACCTCCACGACCGTGTCTATGGCATGGAGAAGGTGCGCGAAGAAGTCCTGGCCAAGTGGACGCCCGACAAAGTGGAAGAGGCCTGCGGTGTGCCCGAGGCGCAGGTGCTCAAGGTAGCGACCATCCTGAACGCAAATCGGCCAGGCACGATTGTCTGGTGCATGGGCCAGACGCAGCACAGTATTGGCAATGCGATTGTGCGGGCCTCGTGCCTGTTGCAGCTGGCGTTGGGCAACGTGGGCAAGAGCGGCGGCGGCACCAACATTTTCCGGGGCCACGACAACGTGCAGGGCGCTACCGACGTGGGCCCTAACCCCGACTCCTTGCCCGGTTACTACGGCCTGGCAGAAGGTGCCTGGAAGCACTTTGCCAAAGCCTGGGGCGTCGACTTTGAGTGGATCAAGGGCCGCTATGCCAGCCCGGCCATGATGACCAAAAGCGGCATCACGGTATCGCGCTGGATCGATGGTGTGCTGGAGAAAAACGAGCTGATCGACCAGGACTCCAACCTGCGCGGTGTGTTCTTCTGGGGCCATGCGCCCAACTCGCAGACGCGCGGCTTGGAGATGAAGCGCGCCATGGACAAGCTCGACTTGCTGGTGGTGGTAGATCCTTACCCATCGGCCACCGCTGCCATGGCCGCCATGCCCGGCAAGCCCGAAGACCTCAATCCCAACCGTGCCGTGTACCTGTTGCCTGCGGCCACGCAGTTTGAGACCAGCGGTTCCTGCACGGCCTCCAACCGCTCTCTCCAGTGGCGTGAGAAAGTGATTGAGCCACTCTGGGAGAGCCGCACTGACCACATGATCATGTACCAGTTCGCACAGAAACTGGGCTTTGACAAAGAGCTGATCAAGAACGTGAAGCTGCACAAGGTCAAGGGCATGGATGAGCCCGTGGTCGAGGACATCCTGCGCGAAATCAACCAGAGCTTGTGGACCATTGGCTACACCGGCCAGAGCCCTGAGCGCCTCAAGGCCCACATGAAGAACATGCATGTGTTCGACGTGAAAACCCTCAAGGCCAAGGGTGGCAAAGACCCTGAAACCGGCTACGACTTTGCGGGTGACTACTTCGGCCTGCCTTGGCCTTGCTATGGCACGCCCGAGCTCAAGCACCCTGGCTCGCCCAACCTGTACGACACCTCCAAGCACGTGATGGATGGTGGTGGCAATTTCCGCGCCAACTTTGGTGTGGAGCGCGATGGTCAAACGCTGCTGGCCGAAGACGGTTCCCACTCTTTGGGTGCCGACATCACCACCGGCTACCCCGAGTTTGACCATGTGCTGCTGAAAAAGCTGGGCTGGTGGGATGACCTCACCGCCGCGGAAAAAACCGCCGCTGAGGGCAAGAACTGGAAAACCGACATGTCTGGCGGCATACAGCGCGTGGTCATGAAGGTGCATGGTTGCCACCCGTTTGGCAACGCCAAGGCGCGTGCGGTGGTCTGGAACTTTCCCGACCCGATCCCGCAGCACCGCGAACCTTTGTACGGTACGCGCCCGGACATGGTGGCCAAGTACCCCACCCACGACGACAAAAAAGCCTTCTGGCGCCTGCCCACGCTCTACAAGTCCATCCAGGACAAGAACGTGGCGGACAAGGTTTATGAAAAATTCCCGCTCATCCTGACCTCGGGCCGGTTGGTCGAGTACGAAGGCGGTGGCGAGGAAACCCGCTCCAATCCCTGGCTGGCCGAGTTGCAGCAAGAGGCCTTTGTGGAAATCAACCCCAAGGCGGCAGCTGACCGGGGCATCCGCAACGGCGAGCGTGTGTGGCTCAGCTCGCCCACCGGCGCACGGCTCAATGTGCAGGCGCTGGTCACGGAGCGGGTGGGCCCGGACACGGTCTGGATGCCGTTTCACTTCTCGGGCCGCTGGCAGGGCGTGGATATGTTGGCGCACTACCCCAAGGGCGCAGCACCCATCGTGCGCGGGGAGGCCGTTAACACCGCCACGACCTACGGCTACGACAGCGTGACCATGATGCAGGAAACCAAGACCACGGTCTGCAACATCGAAAAAGCCTAAAGCCACCACCGATTGGAGACCGACATGGCACGAATGAAATTTATCTGCGACGCCGAGCGTTGCATCGAATGCAATGGCTGCGTGACTGCCTGCAAGAACGAGCACGAGGTGCCCTGGGGCGTGAACCGCCGCCGCGTGGTCACGCTCAACGACGGTGTGCCGGGCGAGAAGTCCATCTCGGTGGCCTGCATGCATTGCAGCGACGCGCCTTGCATGGCCGTTTGCCCGGTCAACTGTTTCTACCGCACCGATGAAGGTGTGGTGCTGCACGACAAGGATGTCTGCATCGGCTGCGGCTATTGCAGCTATGCCTGCCCGTTTGGCGCGCCGCAGTTTCCGTCGCAAGGCACTTTTGGCATGCGCGGCAAGATGGACAAATGCACGTTCTGCGCCGGTGGCCCCGAGGCCAACGGCAGCCAGGCAGAGTTTGAGAAATACGGTCGCAACCGCCTGGCCGAAGGCAAATTGCCCGCTTGCGCGGAAATGTGCTCCACCAAGGCCTTGCTGGCCGGTGATGGCGATGTGGTTGCCGATATTTTCCGCAGCCGTGTGGTGCAGCGCGGTAAAGGTGCCGAGGTATGGGGCTGGGGAACAGCGTACGGCTCCAAACAAGCCGGTCAGCCGCCCGTGCAGGCCACCGAAGGAGCCAAGCCATGAAACGCACTGTAGTCATTGGGAGCGCCATGGCCGCTGTGCTGGCGCTGGCAGCTTGTGGCGAGCGACCACAAACAGCCACCGGCTCGAAAAAAGACACGGCGTCTTATCAGGGCACGGGCAGCAATTTTGTGCAGCAGGGCTGGACGCCTGGCGACAAAACCAGCTGGGAGCAGCACCTGCGCGCACGCCAGCAGCGTGGTCAGAACGATTACTCCCGCATGCCTTGATTGCGAGGTTCGCCATGAAACCCATGAAACACCTTGTGTGCGCTTTGCTGGTGGCCAGCGGCGCGGCACTTGCGCCAGCCGCCTGGGCGCAGGCGCCCGCGAGTCCGGCGGTCACACCATCGCCACCAGCGGTTGTTGCGGCGCCTGTCATCGCTGGCATCCAGAGTCAGAGCATTTTTGAGGTCAAGCCAGACGCCAGCCAGGACAGTGGCTATGCCAGCCAGACCAATGCCGAGCGTGCCCAGGTGCAGCCCGGTAACAACGCGCCGATGTGGCGCCAGGTAGGGCAGGGCGTGACCGGCTACAGCAGCCTGCCTAAAACGCAGGCCCCCGAGGCGGGCAACCTGATCCAGCCGTTTGTGCAGTACCCTGGCTCGCGCTTGACGAATGCGGGTGAGGCTTGGCGTCAGGTGCGCAACCAGTGGATCATTCCTTATGGCGCCGCCTTGCTGGGCATCGTCGTGTTGGCCCTGTCCATCTTTTACTTTGCCAAGGGCACCATGGGCCACGAGCACCCCGACACGGGGCGCCGCATCGAGCGTTTCACGCCGTTTGAGCGCGCCGCACACTGGGCCAATGCGTTCGCCTTCATTGCGCTGGCGCTGTCGGGCATCGTGATGGCGTTTGGCAAGTTCTTCCTGCTGCCGCTGATGGGCAGTGCGCTGTTTGGCTGGCTCACTTTTGCCTTGAAGAACGTGCATAACTTCATGGGCCCGTTGTTTGCCGTGTCGTTGCTGGTCATCATCGTGACCTTTGTCAAAGACAACATTGCCAACCGCGCTGATTTTGTCTGGCTCAGCAAGGCGGGCGGCATGCTGGGTGGCCACGATCAGGTGCCTTCGCACCGATTCAATGCGGGTGAAAAAGGCTTGTTCTGGTGGGGTGTCACCATCCCCGGCATCGTGGTGGTAGGCACGGGCCTGGTGCTGGATAAGCTCATCCCCGGCGTGGGTGAGTTGCGCGGGCAGATGCAGATTGCCCACATGCTGCACGCTGCGTTGGCCATCTGGATGATGGCGCTGGTTCTGGGCCATATCTACATGGGCACCGTCGGCATGCGTGGTGCTTACAAGGCCATGAAAACGGGCTATGTTTCTGAAGGCTGGGCGCAAGAGCACCACGCGCTGTGGGCCGAAGATGTGCGCACGGGCAAGATTCCTGCCCAGCGCAGTGGCCCGGTGGCTGTTTCTCCTGATGCTGGCCGTACGGCGCAGGTCTGAGGTAAACCATGACTATGAATATGCGTAACCCATTGCTGGCGGTACTGGCCGCCACTGTTTCTTGTATGGCCTTGGCCAAATTGCCAGCCGCCACCCCAGAGGCACAGGCCAAAGCCGCTGAAGCGGCTGCCAAGTCCGCCTGGAGCGGCAAGGTAGATGCTTACCAGTTGTGCTTGGCGCAGGACAAGGTGGCCGCGCGCTTTCGCCAGAAAGCGGCCGAAGGGGCCAGCACTGCTGCTTGCGTGAATCCGGGGCCTTTTGTGTACACGCCACCGGCAGAGCAGCCCGCAGCAACCACAGCGGGTGCGCCCGCTACCGGGGCTGCGCCTGCCGCACCGGCAACCCCCGCTTCGGCACCGGCAGCGCCTGCGCCCAAATCCTGAGTAGCGCTTGCGCTGCCACGCGGCCCCTGCGAGATCGTCCACACGCTCGCTGGGGCCGTTTTCTTTTGCCTGTACGCTGGCGCCATGCAAAACGATACCCACTGCACACCCTCTGGCCTTTTCAGGCTGCCCCGCCTCACGCAGGCGCAAGCCCCGCTGACCCAGGCGGTCGAGGTGGTCAACGAGCGCGGCGAGCGCGAGCGCATCCACATCCCCGCCGAGCGAGCCTTGACCGTGTACGTGGACAAGCGCGAGCTGGTCACGCTGATGACGCTGGGCGCCCATCCCGAGTGGCTGGTGCTGGGCTACTTGCGCAACCAGCGGCTGCTGGCATCGGTGCACGACATTGACTCCATCACCGTGGACTGGTCGGTCAACGCCGCCGCCGTCAAAACGCGCAGCGGCATAGACCACATTGAAGAGCGCACCGCCAGCAAGGTGGTGACCACCGGCTGCGGCCAAGGCAGCGTTTTTGGCGGCCTGATGGACGAGGTCGATCGCATCCACCTGCCTCCTGCGCAACTGACACAGGCGCAGCTCTACGGCATCGTGAACGCCATTCGGGTCAAAGAAAGCACCTACAAATCGGCAGGCTCGGTACACGGCTGCGCGCTGTTCCAGGGAGAAGAGTTGCTGATTTTTGTCGAAGACGTGGGCCGCCACAACGCCATCGACACCATTGCCGGCTGGATGTGGATGCAGCCCGGTGCGGGTGACGCCGGGCTGCCGGGGGCCGACAAGGTGTTCTACACCACAGGCCGCCTGACCAGCGAGATGGTCATCAAATCGGCACAGATGGGAGTACCCATTGTCGTCTCGCGCAGCGGCATGACGCAGATGGGCCACGCGCTGGCGCAGCAGCTGGGCCTGTGCGCCATTGGCCGCGCGACCAACCGGCGCTTTCTGTGCTACAGCGCCCCTGAGCGGCTGCGGCTACAGCCCGCGCTGGCCGAGCCCGCCGCGCTGCCAGGATCAGACTAACCCCGCACGGGCGCTGCCTGAGCGCCCGCACCTGCTTTGAAGCGCCTGGCACCGGTACCCCTGAAGCCCGGCAGGGCGGGTGATTTGCGCTAAGGTGCCGCTCCCATGAACCTCACTTTTCTCCGACTGGGCTGGCGCACGCTGTGGCGCGACCTGCGCGCGGGCGAGCTGCGCCTGCTGATGGTGGCTGTGACCCTGGCCGTGGCAGCGCTCTCCTCGGTGGGCTTTTTTGCCGACCGGCTGCAGGGCGGTTTGCAGCGCGATGCGCGCCAGCTGCTGGGCGGCGATGCCGTCGTCGCCAGCGACCAGCCCACGCCCGCTGCGTTTGTCGAGCGCGCCCAAGCGCTGGGCCTGCAAAGCGTCACCACCCTGGGGTTTCCGACCATGGCCCGCGCCAGCGATGCGCAGGGTGGCGCGGCCAAGCTGGTGGCGCTCAAAAGCGTGCAGCCGGGCTACCCCCTGCGTGGCAGCCTGACCGTGTCGGCTGGCCCCGGTATGGTGGGTCAGGCTACCCGTGACATTCCCACGCCCGGCGAGGTTTGGGTGGACGAGCCCTTGCTGCAAGCCCTGGAGCTGCGCGTGGGCGATGTGCTGCTGCTGGGCGACGCGCAACTGCGCATTGCCCGCACCATCGTCATTGAGCCCGACCGGGGATCGGGCTTCATGAGCTTTGCGCCACGCGCCATGCTCAATGCGGCCGACCTGCCCGCCACCGGCCTGGTGCAGCCTGCCAGCCGCCTGACCTACCGCTTTGCCGTGGCTGGCCCCGAAGCAGCCGTGCAGCAGTTCAGCCAATGGGCCGCGGTGGAAGCACAAAAGCCCGCCATCCACGGCGTGCGCATCGAATCCCTGGAGAGTGGCCGCCCGGAAATGACGCAAACGCTGGACCGCGCGCAAAAGTTCCTCAACCTGGTGGCCCTGCTGGCCGCACTGCTGTCGGCGGTGGCCGTGGCGCTGGCGGCGCGCGGTTTTGCCGCCAGCCACCTGGACGCGTCAGCCCTGCTGCGCGTACTGGGCCAGAGCCAGGCCACCATCGCCTGGAGCTACACCTTCGAATTTGCCTTGGTGGGCCTGTGTGCCAGCGCCCTGGGCGTGGTGCTGGGTTTTGGCGTGCATTACGTGTTTGTGCTCCTGCTGGCGGGCTTGGTGGAGTCGGCACTGCCCGCTGCCAGCCTGTGGCCCGCGCTGCTGGGCCTGGGCGTGGGCCTGACCTTGCTGCTGGCCTTTGGCCTGCCGCCGGTGTTGCAGTTGGCGCAGGTGCCGCCGCTGCGCGTCATCCGGCGCGATGTGGGGGCGTTGCGCCCGGCATCGCTGGCGGTGCTGGCGCTGGGCGTGCTGGGTTTTGCGGCATTGCTGTTGGTGGTCAGCCGCGATCTGAAGCTGGGCCTGATCGCCGTGGGTGGCTTTGCCGCTGCCGTGGTGCTGTTTGCTGCCATGGCCTGGGTAGTGGTCAAGCTGCTGCGCCGCACGGTGAATGAGGCCACGGCGCCGCGCTGGCTGGTGCTGGCCACGCGCCAGATCAGCGCCCGTCCGGCTTACGCCGTGGTGCAAGTCAGTAGCCTGGCCGTGGGCCTCTTGGCGCTGGTGCTGCTGGTGCTGCTGCGCACCGACCTGATTGCCAGCTGGCGCCAGGCCACGCCACCCGACGCACCCAACCGCTTCGTCATCAACGTGCAGCCCGACCAGGCCGACGCCTTTCAGCAGGCGCTGCAAGCTGCGGGCGTGCGCCAGTACGACTGGTATCCGATGATCCGTGGCCGCCTGGTGGCCGTGAACGATCGCCCCGTGGGCCCGGACGACTACACCGAAGACCGTGCCAAGCGCCTGGTGGACCGCGAGTTCAACCTCTCCAATGCCGCGCAGGCACCCGCACACAACCAGGTGGTGGCGGGCCGCTGGACGCCACAAGAAAAAGGCGCCATCAGCGTGGAAGAGGGCCTGGCCGACACCCTGGGACTGCGCCTGGGCGACCGGCTGCGTTTTGACATTGGCGGTGTGCAAACCGATGCGCGCATCACCTCGCTGCGCAAGGTGGACTGGGGCTCAATGCGGGCCAACTTTTTTGCCATGTACCCCGTCGATCACCTCGATGGCGTGGCCGTGACGTACCTGGCCGCCTACCGCGCCCCCAACGCGCCGGGGTTTGACAACGCGCTGGTGCGCCAGTTTCCCAACATCACCAACGTGGACATGGGCGCCACGCTGGCGCAGGTGCAGCGCGTGCTGGACCAGGTGATCCGGGCGGTGGAGTTTTTGTTTGCCTTCACGCTGGCGGCCGGGCTGGTGGTGCTGTTTGCCGCCGTCACCGCCACGCGCGAGGAGCGCGCCCGCGAGTTCGCCATCATGCGGGCGCTGGGTGCGCGCGCCAGCCTGCTGCGCCAGGTGCAGCGCGCCGAGCTGGCTGGTGTCGGCTTGCTGGCGGGCTTTCTGGCCAGCAGCGTGGCCGTGGCGGTGGGCTGGGCGCTGGCGCGTTACGTGTTCGATTTCCACTGGACGGCATCGCTGTGGGTGCCCTTGGCGGGCAGTGCCGCAGGCGCCGTGCTGGCCCTGCTGGCTGGCTGGTGGGGCCTGCGCGAGGTGCTGCAACGCCCGGTGGTGGATATGCTGCGCCGCACTGCCGAATAAAATTCACTCATTTTTTGATAGCTGGTAGCGCTCACCACCAGGGCGATAGAGGCACTTTTGACTATGAAAACAGACGACACCGAGACATCTGCCCCTGCACCAACCGAACAGGCCGAACCAGCGGTACAAACCGCAGCGCCTGCGCCGCAAATCACCGCTTTTGAACTGATAGGCGGTGAGCCCCAGTTGCAGGCCCTGACCGAGCGCTTTTACGCCCTGATGGACTTGGAGCCCGCCTACGCCGAGTTGCGCGCCACCCACGGCAGCACGCTGGACGAGGCACAGCAAAAACTGTTCTGGTTTTTGTGTGGCTGGCTGGGCGGGCCGGATTATTTCGTCGAGCGCTTTGGCCACCCGCGCCTGCGCGCACGCCACATGCCGTTCTCGATTGGCATCAAGGAGCGCGACCAGTGGGTGGCCTGCATGAACCAGGCCATGCTGGAAACCGGCATCCCCGGGCCCCTGCGCGAGCGCCTGCACGAGAGTTTTCTCAACACCGCCGACTGGATGCGCAACCGCCAGGGCGCCTGAAGCGCCGTACGTGCTGTGCCCGGGGGCGGGCCAGCAAACCGGCAGATTCTGGCAGGCGCCAAGGGTCAGGCAGCAGGTCTTGTCAGCGCGTCAGCGCCTCGCGCACCGCTGCCACCTGCCGGCGCGATACCGCCAGCAACTCACCCAGCCCTTGCAGGCGCACCGCCCAGCCTTCGCCCTCTTCGGGGTCGTAGTGCTTTTCCAGTGCCCGCACGGCGCGCTGCGCTACCAGGGCGTTGCGGTGGATGCGCAAAAAGTGCGGTGCGTGGCGCGCCTCCAGTTCATTGAGCGAGGCGTCCAGGATGTAGCTGCGTGCGGCGGTGCGCACCGTCACGTATTTCTGTTCGGCTTTGAAGTACAGCACCTGCGCCAGCGGCAAGCGCTCGGTGCGGCCCCGGTCTTGGATCAGCAGCACCTCGCCGTCGTGGGGTGCGGGGGCTGCGGGCTGTGTGGCGCTGGCGCGCTGCGCTTTGGCCAGTGCCTGCTGCAAGCGCTCGCGGCGCACGGGTTTGGTCAGGTAGTCCACCGCGTCCAGCTCAAAAGCGCTCACGGCGTGCTCGGTGTGGGCCGTGACAAAGACCAGTGCGGGCGGGTAGGCCAGCGTTTGCAAGGTGTGCGCCAGGCCCAAGCCGTCTTGCCCGGGCATGTGAATGTCCAGCAGCACCACGTCAAAGGCACGTCCGCTGGTGGGTGCCAGCAGGGCCAGGGCATCAGCTGCAGTGGCTGCCTCGCTCAGTTGGTGGGGCAGGCCCGGCGGGGCGATGTCGGCCAGCAGGGTGCGCAGGCGGCTGCGCGCCAGCGCCTCGTCGTCAACGATCAGGATGTTCATGGGGCAGGGCGCGCGGCTGCGCGGCGGCGTGGGGCTGGTGGAGCGGCAGTGCCGGGCAGGCGGGACGGTGTGGTTGCGGTGGTGGGGGCTGTGGTGGGGGCTGTGGTGGCGCGGGGTGCGGGCAGGGTGATGCGCACCTGGTACAGCCCTTCTTGCACGCCGGCGCTGAAGTCGCACTGCATGTCGTGCAGCAGCGCCAGGCGGGCGCGCACGTTGGCCAGTGCAATGCCGTGCCCCTGCGAGGGCGAGCCCGCCGCCCCCGGTTTTTCGGTAGGCAGCGTGTTGGTGATGCGCACCACCACCCGGCTGCCGCGCAGCTCGGTTTGCACACGCAGCTTGCCGCCGCGCGCGCTGGGCTCTACGCCGTGCTTGACGGCGTTTTCCACCAGCGGTTGCAGCAGCAGCGGTGGCAACTGGGCCTGGCTTGCGCGCGCATCCAGTTGCCACTGCACTTGCAGCCTATCGCCAAAGCGCACTTGCTCAATCGCCAGATAGCGCTGGGCCAGCTGGATTTCCTGCGCCAGCGTGACGGCCTCGCCTTGCTCGATGAGGGCGTGGCGGAACAGGTCGCTGAGGTCTTCCAGAAGCGACTCGGCGCGGGCGGGCTCTTCGCGTACCAGGGCGATGGCGCTGTTGAGGGTGTTGAACAAAAAGTGCGGTCGGATGCGCGATTGCAGCTCGGTCAGGCGCGCTGTGGTGGCCGCAGGTGTTCTGCCGCGTGCGCGCAGCACCAGCGCCACCACCAACAGCGCGGCCAGCAGCGCGCCGCTGGCACCGCTGGCCAGCCACGGCGGCTGCACTGCCATGCCCACCAGGGTCAGCATGGCGCAGGCGCACAGGCCCGCCAGCGTCCCCAGCAGCACGCCCGCTGCCAGCTGGCCGCTGGTGCTGCGCCGTTGCAGCAGGGTTTTCAGGCTGCACGCTGCCAGCAGCCATGCCAGCGTAGCGGGCAGGGCGCCGCCCGTGAGCAGCGCCAACTGCGCCAGCCACTGCACCAGCGTATCGGTACCGTACATGGCGCCCACGCCCAGCACGGTTTCGACGAACAACACCGTGCGCAGCACCACGCCCACATGACAGGCATCGAACACCAGCGCACGTCCCGCAGGCGGGTGCCGGTGCGCCTTGGGGCGATTGCCATCGGGCGGTGGGGGCGGGGTCGATAAAATTTGCGGCTTCTGCATTGCGGCATCCGGGCGTTCCGGGTGTCTGTTTCACCGGATTATTGCCCTCCCATGCCCACCAGCCAAACCACCCAGCCCTCCCACAACCAGCTCGACACCAAGGCCCAGGCCTGGTCGGCCCTGTTCTCCGAGCCCATGAGCGATCTGGTCAAGCGCTACACCTCCAGCGTGTTTTTTGACAAGCGCCTGTGGCAAGCCGACATCGCGGGCAGCCTGGCCCACGCCGACATGCTGGCCGCGCAGGGCATCATCGCCGCGCAAGACCTGGCCGATATCCAGCGCGGCATGGCCCAGATCACGGCCGAGATCGAATCCGGCGCATTCGAATGGAAGCTCGACCTCGAAGACGTTCACCTGAACATCGAGGCGCGCCTGACGCAATTGGTGGGCGACGCGGGCAAGCGCCTGCACACGGGCCGCAGCCGCAACGACCAGGTGGCCACCGACGTGCGCCTGTGGCTGCGCGGCGAGATCGACCTGATTGGCGACCTGCTGACCGGGCTGCAGCAAGCGCTGGTTGAAGTGGCTGCCAAGAATGTGGAGGTGATCCTGCCCGGCTTTACCCACCTGCAAGTGGCCCAGCCCGTGAGCTTTGCCCACCACCTGCTGGCCTACGTGGAAATGTTTGCCCGCGATGCCGAGCGCATGCAGGACGTGCGCAAGCGCGTCAACACGCTGCCGCTGGGCAGCGCCGCCCTGGCTGGCACCACCTACCCGCTGGACCGTGAGCGCGTGGCCCGCACCCTGGGCATGGTGGACGCCAGCGGCCAGCCCGTGGTCTGCCAGAACAGCCTGGATGCCGTGAGCGACCGCGACTTTGCCATCGAGTTCACCGCCGCTGCCAGCCTGTGCATGGTGCACATCAGCCGCTTGAGCGAAGAACTCATCATCTGGATGAGCCAGAACTTTGCTTTCATCAAGATTGCCGACCGCTTTACCACCGGCTCGTCGATCATGCCGCAGAAGAAAAACCCCGACGTGCCCGAGCTGGCGCGCGGCAAAACAGGCCGCGTGGTGGGCCATCTCATGGGCCTGATCACCCTGATGAAGGGCCAGCCCCTGGCCTACAACAAGGACAACCAGGAAGACAAAGAGCCTTTGTTCGACACCGTGGACACGCTCAAAGACACGCTGCGCATCTTTGCCGAGATGGTCGGTGGCCAGGTGAACCCGGCCACGGGCGCCAAAGAAGGTGGCATTACCGTCAATGCCCAGGCCATGGAAGACGCCGCCAAGAAGGGCTACGCCACTGCCACCGATCTGGCCGACTACCTGGTCAAGAAGGGCTTGCCCTTCCGCGATGCGCACGAAACCGTGGCCCACGCCGTCAAGGCAGCGCAATCGCACGCCTGCGATTTGTCGGAACTGCCGCTGGCGGTGCTGCAAGGCTTTCACCCGCAGATCGAAAAAGACGTGTATGACTGCCTGAGCCTGCGCGGGTCGCTGGACGCCCGCAACACCCTGGGTGGCACGGCCCCGGTGCAGGTGCGTGCGCAAATCGCCCGCCACCAGGCGCGGCTGGGCCAGCCGTTGGCTGCCAGCGTTTGACGCGGCAGGCACGCCATGAGCTTGATTGTTCACGTTCAGGAGCAAGCGTTTCAGGCGATGCTGATTTCCAGCATTGAAACCTTTCCCAGCAGTTACCTGCCGCCAGAGCAGGGCCAGTCCCGCCGCCGCAAAGACAGGCCCCAAGACGGCGAGGCCATGGGCTTGCTGTTTGGCCAGCGGGTGTACAAGGACGATTACGAGGTGTTCAACGTCAGCCTGGCGGTGACCATGCAGGCCACGGAGCGCAACTCCGATGAGGTCAGCTACAGCGACTTTCACTTTGAGCGCATCCGGGAGGTGACCGAATCCTTCCCGCACCTGGAGTTTCTGGGCGCATTCCACAGCCATCCGTGGAAAAAAGAAGACTTCGGTGCCGAGGCCACCGAGCCTTCGGAAGCGGACGAAGAAAGCGCCATGGAGGCTGCGGGTGAATATGGCGAGGAGCTGATTGAAATCATCCTCGGCATCACCGCCCTGAGCCGCAACAGCTACCGCGACGCCACCCAAGATGGGCATTCCATCGACAGCTTTTGCGGGCGCTACAAATACCGGCTCTCGGCTTACTGCACCGTCGGTGCAGTGGAGGAAGACTCTGACGAGAGCGAGGAGGACGAGGAAGACGCGGAAGACGAAGCAGACGAGGACATCGAAACCGGGCTGCTGCCCGTCGATCAACTCATCTGCCCGGTGGCCGCGCACGGGGGCAGAATTTTCACCTGAACGCTGCCGTTGCCGTCCGCCGCCGCCAGCGGCCAAAAGCAAACGCCGGGGCGGCCGATATTCTGGTTAGCATAGGCAGCTTGTCCTTTCACACAGAGTCCAACCCGTGTCTGTCTTGCTGCTCTTGATCCCCGTTGCGGTCGCTATTGCCGCTGTGCTCTGGTGGAAGTTGCGCCGTCCAGCGGACAGCACGCCACCGTCGTCATTGCCCCACCACGCTGCCAGCGGCATGCCTGCGGCGCGCTCACCTGCGGTCAATCCGCCTGCGGCGTCTGCGCGCCAGGCTGTCGTGCCCGTCCTCAGCGCCCGCGCCAGCGCTGCGCTGGCCGAGCCCATGCCCCCCGTGCTGGAAGACTTTGTTCTGGTGCGTGAGAGCGCGCTGCCCGCCGCCCAGCACGAGGCGCTGATGACGGTGATTGGCGGTATTCCGCGCCCGCCCATGTCGCTGCACCAGCTGCTAGCTCCTGACTTTTTTGACCGCGCCGACTCCCTCATGCTCAGTGAGCTGCTGATGGGCGAGCCCCTGATTGCCGCCAAGGTGCTGGCCACTGTCAACTCGCCGTTTTACGGGCTGCACCAGTCCGTTACCAGCATTGAGCCAGCCATCACGTTCCTGGGCATGGACACCGTGCGCAACATTTGCGTGCAGTACATGCTGGCCCAGGCCTTCAAGCCCGAGCTGCGCGCCGCCCAGCGCTCGTTTGACACCATCTGGCGCTCCAGCGCCATTGCCAGCGAGCTGTGCCTGCGCCTGGCCCAGGCGCTGGGCCTGCCCGACCACGGCGCGCTGGCCACCAAGGTGGTGATGGTGTTTGTGGGCCACCTGGCTGCTGCCTCGCTGCTGCCGCACAACACCGTCGAAGAATGGCTGGTGCTGGACCGACTGCACCGCGCCAAGCTGGAGCAAGAGGTGATTGGCCTGAGCGCTGGCGAGATCGGCACCCTGGTCTTGCGCACCTGGGAGCTGCCGCAAGAGCTGGTGGGCGATGTGGCCGCCACCAGCCGCGTGCTGGTCACGCCCGCCAGCGCCGCCGACGCGCAGCGCGTACCGCAGTTGGCACTGGCCTATTTGTGCGTGGGCCTGGGCGAGCGGCTGGCGCTGGGCCAGTTGTCGTCGCTGGGTGATGTGGACTTGTGGGGGCACGTTGGCCCCGATGCCTTTCATTTGCGCTCTTACCTCACGCACCCGGCGCTGGCCGCGTTGCCCGAACTGCTGCGCTCCCCGGCCCTGGAAGAGGCCGTGCAGCAAATGCTGGGCAAAAGCCAGGTGCTGGTGTAGTCGTGCTGCCACGCACCATGCGCACCGCCCACGGCAGCCATGCCTGCTCCTGCGCACGCAGACGTTGAGACCTGTTTTTTCTTTTTTCGGAACCACGCCATGTTCGCTCTCCGCCGCCATTTTCTGAACCGCGCTGTGCGCGCCGCCTGCGCCCTGGCTACCGTGTGCGCCACGGGCTGGGCACTGGCCCAGCCGCCCAAGCCGGTGCATATTTTGGTGGGTTTTCCGCCCGGCGGTGGCTCGGACGCCATTGCCCGGCTGCTGGCCGACAAGCTCAAAGAACCCCTGGCCACCAGCGTGGTGGTGGACAACCGCCCTGGCGCCGGTGGGCAGATTGCGGCGCAAGTGCTCAAAGCGGCCCCTGCCGATGGCACCACGCTGTTTTTGTCGCACGACCACACCATCTCCATCTTGCCGCTGGTGGTCAAAAACCCCGGTTACGACCCGGTGCGTGACTTTGTTCCAGTGGCTGGCATTGCCACTTTTGTCAACGCCCTGGCCGTCTCGGGTGGCACGCCAGCGCAGGGCTTTGGTGACTATGTGGAGTGGGTCAAGGCCCAGGGGGGCAAGGGTGCGGTGGGCATTCCGGCGCCCGCATCCACGCCCGAATTTCTGGTCAAGCTGATCGGCCAGAAGTACCAGCTTGACCTGGTGGCCGCCCCTTACCGTGGCAGCGCGCCCATGCTGGCCGACATGCTGGGCAACCAGATTGCTGCGGGCGTGGGCTCGGTGCAGGACTTCATGGAGAACCACAAGGCGGGCAAGATCCGCGTGGTGGGCGTGCTGGGCGGCAAGCGCCAAGCGGCCTTGCCCGATGTGCCCACCTTCGATGAGCTGGGCCTCAAGGGCTTTGACGACCTGCCGTACTACGGCATTTACGCCCCCAAGGGCACGCCCGAGCGCGAGATCAAGCGCCTGTCCGCCGCCGTCGCCCAGGTGCTGGCTTTGCCCGAGGTGCGCGACCAGCTCACCGCGCTGGGCCTGACGGTGGGCTACATGGCCCCGCAGCAACTGGCCCAGCGCGAGCGCGCTTACACCCAGGTTTGGCGCAAGATCATCCAGGACAGCGGTTTTCAGCCGCAGTAAAGCGCGTTAGCCTGCCCTTGCAACGGCCTGCCTGTGTGCAGGCCGTTTTGTTCTCTCACCCCTTTGGAGCCACTGCGTGAATCCTCTCTCCACCTTGCTCGCCGCCAGCCTGATGCTGGCCACCAGTGGCGCCCAGGCCTTGCAGATCACCCGCTTTTCGCCCCAGGGCGATGTGGCCCCGGTGCGCCAGGTGCGGGCCCAGTTCGATGGCGCAGCGGTGCGCTTTGGCGACCCCAAGGCCCCGGCGCCCCTGGAGGTGCGTTGCAGCGATGCCCAGGCCAGTGCGGGCACAGGCCGCTGGACGAGCGAGCGCGAGTGGGTGTTCGACTTTGCCCGCGACCTGCCGCCCGGCGTGGCCTGCACGGTGCAGGCAAAAACAGGGTTCAAATCGGCCTCTGGGGCAGCGCTGACGGGCGCTACCAGCTATCAATTCAATAGTGGCGGCCCGGTGGTGCAGGACGTGCGCCCCGACACCTGGGAAGAGATCGACGAAGAACAGTTCTTTGTGCTGCAACTCAACGGCGCAGCCAGCCTCGCCAGCGTGCAGCAGAACGCCTGGTGCGCTGCCGAGGGCATGGGTGAGCGCATTCCTGTGCGCCTGATCGAAGGCAAAGAGCGCACCGAGCTGCTGCAAACCCAGCGCCTGCAACAGCGCGCAGCCAAAGACCCGCTGGCCTGGGTCACGCTGGCGTGCAACCGGCGCCTGACGCCCTCAGCCAAAGTGCAGCTGGTATGGGGCGCGGGCGTGGCCACGCCCAGCGGTGTGGCCAACCGCGTGGAAAAACGCTTCGCCTACACGGTGCGCGCCCCGTTCACCGCCCAATGGCGCTGCGAGCGCGAAAATGCCCAGGCCGCCTGCCTGCCGATCCGGCCCATGGCGCTGGCCTTCAGTGCGCCGGTGCCTGCCAAGCTGGCGGCAGCCATCCGGTTGAAGTCGAAAAACGAAACCATCCAACCCCGGCTGGGCGATACCGATGGCAGTGGTGATGGCGAAAAAGTCGCCCCCGATACCCTGGTCGATCGCATCACTTTTGCCGCCCCGCTGGCCGAGAACACCGCCTTCACGCTGGAGCTGCCCAAAGATTTTCAGGACGCCGCAGGGCGCACCCTGGCCAATGCCGCCAGCTTTCCGCTGAAGGTGGCCACGGGCAGCATGCCGCCGCTGGCCAAGTTTGCCGCCGCGCCGTTCGGCATCGTGGAGCGATTTGCCGAGGCGCCTGGTCAGCCCGCGCTGCTGCCGGTCACGCTGCGCAAGGTCGAGCCTGCCCTGCGCGTGCAGGGCCTGCAAGCCGGTGCCAGTGCGCCCGCACCGGCCGCTGGCAAAGTCAGCACCCTGCAACCGGCCACCGATGCCGACACCATCGCCTGGTACCGCCGGGTGCAGCGCTACCACGAAGGCAGTGTCGATCGCGCCCAGGCCCGTCGCGATGTGCAGGCGCCGCTGCCTGCGCCGGTGTCCGATGACGACAAAGACGTGGTGCAGTCGCGCATGGTGTCGCTGTTGCAGGGGCGCAGCGGCGTGCGCGCGCTGGATTTGCCAGCCAGTGCCAGCACCGACCCGCGCCCGTTCGAGGTGGTGGGCATTCCGCTGGCGCCGGGCTTTCATGTGGTGGAAATTGCCTCGCCCGCGCTGGGCGCCTCGCTGCTGGATGCGCGCCACGGCGCCACGCGCACCATGGTCGTGCGCACGTCGGCGCTGGTGACCAATCTGGGTGTGCATTTCAAGCTGGGGAGCGAGAACGCCCTGGCCTGGGTCACATCGCTGGACAAAGGCGTGCCCGTGGCGGGTGCGCGCGTGGCGGTGTCCGATTGCCGGGGCAAGCTGCTGGCCAGCGCCACCACCGACGCCCAGGGCCGCGCGCAGTTCGAGGGCCTCTCGCCCGAGGCACCCACCTGCTACGACGACGGCGGCGGCTCCGAGGGCTACTTTGTCAGCGCCCGCCACCAGGGTGACGACGGCGTACAGGACATGGCTTTCACCTGGAGCGAATGGCAGCGCGGCATCGAGTCCTGGCGCTTCAACGTGCCCACCCGCAGCGATGCGCAGGCCAGCGAGCGCGCCCACACCATCTTCGACCGCACGCTGCTGCGCGCGGGCGATACCCTGTCGATGAAACACCTGCTGCGCACCGAGACGCTGGGTGGCTTTGGCCTGCCCGCGCAGTGGCCCGACACCCTGGTCATCACCCACGTGGGCAGTGGCCAGCAATACACACAGCCGCTGGATTGGCGCAACACCGCCACCGGCGGGCGCAGCGCACACAGCCGCTTTGCCGTGCCCACTGCGGCCAAACTGGGCGTGTATGCGGTGGAGCTGCGCACGGGCGAGGGCGGCGGACGCAGCCTGGCCTCGGGGCAGTTTCGCGTCGAGGAGTTTCGCCTGCCGGTGTTCTCCGGCCGTGTCGGCCCGGCCGACAGCAAAGCGCTGGTCAACGTGCGCGCGGTGCCTGCCAGTGTGCAGGTCAACTATGTTTCGGGCGGGCCCGCAGCGCAGTTGCCGGTGCGCGTGTCGGCCCTGGTGCGCAGCAAGGAGTTGGCGTTTGCCGATTACGACGCCTTCAGTTTCAGAGCGCCGCGTGCGCGCGAGCAAACCACCGCGCAGGGCGAGGAAGAGGCCGCTGCCGCCCAGGATGAGCGCGTGGTGGCCGACAAGCTGCCCCTGACGCTGGACCGCCAGGGCCAGGGCCGCGTCACGCTGGAGAACCTGCCGCGCGCCAACACCGCCCAGCAGCTGGCCATCGAGGCCACCTATGCCGACCCCAGCGGTGAGGTGCAAACCCTCAGCAGCCAGCACACCCTGTGGCCCGCCGCCGTGGTGGCCGGGATCAAGACGGAGGGCTGGGTGTCGGCGCGCCAGAAAATCCGCTTCCAGGCGCTGGCCCTGACGCCCGCTGGCAAGGCCGCCGAGGGCGTGCCGTTGCAAGTGCAGGCCATTGCCCGCACCACCACCACCAGCCGCAAGCGCATGGTGGGGGGCTTCTACAGCTACGACAGCCACACCGAAACCAAAGACCTGGGCACCGTCTGCACCGGCCACAGCGACGCGCGCGGCCTGCTGCTGTGCGAAACCACCATCGCCGAGCCCGGTGAAGTCGAACTGATTGCCACCGCGCGCGACAAGGATGGCAACACCTTCGATGCTGCGTCCTCCGTCTGGGTGACGCGCCAGGGCGAGCTGTGGTTTGGCGGCGACAACCACGACCGCATCGAACTGCTGCCCGGAAAGACCAACTACCAGCCCGGTGAGACGGCCCAATTCCAGGTGCGCATGCCGTTCCGCTTTGCCACCGCGTTGGTGGCCGTGGAGCGCGAGGGCATCATCGAGACGCAGGTGGTGCAACTCAACGGCCAAGACCCTACCGTGCGCCTGAAGGTGCAGGAGGGCTGGGGCCCCAACGTGTACGTCAGCGTGCTGGCGCTGCGCGGGCGCCTGCGCGAGGTGCCCTGGTACAGCCTGTTCACCTGGGGCTATAAAGCGCCGCGCGAGTGGTGGACGGCCTTCTGGTACGAGGGCAAGCAGTACACCGCGCCCACGGCGCTGGTCGATTTGAGCAAGCCCGCCTTCCGCCTGGGTGTGGCCGAGATCAAGGTGGGCACGCACGCACATCAGTTGGGCGTGAAGGTGCTGGCTGACAAGGCCAGCTACCCGGTGCGCGGCAAGGCCCAGGTCACGGTGCAGGTCAAACTGCCCAATGGCAAACCTGCCGCCCATGCCGAGGTGGCGCTGGCTGCTGTAGACCAGGCCCTGCTGGAGCTGATGCCCAACCAGAGCTGGGATGTGCTGGGTGCCATGTTGCAGCGGCGCAGCTGGGGCGTGCAGACCTCGACGGCGCAGATGGAAATCATTGGCCGGCGCCACTACGGCAAAAAAGCCGTGCCTGCGGGCGGCGGCGGCGGGCGTGCGCCCACGCGCGAGCTGCTCGATACCCTGCTGCTGTGGCAAGGCGCCGTGCAGCTTGACGCCAACGGCCAGGCCCAGGTGACGGTGCCGCTCAACGATGCGCTGACCAGCTTCCACATCGTGGCCGTGGCCGATGCGGGCGTAGGCCTGTTCGGCACCGGCAGCACGCAGATCCGTAGCGCGCAAGACCTGCAAATCATCAGTGGCCTGCCGCCGCTGGTGCGCAGCGGCGACCAGTTCCGTGCCCAGTTCACGCTGCGCAACACCACCAAGGCGGCCATGCAGGTGGAGCTGGCGCCACGCGCCGCGCCGCTGCAATTGCCACCGCAAACGGTGCAAATCCCGGCAGGCGAAGCGCGCGAAGTGGTGTGGGACGTGACTGCGCCCGCGCAGCCCGCAGTGGGCCGCACCGATTCCATTGCGTGGGAGATCAGCGCCAAAGACAGCGCCAGCGGCGCCCGCGATGCCCTGAAAGTGACGCAGCGCCTCATCCCCGCCGTGCCGCTGGCGGTGCAGCAGGCCACGCTGGTGCAGCTCGATGG
The DNA here is from genome assembly GCF_004341365.1 of Simplicispira metamorpha. GTDB lineage: Bacteria > Pseudomonadota > Gammaproteobacteria > Burkholderiales > Burkholderiaceae_C > Simplicispira > Simplicispira metamorpha. The sequence goes on along the minus strand of NZ_SLXH01000004.1, from coordinate 134,994 downwards.
CAGTCTGAGCCTGCCCGTAGGCCCGCCCGCAGACGCCTTGCCCGGGCGCGGTGGCCTCCAACTGGCCTTGCAACCCACCCTGGCCGAGGGCCTGCCCGGCGTGCGTGACTGGTGGGCGCGCTACCCCTTCACCTGTCTGGAGCAAAAAACCAGCAAAGCCATTGGCCTGCGCGATGCCGCGCTGTGGCACACCATCGTGGCGCAACTGCCCACTTATCTCGACAACGACGGGCTGGCCACGTACTTCCCGCCGCGCGATGGCGATGCCAACCGGGGCAGCGACACGCTCAGCGCCTACCTGCTGGCGGCGGCGCACGAGGCCGCCGCGCTGAACCCCGCGTTTGCTTTGCCGGATGAGGTGCGTGCGCCACTGGAGCGCGGTCTGACCGCTTTTGTGGAAGGCCGCATTGAGCGCGACTTCTGGAGCCCGCGCAAAGACCTAGATGCACGCAAGCTCGCTGCCATCGAGGCCCTGTCGCGCTACGGCAAAGCCCAGGGCCGCATGCTGGCCAGCATCACCATCGCCCCCCAGCAGTGGCCCACGCACAGCGTGATCGACTGGCTGAACATCCTGAAACGCGTGCAGGATGTGCCCGAGCGCCGCCAGCGCCTGGCCCAGGCCCAGCAAATTCTGCAAAGCCGCCTGAGCTACCAGGGCACCAAGCTCCTCTTCAGCACCGAGCAGGACGACCACTGGTGGTGGCTGATGCAAAACGGCGACGTCAACACCGCCCGCCTGCTGCTGGCCGTGATGGACGACCCGGCCTGGCAGGGCGACCTGGGCCGACTGGCCAGCGGCTTTATCGCCCGCCAGCAGGGCGGCGCCTGGCAGACCACCACGGCCAACCTGTGGGGCGCGCTGGCACTGGAGAAGTTCAGCGCCCAATTCGAGGCCACGCCCGTCACCGGCACCACCCGCGCCAGCCTGGCCAGCCAGAGCGCCAGCGTGGACTGGGCCAAAGTCACGCGCGCCACCGCGCAAGACGCCAGCGGCGCGGCGCACCAGAGCAGCACGTTCGGCGCCCCCGCTGCACCCGGCATGTGGCGCGGCAATACCGCGTTTTTGCCTTGGGCCGCTGCACCCACCACGGCACCGGCCAAAGAGGCGCTCACCGTCACCCACCAGGGCAGCGGCAAGCCCTGGCTCACGCTGCAAGCGCTGGCCGCTGTGCCGCTGAAAGCACCGTTCAGCGCGGGCTACCGCATCCGCAAAACCATCACCCCGGTCGACCAGGCCAACAAGGCGCTGCCACCGGGCCAGTACACGCGCGGCGACGTGCTGCGCGTGGCCCTGGAAGTGACCAGCCAGGCCGACATGACCTGGGTGGCCATCACCGACCCCATCCCCGCAGGCGCCACCATTTTGGGCAGCGGCCTGGGGCGCGACGCGGGCATCGCCACCCAGGGCGAGCAGCGCGGGGGTCTGTTCGGCAGTGCGGGCTGGCCTGCGTTTGAAGAGCGCAGCTTTGAGTCCTTCCGTAGCTACTACGAGTACCTGCCCAAGGGCACCGTGAAGATGGAATACACCGTGCGCCTGAACAACGTGGGCGACTTTGCCCTGCCCCCCAGCCGCGCCGAGGCCCTGTACGCGCCCGAGATGTTTGGCGAGGCACCCAACACCCGCGTGCGCGTAGTGGCCGCCCCGTAGAGCCTGGGTCAGGCTGTTGCCATGGTGGCGGCGGCTACCCAGTCCTGCCGGGGGGCGACAAGAATTGGCTTATCCCGGCATGGCACTTTTGCATGCTATGTTGCAGTGCCTGCGTCGGCGCCTGCGCCGCAATCAAGCGAATCTGCCTGCAGTGGGCCAATGGTTTGGGCTACGAGGCATTATTGATCCGTAAGTCGAGGTTTGCGAATGAAAAAGACCGACCAATCCTTGCTTGAGCAAATGCGGATTACTGATTTTGAGATCAGTAGCCGAAAGGCGCTTTTCTCTATTCTGGATACAGATGAGATCGCGCTCAAGGGCGCAAAGCCATACATCGAGGCCCGCATCAGCGCGCTGGTGGATCAGTTTTATGACATGCAAACAGCTGTGCCGGAGATTGCATTGCTGATTGGTGACTCGGAAACACTGGGGCGGCTGTGCAGTGCGCAAATCAGGTACGTGATGGATCTGTTCAGTGGGTATTACGACATGGAGTATGTCAATAACCGGCTGCGCATCGGACTGGTTCACAAGCGCATTGGTGTCGAGCCAAAGTTGTATCTCACTGCGGTGCAGACATTGATGAAACTGTTGTTTCAGCTAATTCAGGAAATCATCCCCGAGGCCGACGAAAAATTGCGGGTGACAGAGGCGCTGCAAAAACTGATCATGTTCGATATATCGCTTGTTTTTGATACTTATATTCGGAGTCTGATTTCCGAAATAGAGATTTCAAAAGACAAGTCTGAGCAATATGCCCGTGTGCTGGAAGAAAAAGTCCGGGAGCGCACCATGCAGCTTGAAGAACTTTCCAGAACCGATCCATTGACAGGGTTATTGAACAGGCGGCATTTGATTGAGACATTGACGCGTGTGTTGCGTGCTGCCCAGCGGCGCAACGAGCATGTGACCATGGTTTATATAGATGTCAATGATTTTAAAGCCATCAACGATACCCAGGGACACCAGCGTGGGGATGAGGTTTTGCAGATGGTTGCCAAAGCCTTGAAAATGGCCACCCGGCTGGATGATTACTGCTTTCGTTATGGGGGTGACGAGTTCTGCGTCATTATGTCCAACTGCCAAATGGCCCAGGCCCGAAATAGCTGGGAAGGGCAGCTTCTGGGGTTGATTGCGCAGCAGCCAGACAGCCCGAAGTTGAGCATCGGCTATGCGCAAACCGGGCCCCACGAATTTGTCTCTGCCGAGGCGCTTATCCGTCAGGCCGATGAGCACATGTATGCCGTGAAAAAAACGATGAAAAGTGTTTGACATGCCACAGCGGTGTGGGAAGCGTACCAGCCTGGGCAGTGGCAAAGCAGTGGCCATGCAGTGGCCCAAGCTTGCTATTTTTTTGATAGCTTTTAGCGCAGGCCCTGTCTGGGCTTTGCCCTCTTTTGACGAGGTAAAGCGCGATTTTCGCCCCTCTGAGGTGCTGGTGCTCTCGCGCGAGGGCGAGGTGTTGCAGCGCCTGCGCCAGGACGCCAGCGTGCGCCGGGGCCAGTGGCTGGCGTTGGCCGATGTGTCACCGGCGCTGCGCCAGGCCATGGTGCTGTCGGAAGACAAGCGCTTTTACGAGCACAGCGGCGTGGACTGGCGCGGCGTGTCGGCAGCGGCCTGGGGCAATCTGTGGAACCAGCGCACGCGCGGCGCCAGCACCATCACCATGCAGCTGGCGGGCCTGCTCGATAGCCCGGAGATGGGTGATTTGCGCCAGCGACCGGGCGGGCGCACGGTGGTGCAAAAGCTGGGCCAGACCGTGGCCGCGCAGGTGCTGGAGCGGCGCTGGCGCAAAGACCAGATTCTGGAGGCCTACCTGAACCTGGTGCCGTTTCGCGGCGAGATCGTCGGCCTGGATGCCCTGAGCCGCACGCTGTTTGGCAAAGCCGCCCATGGCCTGGACGCGCGCGAGGCGGCCGTGGCCGCCGCCCTGGTGCGTGCGCCCAACGCCCGGCCTGCGCTGGTGGCCCAGCGTGCCTGCGGTGTGCTGCGCGAGATGCAGGCAGTGGGCGTGGGCGCGCCAGCCGTGCAAGCCTCGCCGGGCGGGCAGGGCAGGGCTGCCGCTGCGCCAGTGCAGGCCACGCGCGTCGAGTGCGATGCGCTGGCGCTGTTCACTGAGGGCGCGTTGCAGCGCCGCGCCTGGGCCGCCAGCGAGGGCGTGGCGCCGCACTTTGCCCGCCGCCTGCTGGCGCAGCAGGCGCAGGCCGGGCTGCCCCCGCGCATGGCCTCCACCCTGAGCGCGCCGCTACAGCGCTTTGCCGTGCAAACGCTTACCCAGCACCTGCGCGAGCTGCACGGGCGCAACGTCGAAGACGGCGCGCTGGTGGTGCTGGACAACGCCAGCGGCCAGGTGCTGGCCTGGGTGGGCTCGTCGGGCAGCCTGAGCCAGGCCGCCGAGGTCGATGGCGTGCTGGCGCTGCGCCAGCCCGGCTCCACGCTCAAGCCGTTTTTGTACGCGCAGGCCATGGCCCAGCGGCGGCTCACGGCGGCGTCGCTGATCGAGGATTCGAGCGCGCACATCCCCACCGCCAGCGGGCTGTACATCCCGCAGAACTACGACCGCCAGTTCAAGGGCTGGGTGTCGGTGCGCACGGCGCTGGCCGCGTCGCTCAATGTGCCTGCCGTGCGGGCGCTGGTCATGGTGTCGCCCGATGCGTTTTTTGACCAGCTGCGCGCGCTGGGCCTGCCGCTGCGCGAGAGCGGTGGCTACTTTGGCTACAGCCTGGCGCTGGGCAGCAGCGAGGTGCCGCTGTTGCACCTGACCAATGCCTACCGCGTGCTGGCCAATGGCGGGCGTTTCAGCCCGGTGGCACCGGCGCTGCTGCCGGTGGCCGGGGCGGCGCCAGCGCCCGCTTTCACCCCTGCGCTGGATGCGGGGGCCGCCTTCATCGTGGGCGACATCCTGTCGGACGGCAACGCCCGCGCCCGCACTTTCGGCTTGAGCAGTGTGCTGGCCACGCGCTTTTGGACGGCGGTGAAAACCGGCACCAGCAAAGACATGCGCGATAACTGGGCCGTGGGCTGGTCACAGCGCTACACCGTGGGCGTGTGGGTGGGCAATGCCAGCGGCGCGGCCATGCACGATGTCAGCGGCAGCAGTGGCGCCGCCCCCATCTGGGCCAGCGTGATGGCGTATTTGCACGCACGCCAGCCCAGCCACGCGCCCCAGCCGCCGTCCACGCTGGTGCGCACGGCGGTGCGCTTTGGCCCGGCGCCGGGCGGCAGCCCGCTGGAGGCACCGCGCCCGGAGTGGTTTCTGCCCGGCACATCACAGGCGTTGTTTGCTATGGATTTTGGAGCTGTAAGCGCTTATCCGGCGGGCGCTACAGGCCAAAAAAGCTTTCAACCCAGTGCGCGCACGCCCGACCTGTCTGCCGTGCGCATCAGTGCGCCCGCCAGCGGCACCATCGTGGCGCTGGACCCCGACATCCCGCCCCTGCGCCAGCGCCTGCACTTGGCCGCATCGGCCAGCGCGGCGGGGGCGGGCGATGCGCTGCGCTGGCGGCTCAATGGCAAGGCGCTGGGGCGGGGTGCGCAGCTGGCCTGGCCACCCTGGCCCGGGCGCCATGTGCTGCAACTGACCGATGCCCAGGGCACTGTGCTGGACGAGGTGCGCATCGAAGTGCGCGGCGCCGGGCTGCGCGCGGCGCCGTAGCACGTCAGGCCCCACCAAGGCTTGCCTTTTACAATTTGCAAATTGTTTCAAAACCTGCTTGCCGTGCGCATCTCCATCGCCCATCGCCTGATCCTGTTGGCCGTGCTGCTCTCTCTGGGCATCGGTGGCTTGTTTGCGCATGCGATCTGGACGATGCGCGAAAACCAGTGGCACTTTGCCACCCGCAACAACGTCAACCTTGCCCACACCCTCAGCCAGGCCATTGCCACCACCGTAGAGGCGTTTGACCACTCCTTGCAAGGCGTGGTCACTGGTCTGGGCGATGCGCAGACCATGGCGTTGGCGCCAGCGCTGCGCCAGCGCGTGCTGTTTGACTATTCACTGGAGATGCACGGCATTGAAGGCATCTGGGTGCTGGATGCCAAGGGCCGGGTGGTGCTGGAGTCTGGCCCCAACGCCACCGCTGCAACACAGTTGCACCCTTGGCCCTACACGGAGTCATTGCAAGCGTTTCAGCAGGGCAGCCACACCGGATTGCACGTGGGCCAGCCCGTGCGCAGCCCCATCACCGGCCAGTTTGTTCTGCCCCTGAGCCGCGCTTACTACCACGCCGATGGCCGTCTGGCCGGGGTGGTGGTAGGCGCACTGCGGGTGGCGTATTTCAACAAGCTGTTTGCCTCGGCCCAGTTGGGGCTGCAAAGCGGCCTCAACCTGTTGCGTGCCGATGGCATCGTGGTGGCGCGCTTTCCTTACGGCGATGAGGACGTGGGCAAATCCCTGGCGGGCACGGCCAACATGCGCACTTTGCAGTCAGCGCCCAGCGGCACCTTCAACAGCTTTGCCGTGCTCGATGGGGTCGAGCGCATGTACGCCTTCCAGCACATCAACAACTACCCGCTGGTGGTCAATGTGGCCCGGGCGGTCGATTCCGTCATGGCCGACTGGCGCCACAGCGCCGCCTTGCTGGGCGTGTTTGCGCTGGTGCTGATGGCCGCCTGCATGGGGCTGGCCGTGCTGTTTGCGCGCGAGTTGCAGCGGCGCCAGCATGTCAGTGCCCAGCTGCAACAGACCCAGCACGACCTGCAAACCATTCTGGACAACCTGCCCTCCATGGTCAGCTACTGGGATCGGGAGCTGTGCAACCGCTTTGCCAACCGCGTGAGCGACACCTGGTTTGGCATATCGCCCGAAGAAATGCGCGGCATGCCCGCCGCCGACATGCTGGGCGCAGAAGACTTCGCCCTGGTGCTGCCCTACCTGCAAAAAGCCTTGCAGGGTCAGAAACAGCTGTTCGAGCGCACCCTGAACAGCCCCGATGGCCAGGTGCGCCACACCTACGTCTCCTATACCCCCGACCTCGATGGTGAGACGGGCCAGGTGCGCGGCATTTTTGCGCAGATCACCGACATCACCGAGCGCAAGCGCATGGAAGACGAGCTGTTCCGCGAGAAAGAGCGCATGCGCCTGACGTTGCAGTCCATTGGCGACGCCGTGGTCTGCACCGACGCCGAGGGCCACATCACCTACCTCAACCCCGTGGCCGAGCGCATGACCGGCTGGCAGGCGTTTGATGCCGCAGGCCGCGACATCGACACCGTAGCGCCGCTGTACCTGACCAACGGCGCCCAGACCCAGCCCAGCCCGCTGCGCCTGGCGCTGCAAGCGCGCATTGCCTGCGGGCCCACGCGCGGCGTGGTGCTGCACCGCAAGGATGGGCGCCGTTTTCAGGTGGAGGAATCTGCCAGCCCCATCATCGACCGCCACGGCCAGCTCACTGGCGCGGTGATGGTGCTGCACGACGTGACCGAAACCATGGCCATGGCCGAGCGCATGGCCCACCTTGCACAGTACGACGCGCTCACCGACCTGCCCAACCGCGTGCTGCTGCAAGACCGCGCCCGCCACGCGCTGGCGCAGGCGCAGCGCGACGGCAAGATACTGGCCGTGCTGTACCTCGATCTCGATGGCTTCAAGCAGGTCAACGACCAGCTCGGCCACGACGTGGGCGACCAGCTGCTGGTGGAGTTTGCGCGGCGCCTGCGCGCCGCCGTGCGCCAGTCCGACACCGTGTGCCGCCAGGGCGGTGATGAGTTTGTGGTGCTGCTGCCGGGCCTGCTGAACACTCACCAGGTGGGCGTGGTGGCCGACAAAATCCTGGCCACTTGCGTGCCCGACTTTGTGCTGTCAGCGCACACCGTGCGGGTGGGCGTCAGTGGCGGCATTGCGCTGTTTCCGCAGCACGGCAAAGACTTTGAAGCGCTCTCGCGCCACGCCGATGCCGCCATGTACGCCGCCAAACGCGGCGGGCGCGGGCATTTTCGCCTGTATGCCATCGATGGCGAAGAGCACCAGCGCGTGGCCCCGGCATCGCTCTGAGGCAGATGATTTGCTCCTGAAAACGTAGCTGCTGGCGCAATACCAGAGCGCGATACGGCCATTTTTGGCATCAAATAAACCCGCGCCATCTGGCAGCGCCTGGAAATTTGTTGCATCCCGGCAGAAATTATTTTGATGGCCGCGCCGCCCACGGCTGCCTACCATGGCCGCCAAGCTCACCCCCTTGCCAAGGAATTCTCTGTGACCGATCTGTCCAAAATCACCTGCATCGAAGACCTGCGCGTTGTGGCCCAGCGCCGCGTGCCGCGCATGTTCTACGACTACGCCGACTCGGGTTCCTACACCCAGGGCACCTACCGCGCCAACGAGGCCGACTTTGCCCCCATCCAGCTGCGCCAGCGCGTGGCCGTGAACATGACCGGGCGCAGCACACGCACCACCCTGGTCGGCCAGGATGTGGCCATGCCGGTGGCCATTGCGCCCACCGGCCTCACGGGCATGCAGCACGCCGACGGCGAAATCCTGGCCGCCCGCGCTGCCCGTGCCTTTGGCGTGCCCTTCACGCTCTCGACCATGAGCATTTGCTCGATTGAGGACGTGGCCCAGCACGCCGGGCCGGGCTTCTGGTTCCAGCTCTACGTGATGCGCGACCGCGATTTCATCGAGCGCCTGATCGACCGCGCCAAAGCCGCTGGCTGCACCGCGCTGCAACTGACGCTGGATTTGCAAATCCTGGGCCAGCGCCACAAGGACATCAAAAACGGCCTCTCCACGCCGCCTAAGCCCACGCTGGCCAACCTCATCAACCTGGCCACCAAGCCGCGCTGGTGCCTCGGGATGCTGGGCACCCGGCGGCGCAGCTTTGGCAACATCGTCGGCCATGCCAAGGGCGTGGGCGATTTGTCGTCGCTGTCGTCGTGGACGGCCGAGCAGTTCGACCCCGAACTCAACTGGGGCGACGTGGAGTGGATCAAAAAGCGCTGGGGCGGCAAGCTCATCCTCAAGGGCATCATGGACGCGGAAGACGCGCGCCTGGCTGCTGACAGCGGCGCTGATGCGCTGGTGGTCAGCAACCACGGCGGGCGCCAGCTCGATGGCGCGCCGTCGTCCATCCGGGCGCTGCCCGACATCGTTCAGGCCGTGGGCCGCGATATTGAAGTGTGGATGGATGGCGGCATCCGCAGCGGCCAGGACGTGCTCAAGGCACGGGCGCTGGGCGCACGCGGCACGCTGATCGGGCGCAGCTTTTTGTACGGCCTGGGTGCGTTTGGCGAGGCGGGCGTGACCCGCGCGCTGCAAATCATCCACAAGGAGCTGGATACGACCATGGCGTTTTGTGGCCGTACCGATATCAACACGGTGGACGCCTCTATCTTGCTGCCGGGGACGTATCCGGTGCCTGTGTTGGGGTGATGCGTGGGCTCTTGCCTTTGCTCAGGGCAGGAGCCACCAGAGCCCATTGGAATCCAGACCCCGATTTAAGCCCTAATCTGCCTCTGGGCTTTATCTGGTAAGCGCCAGTAGCTATCTTTTTTGAAGCATCTGCGCCGCTGGCTCAGGCAGCCATCGCCGACCACGCACGCACGCGCAGGGGCCTGGCGCTATGCTGGCGCCCCGCCGCGCACGTTGGCTGCCGGCGGTTTCTGGATTGTTCCCCCCATGTCTCTTCCCCTGAATGAACCCGGCTGGCTGTGGGTGCCGGTGGTGCTGTTTGCCGCTGCTGCGCAAACCGTGCGCAACACGGCCCAGCGCTCTTTGACCACTGAACTTGGCACCCTGCCTGCCACGCTGGTGCGTTTTTTGTACGGCTTGCCGTTTGCGCTGGTGTACCTGGCGCTGCTGTGCCTGTGGCTGCCCGCCGCGCGGGTGTTGCCCGACTTCAGCCTGGTCTATGTGGGCTGGATTGCGCTGGGCGCGCTGTTCCAGATTGCCGCCACGGCCGCGCTGCTGGTGGCCATGCAGGAGCGCAACTTTGCCGTGGCCGTCACGCTGGCCAAAACCGAGGTATTGCAGGTGGCGCTGTTCGCTGCCCTGTTTTTGCACGAGCTGCCCACGCCGCTGGCGCTGCTGGCCATGGTGCTGGCCACGCTGGGCGTGGTGGTGTTGTCGCTGCCCGCCGACCGGACGCAGTGGCTATCGGCCTCGGCCTGGCTGAGTCGTCCGGCGCTGTACGGGCTGGCCGGTGGCGCCTGTTTTGCGATTGCTACCGTGTGCTTTCGTGGTGGAGCGCTGGCACTGGGGGCTGCATCGCCCTGGGTGTCGGGCGCCTGGGGCGTGCTGCTGGCGCAGAGTTTGCAGTCGATAGGATTGGGCGCTTGGGTGGCACGGCGCACGCCCCAGGGCTTGGCGCCGCTGTGGCGTGCCTGGCGGGTGTCGCTGCTGACGGGGGCCATGGGCGCTGCGGCATCACTGGCCTGGTTCACCGCCTACGCGCTGCAAAGCGTGGGGCCGGTGCGCACGCTGGGCATGATCGAAGTGGTGTTCAGCTACTTTGTCTCGCGCCGCATCCTGAGCGAGAACCTGCTGTGGCAAGAAAAAGCCGGCATGCTCATGGTGGTGGCCGGCTTGCTGCTGGTGTGCTTGCAATAAACCTGTGCCTGTTGAACAGCGGCACCGCGCTGGTGATGCCGAGTTGTAAGTAAAGTTGCGCTTTTGTGGCACTAAATGTTACATTCAAATGAATGTTTACAGATCGGGCCATAAATTCGGCCATTTTTTGTTTTATCCCTATGGTCTGGGGGAATTTTTTCGGCTAAAGGGGCCTGCCTATGCGAATCAACCTGCCTGTGACGGACGATGAATACGATTACCCCGCGCAGAGCATGTTGGTTTCCAGCACGGACACCAAGGGCGTCATCACCCACTGCAATACAGCGTTCATGGACGCCAGCGGCTATGCCTATGACGAGCTGATTGGCCAGCCCCACAACCTGATTCGCCACCCCGACATGCCGCCCCAGGCCTACAAGGACATGTGGGCCACCATCGGGCGCGGCCACGCCTGGACGGGGCTGGTGAAAAACCGGCGCAAAAACGGCGGCTTTTACTGGGTGCGTGCCAACGTCACGCCCATCATGGACGGCGGTAAGCCGCGTGGCTATATGTCGGTGCGCACCAAGCCCGGGCGCGCTGAGGTGCAGCAGGCTGAGGCGTTGTATGCGCAGTTGCGCGCCGACCATGCTGCGCAGCGCCAAACCCTGCGTTTGCACCATGGCCGGGTGGTGTACCCGGGGCTGCGTGGCCTGTGGCAGCGTGTGGAGGGCATTTCTGCCACGCAGAATCTGGCGCTGATGCTGCTGGGCGTGGTCATCGTGGGCATGGTGCCGCGCTGGCTGGGTTGGCAAGGTGCCCTGGCCTGGGGAGCCGAGCTGGGTTTGATGCTGGCGGGCATTGCAGGCGTGCTGGCCTGGTTCCATGGGCGCATCGTGCGCGGTATGCGTGATGCCGGGCAATTTGCCCGCGACATTGCAGCCTGCAACCTGACCACCCAGCTCCAGAGCGAGCATTTCGCCCCCTCCTTGCGGTCATTGGCGGGCAATTTGCAACAAATTCAGGTCAATCTGCGTGCCGTGGTGGGCGATGTGCGCTCTGAAATTGCAGGCTTCATGGGCTCTGCCGATGACATTGCCCAGGGCGGCCACGATCTGTATGCGCGCACCGAAGCCCAGGCCGTGAGCCTGGAGAAAACCGCCTCTGCCATGGAAGAGCTGTCCAGCACCGTGCGCCAGACCGCCGATACCGCAGAGCGGGTCTCTGGTGACAGCGCCCAAAGCGCCGAAGTGGCGCGCCGGGGTGGGCAGGCCGTGCAGCAGGTGGGCCAGGCCATGCAGGCCATCGAACGTTCTTCAAGCCAGGTCAGCGAGATCATTTCGGTGATTGAGGGCATTGCGTTCCAGACCAACCTGCTGGCGCTCAATGCCGCCGTGGAGGCTGCGCGTGCGGGTGAACAGGGCCGGGGTTTTGCCGTGGTGGCTGGTGAAGTGCGGGCGCTGGCCCAGCGCAGTGCCAGCGCTGCCAAAGAGATTCGCACGCTGATTGGTGCCTCGGCAGCGCAGGTGGCCGACGGTTCGCGCCAGATGGCAGAAGCGGGCAAAACCATTGCCGAAGTCGTGGCCTCGGTTTCGCGCGTCAGTGAGCTGGTGCACCAGATCAGCCTGGCCACCACCGAGCAGTCCGTGGGCATTGGCCAGGCCAACGAGGCCGTCACCCAGCTGGAGGCTGTCACCCAGCAAAACGCCGCGCTGGTGGAGCAAACCGCTGCCTCGGCGGATGCGCTCAAAAGTAACTCCACGGCGCTGTCGCGTTCGGTGCAGGTGTTCCTCCTGAACTGATGCGCGGGGGAGTGTGCTGCTGCCTGTCGTTTATTTGCAACAAACTGTATAAAAGAGACCAGTGCATGCGGTGTATAGGGGTGCTGATGTGCCCGATTCCTATACTTGCGCGCACCTCACCATAGAGCCCGCAGCATGCGTACCAATTTGCCAGTCACGCCCCACGAATTTGATTTTCCCGGAGACGAATTGTTGATGTCCACCACGGACGCCAAGGGCATCATCACCCACTGTAACGCCGCCTTTGTCCGGGTCAGCGGCTATGCGATGGGCGAGCTGATGGGCCAGCCGCACAACATGGTGCGCCACCCCGATATGCCCCCCGAAGCGTTCAAGGACATGTGGAACACCATCGGCAATGGCCGCAGTTGGGTGGGTGTCGTCAAGAACCGGCGCAAGGATGGCAGCTTTTACTGGGTGCGCGCCCACGTCACGCCACTGATGGAAAACGGCAAGCCCAAGGGCTATATGTCGGTGCGGGTCAAGCCCACGCGCGAGGAGGTGCGCGAGGCCGAAGTCCTCTACCAGCGTGTGCGCCAGGAGCGTGAGTCGGGTAAGCGCACTTTCTACCTGCACGCAGGCCATGTCCGCCCCACGGGCTGGCGCGACCGCCTGGGGCGCCTGCAACGCGCCACCTTCACCGAGCGCTTGGTGGCCCTGATGCTGCCGCTGTGGGCGGCAGCGCTGGTACCGCAGGCCATGGGCTGGATCCATAGCCCCCTGGCGCTGATGTTGCAGGCGGCACTGGTCATGGGCATCTCGGCCTTCATTTTGTGGCGCTTTCACCGCCGCATCACCCGGGCGCTGGCCGATGCCAACCAGGTGGCCATCGCCATCGCCGGGTGCAGCATTTCAGGTGACGAGCGCCGTATCCGCGAGCGCCATCCCATGGCCTTGCTGATGGAGCGTTTGCAGCAAATCCAGGTCAACCTGCGCGCCGTGGTGGGCGATGCCCGCAGCGAAATCGGCGCCTTTGGCCGCATTTCCGCAGAGATTGCCCAGGGCTCCCACGACCTGTCGGCGCGCACCGAGTCGCAGGCGAGCAGCTTGCAACAGACCGCAGCGTCCATGGAAGAACTCTCCAGCACGGTGTGCCAATCGGTGGACACCACCGACCAGGTGCTCAAAGAAAGCGCGCACAGTGCCGAGCTGGCCCGCCGTGGCGGCGCTGCGGTGGCCCAGGTCAGTGAGGTGGTACAGGCGATCGAGCAATCCTCACGCAAGATGGGCCAGATCATTGCCACCATTGAGGGCATTGCCTTCCAGACCAACATCCTGGCGCTCAACGCCGCCGTAGAAGCCGCCCGCGCCGGGGAACAAGGCCGTGGTTTTGCCGTGGTGGCCGCCGAGGTGCGTGCGCTGGCCCAGCGCAGCGCCAAGGCAGCTGGCGAGATTCGTACCCTGATTGGTGAGTCAAGCGCCCACACCGAGCGCGGTGCGGTGCAGATGCAATCGGCCCGCCAGACGATTGAAGAGGTGGTGCAGTCGGTGGCCCACGTCAATGCGCTGATGGGGCAGATCGGCATGGCCACGCGCGAGCAGTCGCAAGGCATTGCCCAGGTCAACGAGGCCGTCATCGACCTGGACCGCGTGACGCAGCAGAACGCTGCTTTGGTCGATGCCTCGGCACAATCGGCCAACGCCATGAGCCACAACGCTGCCGTTTTGGGGCGCACTCTGGCCGTTTTCCGGCTGCCTTGAGTCCGGCCAGGTGCGGCTGTGCCCGCGCGTTACTGGCGGGCCGTCCGGATGTTGCGCGGCAGCGCCTGCGGGTGGCTGGTGCGCAGCGGGTTGATGTCCAGGCCGCCGCGGCGGGTGTAGCGCGCGTACACCGTCAGCTTGATGGGTTTGCAGCGCGTCCAGATGTCCATGAAGATGCGCTCCACGCACTGCTCATGGAATTCGTTGTGGTTGCGAAAACTCACGATGTATTGCAGCAGCCCTTCCTGGTCGATCTGCGGGCCGCTGTAGGCAATTTGCACGCTGCCCCAGTCGGGCTGGCCCGTGACCAGGCAATTGCTTTTGAGCAGGTGGCTGACCAGCACCTCATTGACCGGGGCTTCATTGAATTGCGCCGTGAGCAGCTCGGGGGCGGGCTGGTACTGCGTGCATTCCACATCCAGCCGGTCGAGGTTCAGGCCATCGAGTTCGTGCACCGGCTCGCGGTCAAACATGTCGGGCAGCAGCAGTTTCACGCCCACCGTGGCCGGGTGCGCTGCGCCGCGCCAGGCGGCTTCGCTCACATCGGCACGGATGCGCGCCTGTACTTCGGCAGCATCGGCAAAGCGCGTGTTGTTGAAGCTGTTGAGGTAGAGCTTGAAGGATTTGCTCTCGATGATGTTGGGGGTTTCGCAGGGCACGGTGATGTGCGCCAGCGCCACCTGCGGCTTGCCACGCAGGTTCAGCCACGACAGCTCGAAAGCCGTCCACAGGTCAGCACCAAAAAATGCGGGCGCTGCGGTGATGCCTATTTCGGCACGCTTGCCCGCGCGCGCCAGCGGAAAGAGCAGGCTGGCATCGTACTGGTCGGCATAGGCCGATGCCTTGCCCAGCTGGGATTGTTCGGGCGTGTGGGGTGTCATGGCAGAGGAAGGTTAATTTGCTATTGATATGATAGCTGCCAGCGCTTATTGCAAAAGCGCTGGCAGCCATTTTTATCATTATCTTTCGAGTGGCTTAAAAGCTCTCCCAGTCGTCGTCCTTGCCGGGGCTTTGGGGGGCTTTGGCGGGGGTATTGGCCAGGGTGGGTGCTGCGGTGCGCGCCGTGCTGCTGCGTACCGGCATGGGGCGCGCTGGTGCCGGGCGCGGTGCGGGCATGGCCACACGCGCCGGGGTGGGCGCGGGTGCTGGCCGTGGCGCTGCGGTGGGGGTGGCCCGCGCCGCGCCGGTGCCTGCACCGAGCTGGAATACGGCCACGGTTTGCACCAGGTCTTGGGCCTGGTTTTGCAGGCTGGTGGCGGCGGCGGCCATTTCTTCGACCAGGGCCGCGTTTTGCTGCGTGACCTGGTCCATCTGCGTGATGGCTTCACCGATTTGCCCGACGCCCGCGCTTTGCTCAGCACTGGCCGCGCTGATATCGCCCATGATGTCCGTGACCCGCTGGATGGCCTGCACCACCTCGGTCATGGTCTGGCCGGCCTGATCGACCTGGGTTGCACCCACCTCGACACGGCCCACGCTGGCACCAATCAGGGCCTTGATTTCTTTGGCGGCCTCGGCGCTGCGCCCGGCCAGGCTGCGCACTTCGGCGGCTACCACGGCAAAGCCGCGGCCTTGTTCCCCGGCGCGGGCGGCTTCTACGGCAGCGTTGAGCGCCAGGATGTTGGTCTGGAAGGCAATGCCGTCGATCACGCCGATGATGTCGGCAATCTTGCGCGAGCTGTCGTTGATGTCCTTCATGGTGGCGATCACCCGCGCCACGGCTTCGCCGCCCTGGACGGCCACGCTGGAGGCACTGCGCGCCAGCTCATTGGCGTGGCGTGCGTTGTCGGCGTTCTGGGTGACGGTGCTGCCCAGTTGCTCCATGGAGGCTGCTGTTTGTTCCAGCGCGCTGGCCTGGCTCTCGGTGCGCCCGGACAGATCGTGGTTGCCCTGGGAGATTTGGGCGCTGGCGGTGGCCACGCTCTCGGCGCCCTGGCGCACATTGGCCACCACGCTGGCCAGGCTGTTTTGCATGTGTTGCAACTGCGCCATCAGGCTGGTGGTGTCTTGGGGGCGCACGGCAATGGGCTGGCTCAGGTCGCCATGTGCCACCCGCGCAGTGATGCCCGCAGCATCGTCAGGCTCGCCCCCAATGGGCCGCAGCACCAGGCGATCAAGCGCAAAAGCCAGTCCCAGAGAGACCAGCAGAATGCTCAAAACCCCCAGCCCGATGGCGGTCAGACGCTGTTGCTGCACTTCGCTGAGGATGGTGTCGTTGGGCACGGTGACGGCAAAAGACCAGGGCGTCTTGGTCATGCCGATCTGGATGGGGACGAACACCCGGGTGACGTCGGTCTCCAGGCGCTGGCTGAAGAAATTGGTCTGCAAGATGCTGCCCTGCGCGATGGCCTGTTTGGCCTGCTCCAGGCCATCGCCCAGATCTTTGCCCACGTTTTCTGCATCGCGGTCGCCCACGTAGATGCCTTTGTTCGACAGCAGACTGGCGTAGCCGGTGTCGTAGACGCGGATCTTTTCCACGGTTTGCTGCAAATTGGCCAGGGCCATATCAATGCCTGCCACACCCATAAAACGGCCATCGATCAAGATGGGAGCGACCAGGGTGGTCATCAGTACGGATTTGCCTGCCACCGTGTAGCTGTAGGGTTCCAGCACGGTCTCCTGGCCACTGGCCTTGGCCAGCTGGTAGAAGTCGCCCGCGCCGGGCTTGTCGTAATCGGCCAGGGGTTCGACGCTGATGGTGCCGCTGCCACGGTTCCAGTAAGGAACGTAGCGGCCACTGGCGTCATGCCCGGGCTGGTTGGCGTATTCACTGTCTTTGCCGTCGAAGGCGTTGGGTTCCCAGCCCGTCCAGACGCCCAGAAAAGACGGGTTGCCCGCCAGCACGCCTTTGAGCAAGGCGTCGGCGCTGGCCCGGTCGGTCAGACCGGCGGTTTTCAGGCTGCCCAGGGCGTGTGCCAGGGTGCGCGCGGAGTCCAGTGCCTGCTCTATGTTGGCGGTGGCCTTGGCGCCTTCGTTGGCGGCCAGTTGGGTGGTGTATTGCAGCGCTGTCTTGTGTTGCAGATTGCCAGCCTGGCGGGTCAGCACTGTCAGCGTGATGGCGTAGCCTGCCAGAACGATGAGCACGACCAGCAGCAGTCTGGTGCGCAGGGATATTTTTTTGCGGGTTGTCATGGTGGGGTTTGCAGGAGGGAAAAGCGCTTCAAGTGAATTCTCGTTCGCGCAGCCACTTGGTGGCCACCCACTTTTCGCCTGCCAGCACGGGCGCACCACCATGCAGGGTGCGTGTGCTGGGGTGGGGGCGTTCGTAGCTGAAGAACACGGCGTTGCCACGCTGGGGGGCCACTTCCAAGTGAACGTCGGGGAAGGTGGTGCCCCCGCCCTGGGCTGGTGTGTTGAGGTACATCACCAAGGTGGCTACGCGCTGGCCACCCCGGCGCAAGATGCGGGTCGTGCTGGGCTCTGTGGGGTCGAAATAGTCGTAGTGCGGCTTGTACTGGGCGCCGGGCAGGTAGCGCAGCACTTGCAGACCTTCGCCGTTCTCAATAGGCCAGTGCAGCAGTTGCGCAATCCGTTCTTCCAGGGCTTGCACCAAGGGGATTTCGCCGCGCTCAAAGAACATGCCGTCGCTGGTGCGGTCGTCATTGACTTCTTCTGTGGCGCTGTTGGAGGCTACGGTGAGCGAGCGCGCCATGCGCGGGCGCGCAGCAGCAATCAGCGCCTCGCATTCATCGCCCGAGAGCAGGTTGCCAAACACCGCCAGCCGTGGGTTGGCCATGGACAGCAGCACGTCGATGGAGCGGTCAGCGACCGCCAGGCGTGTGGGTGAATCGTGCAGGGCGGGCATGGGTACGGGCACAGCGGGCGGCATGCCGCGCTGCGCAGCCACTTCGTCCAGGTGCTCGCGCAGGGTGGTTTGCAGGGCGGTCAGGGCCACGTCTTCGTCCCAGCCCGCTGCCTGCATGGACTGCAGCAAGGCGGGTGCAGCCACGTTGGCTTGTGCCTGGGCAATGATCCAGGCGCGCAGTTCAGGGGTGATGGCCGGCGCCGCAGCAACTGCGCCAGCGCCACGGGTGGTGGGGATGTGGTGGCTGTGGGTCATGGCCGTATTTTGTGCCTGATTCAATCGCGGCGGCGCCGAAATACCAGCCTGTCGGGCGTGGAGGCAGCGCTGTCAAAGGCGTAGCCTTCGGCATCAAAGTGCTGCAACTGCTCTGGCCGGGTGCAGCGCTGGCGGATGGCGTAGCGCGCCATCAGGCCGCGCGCGCGCTTGGCATGGAAGCTGACGATCTGGTAGCGGCTGCCTTTCCATTCTTCAAACACGCACTCCACCACGCGCGCCTGCAGCGCTTTGCAATCGACGGCTTTGAAGTACTCCTGTGATGCCAGGTTGAGCACGACCGGCGCGGTGGTAGGGGCCTTTGCTGGCATACCTGGCGCGTTGCTGCTGGTGGCTGCCAGTTGTTGGTTCAGGCACTGCGCGATGTGCGCGCCCCAGAACTGGTAGAGCGTGTTGCCCGCACTGGTGCGCAGGCGCGTGCCCATCTCCAGCCGGTAGGGCTGCATCCAGTCCAGCGGGCGCAGCACGCCGTACAAGCCGCTGAGGATGGCCAGGTGCGCCTGCGCCCAGTCCAGCTCGGCATGGCTGAGGGTGCGCGCATCCAGGCCCTCGTACACATCGCCATTGAAAGCCAGTACGGCCTGGCGGGCGTTGTCGGCGCTGAACTGCGGCGTCCAGCTGGCGTAGCGCGCCACGTTCAGTGCCGCCAGCGCATCACTGATTTTCATCAGCGAGGCGACCTCTTGCGGTGATTGCTGGCGCAGCAGTGCTATCAGCTGGCTGGATTGCGGAATAAAGCGTGGCAGGGTGTGGGCCAGCCCTGCGGGCACGGGCGTGTCGTAGTCCAGGGATTTGGCGGGAGACAGCAGGATCAGCATGGCATGGGTGCAGGCGAAAGGGCACAAAAAGAAGCGCCGACCCGTGGTGAGCAGGTCGGCGCGTGGGGAATGGTTGCAGGGGCGCGCGCAGCGCGCAGCCCCTGGGATGCGCCGGGCCTCAGGCCTGGGGCGGCTGCTCAAACGGCAGTTGCAGGTCACGCAGGTCGCGGCGGGTTTCCACCAGCACCAGCGGGCCTTCGTCGATCACGACGGGCGCTGGCCGTGGACGCGGCACATGCACGGGGCGGGGTTCTGCGGCAATGGCTGCCTGTACTGCGGCCACCTTGTCCGCATCCGAGTTGACCCACTGCAAGCCGCAGCTTTGTGCAATCTCCTGCATCTGCACTATGGGCAATACATAGGGCTGCACGCGCGGCATGGTGCCGGTGTTGGCTGCGGTCTGTGCAGGCGCAGCTACCGGCGCGGGTGCTACAGGGGCCGGAGCCGCTGCGGGCGCAGCTGCTGCTGGCGCGGCGGTTGCGGCGGGCGCTGGGGCGGGTGCGTCGGCAGACACCGTGGCAGCGTTGGCCTGATCAGCGCCAGCCTGCACGGGCTGGGGCGCTTCAGCTGGCGCAGGTGCCGGTACGGTCACGGGCGCTGCCTGCGCCTCAGACGGTGCGGCTGCTGCGGGCACGGGCATGTCCGACTGTGCAGCCGCTGGCGCAAAGTAGCTGCGGCGCGCTGGTTCAGTGGCGGCCTGCTCCACCGTGCTGTCGGCAGGCAGGGCGCCACTGTCCGGGGCGGCTGCTGCCTCCTGGCGCTCACCACGTTCACCGCGCTGGCGGTCGCGGCCATAGCGGTCGCGTGAGCGGCGTTCGCGGCGCTCTTCGGTGGCGGGCGTTGCCGCTGGCGGGGCTGTGCCATCACCGCTCAAGTCCAGGTCAGGCAAGGCCGACTGGGGTGCTGTGTCGACAAAGTCGGCCACTGCAGCCTGGTGGGTGGCGGACTCCGGTGCGCGTGGTGCGCGCTCACGGCCTTCGCTGCGTGGGCTGCGCTCGCGGCGGGGGGTGCCGCTTGCGCCTTCACTGCGCTCACGGCGCGGCGCACGTTCGGGGCGCTGCTCTTGGGCTGCGCTGTCTGCTCCGGCGCTTGGCGTGGGCATGGCCGTGCTGTCCAGTGCGGTGGCATCGTCCAGCGGGCGGGCCTCGGCGTCGCGGCGGCTGCGGCTTCCTTCGCGGTTTTCACGACCTTCGCGGCGTTCGCCTTCCGGGCGGTCATTGCGGCGCTCGGCGTCGCGCGCTGGGCGGGCTTCGGCGGGGCGTGTGCTTTCCGCAGGGCGCTCGGTGCGTTCGTTGCGGCGACCGCCCCGGCCTTCATTGGCGTTGCTGGCATCGCGCGGGGCATCTCTGCCTGCATCGCGGCTGGTGTTGCCATTGCGGTCGGTGCGCTCGTTGCGGCGGCCCCGGCCTTCGCTGGCACCACGGCCATCCCGGCGCGGCTCACGGGCCGACGGCTCTGCGGGTGCGGGGGGCGGTGCAACGATGGGCGCGGGAGGGCTGCCAAAGCCGAACAGGTTTTTGAGCCAGGCAAAAAAGCCCTTTTCCTGGGGCGCGGGCCGGTGGGCAGGGCGCTGTGGCGCTGTGGGTGCAGCCGCTGGTGCTGCGGTGCGCTGGCCGTTGGCAGGGCGGGGTGGGCGGGTTTCGCCCTCAGCGCGCGGTGCGGCCTGGGGTGCCGGTGCATCGGGCAGCACGCCCTTGATGACCGGGGTTTGCTTGTTGGTGGGCTCTTGCGAGCGGCGTGTCACGGCGGTGGGGTCTTCCACTTCTTCGGCCAGTTTGTAGCTGGCGTCGAGGTGGTCCAGGCGTGGGTCGTCGTGCTTGAGGCGCTCCAGACGGTAGTTGGGCGTTTCCAGCGTCTTGTTGGGCACCATCAGCACGCTCACGCGCTGCTTCAACTCGATCTTGGCGATCTCGGTGCGTTTTTCGTTGAGCAGGAACGAGGCCACTTCCACCGGCACCTGGCAGTGCACGGCAGCCGTGTTGTCCTTCATCGACTCTTCTTGAATGATCCGCAAAATTTGCAGTGCCGAGCTTTCCGTGTCGCGGATGTGGCCCGAACCACCGCAGCGCGGGCAGGGGATGGACGAGCCTTCGGAGAGCGCAGGCTTGAGGCGCTGGCGGCTCATTTCCATGAGGCCGAACTTGCTGATGGTGCCGAACTGCACGCGGGCGCGGTCTTGGCGCAGCGCGTCGCGCAGGCGGTTTTCCACTTCGCGGCGGTTCTTGCTCTCCTCCATGTCGATGAAGTCGATCACGATCAGGCCGCCCAGGTCGCGCAGGCGCATCTGGCGGGCCACTTCGTCGGCGGCTTCCAGGTTGGTGCGCGTGGCGGTTTCCTCGATGTCACCGCCCTTGATGGCGCGGGCCGAGTTCACGTCCACCGATACCAGCGCTTCGGTGTGGTCGATCACGATGGCGCCGCCGGACGGCAGTTGCACAGTGCGGGCGTAGGCCGATTCGATCTGGTGCTCGATCTGGAAGCGGCTGAACAGGGCGGCGTCGTCGCGGTAGCGCTTCACACGCGCAGCGTGCTCGGGCATGACGTGTGCCATGAACTGCTGCGCTTGCTCGTAAATATCGTCGGTGTCGATGAGGATGTCACCGATGTCGTTGTTGAAGTAGTCGCGGATCGCGCGGATAACGAGCGAGGATTCCTGGTAGATCAGGAAGGCGCCCTTGCCACCCTTGGCGGCGCCGTCGATGGCGTTCCACAGTTTGAGCAGGTAGTTCAAGTCCCACTGCAGCTCGGGGGCGGTGCGGCCAATGCCGGCGGTGCGGGCGATGATGCTCATGCCGTTGGGGTATTCCAACTGGTCCATGGCTTCTTTCAGCTCGGCGCGGTCTTCACCCTCGATGCGGCGCGAGACGCCACCGCCGCGCGGGTTGTTGGGCATCAGCACCACGTAGCGGCCCGCCAGGCTGATGAAGGTGGTCAGGGCAGCGCCCTTGTTGCCGCGCTCTTCTTTTTCTACCTGGATCAGCAGCTCCTGGCCCTCGCGGATCACATCGTTGATGCGCGCCTGGCTGGGCGAGACGCCCGGGGCAAAGTACTGCTTGGAGATTTCCTTGAAGGGCAGGAAACCGTGGCGGTCTTCGCCGTAATCAACAAAACAGGCTTCCAGCGAGGGTTCGACGCGCGTGACAACGGCTTTGTAGATGTTGCCCTTGCGTTGCTCGCGCCCTTCGATTTCGATTTCGTAGTCGAGGAGTTTTTGTCCATCCACAATGGCCAGACGGCGTTCTTCGGGCTGGGTGGCGTTGATCAGCATCCGCTTCATGATGCGTTTCCTTTACGTGTGCGGGGTCGGCAGCGCCGCAGCACTGTGGCTGCCGGGCTGCGGCCCGTGATTCCAAACAAACAACAGGCTCGGTAGGAGCCAACAATGCCTGGACTGACGCCTTGAAACGAAGGGAATTGCCGGGTATGCCAAGTGCCGCCGAGCTTTAGCTCTGCGGGGGTGGCAAGGGCGCGTGGATGGGAGCGAGCCTGGAGAAGTGCAGATTTGCTATCGAATAAATAGCTGGTTGCGCAGGCAGGATGTGCGTTGGCGTGCTTTTCAATGCCCATAGCGGCAGCCAGCGCCGCCGCCACAGGGTTTGAACCATCATCACCAGCACCAACATGTTCGCTTTGATCCGCTGGCAGTCGCGGCCCGGGGTGGGTGGACTGCCAGCTGGGGTATTCCGTATTCAGTATTTCAATTGCGTCAGCCTGCCGTGCGCCGTGCAGGCCAAGGCAGGCAACTGGCCTGCTATCTGCGTGCGCGACACCCGCTGGCATCGACCTGCCTGCGCGGGGGAAATGGCTGTGTGGACTAAACTCCAGACAAATCAACCACTTACAAAACACTGCGCAGGTGAAACAGATTATAGGCGGCAAAACACCGCAACCCCCCGCCCTCCAGGCCGCTGTGGCCCCCGCTGCCCCGGCGGCACGGTTCATTGAAGTCGATGCCGAATCCGAGGGTCAGCGCCTCGACAATTTCCTCATGCGCCAGCTCAAGGGCGTGCCCAAAACGCACGTCTATCGCATCATCCGCAGCGGTGAAGTGCGCATCAACAAAGGCCGCGTCAGTGCCGACACCCGCGTGCACAGTGGCGATCAGGTGCGCCTGCCGCCCGTGCGCGTGTCGGAAAAAATGGCCGAGAAAGCCGCGCACCCCGCGCCCGCCCGCGAGTTTCCGGCTTTGCTGGAAGACGAGCACCTGATGGCCATCGACAAACCCGCTGGCGTGGCCGTGCATGGCGGCAGCGGCGTCAGTTTTGGCGTGATCGAGCAACTGCGCCAGGCCCGCCCGCAGGCGAAATTTCTGGAACTGGTACACCGGCTCGATCGCGAAACCTCGGGCATCTTGCTGGTGGCCAAAAAGCGCAGTGCGCTCACGCACCTGCAAGACCAGTTCCGCGAGCGTGAAACCGGCAAAACCTACCTGGCGCTGGTCAGCGGCAGCTGGCCCGCCAACAAAAAGGTGATTGACACCCCGTTGCACAAATACCTGCAGCCCGATGGCGAGCGCCGCGTGCGCGTCACCACGGCAGACGACCCCGACGGCATGCGCTCGATCACGCTGGTTAAGGTGCGCGCCACGGCCCCGGCCCAGACTGCCCAGGGCCTGCCCGCCATGAGTTTGCTGGAAGTGACCATCAAGACCGGGCGCACACACCAAATTCGCGTGCACCTGGCCAGCAGCGGCTACCCGATTGCGGGCGATGACAAATACGGCGATTTCGAGCTGAACAAGCGCTTGCAAAAGGCGGGCCTCAAACGCATGTTTCTGCATGCCTGGCGCCTGCAATTTACCCACCCCGCCAGCGGCGCACGCACCGAACTGCATGCCGAGCTGCCCCCCGAGCTGGCCGCTTTTGCCCCCTCGCTATGACTTTGCACCTGACCCCTTCGCGCCGCTTTGACCTGATCGCCTTCGATTGGGATGGCACCTTGTTCGACTCCACGCAGATCATCGTGCGCTGCATCCAGGCGGCGGTGCAGGATGTGGGCGGCGCCGTGCCCAGCCAAGAGGCCGCTGCCTACGTGATCGGCATGGCGCTGACGCAGGCGCTGGCCCACGCCGCCCCCGACGTGCCGCCCGAGAAATACCCCGAACTGGGCAACCGCTACCGCTACCACTACCTGCGCTTGCAGGACGAAGTGAGCCTGTTCGAAGGCGTCTTGCCCCTGCTGGACGACCTGCGCGCCCGGGGCCACCTGCTGGCCGTGGCCACCGGCAAGAGCCGCCGGGGCCTGAACGAAGCGCTGCAATCGGCCCAGCTCAAGGGCGTGTTCGATGGTTCGCGCACCGCCGATGAAACCGCTGGCAAGCCGCATCCGCTGATGCTGCACGAGCTGATGGCCGAGTTTGGCGTGCCGCCCGAGCGCGTGCTGATGGTGGGCGACACCACGCACGACCTGCAAATGGCGCTCAACGCCGGTTGCCCCAGCGTGGGCGTGGCCTACGGCGCCCACGACCACACCACCTTTGCCCCCTTGCAGCCCCTGAGCGTGGCCCACACCGTGCGCGAGTTGCACGACTGGCTCCTGCGCCAGGGCTGAGTGCGGCCGGGTGCGCTGGCATACTGCACAACACCTCCAGCCCATTGAGTTCTGACATGACCGAGCCCCAGCAACCCCCTTCCAGCGGATTTGAGCCAAAACAGCCCGCAGCGCCCGATCTGTGGGCGCAAGCAGCTACTGATTCAGGAGCGAATTCGCCCCCCGCCAACGCCCCCGGCTGGGAGCGCGACGTGCTGGAGAAACTGGCCTTTGCCACCCTGGCCGAGCAGCGCGCAGCGCGCCGCTGGCGCACTTTCACCCGTTTGGGTTGGCTGGCCTTTTTTGTTTTTCTGGCCTGGGCGGTGATGTCACGCGACATGAACACCGCCACCAAAAGCAGTCCACACACCGCCGTGGTGGACATCAAGGGCGAAATCGCTGCGGGCGCCGAGGCCAGCGCCGAGTTTGTCGTCGCCGCCATGCGCAGCGCGCTGGAAGACGAGGGCTCGCAGGCGCTGGTGCTGCTCATCAATTCGCCGGGTGGCAGCCCGGTGCAGGCGGGCATCATCAACGACGAAATCGTGCGCCTCAAGGCCAAGCACAACAAGCCCATCTACGCCGTGGTGGAAGAAACCTGTGCCTCAGCGGCCTACTACATCGCCGCTGCCGCCGACCGCATTTATGTGGACAAGGCCAGCATCGTGGGCAGCATCGGCGTGCTGATGGACGGTTTTGGCTTTACCGGCGCCATGGAAAAGCTGGGCGTCGAGCGCCGCCTGCTCACCGCAGGCGAGAACAAGGGCTTCCTCGACCCCTTCAGCCCCCAGACCGAAACGCAGCGCGCCTACGCGCAGGCCATGCTCGACCAGATCCACCAGCAATTCATCACCGTGGTCAAGTCGGGCCGGGGCGACCGGCTCAAGCCCACGCCCGAAACCTTCAGCGGCCTGTTCTGGACGGGCCAGCAGGCGCTGGACATGGGCCTGGCCGACCACTTGGGCAGCCTCGATTACGTGGCCCGCGAGGTCGTCAAGGCCGAAGACATCATCGACTACACCCGCCGCGACAACGTGGCCGAGCGGCTGGTCAAGCGCTTTGGTGCCGCCATGGGCACGGGCGCGGCGCGGGCGCTGCAATCGTCGGCGCTGCAATTGCGCTGATCCAACATCTGGGAGGAGCTTGCCATGGACATGCAACTGTGGGTAGGGGTGCTGCTGCTGGTGGCTGTGGCGCTGTGGGCCATGGCCGTTTACAACCGGCTGGTGCAACTGCGCAACCGCACCGCCAACGCCTTTGGCCAGATTGATGTGCAGCTCAAGCGCCGCCACGATCTGGTGCCCAACCTGGTCGAAGTGGCGCGCGGCTATTTGCAGCACGAAGCCAGCACGCTGCAAGCCGTGATTGCAGCGCGCGGCCAGGCCCAGGGCGCCGCCAGCAACGCGCGCCAGCATGTGGGCGATGCGGCGGCGCTGGGCGCGCTGGCTGCCGCCGAAGGCGTGCTGGGCAGCAGCCTGGGGCGCCTGATGGTGGTGGCCGAGGCCTACCCCGAACTCAAGGCCGACGCCACCATGCAGTCACTCAGCGAAGAACTCACCAGCACCGAAAACCGCATCGGCTTTGCCCGCCAGGCGTTCAACGACCAAGTGCTGGAGTTCAACAACGAGGCCACGCAGTTTCCGGCCCTCATCGTGGCGCGGCTGCTGGGCTTTGCGCCCGCCGCCATGCTCGAAGCCACGCGCAGCGAGGCCGAGCGCGCCGCCCCCCAGGTGAAGTTCTGAGCCGCTGCGCTGGCGCGCGCCTGCACCGCTGCTGGCCTCTGCCACCTGCCTGCTCCAGCGCCTGCGCCGCCTGCCACTGCGCCCACCCCCCATGAAGTTCTGGGACCACCAGCACAACGCCCGCGCTGAGACGCGCCGCCTGCTGCTGGCTTTTGCCGTGGCGGTGGTGCTGCTGGTGGCGTCAGTCCATGGCGCGCTGGTGCTGGCCTGGCAGATGATGAACTGGGCGCTGCCGGTGCAGTTGCCGTATCCGCGCGGCTTTTTGGCGGCCAACGTGGGCGTGTCGCTGCTGCTGGTGCTGGGCGGCTGGTGGCTGGAGACCTCGAATTTGCGGGCCGGTGGTGTGCGCCTGGCCCAGCGCATTGGCGCCCGCGAGGCCCGGCCCGCCACCAGCCACGCCGAGCAGCGCCTGTGCAACGTGGTGCAAGAGCTGTGCATTGCCGCCCACATGCCCCAGCCCCAGGTCATGGTGCTGCCACGCACCGAGGCCATCAACGCCTTTGCGGCGGGCTGGGACGCATCGGACGCCGTGGTGGCCGTCACCCAGGGCGCGCTCGACTGGCTGACCCGCGAAGAGCTGCAAGGCATGGTGGCGCATGAACTCAGCCACCTGCACGAGGGCGACACCCGCCTGAAAATGCGCCTGGCCGGCATGGTCTATGGCCTGGAGCTGGTACACCACTTTGGTGACGAGATGCGCGAACGGCCCGGTTTGGCGTGGTGGTTTGGCAGTGCCATCCGGCTGGCGGGCTGGGCGGGCTGGCTGACCGGGCGGCTGCTCAAGGCGGCGGTATCGCGCCAGCGAGAGTTTCTGGCCGACGCCCGCGCTGTGCAGTGGACGCGCAGCAAAGACGGCCTGGGCGGCGTGCTGCGCAAGGTGCAGACCCAGCGCGCCCAGGCCGGTGCTGCGGGCGCGCCGCACGGCCACACCGGTCTGGCCCACCCCGCCGTGCAGCACATGCTGCTGGTGGATGTGCCCAGCGCCAGCGTGCTACAGCGCCACCTGGACAGCCACCCCACGCTGGACGAGCGCGTGCAGCGCATCTATGGCCGCCGCATGCAGCCGCTGCCATTGACGCCCGTGCATGAGCCCCCCGAGAGCGCCCCGCGCACCGCTGCCGCTGCGCCCGGCGGTGCTTCGCTGGCCTCGCTGGTCGATCCGTTTGCGCGTTTTTGATTGTCAAAAAAGATAGCTGCTTGCGCCCGCTGCGTTTGGGCTGCAGGCCAAAAATACCTGAAATTTTTTCGGTGCGGGGGGCTACTGCCGCGTGCCCACTGGTTGCAGCAGCACCAGCAGCGCGCCTGCGCCGCCGTCCATGGGGCGCGCCTGCACAAAGGCCAGCACCTCGCTTTTTTGCACCAGCCAGCGCTGCACCCGGCTTTTGAGCACGGGGCTTTTGCCTGGCGAGCCCAGTCCCTTGCCATGCACCACGCGCACGCAGCGCATGCCGTTTTTGTGCGCGTTGCGGATGAACTGGCCCAGCGCCTCGCGCGCCTCATCGACGCGCAGGCCGTGCAGGTCGAGCTGGCGCTGGATGCTCCAGTGCCCGGCGCGCAGGCGCTGGGTGATCTCTACGCCAATGCCGGGGCGCCGGAAACTGAGCTGGTCGTCGGTGTCGAGCAGGGTGCTGACGTCGAAGTCGTCGCTGATGGATTCGCGCAGCACGCGCTCTTCGTCCAGCCAGTGCTGCACGGGCAGGGGCAGCGGCGGCGGGTCGGACAGGTGCAGGCGCTCGCGGGTGCGCAGCGGCCTGATGGCACCCACAGCGCGGCTGAACAGCTGGTGCTCGGCCTCGCGGCGGGCGGCGGCGGCGCGGCGTTCTTTGGCTTGGGCCTCCAGCCGGGCCTGTTCCTCGCGCAGCTGGCGGGCCACTGTGCCCAGGTCGTGCAAATCGGTGATGCGCGGGCCGCTGCGGCGCCGGGGAGAACTGGCACGCGCCCCTGTTCCCGCCGGGGCGGTGCGCGGCGCCTGGTGGATGCGCGCTGCCGCTGCGGCGCGCCGGGCCGCAGCGGGCGAGAGCGGCGGTGGCTCTGGTGGCGCTGGCAGTGGCAGTGCCTGCTGGCCCGCATCCGAGGCGCGTGCCGCCTCCAGTGCGGCGGCCAGTGCCGAGCGCAGCAGGGTAGGGTCTTGCAGGATCACAGCAGGCCCTTTTCTGCCATCGACAGCGCCTGGCCCGGCGCCACGATGACGTGGTCGAGCACGCGCACGTCGATCAGCGCCAGGGTGGTTTTCAAAGTTTGCGTGAGCGCCTCATCGGCGCGGCTGGGCTGCACATTGCCGCTGGGGTGGTTGTGCGACAGCACCACGGCAGCGGCCTGGTGGTGCAGGGCGCGCAGCACCACTTCACGCGGATAGACGCTGGTTTGCGTCAGCGTGCCACGAAACATCTCTTCCAGCGCCAGCAGGCGGTGCTGGCTGTCCAGAAACAGCACGGCAAACACCTCGTGGCCTTTGTAGGCCAGGTGCAGTTGCAGGTAGTGCTTGACGGCGTCGGGCGAGTCGAACACCTCGCCCTCTTGCAGCTGCTGGGCCAGGGCGCGGCGGGCCAGTTCGAGCACCGCCACCAGCTCGGCGCGCTTGGCCGGGCCCAGGCCCTTGATGCGCTCCAGGTCGGCCGCGCTGGTGTGCAGCAGCCCGCCAATGCCGCCAAAGCCGCCGCTGAGCTGGCCCGTGGTGGCGTCCACGCGGGGCGGGTCGAGCAGCTCTTGCGCCATCTGCAACACGTTTTTGCCGACGATGCCAGTGCGCAGCAAGATGGCCAGCAGCTCGGCATCGGCCAGGGCAGCGGGGCCGCGCGCCAGCAACTTCTCGCGCGGCTGCGCGTCGGCAGGAAGGTCTTTGAGGGGCATGGGAGAGCAGTGTGCGGGAGGCCAACCGTAAAATGGCGCCAGTTTATAGAGGCACCCATGGCACTTGTTCAACCGGGTTCATTCCTGACCCTGCATTACCGTCTGGCGGGCCCCGCTGGCGACATCATCAACACTTTTGACGGCAAACCGGCCACGCTTTCGCTGGGCGCAGGCGAGCTGTCCCCGGCCATGGAAGAGCGCCTGCTGGGCCTGAACGAGGGCGACCGCGCCACGTTTGAGCTGCCCGCAGGCGAGGCTTTTGGCCAGCGCAACCCCGAGATGCAGCAGTGGGTGGCGCGCACGCTGCTCAACGCCATGGGCGACCCCGACGACCAGTACCACCCCGGTGAAGTGGTCGAATTTGCCACCCCCGATGGCCTGGCCACCTACGCGGGCGTGGTGGTGCAAGTGGGCAACACCGACAGCCCCGATGCGTTGTTGATCGACTTCAACCACCCCCTGGCCAGCCAGCCAGTGACGTTTGAAGTCCAGGTGATTGGCGTGCTGTGAACCTGCCCCAGGAAGTGCTGCTGGCCGAGCCGCGCGGCTTTTGTGCGGGCGTGGACCGGGCCATTGAGATCGTGGAGCGGGCGCTGCAAAAGTTTGGCGCGCCCATCTACGTGCGCCATGAAATCGTGCACAACACCTACGTGGTCAACGACCTCAAGGCCAAGGGCGCCATCTTCATTGAAGCACTGAGCGATGTGCCGCCTGGCGCCACGCTGGTGTTCAGCGCCCACGGTGTGAGCAAGGCCGTGCAGATGGAGGCGCACGCGCGCGGCTTCAGCGTGTTTGACGCCACCTGCCCGCTGGTCACCAAAGTCCACGTCGAGGTGGCCAAGCTGGCCCAGGAGGGCTACGAGTTCATCATGATTGGCCACAAAGGCCACCCCGAGGTCGAGGGCACCATGGGCCAGCTCGACCACGGCATCCACCTGGTGGAAGACGTGGCCGACGTGGCCCGCGTGCAGCCGTTGCAAACGGCCAAACTCGCCGTGGTCACGCAAACCACCCTGAGCGTGGACGATGCCGCCGAGATCACCGCCGCCGTGCGCGCGCGCTTTCCGCAGGTGCGCGAGCCCAAACAGCAGGATATTTGCTACGCCACGCAAAACCGCCAGGATGCCGTCAAGGTACTGAGCCCGCAGGTGGACTTGGTGATTGTGGTGGGCAGCCCCACCAGCTCCAACAGCAACCGCCTGCGCGAGCTGGCGGCCAAGCTGGGCACCACGGCCTACATGGTCGATAGTGCCGATGAGCTGCGTCCCGAGTGGTTCAAGGGCATTGCCCGCGTCGGCCTGACGGCGGGTGCCTCGGCGCCCGAGATTCTGGTCAAGCAGGTGATTGACCGCATCAAGGCGCTGGGCGCGGTGTCGGTGCGCAGCATGAACGGCATCGAAGAGACGGTGAAGTTTCCGCTGCCCAAGGGCCTCAAGCTCGATGCCGCTACCGGCCTGGAACTGGCCGAGCGCCGCCCCGAAACCGGTGCTGCCTGACGCTGTAACACTCTCTTATTGATAGCTGGTAGCGCCCACCACGCAAGGGCTGGAGGCTGATTTGATCGATAATTTTATCGGCCAAGTCAGCTCCACAAGTCCAGCGGCGGGTCGGCGGCCACGGCGCGCAGGATGTCGGTGCGCGAGACAAAACCCGCCATGCTGCCCCACTCATCCGTCACCGGCAGGCCGGGCAGGCCGGTGTCCAGCAGCACCTGGGCGACGCGGCGCAGCTCGGTATCGACCGACACCGTCGGCACCGGGCTGACCATGGCCTCTGCCACCAGGCGGCGCACCAGCGCCAATTGTTCGCCCATGCTGCCCGGCGCGGGCAGCAGCTCCTGGGGCGCGATGTCGCTGCGCAACAGCAATCCCACCACATGGCCTTGTGCATTGAGCACCGGCGCCTGGCCGATGTGGTGTTCAGACAGCAGGTGCCAGGCGTCATGCACGCGCATGGTGGGAGTGACGGTGAGGGCGCCGCGCGTCATCACATCGCTCACGCGTGTCAGCGGCTGGCGTGCCATCTGCGGGCCTTGCTCGGTGCGGGCGTAGGCGCTGACGGCATCTTGGGCGCGCAGCGTCATGGTCGGCGGCGTGGGCGCTGTGGTCTGGGCCGGTGGTGGGGGCAGCGGGAAGGGCGCTACGCCATCGCCTTGCGGGTCCAGGCGCGCGCGCAGCGCCAAGGGGCGGCGCACGCTGCGCACGGGCGAGATTTTGGCCAGGTTCTCGGGGCCACCGCGGTACATTTGCCCAGACGGGCCAAAGACAAAAAACATGCTGAGCTCCTGCGGGCAGAATCGGCGCTGCCATTGGACAGGCATGTTAAAGGGCGGTGGTGGCGCCAGAGGGCAATACCCCGGCGCTGTGGCGGGCGCCGCCGCCGTGGCCCCTAAAATCGCTGCATGCTTGACATTTTTCTTCTCCGCAAAGACCTGGCCAGCGCCATCGCCCGCCTGGAAACCCGCAAAAATCCCCAGGCGTTCTTGGACGTGCAAGCGTTCCAAGCGCTGGAATCCGAGCGCAAAACCCTGCAAACCCGCACCGAGGAGCTGCAAGCCCAGCGCAACCAGCTCTCCAAGCACATCGGCATGCTGATGGGCAAGGGCGACAAAGAGGGCGCCGAGGCTGCCAAGGCCCAGGTGGCGGCTTCCAAGGTGGAGCTGGAGCAATCGGCCCAGCGCCTGGAGCAAATCCAGACCGAGCTGCAAACCATGCTCATGGCCGTGCCCAACCTGCCCCACGAGAGCGTGCCCGTGGGCCCCGATGAATCGGGCAACGTGGAAGTGCGCCGCTGGGGCACGCCCGCCACCTTTGCGTTCGAGGTGAAAGACCATGTGGACGTGGGCACCCCGCTGGGGCTGGACTTTGACATGGGCGTCAAGTTGTCGGGCTCGCGCTTTACGGTGATGAAGGGCGGCATCGCCCGCCTGCACCGGGCGCTTAGCGCATTCATGCTGGACGTGCAGACGCAAGAGCACGGCTATGCCGAGTGCTATGTGCCCTACGCCGTCAACGCCGATTCGCTCAAAGGCACCGGCCAGCTTCCCAAGTTTGAAGGCGACCTGTTTGCCGCCAAAAAGGGTGGCCAGGACGGCGAGCCCGTGCCCGACCACGCCGCGCTCTACCTCATCCCCACCAGCGAGGTGCCGCTGACCAACTTTGTCCGCGATGTGGTGTTGGCCGAATCCGAGTTGCCCATCAAGCTCACGGCGCATACGCCATGCTTTCGCTCGGAGGCAGGCAGCTATGGCCGCGACACGCGCGGCATGATCCGTCAGCACCAGTTCGACAAGGTGGAAATGGTGCAAATCGTGCATCCCGACCACAGCTACGAAGCGCTGGAAGCCATGACCGGCCACGCCGAGGCCATCCTGCAAAAACTGGGCCTGCCTTACCGCGTGATGAGCCTGTGTACGGGCGATATGGGCTTTGGCGCCGCCAAAACCTATGACCTGGAAGTGTGGCTGCCCGGCCAGAACAACTACCGCGAAATCAGCTCGGTGAGCAACTGCGAGGCCTTCCAGTCGCGCCGTCTGCAAGCGCGCTTCAAGAACGCCCAGGGCAAGAATGAACTGGTACACACCCTGAACGGCTCGGGCCTGGCCGTGGGCCGCACGCTGGTGGCCGTGCTGGAAAACTACCAGAACGCAGACGGCAGCGTGACCGTGCCCGAAGTGCTTCGCCCCTATATGGGCGGGCTGGAAGTGCTGGTGCCTTGAAATATCTGCTAGAATCGCAGGCTTCGACACACAGGAGAGGTGGCAGAGTGGTCGAATGTACCTGACTCGAAATCAGGCGTGGTAGCAATATCACCGTGGGTTCGAATCCCACCCTCTCCGCCAAATTAAAAACCCTTGCAAGTCAATGACTTGCAAGGGTTTTTTCTTTGGTCTTGGTGCTGTTTGCCGGGCCAGCCAAAGCAGCGCGTTACCATTCAGTGGCCATGCTTGCACCATCAGGATTTGTCGCGCCCCCATGAAAACCTTGCTCAGCCACATTGATCCCGCCGTGCTTGCCGTTGCGCTTGAGCAGTCGTTCAACGCGGTGGTGTTGACTGACGCAAGCCTGGACAAAGAGGGTTGCCGCATCGTTTATGCCAACGAAGCCTTTAGCCGCATGACTGGCTATAGCGAGCAAGAACTGCTGGGCCGTAACCCACGCCTGCTCCAGGGGCCGGCCACCAATCCCGACGTGATGGAGTGGCTGCGCGAGTGCCTGCGCCAGGGCAGCTATTTCCAAGGCTCCACCATCAACTACCGCAAGGACGGGCGACCCTACACGGTAGAGTGGAACATTTCCCCGGTGCGCAATCCGGCGGGCGAGATCACCCACTTCATCTCAGTGCAGCAAGACATCAGCAACCTGATGGCGGCACAAAAGACAACCCAGCTTTTTGCCCATGTGCTCAACGTCACCGACGATGGCGTGCTCATCACCAACCGCCACGGCGTCATCGAGTTTGTCAACAAAGGGTTTGAAAAAATCACCGGCTATGGGTTGACCGAGGTGCTGGGGCACACCCCCAGTCTGCTCAAGTCCGGTGAACATGACGCGGCGTTCTACCAGAACATGTGGGACACCCTGAAGCAGGGCAAAACCTTCAGGGGCACCTTCACCAACCGCGCCAAAAACAACGCGCTGATTTACTGCGACGAAACCATCACGCCCCTGACCGACGAGGCGGGCGAAGTGACGCACTACGTGAGCATTTTTCGCGACCTGACCACCCGGGTGCTGGAAGAGCAGATGTTTCGCGAGACCATGCGCTTTGACGCATTGACCGGCGCGCTCAACCGCGCCTCCGGTGAAATGGTGCTGGAAAAAGCCTACATGCAGGCCGTGGGCAGCAAACTGCCCATGTCGATAGCCATCGCTGATGTTGACTACTTCAAGCAGATCAACGACACCTGGGGCCACAGTTGTGGCGACGCAGTGCTCAAGGCGCTGTCGCGCAGCCTCATTGCCGCACTGCGCGCCAACGACAGCGTCATCCGTTGGGGTGGAGAAGAATTCTTGCTGGTTTTCAGTGGCTGTGACCTGGGGCAGGCGCTGCCTCTGGCTGAGCGCTGCCGCGCAAGCGTGCAACGGTTGACGCACGAGCAGGCGGGCCAGGTCACGTTGTCTGTGGGAGTCGGCGAGCTGCAGCCTGGCGAAACCCTGGCGCAGTTGATTGAGCGCGTTGACAAAGCCATGTACCGCGCCAAACACGCTGGCCGCAACCAGGTGCAGCCTGCGGCGGTGGTCATGCCCCCTGCGGCTTCAGGCACAGGGGGCGCATTTTGATGGTTTTTTGGCCGGCAGGGCTTGTGTAGCGTGCGCTTTATGCTATTTAAATAATAGCAATCTTATGGCGCTGCCTGGCACCCAATCAGGCGTTGGCAGCGTCGCTCAGTTGTTGCAGGGCTGCGGCTACGTCCTGCGTTGATACGCCTTCTACCGGCGCCAGGCGCGCGGCCAGGGTGTGCAGCGCATTGGCGTCTTTTTGCAGCTGGGCGATGGCCTGGCCTGCCTCTTGGGGTGCGGCAAAACCCGTGCTTTGCAGCAGCAGGCGGCCATCGGCGGCCACCAGCTTGAAGTAGAACTGGCCGTCTTTTTCGCGGTACTGCTTGAAGCTGGGCAGCGCAGCCTTGGTGGCTTTGGCTGCCTGGGGGGCAGCGGTGCCCTGGGCCAGGCTGCGCAGGCCCACGGCAGAGCGCAGCTCGCGGATGAACGGCGTGGCCAGCGTGCGGGCCCGCTCGGCACCGGCCAGCAGGGTTTGCTCGATGCGCTCGGGGTGGCTGATCAGCGCTTCGTACTGCGCCCGCATGGGCGTTATCACCTGGTCCACGCGCTCCAGCAGCAGCTGTTTGGCGTCGCCCCAGGCAATGCCGTCGGCATACTGCTGGCGCAGGGCGGCGGTCTCTTGCTCGGTGGCAAAGGCCTGGTAAATCTGGAACAGCGCCGAACCTTCGACTTCTTTGGGTTCGCCGGGCGCGCGCGAGTCGGTCAGCAGGCTGCCGATGAGCTTTTGCAGCTGCGCGCGCGAGCTGAACAGCGGGATGGTGTTGTTGTAGCTTTTGCTCATCTTGCGGCCATCGAGGCCGGGCAGGGTGGCCACGTTGTCGTCAATCACCGCTTCGGGCAGCGTGAAGTGTTCGCCGTAGAGGTGGTTGAAGCTGGCGGCCATGTCACGCGCCATTTCGATGTGCTGGATCTGGTCGCGGCCCACGGGCACTTTGTTCGCCTTGAACATCAGGATGTCGGCGCCCATGAGCACGGGGTACATGAACAGGCCGGCAGTGACGCCGTCGTCTGCCTCGCGGCCCGCCGCCAGGTTTTTGTCTTGCGATGCTTTGTAGGCGTGGGCGCGGTTGAGCAGGCCCTTGCCGGTGACGCAGCTGAGCAGCCAGTTGAGTTCGGCAATTTCGGGGATGTCGGACTGGCGGTAGAACGTGACCTGCTCGGGGTTGAGCCCGGCAGCCAGCCAGCTGGCGGCAATCTCCAGTGTCGAGCGCTGGATGCGCGCCGGGTCTTCGCATTTGATGAGTGCGTGGTAGTCGGCCAAAAAATAAAAGCTCTGCACGCCGGGGCGCAGGCTGGCCTCGACCGAGGGGCGGATGGAGCCGACAAAGTTGCCCAGGTGGGGGGTACCGGTGGTGGTGATGCCGGTCAGAAAACGCGTGGTGCTCATAAAAACGCAATCAGCAAGAAAAAAGAAAAGGCGCCATCTAGCGCAGCAGGGCGGTGAGCGGTGTCAGCAGCAGGTTGATGGCGCCGTAGCCCAGGCTCATCAGCGGGCGCAGCCACAGCGAGCCCACAATGCCCGCCAGAACCAGCGCCATCACGATGAAAAAGCCCCAGGGTTCCACGCGCGACAGCAGGTGTGCCTGCTTCCAGGGCAGCAGTCCGACCAGAATGCGCCCGCCATCCAGTGGCGGCAGCGGAAACAGGTTG
The DNA here is from genome assembly GCF_004341365.1 of Simplicispira metamorpha. Taxonomy (GTDB): domain Bacteria; phylum Pseudomonadota; class Gammaproteobacteria; order Burkholderiales; family Burkholderiaceae_C; genus Simplicispira; species Simplicispira metamorpha. The sequence continues at coordinate 99,415 of NZ_SLXH01000004.1, read as the reverse complement.
AAGGCCCACATCACCAGATTGACCAGCACGCCAGCGCGGGCCATCTCTAAAAAGAAGCGCTCCTGCGTGCCCGTGCCCACCAGCACCACCAGCAGCACTGCCCAAAGGGCGGCCTGCACAAAGTTGGACGCTGGCCCGGCCAGCGCCACCCACACCATGTCGCGCTTGGGGTTGCGCAGGTGGCCAAAATTGACTGGCACGGGTTTGGCGTAGCCAAACAAAAATGCGCCCGAGGTGGCAAAGTACAGCAGCAGCGGCATCAGGATGGTACCGACGGGATCGATGTGCTTGAACGGGTTGAGTGTGATGCGTCCCAGCATGTAGGCGGTGTTGTCGCCATAGTGGCGCGCCGCGTAGCCGTGGGCCGCCTCGTGCACGGTGATGGCAAACAGCACCGGCAGGGCGTAGATCAGAACGGTCTGGATGAGGTTGGAGATGTCCACCGGGAGCCGCCTCAAAGACCAATGGCCGACAGGCTGCCGCGGCCTTCGCGCAGCACCACCGGGTCGCCGCCGCTGCCCATGGGTGTCAGGTCGATCACCGTGGTGGGCTCGAAGGGGCAGGCGCCCGCGTCGATCACGGCGTCAATCTGGTGCTCGTAGCGTTGGCGAATTTCTTGTGCGTCGTTGAGCGGCTCGGTCTCGCCCGGTGGGATCAGCGTGGTGGCCAAGAGCGGCGCACCGTGCAGGTCAATCAGCATTTGCAGGCCTTTGCGGTCGGGCACACGCAGACCGATGGTTTTGCGCGAAGGGTGGCTCACGCGCCGGGGCACTTCTTTGGTGGCTTCCAGGATGAAGGTGTAGGGGCCGGGTGTGGCCAGCTTGAGCAGGCGGTACTGCTTGTTGTCCACCAGCGCGTAGTTGGCCAGCGCCGACAGGTCGCTGCACAGCAGCGTCAGGTGGTGTTTTTCATCGACCTGGCGGATGCGGCGCAGGCGGTCTACCGCTTGCTTGTCATCCAAGTGGCAGACCAGGGCGTAGCTCGAATCGGTGGGCACGGCCAGAATGGCGCCTTTTTGCAGCAGCGCGGCGGCTTGCTTGAGCAGGCGTGGCTGGGGGTTGTCGGGGTGGATGTCAAAAAACTGGGCCATGGTGTCAGCCTTTGTGCCTATCAGGCAGCGGGTTGGATGCGATCGGCCAGCAGCTCCCACACGGGGGTGAGACCGGAGGGCAGGGCGGGCAGCTTGCCCAGATCGGTATGGGATTCGTCGGGGCCATGGAAGTCGCTGCCGCGCGAGGCGGCCAGGCCAAATTCGCGGGCCATGGCGGCGTAGGTGGCGTATTCGGCCACCGAGTGGCTGCCTGTGACCACCTCCACGCCTTGGCCGCCGTGTTCCTTGAACTCAGAAAACAGGGCGAATTCTTCGTTGGCTGTGAGCCGATAGCGCGCCGGATGGGCAATGATGGCCACGCCGCCGGCCTGCGTGATCCAATGCACGGCATCGCCCAGATTGGCCCAGCGGTGGGGCACAAAACCGGGCTTGCCCTCGGTGAGGTATTTGCGAAACACCTCGGAGGTCTCTTTGCACACGCCTGCCTCTACCAGAAACCGGGCAAAGTGCGTGCGCGAGATCAGCGCCGGGTTGCCCACATATTTAAGGGCGCCTTCATAGGCCCCGGCAATGCCCACCTGTGCCAGTTGCTCGGCCATCTCCATGGCGCGGGTGTCGCGCCCACCGCGCGTGGCCGCCAAGCCCTGGGCGATGCGTGGATCGCTGTCGTCAAAGCCCAGGCCGACGATGTGTACCGTCTCGCTGGCAAAACTGACCGAAATCTCGACACCGCTCAAAAAAGCCATGCCCTGGGCCTGCGCCGCCACCCGGGCGCGTTGCACGCCGCCGATTTCATCGTGGTCGGTCAGGGCCCATAAATCGACACCGTTGCCGCGCGCTCGCGTTGCCAGCACCTCGGGGGTAAGGGTGCCATCGGAAACCACAGAGTGGCAGTGCAGGTCAGCGTTGAGGTAGGAGTTCACCGGGCAATTTTAGAGTGTTTACCTTGGAGGGGTGTTCAAGCGCCAATGCAGGCAGGTATGGAAGCATTTGCTTACGTAGAATGCCTTTTTTTAATGTGTTCAGGCGGTGCGCCGCGGTCGCTGGTTTGATACCCCCTGGATGTTTGGCGCAGAAAAGAGAAGCTATGAAACTGGACAACATGAGGGTATCCCACAAGCTGTGGGGCACGATTTTGGGATTGCTGGGCCTGATTCTGGCGGTGGCAGCGTTCACGCAATACCACTCCAGTGCAGCGATGAGCCGGGCGTTTGAAGACATTGCACGTTATGAAAACGCCATCACCCAAGCCACGCGCTGGCAGGGGCTGACCGAGGTGGTGATGGAGCGCACCGTGGCCGCCATCAATGTGCAATCGGCCGAAGCCTACAAATTCCTCACCCAGAAAAGCGCCGCCGATTCCGCCAAGATCAATGAAATCCAGGCCAAAGCTGTCGAAAACGCCCGAACCGACGCTGAAAAACAGGCCCTGGAGAACGTGAGCAAGGCCCGCACCCATGCGCGCACCTTCCTGGCCAAAGTGCCTGAGCTCAAAGAGGCTGGCGACTACGCTGCCACCTTCGCGTTCACACAAAACGAATTCACTCCTGCCGCTGCTGGCCTGCTGGATGCGTTGGTGGCCTTTGTCAAGGTGCAGGAGGCGCAGCGCGACGCGGCCATCGCCGTCGCCCATGAAGCGCGCCGCAATGCCGTGGTGGTGGGCCTGGTCAGTGCCGCAGCGGTGTTGCTGGTGGCTATCTTGATGGCCATGGCGCTGGTGCGATCCATCATGCAGCCGTTGAACCGTGCCGTTGATGCCGCCAAAGCCATCAGCGCTGGCGACCTGACCCAAACTCTGGAAGGGGGGCGCCAAGACGAGTTTGGCGATCTGCTCAAGGCCTTTGACCAGATGTCGCAGCGCCTGCGCGCCCTGGTGTCGGAAGTGCGCACGGGGGTTGAATCCGTCTCGTCTGCCTCCAGCCAGATTGCCACCGGCAACCAGGACTTGTCGGCGCGCACCGAGCAAACGGCGGCCAACCTCGAAGAAACCGCTGCCAGCATGGAAGAACTTACCGCCACCGTTACCCAGGCCGCCGAGACGGCGCGCCAGGCCAACCAGCTCGCTGGCACGGCAGCGCAGGCCGCCGAGCGCGGTGGCGAAGTGGTGGGGCAGGTGGTGGCCAGCATGCAGCAGATCACCGACAGCTCGCGCAAGATTGCCGACATCATCGGCGTGATTGACGGCATCGCTTTCCAGACCAACATCCTGGCGCTCAACGCCGCCGTAGAGGCGGCCCGCGCCGGTGAACAAGGCCGGGGCTTTGCCGTGGTGGCTTCCGAAGTGCGCAGCCTGGCCGGGCGCAGCGCGGATGCGGCCAAAGAGATCAAGGCGCTGATTGGCGCCTCGGTGCAGAACGTTGAGTCGGGCTCCCAGCAGGTGGCACAGGCCGGACAAAGCATGCAGGAAATCGTCAGCGGCGTGCGCCGCGTCAGCGACCTGATCGGTGAGATCACGGCCTCGTCCACCGAGCAGCGCGATGGCATTTCCCAAGTCAACCAGGCCGTGACCAATCTGGACCAGATGACGCAGCAAAACGCCGCGCTGGTTGAGCAGTCTGCCGCCGCCGCCAGCGCCATGCATTCCCAGGCCCGGCGCTTGGCCGAGGTGGTGGGGCAGTTCAACGTGGGTGGTGCCAGCGCTGGTATGGTGGCCCGCTCTGTGGGCGCGTCGCCAGCCCGCCCGGCGTATAAGAGTGCCGCAGTGCCAGCACCCGCGCCCGCGCCCGCGCCCAAGGCGGGCGTGGCCAAGGCCGTGGCTGCACCCCGGCGTGCGCCGCCCGCCCCGGGTGCCAGCGCCCCCAGCACGGCGCCCCGCATTGCCCCCGCACCGCGCAGCACCCCGGGCAATGAGGATGATTGGGAAAGTTTTTGAGTCTTGATTTTTTGCTATTGATTTAATAGCTTTAGCCGCTTGCACCGCGAGGTTCAGGCGGCTTTTTTATGTAAAAAATACCTGGCGTGGGTGCCACCGCAGCGCCGGGCGCCCTTTTAAAATCAGCGCCCCGCGTTTTTTCTCTCACCACAGGCATCCCATGCTCTCATCGCCCCCCGGCGGCTCTCCGCTGCGCCCTTTGCCCTCCCTGATTTTTGCCAGCCGCTGGCTGCAACTGCCCTTGTATCTGGGGCTGATCGTGGCCCAGGGGGTGTACGTGTTCCACTTCTGGGTGGAGCTGGTGCATTTGCTCGAAGCCGTGTTTGGCAACAGCGATGCCTTGCAGGCGTTGATCAGCGGCATTGGCTACAAAACCGATGTACAAATCACCAAAATCAACGAAACCATCATCATGCTGGTGGTGCTGGGGCTGATTGACGTGGTGATGATCTCCAACCTGCTCATCATGGTGATTGTGGGCGGCTACGAAACCTTTGTCAGCCGCATGAACCTGGAGAGCCACCCCGACCAGCCCGAGTGGCTCAACCACGTGAACGCTTCGGTGCTCAAGGTCAAGCTGTCCACGGCCATCATCGGCATCAGCTCGATCCACCTGCTCAAAACCTTCATCAACGCGGCCAACTACGACCTGAAAGTGCTGATGTGGCAAACCATCATCCACATCGCTTTCTTGCTGAGCGCGCTGGCCATTGCCCTGACCGACCGGTTGATGAGCCACAACGCAGCGTCCGCCGACCACTGAGGCGCTGTAATCCGCAGGTGCGCACACGCCTTACAGCTGCGCGCCTTCGATCAGAAACTGCACCTTGCGCTCGCCGCGCCACTCGTTCACATCGAGGCGAAAGGCCAACACGGCGCGCGCTGGCAGCGGCTCGGTGCGGCCAAACCAGATGCCATCGACCGGCGTGCCCCGGTGCAGCAGCTTGAGCGACAGGTGGCTGCCGTCTTTGCCGACCAGGCGCTGGCTGAGCACCTCGACTTCTTCGCTGAAGGTGGGCGCGGCAAACCCCTGGCCCCAGACCTCGTGGCCCAGCGTATCGACCAGATCGGCGCGGCGGTACTCGGGCGCCAGCGGCCCGTCGGTTTCAAGTGTGCGCGTGAGCGTGGCCGCATCCAGCCACTCTTGCGCGATTTGCGCCAGCGCCTGGCGGAAGGTGTCGAAGTGATCGCGTGCAATGGTGCAGCCCGCCGCCATGGCGTGGCCGCCAAAGCGCAGCAGCACGCCGGGGTGGCGCTTGGCCACCAAATCCAGCGCATCGCGCAAATGAAACCCGGGGATGGAGCGGCCCGAACCTTTCAATTCATGGCCCTTGCCCGGCGCGGCGCTGGCGGCAAACACAAACGTGGGCCGGTGCAGCTGGTCTTTGAGGCGCGAGGCCACGATGCCGACCACGCCTTCGTGGAAGTCGGGGTCGAACACGCTCACGGCGGGCGGTGAATCGCTGGCCGCTGTGCCGGGTGCAGGCACCGTTGGGCCACCCTCTGCGGTGGCGGTAGGCGCGCCCGGCGGCGGGTTGGCCTGGCGGCGCAGCATGGCTTCGACCATGGCAAAGGCTTGCTCGCGCATGCCGCCTTCAATCTCGCGGCGCTCGCGGTTGATGGCATCGAGCTGGTGCGCCAGTGCGTCGGCGTGGCTGGCGTCGTCGGTCAGCAGGCATTCGATGCCCAGCGCCATGTCGGCCAGGCGCCCTGCGGCGTTGATGCGCGGGCCCAGGGCAAAGCCGAAGTCCTGGCTGGTGGCACTGCGCGCGTCGCGTCCGGCGGCGCGGAACAGCGCCGCCACGCCCACTGGCATCTGCCCCGCACGGATGCGCTTGAGGCCCTGCGCCACCAGGCGGCGGTTGTTGGCATCCAGCCGCACCACGTCGGCCACCGTGCCCAGGGCCACCAGCGGCAGCAACGCATCGAGTTTGGGCTGGCTGGCAGCGTCAAAAGCGCCGCGCTGGCGCAGCTGCGCTCGCAGGGCCAGCAGCACGTAAAACATGACGCCCACACCGGCCAGGCTTTTGCTGGCAAAGGTGCAGCCGGGCTGGTTGGGGTTGACGATGGCATCGGCCTGCGGCACAGCGTGGGAGGGCAGGTGGTGGTCGGTGATGAGCACCTGCATGCCCAGGGCATGGGCTGCGTCCACGCCTTCGGGGCTGCCGATGCCGTTGTCCACGGTGATGAGCACATCGGCGCCGCGTTCTTTCACGCGCTGGGCAATCGGCGCCGTCAGGCCATAGCCATCGACCACGCGGTCGGGCACCAGGTAGTCGAGGTGGCGCGCGCCCAGCAGGCGCAGGCCGCGCACGGCCACGGCGCAGGCGGTGGCACCGTCGCAATCGTAGTCGGCCACGATGCAGAGCTTTTTGTCTTGCGCGATGGCGTCGGCCAGCAGCACGGCGGCTTGCTGTGCGCCCAGCAGCTGCGCGGGCGGCAGCAGGCGCGCCAGGGCGTCGTCCAGCTCGTCGGGGGCCATGACGCCGCGCGCCGCGTACAGGCGCGCCAGCAGCGGGTGAACGCCCGCTTGCTCCAGCGCCCAGGCGGCGCGGGGGGGGATGTCGCGTACTATGATTTTCATAGCTGCTCGCGCACGTCAGCAAAGCGCTGGGGCCGGAAAATGCTTGAAATTTTGTGCCGCAGGCTGCGCCCTCCGCTGTGCCAGGTGATGGCGCTGCGCTGGCCGCACAGCGTCAGCTGCACCGGGGTGCCGCGCGCCATTTGGGCGTGCAGCCGGGCCAGCGGGCCCGCATCCAGCGCGGCCCAGGCGCTGGCCCAGGCGGCCCAGTCCTGGCGCAAGGCGGGTGCGCGCAGGGCGTCTTCTACCTGCACGGGTGCGCCCGAGGGCGCAGTGGCATGGAGCCGCCCCGCGCCATGCACCCAGAAGGCGTTGACCGGCAGCAGGCCCTGCGCGCTGCGCGCGTCGTTGAAGGGGTGGGTGTAGAGCAGCATTTGCAGCTCGCTGTGCAGGCGCTGCCAGGTTTGCGCGGCCTGCACCTGCGGGCTGTGCTGGCCGCTGGTTTGCGCCTGGTGTTGCAGCCAGCCTCGCACATCGTGGCCCTGGGCCCGCTCCAGCGACGGTGTGACCAGGTGCGCCAGCGCATCGCCCCGTGCCAGCCAGCGCGTGGGCTGCTCGTACACCAGGGTGATGCCATCGCTCTCCAGCCAGGGCGCCACGATGGCCAGCAGGGCGCGCGAGGCGGCTTCGTCCAGCGCCAATTCGTGCGGGTCGATCAGCGTGATGTGGTCGGTGCCCACCTGCCAGTGGCAGGGAGTGACAAAGGCCCAGGCGCTCGTGTCTGCGGTCTGCGCGGGTGGGTGTTCTGGCGGCGGCCCCTGCCGCTGCACCTGCCAGGCCGCCCAGGGCGTGTGTGCGCCATCACCGGGCAGGCCCAGGGCGCGGGCCAGTGCGCGTTCGTGCGGCATGGCGGGATGGTCTTCGTCGCCGCTGTCGCTGCCTTGGCGTTGCAGCTGGCGCAGCAGCCCGTCGAGGTGGGGCAGGGCCAGGGTTTGCAGCGTGTGCTGGCAGCCGGGGTGGTGGCTGGCGGCATAGGGAACCAGCAGGTGGAGCGTGTCGGACATGGGGCGCTATTGTCCCGGATGGCCTAGATCGCTGCCCCCGCAATGTCGTGTGGCCCCTCGTCCAGCCGGGCCAGCGCGGCCAGCAGCTCGGCATCGGTGCGGTACAGGCGCAGCCAGTCGCCCGGGGGCAGGGCGCCTGCGCGGCGCAGGGGCGCCTCCACCGGCAGCTTGAGGCCGCTGATGTGCAGGGTGATGCCTTGCAAATACAGCTGGGCGCACAGCTTGGCCATCACCTCGATCCCCGTGGCGTCGATGCGGTTGATGGGCTGGGCCAGCAGGCACACATGCTGCGTGCCCGGGTGTGTGGCCAGGTGTTCTACGATGGTGCGTTCAAAGCTGCTGGCGGCGGCAAAGTCCAGCGCGGCATCCATGCGCAGCGCGTACAGCCGCGGCGCCAGCGGCGGCAGTTGCCACAGGTGGCGGTCGCGCAGGCTGCCGTCGGGGTGCTGGCCCACTTCGATGATGCGCGGGTGCAGGCGCTGGTACAAAAAATGGCTCAGCGCCAGCAAAATGCCCGTCAGCACACCCCAGTACAGGCGCGGCGCTGCCACCAGCGTGACGATAAAAGTGGTGCCCGCAATGGCCGCTTCCACCCGCGAGATGCGCCACAGCCGCACAAACTCGCGCGGCTTGAGCAGCCCGATCACGGCCACCAGCACAATTGCCGCCAGCACCGCGTGAGGCACTTGTTGCAGCACCGGCATGAACAGCAGCAGCGCCAGCAGCACCACCACCACCGAGACCACCGTGGCCCAGCCGGTCTGCGCCCCCGCGTACAAATTCAGCGCCGAGCGGGAAAACGACGAGCTGGTCGGAAACGCCCCGCTGAACGCCGCCGCCAGCTTGCCCAGGCCCTGGCCGATCAGGTCTTGGTTCTGGTTCCAGGGCTTGCCCGCGCGCTCGCTGTCCACTTTGGCGCTGGAGGCTGTTTCCAGAAAACTCACCAGCGTGATCACCAGCGTGGGCAGCACCAGCTGGCCCAGCGCCTCCCAGCCCGGCCAGTGCGGCAGAAACAGCCCGGGCAGCCCGTGCGGCAGCACCCCCACCACTTTGCCGCCCAGCGCTTCAAAGCCCATCGCCACCGACACCGCTGCGCTCAGCAGCACGATCACCAACACCGAGGGAAACGCAGGCCGCCAGCGGCGCACCAGCACCAGCAAGGCCAGACTGACCAGACCGAAGCCCATGGCGTACACGTCGGGCCAGCCGCCCTCCCACACGCGCAGCCCTGCCGACAGCCCCAGCAGCGCGGGCAGTTGCGAGGCCACGATCAACACCGCCGCCGCCTGGGTAAACGCCATCAGCACCGGGGCACTGACCAGGTTGAGCAGCCAGCCAAAGCGCAGCAGCCCCAGCGCCGTTTGCAGCAGGCCGCTGAGCAGCGCCAGCCACACCGCCAGATTCACCCATTCCGCCCCGCCCGGCACCGCCAGGCCGTTGAGCGAGGCGCTGATCAGCAGGCAGCTCAGCGCCGTTGGCCCCACCGACAGCCGGGTCGACGCGCTGAACAGCACCGCGATCAGCGCGGGCAGCATGGAGGCGTAAATGCCTGTCTCCAGCGGCATGCCCGCCAGTGCGGCGTAGGCCACGCCCTGGGGCAAGACCATCAGGCCCACGGTCAGGCCCGCCAGCGCTTCGCTGCGCAGCAGCGCCGCATCGGGCCGGGGCCAGTGCAAAAAAGGAAGCAGATGTTTCATGGCGCCGAGACTGTAGCGGTGCGCGCCCGCAGGGGCACGCAGAGGGCTTTAGCGCTGGGGCATGTCTTTGACCGAATAGCCCAGCGACACGGTCGCATCTTCGGGGATGGCGGGCATGGTGGCGTTCCAGGCCTCCCAGGCGGCGCGCAGCTCGGCCAGGCGCGCGGGCTGGCGGCCACCCACGTTGGCGCGCTCGCGCTCGTCGGCAGGAATGTTGAACAGGTAATCGTGGCCATCCACGCGCAGGTATTTCCAGTCGCCATCGCGCAGCGCCCGCTGGCCCCGGTGGTTCATGCGGAAATGCACGGGCCGGGCAAACTCCTGCCCCGGCGCACGCAGCACCGGCAGCAGCGATACGCCGTCCAGCGGGTAGTCCGGGTGGGCGGCCACGCCAGCGGCGTCCAGCAGCGTGGCCGTCCAGTCCATGGTCAGGCACTGCTGGGTGCTTTCGCGGCCTGGGGCAATCACGGCGGGCCAGTGCGCAATCCAGGGCACGCGGATGCCGCCCTCGGTCAAGTCCATCTTGCCGCCCACCAGGGGCCAGTTGTCCGAGAAGCGTTCGCCGCCGTTGTCGCTGGTAAAGACGATCAGCGTGTTGTCCAGCTGGCCGTTGGCGCGCAGGGCTTCGACCAACCAGCCTATGCCCTCGTCCATGTGGTGGATCATGCGGCGGTACTGGTGGATGTTGCCGCCATGCAGGTGGAAGAGGTTGGATTTGACCTCTTCCGACAGCGCCTGGTCGTCGCGCGTCTCCCAGGGCCAGTGGGGGGCGGTGTAGTGCAGGCTCAGCAGAAAGGGTGTGTCTTGCGTGGCCATGCGGTTGACGTAGTCCACCGCGCGCTGTGAGAGCAGGTCGGTCAGGTAGCCCTCTTCGGTGTGGCTTTGCTCGCCCAGGTACAGGTCGTGGTGGCCGGCGCTGCTGTGGTGGCTGAAGTAATCCACCCCGCCCGACATGGGGCCAAAAAATTCCTCATACCCCGATTGCAGCGGGCCGAAGGCGGGCGGGTAGCCCAGGTGCCATTTGCCGATCAACGCAGTGCGGTAGCCCGCACCCTGGAGCAACGAGGGCAGGGTGGGGTGCTCGGGCGGCAGGCCCAGCGTGGTGCTGCCCTTGCTGCGGCTGTTGATGGGTTCTTCCGCCGCGCCGCGCAGCCGGTACTGGTAGCGCCCGGTGATCATGGCAAAGCGGGTGGGCGAGCACACCGGCGAGTTCGCATAGCCCTGCGTGAGCTTGAGCCCATGGGCGGCCAGGCGGTCGAGCACCGGCGATACCGGGCCAAAGGCGGCATCGCGCCCGCCGTAGCAGCCTAGGTCGGCAAAGCCCAGGTCATCGGCCACGATGAAGATCAGATTGGGTTTTTGCATGGTGGGCGCTTTCAATCCACTTTCATATTGGTGGCCTTGGCGATGCGGCCATATTGGGCCGACAAATCCGCCAGGCGCTTGCTGGCTGCAGCGCCCACCGCGCCATCGACCTGCAAGTCCAGCGTGGTCAGGCGGGCCTGGATGTCGGGGCGGCGCAGGGCGTCGAGCATGCCGCGCTGCAAGATTTGCATCACCGGCTCGGGCGTGGCGGCGGGCACCATGGCCATGTACAGAATCTCCTGCACCAGCTGCGGGTAGCCAGCTTCAATGACGGTGGGCACATCGGGCGCCACCTTGGAGCGCTGGCGGCTGGTCACGGCCAGCGCAGTGATCTTGCCGACCTTGATGTGTTGCAGCATGGTGGGCGCCGCCAGTATCCCGCCATCGACCTCACCGGCCAGCACGGCGGTGGAGGCGGGCGTGTTGCCCTTGTAGGGGATGTGTTGGATTTTCATGCCCGTGGCGTCACCCAGTATCTCGGCGGCCAGGTGGCCGGGGCTGCCGCTGCCTGCCGAGCTGAAATTGACGCCCTTCGCTTTGCCCGCCGCCACCATATCCGACAGGCTTTTGAATCCGGTAGAGGGGTGCGCCACCACCATCATCCCCGAGCTGGCCAGCACCATCAGCGGCTTGAGGTCGCCCGGCTTGAAGGGCATGGTGGGGTAGATGTGCGGGTTGATGGTGAAGGTGGTGTCGATACCAAACATCACCGTGTAGCCATCGGCGGGACTTTTGGCCACCATGTCGGCGCCAATGTTGCCGGCTGCGCCGGGCTTGTTTTCAGTGATGAAGGGCTGCTTGAGCTGCGTTTGCAGGGCATCGCCCAGCGAGCGGGCCAGCACATCGGCGGGGCCGCCCGGCGCCCAGGCGTTGATGAACCTTACCGGCTTGTTCGGGTAGTCGGTGCTTTGGGCGTGCAGCGTGGTGTGGGCCAGGGCGCAGGCGCTCAGGGCCAGCAAGGCCAGGCGGCGGGTGGGCAAAAGGGGGCGCATCGGGTTTGTCTCGCTCGAAAAAGTGAAGAAGCGGGGGCGACTGTAGGATGCGGGTTCATGATTGTTCTAATCAATCCATCCCCATGAAAACCCTCAACCCGCAGGGCATAGACGACATGTTGCTGTACCGCCTGGGCCGGGTGCTGGGCACGGCAGGCAGCCTGATCACGCGCATCTGCGAAGGCGAATTCGGCATCACCCGGCGCGAGTGGCGCGTGCTGGCCAATCTGGCCAAGAGCGATGGCCTGCTGTCGTCTGAACTGGCCGAGGTGGCCCAGCTCGACCGGGCACGCACTTCGCGCGCCGTGACAGCGCTGGTGGCCAAGCAGCTGGTGGTGCGCGTGCACCGCCCACACGACCGCCGCCAGGTGGCCTTGCACCTGAGCGAGGCGGGCCGCGCGCTCTACCAGGCCGTGTTGCCGCGCGCCACGGCCATCCACCGCGAACTGGTGGCCCCGCTCAGCCCCGAGCAAGCCGCCCAGCTCGATGCCCTGCTGGCCCTGCTGCAACACCAGGCCGACACCATGCAGCGCGATGCCGATTTGCCCAAGGCCGACCGGCGCCGGGGCGGACGCAAGGTGGGGCACGATTACCGGCGTGGCACGCCAGCTGGCTCCGCTGGCGAAGAGGGCGGCTGAAGCCCCGCCACGGGGCTGGGCCGTACGGCTGGCCCCACCCCGGCCCCAGTCCCCATCCGGAAAAGCCACCCGGGCTACCATCCTGCGCCATGCAGCTGAACACCGATTTTTCGCAGCGCTGCGTGGTCAACACCCACGCGCTGCCCTGGCAAGCCTCCCCCTCGCCCCTGGTGGAGCGCCGACTGATAGAGCGCGACGGCGGCGAACAGGCCCGCGCCACCTCCATCGTGCGCTACGCCCCCGGTGCAGCGTTTCCGGCGCACCGACATGACCTGGGCGAAGAAATCCTGGTGCTGGAGGGCCTGTTCACAGACGAAACCGGCGACTACGGCCCCGGCACCTACCTGCGCAACCCGCCGGGATCGGCCCATGCGCCCTCATCGCAGCCGGGCTGCACTTTGTTTGTGAAGCTGCGCCATTTGTCGCCCGGCGATGGGCAGCAGCTGGCCATTGACACCCGCAGCAGCACCGACTGGCGCCCCGGCCTGGTGCCCGGCCTGCGCGTCTTGCCCCTGGCCGGTTACGGCAGCGAGCACACCGCCCTGGTGGATTGGGCGCCAGGCACCCGCTTCAGCCCCCACCGCCACGCTGGCGGCAAAGAAATCCTGGTGCTCGAAGGCGTGTTCTCGGACGAGCACGGCGACTACCCCGTCGGCACCTGGCTGCGCAGCCCCGATGGCAGCGCGCACCAACCCTACAGCGAAACCGGCTGTCTGATCTGGGTGAAGACGGGGCATTTGCCGAGCAGATGACCCTTCTGGGCTGCTGCTGTGTGGCACCTAGTCCGCCCACCGAGCCAGCGCAGTCAGTACTGATATATAGAAATAATTTCTATACAATTCAAGCATGACCACCAAACAGCGCTTTCGCGGCAACAAATACCGGCTGGAAGTGCGCGAACGCGACCATGGCCCGGCGCATTGCCACCTGGTGGGCGGCGAGGTGGACGTCATCATTTACCTGGCAGACCTGCACACCGATGGCACTTGGCCGCGCGGGCTGCGCGCCGAGGTCATGGCGTGGGTGCAGGCCCATCTGACCGATTTGTGGAAGGAGTGGCACCAATGGCACGCATGAAACGCGCCCGCCTGGCGGGCATTGAGGTATTGAACAGTTTCAGGATGCGCCTGGATTTTGTCGGTGGCGAGGTCTATACGCTGGACTTTCAGCCGCTGCTGGACGAATCGCCCGGCCTGGCACGGCTGCGCGACCCGGTGGCGTTTGCTGGCGCCACCTTGGTTGATGGCGAGGGCTGGACGGTCGAATGGCCTGCGCTGGACATCCAAATCGGCGCCGACACCCTCTGGCTTGATGCGCAGGCACAGAACGCACCCGACGAGAACACGCGCATCTTTGCCCAATGGCGCGCGCGCCATGGCCTGAGCCTGTCGCAAGCCGCACAAGCGCTGGGCATGACGTCGCGCACCATCAGCGCCTATGGCACTGGCGCCCGCCCCGTGCCGCGCTATATCGCGCTGGCCTGCAAAGGCTGGGAGGCCGAGCACCGCCGCACGGCCTGAGCGGCTCCAGCCCCAGCCCGGTGCCACAATCGCGCTTCCATGCAAATCCCCTACGAACTCGCCCTGGGCTGGCGCTACACGCGCGCTGGGCGCGCCACGCGGCGCAACGGCTTTATCTCTTTCATCTCGGGCGTCTCCATGCTGGGCATTGCCCTGGGTGTGGCGGCGCTGATCATCGTGCTCTCGGTGATGAACGGTTTTCAGAAAGAAGTGCGCGACCGCATGCTCAGCGTGGTCTCGCACATCGAGATTTTTGCCCCCGGCGGCGCGGCGCTGCCCGACATGGCGCGCACCCTGGCCGAGGCCCGCCAGCAGCCGCAGGTGGTGGGCGCTGCGCCCTTCGTGGCCGCGCAGGCCCTGCTGGCGCGCGGCGAGGACATGAAGGGCGCGCTGGTGCGCGGCATCGATCCCGACCACGAGGCCGAAGTGACCGATCTGGCCGCCGCCAACCCCGCTGTGCTGGCGCAACTGGTGCCGGGCGCCTTTCGCGTGGTGCTGGGCGCCGAGCTGGCCCGCTCGCTGGGCGTGCGCGTGGGCGATGTGGTCACGCTGATTGCCCCCGCTGGCCAGGTCACGCCCGCCGGTGTGGTGCCGCGTCTCAAGCAGATGACGGTGGCGGGCACCTTTGATTCGGGCCACTACGAGTACGACTCCGCACTGGTCATGCTGCACCACGAGGACGCGCAGCGCATCTTCCGCCTCGAAGGGCCGACCGGTATCCGCCTCAAGCTGGCGGATTTGCACCAGGCGCGCAGTGTGGCCATGGCGCTGGCGGGCAGCCTGAGCGGCGACCTGCTGATCCGCGACTGGTCGCAGCAAAACCGCACCTGGTTTGCGGCCGTGCAACTCGAAAAACGCATGATGTTCATCATCCTGACGCTGATCGTGGCCGTGGCCGCCTTCAACCTGGTCAGCACCCTGGTGATGACGGTGCAGGACAAGCGTGCCGACATCGCCATCTTGCGCACTTTGGGCGCCAGCCCGCAAAGCATTCTGGGCGTTTTTGTGGTGCAGGGCGCCATGGTGGGCGTGATCGGCACGCTGGCCGGGCTGCTGCTGGGCCTGGGCGTGGCGCTGAACATCGACGTGATCGTGCCCGCCATCGAGCGGCTGCTCAACGCCAGCTTTTTGCCCAAAGACATCTACCTCATCAGCAAAATGCCCAGCGACCCGCAGCCATCGGACATCGTGCCCATTGGCGTGATCTCGCTGGTGCTGTCGTTTGTGGCCACGCTGTACCCCAGCTGGCGCGCCAGCCGCGTTAACCCTGCCGAGGCACTGCGCTATGAATAAGATAGCTGCTGGCGCAAGTCCTGTAAGCCTTGGAGGCCAAAAATACATGAAGAACGACGTGGTGCTGCAAGCCCAGGGCCTGACCAAGCGCTTTACCGAAGGGCGCCTGGACGTGACGGTGCTGCACGGCATCGATTTGCAGGTGCATGCGGGCCAGACCCTGGCCATCGTGGGTGCCTCGGGCTCGGGCAAAAGCACGCTCTTGCACCTGCTGGGTGGGCTGGACGCGCCCACCTCGGGCACCGTGCAGCTGCATGGGCAGGTGCTGTCGGATTTGTCGCCCGCGCAGCAAGGGCGCCTGCGCAACTTGCACCTGGGTTTTGTGTACCAGTTCCACCACCTGCTGCCCGAGTTCAGCGCGCTCGACAACGTGGCCATGCCGCTGCGCATCCGGCGCCTGCCGTATGCCCAGTGCAAACAGCAGGCTGCCGAGATGCTGGCCCATGTCGGCTTGGAGGGGCGCGTGCAGCACCGCCCGGCAGAGCTCTCGGGTGGCGAGCGCCAGCGCGTGGCCATTGCCCGCGCGCTGGTCACCCAACCGGCCTGCGTGCTGGCCGACGAGCCCACCGGCAACCTCGACCGCAGCACCGCCGAGGGCGTGTTCCAGCACATGCTGGCGCTGGCGCGCGGGCAGGGCACCGCCTTTGTGATGGTGACGCACGACGAATCCCTGGCCGCGCGCTGCGACCGGGTGGTGCGCATCGTGGCCGGGCGTCTGGAGGCCGACGGGGCGATGGGAGGGCACTGACCATGCAGGCTTACATGGCCCTGGGCCTGGCCATCGTGGCCGAAGTGATTGCCACCTCAGCGCTCAAGGCCAGCGAGGGTTTTACGCGGCCCGGGCCATCCGCCATCGTGGTGCTGGGTTATGGCCTGGCGTTTTATTGCCTGTCGCTGACCCTGAAAACCGTGCCCGTGGGCGTAGCCTACGCTGTCTGGTCGGGCCTGGGCATCGTGCTGATCACCGTGGCGGGCTACGTGCTGTACCGCCAGCGCATAGATGCCGCAGCACTCATCGGCATGGCGCTGATCGTGGCCGGTGTGGCGGTGATCCAGCTCTTCTCCAAAACCACCACCCACTGAATCGCCAGAGCACCACCATGACCATGCAGCCCCTCACCACCGAGCCGCAGCTGCACGCACGCATCGCTGCGGGGCCACTGCTGGTGCTGTACGGCGGCGCGCACTGCGGCGTGTGCCAGGCCATCCGCCCGCGCCTGGAGGCGTTGGTAGCCCAGCACTTTGCCGCTGTGGCGCTGGCCTATGTCGATTGCGCGCAGGCACCGGCCTTGTGCGCCCAGCAGGGCGTGTTCAGCCTGCCGGTGCTGCGTTTTTATGTGCAGGGCCAGCTGGCGCTGGAGTGGGCGCGCAGCTTCAGCCTGCACGAGGTGGCCGCGCAGATGGAGCGGGTGCTGGCGTTGGCGGGTGACACCACGGCGCCAGCGCAGCTGTGAGCAGGACGGCGCACCTTGCCCCACCCGGCAGGCATGGCAGATTTTTCAGCCACTGAAAACATCAAAAATGAGAGCTGCTCGCGCAAGCCAGACAAGCCCTGGAGCCGGAAAAGACCATCAATCGGCCAGCCCAGCCCCGGAACATGGCACCATCGCCCCCATGCCCGCCTGGATAGACACCCACTGCCACCTCGACGCCCCCGAGTTCGCGCCCGACGCCGATGCGGTGCGGGCAGCGGCGCGGGCGGCGGGCGTGCAGCACCTGGTGATTCCGGCGGTGGAACTGGCCCACGCCCCGGCGGTGCAGGCGCTGGCGCAGCGCCACGGCGACAGCTACGCGCTGGGCATCCACCCGCTCTACACCGGGCGCGCAGGCGATGGCGATGTGGCCGCGCTGGCGCAGGTGCTGGAGCGTGCGCGCCACGACCCGCACCTGGTGGCCGTGGGCGAAATCGGCCTGGATTACTTTGTTCAGGGGCTGGATGCGGCGCGCCAGGAGCAGTTTTACCGTGCGCAATTGCAGCTGGCACGGCGCTTCGATCTGCCCGTGATCCTGCACGTGCGCCGCAGTGCCGACCGCCTGCTCAAGGGGCTGCGCGAGGTGCCGGTGCAGGGCGGCATCGCCCACGCCTTCAACGGCAGCTGGCAGCAGGCGCAGGCGTTTATCGCACTGGGATTCAAGCTGGGCTTTGGCGGCGCACTCACCTACGAGCGTGCGCTGCAACTGCGCCGCCTGGCCACCGCGCTGCCGCTGGAGGCGCTGGTGCTGGAAACCGATGCGCCCGACATGCCGCCGCACTGGCTCTACCGCACCGCCGCCGAGCGCGCCGCTGGCCAGCCCCAGGGCCGCAATGCGCCCGCCGAGCTGCCGCACATCGCGCAGGTGCTGGCCGACCTGCGCGGCCTGCCCCTGGACACGCTGGCCGCCCAGACCACGGCCAATGCGCTGCACGCATTGCCCCGGCTGCAAGGGCGCGTCGGTTTATAGTGAAAATGGCCTCCAGCCCTTGATGTATCAGCGCAAGCAGCTATCAAATCAATACCGATGGGCGCCCAGTGGCCGACCCATAGAGCGCCCCCGCAGGCCCGCCGGGCAGGGCGCTGGCGCCGGGGCGGCAAAATCCATCCCCGCGATATGACCCATTCCCGCTCCCCTTTTGTCCAGCGCCTGGCGCCAGAGGCCGCCCCGGCCCATGCCGGGGTGTTGCCTGCGGCTGCACCGCTGCCCCGGCTGGTGGGCCTGGCGCCCGTGGTGGGCCCCGACACCGTGGTGCTGGTGCTGGGCAGCTTTCCGGGCGTCGCCTCGCTGCGCGCGCAGCAGTACTACGCCCACCCGCAAAACCAGTTCTGGCGCCTGTTGCAGTCGCTGTGGCCGCAGCACACCCTGCCTGCGCGCGAGGACTACGGCGCGCGCTGCGACTGGCTGCTGGCGCGCGGCCTGGGCCTGTGGGACGTGTACCGCGCCTGTGAGCGCAGCGGCAGCCTGGATGCGCAGATCCGCCACGCCGAGGTCAACGACTTCAGTGGCCTGCGCCTGCGCTGCCCGCGCCTGGCCGCCATCGCCCACAATGGCGCAGAGAGCTTTCGGCATGCGCGCAGCACGGCCGCGCTGGGTGTGCCGGTGGTGAAACTGCCGTCCACCAGCCCGGCCAACGCCTCCTGGAGCTTTGAGCGCAAACGTGCAGCCTGGGCACAGGCCCTGGCCGCTGATGGATTACTGTAAAGAAGACTGCATGGCCCGTACTGCCCCCAAAAAATCCCCCATCCTCCTGCCCGAAGTCACCGTCTCCGACGATGGCGATGTGCGCCACCTGCACTTGGGAACGCCCTGGATTCAGGGCTCCATGCGCGTCAAGGAGCCGTTCGAGATCGAGCTGGAATACGTCCAGCGCATGATGGCCTGGCTGCTGTTCATGGACGATGACAGCGTGGCCGAGCGCCACGCCATGCAGCTGGGCCTGGGTGCAGGCGCCATCACCAAGTTCTGCCACAAAAAGCTGCGCATGTGCGCCACCGCCATCGAGCTGAACCCGCAGGTGGTGTCGGTGTGCCGGGCCTGGTTCAAGCTGCCGCACGACGGCCCCATGCTGCGCGTGGTGCAGGCCGATGCCGGGCAGGAAATCCGCAGCCCCGAATGGACAGGCACCGTCGACGCCCTGGCCGTGGACTTGTACGACGACAACGCCGCCGCCCCGGTGCTCGACAGCGCCGACTTTTACGCCGACTGCCGCGCCCTGCTCACCGACCTGGTGGGGCGCCGGGTGCGCGTGTCCTCCAGCGGGCAAGCCGATTTTGTCGAAGCCCTGGGGGCCATGGCCGTGTTCACAGACTTCTCCCAGGTGGCGGCCAGCATGCAGTCGGGCGCCGTCGATTGCGCCGTGACCGGCACCCTGTCGGGCAACACGCTGGGCCTGCACCGCCTGAGCACCCACCTCTACCCCATGCCCCTGACTTGGGGACTGGCCATTTTTGCGGCCAACCGCCGCGCCTGGGAGGGCCTGCCCCCCGATCTGCGCACCCTGCTGCGCCGCGAACTGCCCCGGCTGGAGGCTTCCATCTGGGAGGCCGCGCAGCGTGACACCGCCGAGGGCATCGCCTGCAACACCGGCGCGCGCACCTGCGCCCCCGAGCAGCGCGGTGACATGGCGCTGGTGCCCGTGTCTGCGCAAGACGATCGCCAGCGCCAGACGCTCTTTGCCACCGTGGTTCTGCCGCGTTGGTTGCAGCGCTGCGGTCGGTCTTGCGCGCAGGTCTGGAACCAGACCATCGGGCCAGCGCGTGGCCTGCCAGCGCCCACCACGTACTGACCACCTGCAAGGGCCGCCATGGGTTTTCTGCGTACCAAAATTGCCGTCTGGACTTTGGCTGCGCTGTTTTTGCTGGCGCTGGCCATGACCGCTGCATCGCTGGCGTGGAGTGGTCGGCACAACGCGCTGCAAGACGGCCAGGCCCAGGTCGAGCGTTTCATGGCAGTGTCAGAGGCCGCACTCAACCGCAACTTTCTGGCCATTGATATTTTGCTGGCCAGCACGGAAGAGCTGCTGCTGCTTTCGGGCAGCGCCGCCGGCGCGATGGAGCCTTGGCAGACCAGCCGCTGGTTGCGCAGCGCCGCACGGCAAAACCTGCTGGTGCGCTTTATTGCGCTGCTGGACGCGCAAGGGCGGGTGCTGGCCTCATCGGATGCCGCCGCCGAGCAGGTGCCGCTGCGCCTGCCCGACGGTTTTTTTGCCAAGGCGATGGCGCAAGAGCTGCCAGCCACCCTGGTCAGCTCGCCCGTGGTGGGCCAGGCCAGTGCCGAGCAGGTGCTGTACTTTGCCCGCCCGGTGCCCCTGGCCGATGGCACCCAGCTGCTGGCCCTGGCCGAAGTGCCCGCTGCCATGCTGACGTCGGTGCTGCTGCAAGGCGGCAGCATTGCGGGCCTGGAAGTCACCCTGGAAGACCGCGAGGGGCGCCTGATACTGAGCACGCCCGAGCCGCCCTCGGGCCGTGACTACACCTCGCCCGTGCCATTGCACCGCCTGTCGGCCTCCCCCGTGGACTGGGACATGGTGGCGCGCCTGAGCGCCACACCCGCTTTGGTGCAGGTGCGCCCCACATTGCACCCGGCGCTGTGGATTTCTGCCAGCCTGCCCCGGGCAGCGGCGCTGTCAGGGTGGCAAATGCACCAGCACATCATCCTGGCCGTGGCCCTGGCCTTTGGGTTGACGGTGCTGGCCGTGGCAGGCTTTGCGCTGGATTACCTGGGTCGCATGGCCAACGCGCGCCAGACCATTGCACAGTCCAAGGCCATGCTGGACCAGGCGCTGGAGTCCATGGTCAGCGGCTTCATGTTGCTGGATGCCGGGCGCCGGGTACGGCAGTGGAACCACCGCTTCGAGGAGTTTTTTCCGTGGCTGGTGCCCATGCTGGCCCATGGCGTCAGTTTTCGCGATGTGCTGGAGGCCACCGTCCCACACCAACTGCCCCAAGCCAGCGCGGCAGAGCGCCAGCGCTGGGTAGAGCTGCGCCTGCTGGAGCAACTGAATCCGCAGGGCACATTTGAGCTGCTGCTGCCCAGTGGCCGCAGTGTGCAAATCGTGGAGCGCACCACGCCCGAGGGGGGCCTGGTCATCACCTACCACGACGTGAGCGACCTGCGCCGCGCCAGCGCTGAGATCGAGCACCTGGCTTTCTACGACCCCCTGACCGGCCTGCCCAACCGGCGCCTGCTGCTGGACCGCCTGGCCCAGGCCACCGTGGCGGCCGAGCGCACGGGCCAGTATGGGGCGCTGTTGTTTCTCGATCTGGACGATTTCAAGGGCCTCAACGACACCCAGGGCCACGAGATGGGCGACCGGTTCTTGCAGCAGGTGGCGCAGCGCCTGCGCGCCTGTGTGCGCCAGGCCGACACCGTGGCCCGGCTGGGGGGCGATGAGTTCGTCGTCTTGCTCACCGATCTGGCGGCCAGCCCTGACGAGGCCGCCACACTGGCCCGCCAGGTGGGCGAAAACGCCCTGCACAGCCTGGCCCAGCCCTATCTGCTGGGCACGCACACCTACCACGGCAGTTGCAGCATGGGGGCGACCTTGTGGGCAGGCAACGACCAGTCTGCGGCAGAACTGCTCAAGCGTGCCGACATCGCCATGTACCAGGTCAAGGCAGCGCATGGCAACGGCCTGTGCTTTTTCGACCCCCGGATGCAGACCGCCATCAGCCAGCGCGTGCAACTGGAGACCGACTTGCAAACCGCGCTGGTGTTGCAGCAGTTCAAGCTGCACTACCAGCCGCAGTACACGCTGGCGGGCACCATCGTCGGGGCCGAGGCGTTGTTGCGCTGGCAGCACCCCGAGCGCGGCCTGGTAACGCCCGGCGAATTCATCGCCGTGGCCGAAGAAAGCGACCTCATCGTGGCCATGGGCGACTGGGTGCTGCGCAGTGCCTGCGAGCAGCTGGTGGCCTGGGGGCGTGAGGCAAATCTGTGCCACCTGCGCTTGTCGATCAACGTCAGTGCGCGCCAGTTTCGCCGGCCCGATTTTGCCCAGCAGGTCATTGCCATGCTGCAACAAACGGGCGCGCCTGCGCACCTGCTCAAGCTGGAGCTGACGGAGTCACTGATGCTCGATAACGTGGACGACACCATCGCCAAAATGCACCAGCTGCGCACCAAGGGTGTGCGTTTTTCGGTGGACGACTTTGGTACGGGCTACTCCTCGCTGGCCTACCTGACGCGGCTGCCGCTGCACCAGATCAAGATCGACCAGTCGTTTGTGCGCAACCTGGGCGTGCGCCCCACCGATGACGTGATCGTGCAGACCATCATCGGCATGGCGCGCAACCTGGAGCTGGAAGTGATTGCCGAGGGTGTGGAAACCGAGGCGCAAAAGAAATTTCTCGCCCTGCATGGCTGCGATCTCTACCAGGGGTATCTCTTGGGGCGTCCCATGCCAGTGGCCGATCTGGAAGTCCAGCCGCCGCTCTGGCCGTCCCCGGCGTCTGGCGGGGGCGTCGCTGTGTTGTAGCGGTGCCGTGCAAGGTGCGCCAGCGCGCGTTCAGCGCCGGGCCGACACCACAATGCCGCCCACGATCAGCACAAACGCTGCGGCGTGGTACAGCCGGGGCATTTCACCCAGAAACGCTGCCGACAGCACTGCCGCAAACAGCGGCGTGAGGTTGGTAAAGAACCCCGCCACCGCTGGGCCAGCGCGCTGCACGCCAATCCCCCAGCTGCGGTAGGCCAGCAGCGCCGGGCAGGTGGCAATGAATGCCAGCGCCGCCGCCAGCGGCCAGCCCCACTGGATGTGCGGGTGCGCCGGGCCCAGCGCCCACTCCACGCTGCTGAAAAGGCCCGACCAGCCCAGCCCAAAAATCAGCTGTGCCATCAAAAACGCCGCCCAATCGCTGCGCACGCTGGCGGGCTCGCGGGTGCGCACCAGCAGCCAGCTGTAAAACGACCAGCCCATGGTGGCCAGCAGCATGAGCAAATCGCCCGGCACGGGGCGCAGCGCAATCAATTGCTGCCATTCGCCCCGGCTGAGCACCAGCAGCACGCCCGCCACCGACAGCAGCGCGCCCAGCAACTGCTGGCGCGTCACGGCTACGCCAAAAAACAGCGCGCCAATGGCCAGCATCCACACCGGCATGCTGGAACCTACCAGCGTCACGTTGATGGGTGTGGACGTTTGCAGTGCCAAGTACAGCAGCGCGTTGTAGCACCCAATGCCCAGCAACCCCAGCAGCGCAAAGCGGCGCCAGTGTGGCCACAGCGCGCTGCCCGGGCGCAGCACGCCATAGGCCCAGGGCAGCAGCAGCAGCCCGGCCAGCAGCCAGCGCAGAAAGTTCAGCGTCATCGGGGGGAGCATCTCGTTCACCATGCGGCCCACCACGGCATTGCCCGCCCACATCAGCGGTGCGGTTACCAGCAGCGCGGCGGTGCCAATTGTCATTTTTTGTGTCATGGCGCCACTGTAGCGATTGCCCTTGCGCTGCGTCGGCAGGGCGTGCAGATCCGTGGCAGGATGCTGGCCCATTGTGTTCGTCCACCCACCGCAGGAGAAACCCACCCATGAGCCTTGCCGTACAAATCCGCCAGCATGGCGGCCCCGAAGAACTCCAGCTCGTCGATGTCACCGTGGGCGCGCCTGGCCCCGGCGAAGTGCGCATCCGCCACCACGCCATCGGGCTGAACTTCATCGACGTGTACCACCGCACCGGCCTGTACCCGCTCACCATGCCCGCCACCATCGGCATGGAAGGCGCCGGTGTGATCGAGGCCGTGGGCGAGGGCGTCACGCACTTGCAGGTGGGCGACCGCGCCGCCTACGCCAGCAACCCGCCCGGCGCCTACTGCGAAGTGCGCGTGATGCCTGCCAAGTGCGTGTGCAAGCTGCCCGACGCCATCAGCTTCGAGACTGGCGCGGCCATGATGCTCAAGGGCCTCACCGCCCAGTACCTGCTGAAAAAGACGCTGCCCGTGCAGGGCCTGCAACCGGGCGACTTTGTGCTGTTCCATGCCGCCGCCGGGGGCGTGGGGCTGATTGCCTGCCAGTGGGCGCGCGCGCTGGGCTTGCAGCTCATCGCCACCGCAGGCACCGATGCCAAATGCCAGTTGGCGCTGGCCAATGGTGCGGCCCACGCGATCAACTACCAAACCGAAGACTTTGCCGCGCGCGTGAAAGACATTACCGGCGGCCAGGGCGTGAAGGTGGTGTACGACTCGGTGGGCAAAGACACCTGGGACAAGTCGCTGGAATGCCTGCGTCCGTTTGGCCTGATGGCCAGCTTTGGCAATGCCTCCGGCCCGGTGCCGCCGTTTGCGCCGGGATCGCTGGGCGCCAAAGGCTCGCTCTACGTCACGCGCCAGACGCTGTTTACCCACATCACCACGCGCGAGTCCACGCAGGCCATGGCCGATGAGCTGTTTGCCGTGGTGGCCAGCGGCCAGGTGCAGATCCACATCGCGCAGCGCTACCCGCTGGCCGATGTGCAACAAGCCCACCGCGACCTGGAAGCGCGCAAAACCACCGGTTCGACGCTGCTCACGCTGTGACGGCGTTGCAACCAAGCCTGTCGTTCAACCAGTGGCTGGTGGGCGCGCGGCAACGGGCGCACCAGCCCGCCCGCCAGCCACGCCAAGCGCTGCGGGTGGCAGGGCAGGTGGTGGGGTCGGTGGCAGCGGGGGTTTTAAGCCAAATCAGCCTCCAGCGCTTATGGGATAAGCGCTATCAGCTATCAAATAGCGAGCATTCTGGTGTGCCTGTGTGGAGCCTGGAACTGGCGCCCGAAGCGCTTTCCGAGGCCACACCCGGCGCCATCACCGATGCCTTGAACACCCTGGCAGCAGCGTTGCGCGACGCAAACCTGTGCGGCCCCTGGCGCAACGAGCAACTGGCGGTGACCAACCTCCAGGGCGACGTGGTGGGCACCGTGGAGCGCGGCGCCGTGCGCGTGCTGGGCATCACCACCTGCGCCGTGCATTTGGTGGGCCTGGCACCCGACGGTCGCATGTGGGTGCAAAAGCGGTCGCTGAACAAGCCCAACGACCCGGGCCTGTGGGACACGCTGATGGGCGGCATGGTCTCGGCCGCCGATTCGTTGTCCCAGGCCCTGGCGCGCGAGACCTGGGAAGAGGCCGGGCTGCACGTGGGCGCCCTGGCCGATGTAGCGCACGGCGGCCATGTGCTGTTCAGCCGCCCCAGCAGCGAGGGCGGCGGCGCGGGCTACATGGTCGAACGCATCGACTGGTTCAGCGCCGTGGTGCCCGAGGGCATGGCGCCCGTGAACCAGGACGGCGAGGTGGACGAGTTTGCGCTGCTACCGTTGGCCGATGTGCGTGCGCAGGTCGCCCAGGGCCTGTTCACGCTGGAAGCCGGTCTGGTGATTGCGGGGTTTCTGGGCCTGTGATTGGCGGGCGGTGCTGGGGCTGCGGCGGCTCTGCCTTCGTCAGATCACAGACGTTGGCCGACGTGGCGCAGCACCGCCTGGTTGGTTTTGACGCAGAAACGCCCTTTTTGCGTGCCACGCAAAAGGCCATGCCCGTCTGGCGGCGCGACCAGTTTGCCGTGCGCAGCGACAGCGACGTGGCGCACGCGGAGTGACGCGGAGGCGGCGTTGCCAGACACCATAGCGATGATTTGCTGCTAAATTGATAGCTGTTAGCGTTTATGGATGAAGCGCTTGAGGCCAAAAAGGCTTGAACTTTTTTGGCGGTGCTTCTCAAGCCTGGTCGGCCATCGCCCGCAGCCGGTTGGGCGCCAGCGCACCGGCCGATTCCAGAATCGGGTAGGCCACCGAGCACAGCAGCGAGTTGATGCGTTTGAGCTCGCTGATCAGGTCAATGTGCAGCGAGCTGGTCTCGATGCTGGGCACCGAGTTGTCTGACAAGCGTGCCAGGTGGGTGGCCGAATACGCATGCTCCAGATCGCGAAAGCGGGCTTTTTCTTCAAGCAGCTTTTGCGCATCGCGCACGCTGCCGTTCAGGAACACGCTCATGGCCAGGCGCAGGTTGTCCAGCAGGCGCGCGTGCAGGTCGTTGATTTCTTCCATGCCAGCTTCAGAGAACTGCAAGCCCTTCTTGATCTTTTTGTCCTCAATGTCGATCAGGATGCGCTCGATGGTGTCGGCCACCTGCTCCATGTTGATGGTGAAGCCGATGATGTCGGCCCAGCGCCGGCCCTCGCGCTCGTCCAGCGCCTCGCGCGGGATTTTGGTCATGTAGTACTTGATGGCCGAGTACAGGCCGTCCACCTGGTCGTCCAGGCGGCGCAGCTCTTGCGAGAGCTTGAGGTCGTCGGTGCGCAAAACGGTGTGGATGCCCTGCAACATCGTCTCTACCACGTCGGCCTGGTGCAGCGCCTCGCGGGCGGCGCACGAAATGGCCAGCGAGGGCGTGGCCAGGGCCGATGCGTCCAGGTGGTGTGGCCGGGTGTCGGTGGCGCTGGCTTCTTCAGCGGGCAGCAGGTGCGCCACCAGCCGCGCTACTGGCTTGGTCAGGCCGATGCACACCACGGCCATGGTGCAGTTGAAGGCCAGGTGAAACAGCACCACCAGCGTGGCATCGCTGGCCACGTAAGGGCGCATGTATTGCAGCCAGGGCGCCGCCAACGGGGCCATCAGCGCCACGCCGGTGATCTTGAACATCAGGTTGCCCAGCGGCACCTGGCGCGTGGCCACGTTGGCGCGCAGTGTGGTCAGCACGGCCAGCAGGCCGCTGCCCAGGTTGGCGCCCAGCACCAGGCCCAGCGCCACAGTGACGGGGATGCCGCCCGAGCCCACCAGCGTGGCCGTGAGCAGCACCGTGGCCAGGCTGGAGTACGACACCAGCGCCAGCAGCGCGCCCATGGTCAGCTCCATGGCCAGATCGCTGGCCAGGGCGCCCAGCAGCGCGCGCACGGTGTCGGACTGCGTGAGCACCGTGGTGGCCTCGGTGATCAGGCGCAGTGCCAGCAGCATCAGGCCCAGCCCGATGAACACGCGCCCCATGCGGCCCACGGTGGTGTCGGGGCGCGGCACGTACAGCACCACGCCGACAAAAATGCACAGCGGCGACAGCCACGACAAATCCAGCGAAAACACCACTGCCATCACGCTGGAGCCCACGTCTGCGCCCAGCATCACGGCCAGCGCCGCAGGCAGCGCGATCAGGCCCTGGCCGACAAAAGAGGACACGATCAGCGCCGTGGCCGTGCTCGACTGCACCACCGCCGTGACGCCCACGCCCGAGAGCGCTGCCGTCACGGGGGTGCGCACGCTGCGCGCAATGATCTGGCGCAGGCTGGCACCAAACACGCGCAAGATGCCGGTGCGCACCAGTTGGGTGCCCCAGACCAGCAGTGCCACTGCGGCCAAAAGATTGAGAAGATGCTTCATGGGTGAGCCGGGCACTATAGCGGCCCAGCCCCCTGGCGGTGGCACCGGCAGGCAATAGCGCACTGGGCAGTGCGCTATTGCGGCCAGCGCGGGCTTTTAGCGGGCGTTGCGCACGCGCAGCAGCTCGTCCAGGATCAGGCAGGCGGCGCCCACGGTGATGGCCGCATCGGCCACGTTGAAGGCCGGAAAGTGCGAGCGGCCCCAGTAAAAGTCCAGAAAATCCACCACGTAGCCGTGCACCATGCGGTCGATGACGTTGCCCACGGCGCCGCCCAGGATGCTGGCCAGTGCAAAGGCAAACAGCTTTTGCTCCGGGTGCTGGCGCAGTTGCCACAGGATGAACAGCGCCGCTGCCACGCCAAAGCCGGTGAACAACCAGCGCTGCCAGCCCCCGGCGTTCGACAGAAACGAGAACGCGGCCCCCGTGTTGTGCGCCCGCACGATGTTGAAAAAACTGGTGATGGGCGTGGCATCGCCCAGCTGGTAGGCGCCCAGGATCAGCGTTTTGGTGAGCTGGTCAGCGACCAGGATCACCAGTGCCCAGCCCAGCCAGGGCCAGATGCTGGCGCTCTTGCTGCCAGAAAAGTCGTTGCGGGCCATTTACGCGTGCGTCCGTGCTTCGCCGCTGCCGTGCAGGTTGCTGGTGCAGCGGCCACAGATGGTGGGGTGGGCGGCATCTTGGCCCACGTCACCGCGGTAGTGCCAGCAGCGCTCGCATTTGGCATCCGAACTGGCTGTAACGCCCGTGTGCAGGGCGCTACCAGCTACTAAATTGATAGTGGATACGATGAACACGAACTTCAGGTCATCGCCCAGGCTGGACAGCAGCGCGTAGTCTTCGGGCGGTACGGTCAGCACCACGTTGGCTTGCAGCGAGGCGCCCACCTGGCCGGCCGCCCGCAGCGCCTCGATGTCTTTGTTGACCACATCGCGGATGGCACGGATGCGCTCCCACTTGGCCAGCAGGCCATCGTCGGGCTGGCCCAGGGCCTGGAATTTCTCGACAAAGATGGATTCGGAGCCGCCAAAAATCTTCCACGCTTCTTCGGCGGTGAAGCTCAGGAACGGCGCCATCCAGCGCAGCATGGCGTGCGTGATCTGGTGCAGTGCGGTCTGGGCGCTGCGCCGCGCCAGGCTCTTGGGCGCGGTGGTGTAGAGGCGGTCTTTGAGCACATCGAGGTAGAAGCCGCCCAGGTCTTCCGAGCAGTACAGCTGCAGCTTGGCGACCACGGGGTGGAACTCATACACCTTGTAGTGCGCCAGGATGTCGTCTTGCAGCTGCGCGGCGCGCGTCAGGGCGTAGCGGTCGATTTCCAGCAGCTGGTCGAACGGCACGGCGTCCTGGGCCGGGTCAAAGTCGCTGACGTTGGCGAGCAAAAAGCGCAACGTGTTGCGGATGCGGCGGTAGGCATCGACCACGCGGGCCAGGATTTTGTCGTCGCCAGCGATGTCGCCCGAGTAGTCAGAGGCGGCCACCCACAGGCGGATGATTTCGGCGCCCAGCTTTTTGTTGATGTCTTGCGGGTCGATGCCGTTGCCCAGCGACTTGCTCATCTTGCGGCCCTGGCTGTCCACCGTGAAGCCGTGCGTCAGCAGGCCGCGGTAGGGCGCGCGGCCTTCCAGCGCCGATGCCAGCAAGAGCGAGCTGTGGAACCAGCCCCGGTGCTGGTCGTGGCCTTCGAGGTAGAGATCGGCCTCGGGGCCGCTGTCGTGGTGTACGCCGGGGTGCGTGCCGCGCAGCACATGGCTGAAGGTGGAGCCAGAGTCGAACCACACTTCCAGGATGTCGGTGCTCTTGGTGTAGTGCGGGGCATCTTGCGCGCCCAGAATGTCTTCGACGCTGACGCGGCTCCAGGCCTCGATGCCGCCTTGCTCGACGATGTTGGCGGCCTGGTCCAGGATTTCCATGGTGCGCGGGTGCAGTTCGCCCGAGTCTTTGTGCAAAAAGAACGGGATGGGCACGCCCCAACTGCGCTGGCGCGAGATGCACCAGTCGGGCCGGTTGGCAATCATGTCTTTGAGGCGGGCCTTGCCGTTTTCAGGGTAGAAGCCGGTGTGCTCAATGGCCTTGAGGGCGGTCTGGCGCAGTGTCTCGGGGGCTTTGTCGGTGGTGAACACGCCCTCGCCCTCGTCCATGCGGATGAACCACTGGGCGGCGGCGCGGTAAATCACCGGCGTTTTATGGCGCCAGCAGTGCGGGTAGCTGTGGGTGATGGTCTCGGTGGCCATCAGGCGGTTGGCCGTGCGCAGTGTCTCGATGATGACCGGGCAGGCTTTCCAGATGTGCTGGCCGCCAAACAGCGCAAAGTCGGGGGCGTAGCAGCCGTTGCCCTGCACCGGGTTAAGGATGTCGTCGTACTTCATACCGTGCGCTACGCAGGAGTTGAAGTCGTCCACCCCGTAGGCGGGCGCCGAATGCACGATGCCGGTGCCATCGCTGGCGGTGGCGTAGTCGGCCAGGTACACGGGCGACAGACGCTGGTAGCCGTAGCTGCCATCCTCGCTGGCCACGTCGTACAGCGGGTGCTGGAACTCCAGGCCACCCAGCTTTTCACCGGCCACGGTGGCCAGCACCGTAAAGCTGTCCATGCCCCAGCGCTTCATGCAGGACTCGACCAGCGTGGCGGCGACGATGAACAGGCCGCGTTCTGTATCGACCAGCGCGTAGGGCAGCTCGGGGTTGAGGTTGAGCGCCTGGTTGGCGGGAATCGTCCAGGCGGTGGTCGTCCAGATGACGGCAAAGGCGTCTTTGCCCAGCGCGGGCAGGCCAAAGGCGGCGGCCAGCTGCGCTTTGTCGTGGGCTTTGAAGGCCACGTCCAGCGTCTGGCTTTGCTTGTCCTGGTACTCGATTTCAAACTCGGCCAGCGAGCTGCCGCAGTCAAAGCACCAATAGACGGGTTTCAGGCCACGGTAGACAAAGCCGCGCTCGATGACGCGCTTGAAGGCGCGGATTTCGCCCGCCTCGTTGGCGAAATTCATGGTTTTGTAGGGGTTGTCCCATTCGCCCAGCACGCCCAGGCGTTGAAAGTCGGCCATTTGCTGCGCGATTTGTTCGGTGGCGTAGGCACGGCTTTTGGCCTGCATGTCGTCGCGGCTGAGGTTGCGGCCATGTTTCTTTTCAATGGCGTTTTCGATGGGCAGGCCGTGGCAGTCCCAGCCGGGCACGTACAGCGCGTCAAAGCCCTCCAGCTGGCGCGCCTTGACGATCATGTCCTTCAGGATTTTGTTGACGGCGTGGCCCATGTGGATCTGGCCGTTGGCGTAGGGCGGGCCGTCGTGCAGGATGAACTTGGGCGCGCCCTGGCGGGCCGAGCGCAGGCGTTTGTACAGACCGGTGTCGTTCCATTCCTTGACCCAGCCGGGCTCACGCTTGGGCAGATCGCCGCGCATGGGGAAGGGGGTGTCGGGCAGGTTCAGGGTGCTGCGGTAGTCGGCAGCGGCGGGGCTGGTGTTTTGCGTGTCGGACATGGCGAATGCTTCGGGGGGAGTGCGGGGGCAGGCTGGGCGCCAGACGCCAAAGCGCCCGGCGGGCCGTGAAGGGGTGGGAGGATGTTGGCGGCGGGCGGCGCCAACGCGTCAAATTCGGTCGCGCGTGGTCTGGCGGCGGGTTTCGGCGTGGGCGGCGAACCACGCACGCGCATCGGCGCAGTCGCGGGCGATGCCGGCGGTGAGGGCGTCGAGGCTGTCGTATTTCAGCTCGTCGTGCAGTTTGTGCAGCAGTTCCACGCGGATGATTTTACCGTAGGCCCCTTCGGAGCCCAGGTGTGCGGGCCAGTCCAGGCAGTGGGTTTCCAGCAGCACGCGGCCACCGTTGGCATCGTTGGGATCGAGCGAGGGGCGGATGCCCAGGTTGGCCACGCCTTCCAGCGCTTGTTCGTCCAGGCCGTGGACGCGCACGGCAAAAATGCCGCTGGCCGCAGGCTTCCAGTGGGCAAAGCGCAGGTTCAGGGTGCGAAAACCGTCGTGGGCCCCGGCGCTGCGCTCGCCCAGGGCGCGCCCCAGTTTGCGCCCATGCACCACGTGGCCCGAGATGGTGTAGGGCCGCCCCAGCAACTGCGCTGCGTCTTGCATGCGCCCGCTGCCCAGAGCATCGCGCACGGCAGAACTGGAGACGCGCAGGCCATGCACTTCGTAGCTGTTCATGCGCGCCACGTCAAAGCCGTGGGCCTGTCCGGCAGCGTCCAGCATGGCGTAGTCGCCCGCGCGCTGGCGGCCAAAGCGGAAGTCATCGCCCACCAGCACGTAGCGCGCGCCCAGGCCCTGCACCAGCACTTCGTCGATGAAGGCCTGGGGCGACTGCGCGGCCAGGCGTGCGCCAAAGGGCAGCACCACGGTCTGGCGCACGCCGCAGCGCTCCAGCTCGGTGAGCTTGTCGCGCAGGGTGCCGATGCGCGCGGGGGCCAGATCGGGCTTGTTCAGCGCGGCGGCAAAGTAGTCGCGCGGGTGGGGCTCGAAGGTCAGCACGCAGCTGTCCACACTGCGGTGGCTGGCTTCGTTTTGCAAGAGCGCCAGCATGGCCTGGTGGCCCCGGTGAACACCGTCGAAATTGCCAATCGTCACGGCGCAGGCGCTGGCAATGCCGGGGTGGTGGAAGCCGCGAAAAATCTTCATGAGTTGTTATCTTTTTAATAGCGCATGGCGCACAGCCATCAAGCGCCAGAGGCCGATTTGACTTGAAAAAAGCGTATATTGTGACGCAGCCCATGCAGTGCGCCTGTCGCCTGCGTGGGCTGTCCAGACAGTCCGCGTGGCGTTCCTTCCTTGTCTGCAGCGTTGTTCCAGGAGGTCAGTGGTGAAGGTCTTGAAGCTTTCGGCACAGGGTGTGCCCCAGTCATGGATATCGCTGGAGCAGGCTGTCATCCACAGCGCTGCGGGCGATGTGCGCTGGGTGGCAGGCAGCGAGGTGGCGGTGTTCCACGGCGGGCACAACGCCATCACCGGGCTGCAGTCGGTCATCACCGTCCACAGCATCATCGGCACCCGGGGCGTGCCGGGCATCAACCCCTTTGACATCCAGCCCGCGCTGGCCAACAGCAAACTGTTTGCCCGCGACCGCTGCATCTGCGCGTACTGCGGCGGGCATTTTGACGAGTACAGCCTCACGCGCGAGCACATCGTGCCGCTGGCACAAAAGGGCGCCGACCACTGGATGAACGTCGTCACCGCCTGCCGCCCCTGCAACCACCGCAAAGGCCCGCGCACCCCCGAGCAGGCGCACATGCCGCTGCTTTACGCGCCTTACGTGCCCAGCCTGTGGGAGGACTTCATCTTGCGCAACCGCCGCATCCTGACCGACCAGATGGAGTTCCTGATGGCCCATGTGCCCAAATCTTCGCGCTTGCTGGATGCGCTGGACTGCTAAAAAACCCTGGGCCTGGGCCTTTCGGTGGGGTCGGGGCTGTGGTCAAATCAGGGTTTACCCTTAAATGCCATCGGTGTTCTCCGCATGATTGTTCGTGATCGCCCCTCGGGGCTGCGCTTGTTTCTGGTGCTGCGGGGGTCTGTGTTGCAGCGCATCCGCCTGACCTTGCTGCTCAATACCTTGCTGGCCACGCTGGTCACGCTGGCGCATGGCAACCTGTTCACCGTGAAGATCACGCTCACGGCCATCCCGTTCACGCTGATTGGTTTGCCGCTGGCGATTTTTCTGGGGTTTCGCAACACCACCGCCTACGACCGCTACTGGGAGGCGCGCAAACTCTGGGGCGAGCTGGTGCTGCGCATGCGCAGCCTCTCGCGCCAGTGCCAAAGCCTGATCCAGCTGCCCCAGCCCATCGACCCGCTGGCGCGCGACAGCGACGTGCGCGTGCGCATGGTGCACCGCTGCATTGCCTTTGCCCACGCGCTGCGCTTGCAACTGCGCGGCCAGAAGGACGATGGCACCCTGGAGCGCTGGACGACGGCAGCCGAGTTTGCGCAAATCCGCAGCGTCCGCAGCCCTGCCGACGCGCTGATGCTGGCCATGGGCCGCGACCTGGGCGAGTGCGTGCGCCAAGGCCACATCGCCCCCAGCCTGGCCGTGCCCATCGACCAGACGCTGTCGGCCCTGACAGCGGCAGCGGCCTCGTGCGAGCGCATCAAGCACACGCCGATTCCGTTTTCGTACACGCTGCTGCTGCACCGCACGGCCTACATGTACTGCTTTTTGCTGCCCTTTGGCCTGGTGGACACCACGGGGTTCATGACGCCGTTTGTCGTGGCCATCGTGGCCTACACCTTCTTTGGCCTGGATGCCCTGGGCGATGAAATCGAAGAGCCGTTCGGGCTGGAGAGCAACGACCTGCCCCTCGATACGCTGTGCCGCAGCATTGAAATATCGCTGCGCGAATCCTTGGGTGAAACCGATCTGCCTGAGCCGCTACAGCCGGTCAATTTCCGCCTGACCTGAAAGCACACCGGCCCGCCAGCGTGGTGCGGGCGGGCCGGTGTGTGCGCACAACGTCGGGCGCGGGGCCGTGTGCTCAGGCGCCCTTGTGCGCCACCACCACAAAGCCGTGGACGGGGGCGTGGTTCTCGTGGCGCAGCACGGTGTCTTCGATGGTGACGTCAACGCCGGCCGCTTGGCACAGCGCCTCGACGTGGCTGTGCCGGTGGGCGTAGCGGCCCGTGGCTTGCAGCACCAGGTCGGGGCCGTCCTCGGGGGCGGCTTCGCACGAGAAAATCAGGTGGCCGCCGGGGGTCAGAATGCGCAGCGCATCGGCCAGGGCGGCGCTGATGTCGCCGGTGTAGATGAACACATCCAGCGCCGTGATCACCTGGTAGAGCGCATCGGGCGTGTCTTGCAGCGCGTCCAGCAGGTTGACGTGGTGGAAGCGGTCGTACACGCCGTGGCGGGCGGCTTGTTCGATCATGCCCTTGGAGATGTCCACGCCAATCAGAAAGCCGTCGATGCGCCCCAGGTACACGCCCAGCAACCCGGTGCCGCAGCCCAGGTCAAGGATGTTGAGCTTTTTGTCCGGGTGCAGGGCGGTGATTTTTTCTGCCACTTGTTTGGGCAGCTGGTACTTCAGGGTGCGCACCATGTGCAGGTCGTAGAACTCGGCCATGTCATCGAACAGGCCGCGGCTCAGTTCGGCGGGCTGGTGCGCGGGCGTGGCGCCGTGGGCCAGCGCGTTGTAGTAGGCATAGACCGAATCACCCGGTGCCAGCGCCAGCAGGGCGGTGGTGTCGGGCAGGGCGCGGGCTGCCTGGCCTTGGGCCACGTGGGTTTGCACCCGGCCCATCAGCGCCTGGGTGTCTTGCGGGTTTTCTTCGATCAGGGCGCTCCACACCGCAATGGCCTCGTCGTACTGCGCCAGGCTGCTCAGGTCGCGTGCCAGCGTGCGGCGCAGCGTGGCGTCGCCCGGCACCAGCGTCAGGCCCCGGCGCAGGTGGCGCACGGCCATGTCCAGGTGGCCCGCGCGGTGGGCGATATCGACCACACC
Organism: Simplicispira metamorpha; assembly: GCF_004341365.1. Taxonomy (GTDB): domain Bacteria; phylum Pseudomonadota; class Gammaproteobacteria; order Burkholderiales; family Burkholderiaceae_C; genus Simplicispira; species Simplicispira metamorpha. The sequence goes on along the minus strand of NZ_SLXH01000004.1, from coordinate 65,180 downwards.
GGCCAGCACCCGCAGGTTGCTGGGCTCCACCTGGGCGACTTTTTCTGCCGTGGCGATGGCCTTGTCGAACTGGTTTTGCCGCGCTTGCAGCAAGGCCAGTTCCAGCAGGCCCGGGCCCCAGTCGGGTGCCAGCGTGACGGCGCGTTGCAGCGCATCAAACGCGCCGGGGATGTTGCCGGATTTTTCCGCCATCACCCCCGCCAGCACGAACACACGCGGGTCGTTGGGCGCTTGTTTTTGTGCTTTGTTCAGCGTCTGTGCGGCGTTTTTCAGGTCGCCTTTGGCGATCTGTTCGCGCGCAAGGTGCAGGTGTTTCAGGTTGGGGTCGGTGGCGGTGGCGCTCATGTCGGACAAATAGGGTTGCGAACGTTGCGTGGTGGCCAGGGGCCGGGGCGCGGGTTCGGGTAGAAGAAAAGCCCGCCATTATCCTTGCGCTGCTTCGCCGGGCGCGGGCTCCACGCCCAGCTCGGCGCACAGGCGCTGCACGGTGGCTTGCAGGGCGGCGACCTGGGCTTCCAGGCTTTCCACGCGCGCTTGCAGGGCCGGGCTGCCTGCGCTGGCGCTGCTGGGGGCGTTGCCCAGCAGGGCGCTGGCATCGACCGGGCCACACAGCAAATGCGCCCAGCGCTGCTCACGCGCACCGGGGGCGCGGGGCAGTTGCACGACCAGCGGGCCGCCTTTTTCGGGGCTGCGCTCTTGCAGCTCGTCCAGGAAGGCTTCGACCGAGGAGATGTCGGCAAAGCGGTACCAGCGCTCGGCGTTGATGCGCAGCTCGCCCGCCGTTTGCGGGCCGCGCAGCATCAAGAGGCCCAGCAGCACGGCAGACTGCTCGGGCACGCCCACGCCGCGCTGGAAGTTGTGCTCCCAGCGCGTGGTGCGTCCGCCGCTGGCTTCATGCACCAGCGACAGGTATTTCAGCTCATCCAGCGCTTCTTGCGCTTGGGCGTCGCTGACGTTCATCACCGGGTCGCGGGTGGTTTTCTGGTTGCAGCCCAGCACCAGGGTGTTGAGGGTGAGCGGGTAGCTGTCGGGCACGGTGCGGGCTTTTTCCATCAGCGTGGCCAGAACGCGCGCTGCGATGAGGCTCAGGGGGCGGGTGGTGGGGTCAAAGGGCATGGCAGGGATAATTCCGGTCAAATGAAAAATATCGTGATTCTGATTTCAGGCGGCGGCTCGAACATGGCGGCCATTGTGCGGGCAGCGCAGCAACAAGACTGGGCGCAGCGCCTGGGCGTGCGGGTGGCGGCCGTCATCAGCAACAAAGCCGATGCCAAAGGGCTGGAGCTGGCCCGCGCGCAGTGCATTGCCACCGAGGTGCTGGACCACAAGCAGTTTGCCAGCCGCGAGGCTTTTGACACTGCGCTGGCCGCGCTGATCGACCAGTACGACCCCGCGCTGGTGGTGCTGGCAGGCTTCATGCGCATCTTGTCGCCAGGGTTTGTGGCGCACTACGAAGGGCGGCTGACCAACATCCACCCCTCGCTGCTGCCCGCTTTTACCGGCCTGCACACGCACCAGCGCGCCATTGACGCGGGCTGCAAGTTTGCCGGTGCCACCGTGCATCTGGTCACTGCCGAGCTGGACGTGGGCCCCATCCTCGATCAGGCCGTGGTGCCCGTGCTGCCCCAGGACACCGCCGACACGCTGGCCGCGCGCGTGCTCTCGCAAGAGCACCTGATCTACCCGCGCGCGATTGCGAATTTGCTATCTAAATAATAGCTGCTAGCGCATACCAGACGGGCGCTAGAGGCTATTTTTGCTTTCAATGATTTCGCCAGCCACCGGGGCAAAGCGTGCCTGGGGTTGGCCGTTGACCTGCACGGTTTCCAGAAACATGGCGGCGGGGCGCACCCACAGCCCCTGGTCGCCATACAGTGCGCGGTACACCACCATGGCCTCGCGCGTTTCACTGTGGCGGGCGGTGGCCACCACTTCATAGCGCTGGCCTTTGTAATGCCGGTACAGGCCGGGCGGGATGGTGGTCAGTGGAGGCAAGTCGTCGTGCATGGGGCGCTGGCGGGGGGCAAGGTAAAAAGCGCCAGCATAAGCCGCCGCAGCGCAGGACAATGCCCGCTGGCCTGCCCACAATGGGACAATCGCGCCCATGCATCCCAACGCCCTTATCGAAGCCTGCGCCGAACTCGTGCGGCTCACCCTGACTTTTGAACACCCTGCCGACGCCGTGGTGTCGCGTTTTTTCCGCGACCACCGGGGTCTGGGCCAGCGCGAGCGCGCTGCGCTGGCAGAAACCGTTTACACGGTGCTGCGCAAAAAACTGCTGTTTGACCACATGGCGCCTTCGGGCTCCGGCCCCAAGGAGCGGCGCTTGGCCATCCTGGGCTACGCCCACTGGCAAGACGAAGAAGCCCGGCGCAGCAACCCGCAAGCCGTGCACGGCCCGCGCGAGTTTTTGCGCGGCGCCTTGAACGACCGCGAAAAGCAGTGGCTCGACGCTTGCGACGCCGTGCGCCCCGATGAGCTGCTGGAGCGCCACCGCCACAACCTGCCCGAGTGGCTGGCCCAGCCGCTCAAAGCCCAGCTGGGCGACGGCTTCTGGCCGCTGGTGCAGGCGCTGTCGTCCAGCGCACCGCTGGACTTGCGCGTCAACGTTTTGAAAGAAAAACGGCCTGAAGTGCAGAAGGAGCTTGCGCAAGCAGCTATCAAATCAGTAGCGACGCCGTACTCGCCTTGGGGCCTGCGCGTCGAGGGCAAGCCCGCTCTGGCCAAGCTGCCCGCGTTTGTGCGCGGCGCCATCGAAGTGCAGGACGAAGGCTCGCAACTGCTGGCACTGCTGCTGGACGCCAAGCGTGGCGAGATGGTGGTGGACTTTTGCGCAGGCGCCGGTGGCAAGACGCTGGCCGTGGGCGCCACCATGCGCAGCACCGGGCGGCTGTACGCCTTTGACGTGTCGGGCCACCGGCTCGATGCGCTCAAGCCACGGCTGGCGCGCAGCGGGCTGTCCAACGTCCATCCGGCGGCCATCGCCCATGAGCGTGATGAGCGCGTCAAGCGCCTGAGCGGCAAGATCGATCGGGTGTTGGTCGATGCGCCGTGCTCGGGCCTGGGCACGCTGCGGCGCAACCCCGACCTGAAATGGCGCCAGTCGCCCAACGCGGTGCAGGAGTTGCAGGTCAAGCAGGCGGCCATCCTGGCCAGCGCCGCGCGCCTGGTCAAGCCCGGCGGGCGCCTGGTGTATGCCACTTGCAGCGTGCTGCCCGAAGAAAACGAGCGCATCGCTGAAGCCTTTGCCGCTGCCCACCCCGACTTTGTGGCGATGGATGCGGGCGAGACGCTGGCCCAGCTGAAGGTGGAGGGCGCGGCCAGCCTGTGCAGCGGCGGCGACACGGGCAGCCTGTACCTGCGCCTGTGGCCCCATGTCCACCACACTGACGGCTTCTTTGCCGCCGTCTGGACGCGCAAGCCATAAAACCGGCCCGCCACTAGAATCGCCGCTTTGCCCCCGTGCCGGGGGCGTTGTAGCGGCGATGCGCCGGGGGGCTGGTAGGGTATGTTGTTTTTTGAGGGGGCTGCCGCAAGCGCAGCCATCGATTGGTTGGCCCAGGGTGTGCTGCGCCTGTCCTGGTGGCAAACCGTGTTGTGGGCGCTGGGCCTGACGCACATCACCATCGCATCGGTGACGATTTTTCTGCACCGCTCCCAGGCGCACCGCTCGCTGGATTTGCACCCGGTGCCAGCGCACTTCTTCCGCTTCTGGCTGTGGCTCACCACCTCCATCGTCACCCGCGAGTGGGTGGCCATCCACCGCAAGCACCACGCCAAGTGCGAAACCCCCGATGACCCGCACAGCCCGCAAACGCGTGGCCTCAAAACCGTGCTGTGGCGCGGTGCCGAGCTGTACCGCGCCGAGGCTGAAAGACCCGATACCCTGGCCAAGTTTGGCCGCGGCACACCCGACGATTGGCTGGAGCGCCATGTCTATACGCGCCGCGCCTCCTGGGGCATTGCGCTCATGCTGCTGATCGACGTGGCGTTGCTGGGCGTGGCCGGTCTGGCCGTGTGGGCGGTGCAGATGGCCTGGATTCCGTTCTGGGCGGCGGGCGTGGTCAATGGCCTGGGGCATTTCTGGGGTTACCGCAACTTCGAGGCGCCTGACGCCAGCACCAACCTCTCGCCCTGGGGCATCCTGATCGGTGGCGAAGAGCTGCACAACAACCACCACACCTACCCCACATCGGCCAAGCTCTCGGTCAAGCCGTACGAGTTCGATCTGGGCTGGACTTATATCTGCCTGCTGCAAAAGCTGGGCTGGGCCAGCGTGAAAAAGGTGGCGCCACGCCTGAAGTTGGGCGCCATCAAACCCGTGGCCGATGAAAAAACCCTGGAGGCGTTGATAGCGCACCGCTACGAGGTCATGGCCGGTTATGCGCGCGGCGTTCGCCAAGCCTGCCAGGACGAGATGGCGGCGTTGCAGGCGCGCCAGGCCGATGTATCGGTGCTGCGGGCGGCAAGGCGCTGGTTGCACCGCGATACCGAGCAGGTGCCGCGTGCGGTACTGCCACACCTGGCCCAGGTGCGTGCGGCCCACCCGGTGCTCGACCAGATGGTCACCATGCGCGAGGAACTGCGCCAGCTGTGGCTCAACACCTCGCATTCTCGCGAGCAGCTCACCGCCGATTTGCAGGCCTGGTGCCAGCGTGCCGAGGCCAGCGGCATTACGGCGCTGCGCGAGTTCTCACTGCGCTTGCGCGCCGCCCAGCCGGTGTGAGGGCGCAGGGCAGGCCCCCTGCGCGCACAAAAAAACCGCCGGGCTTGCGCCGGGCGGTTTTTTTGCGGGCAATGCGCTGAATTACTTCAGCTTCATTTCCTTGTAGTCCACGTGCTTGCGAGCTTTGGGATCAAATTTCTTGATCAGCATCTTCTCGGGCATGGTCTTCTTGTTTTTGGTGGTGGTGTAGAAATGACCCGTGCCTGCAGTCGATTCCAACTTGATCTTGTCGCGTCCGCCTTTGGTTGCCATGGTGGTTCTCCTTAAGCCTGGCCGCGTGCACGCAGGTCTGCGAGCACCGATTCAATACCGTTCTTGTCGATCAAACGCAGGGCAGCGCTCGAAACACGCAGGCGCACCCAGCGGTTTTCGCTCTCAACCCAGAAACGGCGGTATTGCAGGTTCGGCAGGAACCGGCGCTTGGTTTTGTTGTTGGCGTGGGAAACATTGTTCCCGACCATGGGCTTCTTGCCCGTGACTTCACATACGCGTGCCATGAGGACACTCCGATATTTTGAACGGCCCCCAGCAGCGCTGGTGGCCTCACCTCGCCATTGAAGGGTGGCGGTAACCCGAATTTGCCTGTAGCCCCAAGCTGCCCCAGGGCCCTGATTCAAACGCCCCCAAAAGAGCGCAGCCAGTTTTGGCAAAGCCGCAGATTATAGCCTGCGCTCAGGCGCCAGCGCCTTGCTCCAGAAAACGCTGGGCGTCCAGCGCCGCCATGCAGCCCGTGCCGGCGCTGGTGATGGCCTGGCGATAAACGTGGTCTTGCACGTCGCCAGCGGCAAAAATGCCGGGCACGCTGGTTTGCGTGGCAAAGCCCTTGAGCCCGCCCTGCGTGACGATGTAGCCGTTTTCCAGCGCCAGCTGGCCCTGGAAGATGTCGGTGTTGGGCGCATGGCCGATGGCGATAAAGCAGCCTTGCAGTGCAATGTCCTGCGTGCTGCCGTCTTGCGTGCTTTGGATGCGGATGCCGGTCACGCCGCTTTGGTCGCCCAGCACTTCTTGCAGCGTGTGGAAGGTTTTGAGCTCAATCTTGCCGGCTGCCACTTTTTCCATCATCTTGTCGATCAGGATGGGCTCGGCCTTGAACTTGTCGCGCCGGTGTACCAGCGTGACCTTGCGCGCGATGTTGGACAGGTACAGGGCTTCTTCTACCGCTGTGTTGCCGCCGCCGACCACGCACACGTCCTGGTCGCGGTAGAAGAAGCCGTCGCAGGTGGCGCAGCCCGAGACACCCCGGCCCATGAACGCCTCTTCAGAGGGCAGGCCCAGGTACTTGGCCGAGGCCCCCGTGGCGATGATGAGCGAATCGCAGGTGTAGGTGCCGCTGTCGCCGGTGAGCGTGAAGGGGCGCTGGCTGAAATCGACCTGGTTGATGTGGTCAAAAATGATTTGCGTCTTGAAGCGTTCGGCGTGCTGCAAAAAGCGCTCCATCAGCGCCGGGCCTTGCACGCCATGCACGTCGGCAGGCCAGTTGTCCACCTCGGTGGTGGTGGTGAGTTGCCCGCCCTGGGCCATGCCGGTGATGAGCACCGGGTTGAGGTTGGCGCGTGCGGCGTAGATGGCGGCGGTGTAGCCGGCAGGGCCGGAGCCGAGGATGAGGACTTTGGCGTGGGTGGTGGTGGACATGGTGCAGACTCGCTGAAAGTGCGCCGGGGCGCGTTCCAAAACCGCAAGTATTAACCAACTGCTGCTGCTGGCCGGTGCTGGCCCCAGGCATGGCCGCCGTGGAAAAGGGCCATGTGAGGCCAAGGCGGCCCCATTTTGCAAGCAGGTGTTGCAAGCGCTGCGCTGGCAGCGGCGGGCAGGGGGCCTGCCGGGTTTTGCAGGGAGTGCTTGGGGTAAGCTTCGCCCGCACGCCCATGACCTACTCTTTCAATACCCTGAACGCTTCTCCCCCTGGCAAGTCTGCACTGCGCATCGGCGTGGCCCGTTTTGGCCACGAGGTGGCCTTGGTGGTGGGCTTGCTGGCCCTGGTTTTCTGGCTGATGGCATTGCTCAGCTACTCTCCCCAAGACATGGCCTGGTCCACCTCCGGCACAGGCGACGCACTGGTGCGCAACCGCGTGGGGCGCCTGGGCGCATGGCTGGCCGATGCCAGCTACTTTGCCCTGGGCTTTTCCGTGTGGTGGTGTGTGGCCGTCAGTGTGTATGTCTGGCTGGGATCGCTGGCGCACTGGATGCGCGGTGGCGCAGCGGGCACTTCTGCGGCGCTGCCAGTGCCCGATGTGCTGGCGCGCCGGGCCTTGTTCTGGGCCGGGCTGGCGCTGCTGTTGTGCGCCAGCTGCGCACTGGAGTGGTCGCGCATGTACCGCTTTGAGACGCTTTTGCCCGGCCACGCGGGCGGTGTGCTGGGCTACACCCTGGGCCCGGCCACCATGAAGTGGCTGGGCTTTACCGGCTCGGGCATCGTCGGCATTGTGCTGGCCGTGGTGGGCGCGGCGCTGGTGTTCCGCTTCTCCTGGGGCCAGGTGGCCGAGGCCCTGGGCGCCCGCCTGGACGCGCTGGTGCAGTTTGGGCGCCTGCGCCGCGAAGTAGCCAAAGACCTGGCCGAAGGCAAGCGCGCAGCACGCCTGCGCGAAGAAGTGGTGCAGGAAGAGCGCACCGAGCTGCAAGAGCACCATCCCCAGCCGCTGCAAATCATTGAACCCCCGCAGGTCGAACCCGCGCGGCCCCAACCTGCACCGGCCCCTGCCAAGGCCGCCCCCGCCAAAGCAGCGCGTGCGGAAACCATCCGCACCGAGCCAGTGTTTACCGACCCCGTGCTGCACGATGCACCCCTGGCCGACCCGGCGCGCCCCGGCGCTGCGGCGCCCGCGCCCGCTCCCGCCAGAGCGCGCGCCGTACCAGAGTCCAGCCGCAGCCTGGGCGGCCTGCCCCAGGTGACGCTGCTGGACAGCCCGCCCCCGCGCCAGGAAAACGTGGCGCCCGAGACGCTGGAGATGACCAGCCGCCTGATCGAGAAAAAACTCAAGGACTTTGGCGTCGAAGTGCGCGTGGTGGCCGCCATGCCCGGCCCGGTGGTCACGCGCTACGAGATCGAGCCTGCCACGGGCGTGAAGGGTTCGCAGATTGTGGGCTTGGCCAAAGACCTGGCGCGCTCGCTCAGTCTGGTGTCCATCCGCGTGGTCGAGACCATTCCCGGCAAAAACTACATGGCGCTGGAGTTGCCCAACGCCAAGCGCCAGACCATCAAGCTCAGCGAGGTGCTGGGCTCGCAGGTGTACCACGATGCCCCCTCCCTGCTCACCATGGGCCTGGGCAAAGACATCGTGGGCAACCCGGTGGTGGCCGATCTGGCCAAGATGCCCCATGTGCTGGTGGCGGGCACCACGGGCTCGGGCAAATCGGTGGGTATCAACGCCATGATTTTGTCGTTGCTCTACAAGGCCGACCCCTGCGATGTGCGCCTTTTGATGATCGATCCCAAGATGCTGGAAATGTCGGTCTATGAGGGCATTCCACACCTGCTGGCGCCGGTGGTCACCGACATGAAACAGGCTGCCCACGGCCTGAATTGGTGCGTGGCCGAGATGGAGCGCCGCTACAAACTCATGAGCAAGCTGGGCGTGCGCAACCTGGCGGGCTACAACCAGAAAATCGACGAGGCCGCCGCGCGCGGGGAGTTCATCTACAACCCCCTGAGCCTCACGCCCGAATCGCCCGAGCCGCTGGACAGGCTGCCGCACATCGTGGTCGTCATCGACGAGCTGGCCGACCTGATGATGGTGGTGGGCAAAAAAATCGAAGAACTCATCGCCCGCCTGGCACAAAAAGCGCGCGCTGCGGGCATCCACCTGATTTTGGCCACGCAGCGCCCCAGCGTGGACGTGATCACGGGTCTGATCAAGGCCAACATCCCCACGCGCATTGCCTTCTCGGTGGGCTCCAAAATCGACAGCCGCACCATCCTCGACCAGATGGGCGCCGAAGCGCTGCTGGGCATGGGCGACATGCTCTACATGGCCAGCGGCACCGGCCTGCCGGTGCGCGTCCACGGCGCTTTTGTGTCGGACGATGAAGTCCACCGTGTGGTCAGCTACCTCAAATCCCAGGGTGAGCCCGATTACATCGACGGCGTGCTCGACGGCGGCGTGGTCGATGGCGACAGTGACGGTGCAGGCGAGGGCGGTGGTGAGGGCGGCGAAAAAGACCCTCTGTACGACCAGGCCGTGGAGGTGGTGCTCAAAGACCGCAAGGCCAGCATCTCTTACGTGCAGCGCAAACTGCGCATTGGTTACAACCGCTCGGCGCGTTTGCTCGAAGATATGGAGAACGCGGGTTTGGTCAGCGCCCTGACCAGCAGCGGCCAGCGCGAGGTGCTGGTGCCCGCGCGCAGCGAATAGCCTGTCACCGCAGCGCCGGTTCTGCGGCCCCCTATGGAGCATTGCATGAAAAAGATATTGACTACTGTTTTGATAGCTGTAAGCGCCCAGCTGGCGTGGGCTGATGCCCTGAAAGACCTGGATTCTTTCTTGCAGGGCACGCAAACGGGCCGCGCCGATTTCACCCAGGTGGTGACTGCGCCTGCCAAGGACGGCCAGGTCGCGCGCAGCAAAACCAGCAGTGGCACGTTTGAGTTCCAGCGGCCCGGGCGCTTCAAGTTTGTGTACCAAAAGCCGTTCGAGCAAACCATCGTGGCCGATGGCCGCACCCTGTGGCTGTACGACGTGGACTTGAACCAGGTCACCCAGCGCCCCCAGGCCCAGGCGCTGGGCAGCACCCCCGCCGCCTTGCTGGCTGCCGCGCCCGACCTCAAAGCCCTGCGCGCCGAGTTCACGCTGGAGACGGCGCCCGAGCAGGACGGTGTGCAGTGGGTGCTGGCCCGCCCCAAGGCCAAAGACGGGCAACTGCACAGCGTGCGCGTGGGTTTTGCCGCCGGTCAACTGGCCGCACTGGATATTCTGGACAGCTTTGGTCAGCGCTCACTCATCCGCTTTGCCAACGTGCAGAACAACCCGGCGTTGCCCGCCACCGCCTTCCAGTTCAAACCGCCCGCCGGGGCCGACGTGCTCAAGCCATGAACGTGCGGGCAGGGTGTGGCGGCGCTGGGCCAGGGCAGGGCGTATGAGCACCGCCGCCCAGCCACCCCTGGCCGAGCGCCTGCGCCCGCGCAGCCTGGCTGAGGTGATCGGCCAGCGGCACATCCTTGGGCCGGGCATGCCGCTGCGCCTCGCGTTCGAGTCGGGCAGGCCGCACAGCTGCATCCTCTGGGGCCCGCCGGGCGTGGGCAAAACCACCATTGCACGGCTGATGGCCGGGGCGTTCGATGCGCAGTTCATCAGCATCAGCGCCGTGCTGGGCGGCGTCAAAGACATTCGCGAGGCCGTGCAACTGGCCGAAAACGCCCGCGATGGCCTCATGCAGCAGCGCACGCTGGTGTTTGTGGATGAAGTCCACCGCTTCAACAAAAGCCAGCAGGATGCGTTTTTGCCACACGTCGAAAGCGGCCTGTTCACCTTCATTGGCGCCACCACCGAGAACCCGTCGTTCGAGGTCAACTCGGCCCTGCTGTCGCGTGCGGCGGTGTATGTGCTGCAACCGCTGTCGGGCGAAGATTTGAAGCAAATTGTGGCTCTGGCCCAATCACAGAAAGCGCTACCAGCTATTGAAAACATAGCAATAGACCGCCTCGTGGCCTACGCCGACGGCGACGCCCGGCGCCTGCTCAACACGCTCGAAACCCTGGGCATGGCAGCAGCGCAGCAGCAGCGCACCGACATCACCGACGCCTGGCTGGTGCAGGTGCTGGGCCAGCAAATGCGCCGCTACGACAAGGGTGGCGAGCAGTTCTACGACACCATCAGCGCCCTGCACAAATCGGTGCGCGGCTCTGACCCTGACGCCGCGCTGTACTGGCTGGTGCGCATGCTCGACGGCGGCGCCGAGCCGCGCTACCTGGCGCGCCGTCTGGTGCGCATGGCCAGCGAAGATATCGGCCTGGCCGACCCGCGCGCCCTGCGCATGGCACTCGATTGCACCGAGGTCTATGAGCGCCTGGGCAGCCCCGAGGGCGAGCTGGCGCTGGCGCAATGCGTGGTCTATCTGGCCGTGGCGCCCAAGTCCAATGCCGTCTACAAGGCGTACAACGCAGCGCGTGCCTGGGTGCAGCAAGACGCCACGCGCCCCGTGCCCCTGCACCTGCGCAACGCGCCGACAACGCTGATGAAAGAACTGGACTACGGCAAGGGCTACCGCTACGCCCACGACGAGGAGGGCGGTTTCGCGGCGGGCGAGCGCTACCTGCCCGACGGCATGGCCGCGCCCGGCTTTTACCAGCCCGTGCGCCGCGGCCTGGAGATCAAGATCGCCGACAAACTGGAGCAACTGCGCCAGCGCAACGCGGCCGCAGACGCCGCCCCAGATACAGATTGAAGCGCACGGTTAAACTCCCGGCCTTCACGCATTTGACATATTTTTGTCATAACTGCGCAACCATCTTGATCTGATTCCTCCCTAGGAGCCCCCATGCTATTTGGCAAACTGTTGCCGCGAGAAGGTAATTTTTTTGAAATGTTCAACCAGCACGCCGACCGCATCGTCGAGGCAGCGCGTGCTTTTGAACAACTGGTGGCCCACTACGGCGATCTGAATTTGCGCGAAAAATACGGCCAGGATGTGGACAACGCAGAGGCCGCTGCCGACCGCGTGACCCACGAAGTCAACAAGGCTGTTCACAAAACCTTTATCACCCCGATTGACCGTGAGCAGATCCACTCGCTCATCAACACCATGGACGATGTGGCCGACCTGATCCAGGACTCGGCTGAAACCATGACGCTGTACGACGTGCGCCACATGACCGAGGAGATCACGCGCCTGACCGACCTGAGCGTCAAATGCTGCGAGCGCCTGCGCGATGCCATCAAGCTGCTGGACAAGCTGGCCGACCCCGCGACGGCAGAAGCTGCCCTCAAGACGTGCGAAGAAATCGACCGCCTGGAAAGCGATGCTGACCGTGTGCTGCGCAGCGCCATGAGCAAACTGTTCCGTGAAGAGCCCGATGTGCGCGAGCTGATCAAGCTCAAGGCGATTTATGAACTGCTCGAAACCATCACCGACAAGTGCGAGGATGTGGCCAATCTGATCGAGGGCATCGTCCTCGAAAACTCCTGATTTTGACGGGACGGTTCACTGATGGAAACCGTACAGACAGCCCTGTGGGTCGTGGTATTGCTGGTGGCGCTGGCAGTGCTGTTCGACTTCATGAACGGGTTTCACGACGCGGCCAATTCGATTGCCACGGTGGTCTCTACCGGGGTGCTCAAGCCGGGTCAGGCCGTGGTGTTTGCTGCCTTTTTCAACTTCATTGCGATTTTTGTGTTCCACCTCAGCGTGGCGGCCACCATCGGTAAAGGCATTGTCCAGCCTGGGGTGGTGGATACGCACGTAGTGTTTGGTGCGCTGGTGGGCGCCATCACCTGGAATGTGATTACCTGGTACTACGGTATCCCCAGCAGCTCATCGCACGCACTGATTGGCGGCATCGTGGGTGCCGTGATTGCCAAAACGGGCGCTGGTGCGCTGGTGGCGTCGGGCATTTTCAAAACCGTGGCCTTCATCTTTATCTCGCCGCTGCTGGGCTTCACGCTGGGCTCGTTGATGATGGTGGCGGTGGCCTGGATTTTTCGCCGGGCACGCCCCAGCGGGGTGGACAAATGGTTCCGGCGCCTCCAACTGCTTTCGGCTGGCGCCTACAGCCTGGGCCACGGCGGCAATGACGCACAAAAGACCATCGGCATCATCTGGCTGCTGTTGATTGCCACGGGCTACACCTCGGCCAGCGATACCTCGCCACCGACCTGGACGATTGTGATTTGCTATGCGGCCATCGGCCTGGGCACCATGTTTGGTGGCTGGCGCATCGTCAAGACCATGGGCCAGAAGATCACCAAGCTCAAGCCGGTAGGTGGTTTCTGCGCTGAAACGGGTGGTGCCATGACGCTGTTCCTGGCCACCATGCTGGGCATTCCGGTATCGACCACGCACACCATCACGGGCGCCATTGTGGGTGTGGGTTCTACGCAGCGCGCCAGCGCCGTGCGTTGGGGCGTGGCGGGCAACATCGTCTGGGCCTGGATTCTGACCATTCCAGCCAGCGCGTTTGTGGCCGCTATTGCTTACTGGGTCAGTTTGCAGTTGTTCTGATAGTAACCCTGGCGTGCTATTAAATAAATAGCTTCTGGCGCTTGCTGCACAAGCGCTGGAGGCTATTTTTATATGTAATCAGTTCGGTGGCGTTATTCGGGTGCCGTGCTGTCGCCAGCGCCCAGGGGTTTTTCCATCAGCACGATGTCGCGCCAGGCGCCGTGCTTCCAGCCCACCGAGCGCATCACGCCCACTTCGGTAAAGCCCAGCGCGCGGTGCAGCCCGATGGAGCCAGCGTTGGCGCTGTCGCCAATCACGGCCAGCAGCTTGCGTACACCGGCGGCCTCGGCCTGGCACGCCAGGGCATGCAGCAGCTGGCGCCCCACACCCTGGCCGCGTGCGCTGTCGGCCACGTAGATCGAATCCTCGGCAGAAAAACGGTACGCCGGGCGCGGCTTGAACCAGTTGCAGTAAGCAAAACCGACCACTTGCCCTGCTTGTTCCGCCACCAGGTAGGGCAACCCTTTGCCGAGCACGTCGGCGCGGCGCATGGCCATGTCGGCGCTGCCGGGCGGGTCGATCTCGAAGGTGCCGGTGCCGTGCAGCACATGGTGGGCGTAAATGGCGGTGATGGCCGTGATATCGGCCTCCTGGCTTGCGCGGACGGTGGTGGTCATAACAGGGGAAGTGGCTATAATCGGCGGCTTTGCAGCGTGTCGCTGGCCGGGTGGTCATGTCGCGTGTCTCAACGCTGCGAACTCATGGGCACAGTGCGCGTCGCTGGCCTACCACCCGAAGGATAAATCATGGTCGTCATTCGACTCTCCCGCGGCGGCTCCAAAAGCCGTCCTTTCTTCAACATCGTCGTTGCCGACAAGCGCGTGCGCCGCGATGGCCGCTTCATCGAGCGTCTGGGCTTCTACAACCCCACCGCCAAGGGTGGCGAAGAAGGCCTGCGCATTGCGCAAGACCGTCTGACTTACTGGACTGGCGTGGGCGCACAAACCTCCCCCACCGTCGAGCGCCTGATCAAGCAAGCTGCCAAAAAGGCTGCCTGATTCTGGTTGTCTGACCAAGGCGGGTTTCGTCGGTGTCCACTGACGAAGCCCGCTTTTTCTTTTGCCTTACGTCTTTATTTTTCCCACCATGTCCACTGAACTGAACCTGGAGCCTGCCCAGCTGCCCGCAGATGCGATTGAAGTCGGTCGCATTGCCGATGCCTGGGGTGTCAAAGGCTGGTTCAAGGTGCTGTCGCACAACGCCGCCCCCGAAGCTTTGTTTGCTGCCAAGCGCTGGTATGTGCAGCCGAGCGAAAAAGGTGCCCGTACCTTTAGCGGCACCGCGTTGCTGGAGATTCGCCAGGTGCGCCCGCACTCCGACACCATCGTTGCCTGGGCGCAGGGCATTGACGATCGCAATGCGGCCGAAGCGCTGCGCGGCGCGCGCATTTTTGTGCCGCGCGCTGACTTTCCGAAAGCCGAGGCCGATGAGTATTACTGGGTCGATCTGATCGGTCTGGAGGTGGTCAACCGCGAAGGTGTGGCGCTGGGCCAGGTGCGTGACCTGATGTCCACTGGCCCGCAAACTGTGCTGGTGCTGGCACACGAGCAAGACGGAAAACCCGTAGAGCGCATGATTCCCTTCGTTTCGGCTTTCGTGGACAAGGTGGAGCTGCCCGAGCGGCGCATCACCGTGGACTGGCAGCCCGACTACTGATCGTTGCTGTTCCTTTCCCCGCTGCACCATGCGCTTTGACGTCATTACCCTGTTTCCGGAGCTGTTTGCGCCGTTTCTGGCCAGCGGCGTGACCCGCCGTGCCTACGCGCAGGGGCTGGTGGATGTGCGCTTGTGGAACCCGCGCGACTACGCCGAGGGCAACTACCGCCGCGTGGACGATCGCCCCTTTGGCGGTGGCCCCGGCATGGTGATGATGGCGCCGCCCCTGGAGCGTTGCCTGGCCGCCATTCGCGCCGACCGCGCCGAATCCCCCGATACGCAGGCACCACTGGTGCTTTTTTCGCCCATCGGCACTCCCATCCAGCACGGTGTGGTGGCGCACTGGGCTGCCAGTGCAGGCGCAGTGCTGCTGTGCGGGCGCTATGAGGGCATTGACCAGCGTTTCATCGATGCGCACGTGGACGTGCAGCTCAGTCTGGGCGATTTTGTGCTCTCCGGCGGCGAAATTGCCGCGCTGGCGCTGCTGGACGCGGTGGCTCGGCTACAGCCCGGCGTTCTGAATGACGAAGGCAGCCACCAGCTCGATAGCTTCAACCCAGCGCTCGATGGTCTGCTGGATTGTCCGCACTACACCCGCCCGGAAGAATGGAATGGCCGCACCGTGCCGCCCGAGCTGCTGTCGGGCCACCACGCCCACATTGAGCGCTGGCGGCGTGACCAGCGCCTGGCTACCACGGCCAAGCACCGCCCCGACCTGATTGCCGCCGCGCGCGCAGCCGGGCATCTGGCGCCCTTGGATGAGGCTGCGCTGGCCCGCCTTGCCTGAAAAGCTATAATCGCGGGCTTTTCGATCCTCTGGCCGGCCGCCTTGTTTTGCACAAGGCCCAAACGTCAATCCCGACAATGCCAATGATGGCGCGGACATGATCGGTGGATGCAAAAATGAACCTGATCCAGACCCTGGAAGCGGAAGAAATCGCCCGCCTCAACAAAACTGTTCCCGAATTTGGCCCTGGCGACACGGTCATCGTGAGCGTGAACGTGGTGGAAGGCACGCGCAAGCGCGTGCAGGCTTACGAAGGCGTGGTGATTGCCAAGCGCAACCGCGGCATCAACAGCGGCTTCACCGTGCGCAAGATTTCCAACGGCGAAGGCGTGGAGCGCACGTTCCAGACCTACAGCCCCCTGATCGCCAAGATCGAAGTCAAGCGCCGTGGTGATGTGCGCCGTGCCAAGCTGTACTACCTGCGTGACCGCAGCGGCAAGTCGGCACGTATCAAGGAAAAGCTGCCACAGCGCGTCAACAAGGCGGCCGCTGCCGCTGCCGTGGCCGCATAAAGCGCCACTGCCTTGAGCGCCCCAGCCGCTACAGCATTTGCCTGTAGCGGCTTTTTCTTTTTTTCAGAGCATCGCCGTGACTTCTGCGCCAGCCCCTTCTTCATTGGCATCGCTGTCCTCGTTGCCCGATTTTGACCCGCGCCATGTTCCCGTGGTGGGGGTGGACAGGCATTTGCCCCGCGTGGCACCGTCGCAGACCACGCCGCAGGCCCTGCGCCAGCGCTTTGCTGCGCCGCCCGCCTGGGAGCCCGAGGTGGTGCAGGAGAAGAGCTTTTCCAGCCGATCACCGGCACATGCTGCGGTGCTGGTGCCCATCGTGCTGCGCGAGCAGCCCACCGTACTGCTCACCGAACGCACTGCGCACTTGTCCACCCATTCCGGGCAAGTGGCCTTTCCGGGGGGGCGCGCTGACCCCGAAGATGCCAGCCCCGCCGACACCGCCTTGCGCGAGGCCTATGAAGAGGTCGGTCTGGAGCCGCATTTTGTCGAGGTACTGGGCTCGCTGCCTACCTACGTGACAGGCTCGTCGTTCATCATTTCGCCGGTGGTAGCGCTGGTGCAGCCGCATTGCGTGCTGCGTCCCAATCCGCACGAAGTAGCCGATATTTTTGAGGTGCCGCTGGCCTTTTTGCTTAACCCGGCACACCACCAGCGCCATGTTTTTGAATGGCAAGGGGTGCGGCGCGAGTGGTTTTCCATGCCCTACCAAAGCGGCCCCAAGAACCATTACATCTGGGGCGCCACGGCGGGCATGCTGCGCAACTTTTACCGCTTTTTGCGCGCCTGATCCCGTCCAGGGCGCACACGTAGCCGGCGCCCAGGCGGTGGGGTGTAGGGGGTCGGTATCATTCGTCTCCATGAGTTTCTTTGCCATCCTGTTTGCCTTGCTGATCGAGCAGGCGCGCCCGTTGGCACGCAGCAATCCGGTGCATGCGGGTTTGCGCGCGTGGTCGCTGTCGGTGAGCCGCAATTTCGATGCGGGCAAGCCGCACCACGCCTGGGTGGCCTGGGGCCTGGCCGTGGTGCTGCCAGCGCTGCTGGCGTTGGCAGTGCACTGGCTGCTGCTGTGGGGCCTGGGTTGGCCTTTTGCCGTGCTGTGGAACGTGGCCGTGCTGTACCTCACGCTGGGGTTTCGCCAGTTCAGCCACCATTTCACCGGCCTGCGCGATGCCTTGGAAGAGGGCGACGAAGACCGTGCCCGTGAGCTGCTGGCGCGCTGGCAGCAAGTGGATGCGGGTGATCTGCCGCGCAGCGAGATCGTGCGCCATGTGATCGAGTACTCGGTGCTGGCTGCACATCGCCATGTTTTTGGCGTACTGGCCTGGTTTTCAGTGCTGGCTGCGTTTGGCATGGGGCCCATGGGGGCGGTGCTCTACCGCATGGCCGAGTTCATGGCGCGCTACTGCAAGCGCCAGCGTGGCATTGCCACGCAAACGGCCAGTGTCGCTTTGCAGAGGGCTTCTGCGACGGCATGGACGGCGGTGGACTGGCTGCCTGCGCGCCTTACGGCCTTGTGCTTTGCCGTCGTGGGCAGCTTTGAAGAAGCGATTGAGGGCTGGCGTTTTCATGCCCAGCGTTTTCCCAACGACAACGATGGTGTGGTGCTGGCTGCTACAGCCGGGGCCATCAACGTGCGCCTGGGCGGCGAGGCGCTCAGGGCGCGGGTGGAGTGGCTGGCTTCCCAGGGCTTTGAGGACGATGCCGAGAGCGGCGATGGCGGCAGCACCCCGGGCCGTGAGCCCGAGGTGGGGCACCTGCGCAGCGTGGTCGGCCTGGTGTGGCGCTCGGTGGTGGTGTGGTTGCTGCTGCTGGCGCTGCTGACGCTGGCCCGCTTGCTGGGGTAGGGCGGTGGCGTTGGCTGCGTCAGTAGCGGGTGTGGCCCAGTTCGGCAAATAAATCGCTATATATTTTATAGCGGTTAGCGCTGATTCCGTGGGCCTCAGGGGTGTTTTTGACTGCATCCAGAACGCCGCAGCCCGGTTCATGCAGATGGGTGCAGTTATAGAACTTGCACTGCGTGGCGTGGGCAGCAATGTCGGGCATGCAGCCGGCCAGCTGCATGGGAGCGATATGTTGCAGACCAAACTCCTGAAACCCCGGCGAATCGATCAGTGCCGTGGTGCGTTCTGCATCCACCCAGTACAGCGCGGTGCTGGTGGTGGTGTGCTTGCCCGAGTTCAGCGCCTGCGATATTTCGCCTGTCAGCACGGTGGCGCCCGGCACCAGCAGGTTGATCAACGTGCTTTTGCCCGAGCCTGAAGGGCCCAGCACCAGGGTGGTTTTGCCCTGCAAATGCTCCAGCAGCAAGTGGCGATCGGCATCGCCCGAGGCGGTCAGCGACAGCGGCAACACGCCATAGTGGGGGCTACCGTCTGCATCCCGGATGTGCCGGTAGGGCAGCAGGCGCTCCCAGGCACGGGCAAACGGCTCCACCAGATCGGTTTTGTTCAGGGCGATCAGGGGCCGGATGTGGGCCGCTTCGGCAGCAATCAGCGCGCGCGCCAGCTGGCTTTCGGAAAACACCGGCTCTGCGGCAATCAGGATCAACACCTGATCCAGGTTGGCCGCAAACGACTTGGTGCGGATCTCGTCCTGGCGGTAGAACAGATTGCGCCGCTCCAGCACTTTTTCGATCGTGCCCTCGTGGCCTTGGCCTGCGGGGGCCGCCTGCCACAGCACGCGGTCGCCCACGACCGCCTGGCTTTTTTTACCACGCGGGTGGCAGATGCGACGCTGGCCGTCGGGGGTTTCGACCACACAGTGGCGTCCGTGGCTGGCCACCACCAGGCCCTCTGTGGGCGTGCTGCGCTCTGTCATTTCAGGTCAGCAGTGCGTCAAAGCGGGCTGCGCAATCAAAGTCGGTGGCAGAGATGCCGCCCACGTCGTGCGTATTCAGGCGCACCACGCAGCGGTCGTAATGCACCGACAGGTCAGGGTGGTGGTCTTGTATGTGGGCCACCAAAGCCAGCGCATTCACGAAGGCGATGGTTTCGTAGTAATTGGCGAAGCGGTAGGTCTTTTCGAGGGTCGCTGGTACGCTGTGGGTGTCCAGTGTCCAGCCTTTGAGCAGGGCCAGATTTGCTTCTATTTCTGTAGCTGTCAGCGCACGCCGGGTCTGGCTTGACCAGTCTTTTTGCTTAAAAATTATCATGGTGTAGTGGCGGAAAAAGGGATGCGTTCCAGCCGTTCGCTGGCCGGTGGATGGGAATAATAAAACTTCACATACACCGGGTCGGGGGTGAGTGTGGAGGCGTTGTCCTGGTAGAGCTTGAGCAAGGCCGTGGCCAGATCGGCGCTGTGCGTCTGGGCCATGGCGTAGGCGTCGGCCTGGAATTCGTCGCGGCGGGAGAGCTGCGTGAACAGCGGTGTCAAAAACACGGTGAACACCGGAACGGCCAGCAAGAACAGCAGCAGCGCCAGCGCATCGTTGGGCCCGCCGGGGGCATCGGGCAGCAACAGCGTCAGGCTGGGGCGTACACCCAGGCCGGTATAAAACCAGGCCTGCGTGGACAGCCAGCCCAGCAGGGCAAAACCGGCCAGGCTCAGGGCGAACAGGCCGACCATGCGCTTGAGGATGTGGCGGTGGTGAAAATGCCCCAGCTCGTGGGCCAGCACGGCTTCCACCTCGCCGGGGGTGAGCTGGTTCAGCAGGGTGTCGTAAAAAACCACCCGTTTGGCGGCACCAAAGCCGGTGAAATAGGCATTGGCGTGGGCGCTGCGCCGACTGCCATCCATCACAAACAGGCCCTTGGCGGCAAAACCGCAGCGCTGCATCAGCGCCGTGACGCGCGCTTTGAGCGCGGCGTCTTCCAGTGGCTTGAACTGGTTGAACAGCGGTGCAATGAAGGTGGGGTAAATCACCATCAGCAGCACATTGAAGCCCATCCACAGGCCCCAGGCCCACAGCCACCACAGCGTGCCCGCACTGCCCATGAGCCACAAAATCAGCGCGACCAGTGGCAGGCCGATCAGGGCCGAGAGCAGGGTGGACTTGAGCAGATCAGCCAGCCACAGGCGCGGCGTGGTCTGGTTGAACCCAAAGCGCTGCTCCAGCACAAAGGTTTGGTACAGCGTGCTGGGCAGATCAATGAGGCCGCTGATCAGCGCAAAGCTGGCCAGCAGCGCCACTTGCTGGGGCATGCCGGGGCCGATGGCCTCCAGCAGCAGCTGGTTGAGCCAGTCCAGCCCGCCAAGAACCGTCCAGCCCAGCAAGACGGCAGCGCCCAGCGCCATCTCCAGCAGGCCAAAGCGGTTTTTGGCGATGGTGTAGTCGGCCGCTTTCTGGTGTGCAGTCAGTGCAATGTGGGGGGCAAAGCGGGCAGGCACCTGCTGGCGGTGCTGCGCCACATGCCGTATCTGGCGCGTGGCCAGCCAGAATTTGAGCACCAGACCAAGCACCAGCGTGGCGACAAAAACAAGGGTCAGGAGCAGCGAGGGCGAGAAAAAATCGGGCGTAGGAGCAGGCATGTCGGGCGAGTGTAGGGCATCAGCGACAATGCCGCCCATGCCAGAAATCCCCCCAATCCCCCCCGTGTTGCTTGCCAAATCCGACCAGAACCTGGTCTGGCTGGATTGTGAAATGACCGGTTTGAACCCGGAGACAGAGCGCATCATTGAAATTGCCGTGGTAATCACGGGCCCGCAGCTGGAGCCGCGCGTGGAGGGGCCAGTGTTGGTCATCCACCAGTCCGACGAGCTGCTGGGCAAGATGGATGCCTGGAACAAAGGCACGCACGGGCGCAGCGGCCTGATCGACAAAGTGAAGGCTTCCACCACCACAGAAGCGCAAGCCGAAGAAGAGCTGCTCCAGTTTTTGAAAAAGTATGTGCCCAAGGGCAAGGTGCCGCTGTGCGGCAACAGCATTGGCCAGGATCGCCGTTTCCTCGCCCGCTACATGCCCAGGCTGGAGGCGTTTTTGCATTACCGCAACGTGGATGTCAGCACCCTCAAGGAGCTGGCCAAGCGCTGGAAACCCGAGGCCTATTCCAGCTTCAAGAAAGCACAAAAGCACACGGCGCTGGCGGATGTGTACGAGTCGATTGACGAACTGGCGCATTACCGCGCACGGCTGCTTGCAGTGTAGGGTCTTGCGGGAAAACCCGCATTAGTGTCATAATCTCGTGCTGCATTGCATACGCCATGCAGTTTGCGCATCTCCCTTCACACACCGGGTCTGCAATATTTCAGGGCTTGCCACGGCAACCGCCCTGTTATTGCAACAAATACCCAGCCGCACCGGCCCCATGCCCGTGCAGGTTTCGTTTGATGGTTGATGTTTTTTAACCATTGACGAAGCCATCGCAGGCTGCGCCTGCGACCGTTTTCGTGTGAGAAAAATATGACCGACACTTTCCAAGTGCAGGGCGACTTCGCGCCTGCTGAATCTTTTGCTGCTGATATTTCCGTGATCGACACCGTCGAATCCACCGAGGCCGTCACCGCCGAGCCCAATGGCTTTATCGAACTGGGCCTGGCCCCTGAGCTGGTGCAAGCCGTGGCCGATCTGGGCTACACCCAACCTACCACCGTACAGCTGAAGGCCATTCCTTTGGCCATGGGTGCTGGTGGCGAAAACGGTCGCTACATCGACTTGATGGTTTCCAGCCAAACCGGCAGCGGCAAAACCGCCGCCTTCTTGCTGCCAGTGCTGCACACGCTGATTGGCCAAATGGCCGAAGCCGAAGCCGCATCCCGCGCCGAGTACGAGCAAGCCGCCGCCGAAGCACTTGCCCGTGGCGAAGCCCCGCCCAAGCGTGCCAAGCGCAAAGACCCCACCAACGCGCGCAACTTCAAGGCAGCCACCCCCGGTGCCCTGATTCTGTGCCCAACGCGTGAGTTGGCGCAGCAAGTGGCCCACGACGCCATTGATCTGGTCAAGCACACCCGTGGTTTGCGCGTGGCCAACGTGGTGGGCGGCATGCCTTACCAATTGCAAATTGCCAAGCTGCAAAACGCTGACCTGGTGGTAGCCACCCCGGGCCGTCTGCTGGACTTGCAGCGCTCCATGCAGATCAAGCTGGACAAGGTTCAGTTTCTGGTGGTGGACGAAGCCGACCGCATGTTGGATCTGGGCTTTTCCGATGATCTGGCCGAGGTCAACCAACTGACCAGCCAGCGCAAGCAAACCATGATGTTCAGTGCCACCTTTGCGCCGCGCATCCAGCAATTGGCCATGCGCGTCATGCACGACAACGGCTCGTCGGTCAAGAAGATCCAGAACGACGCTCCCCACGAAAAGCACGTCAACATCAAGCAAGTTTTGTATTGGGCCGACAACGCACAGCACAAGCGCAAGATGCTGGATCACTGGTTGCGCGATACCTCCATTAACCAAGCCATTGTTTTTGCCAGCACCCAGGTTGAGTGCGACGGATTGGCGGCTGATCTACAGCAAGAAGGTTTTAGCGCAGTGGCGCTGCACGGTGCCCTGAGCCAAGGCTTGCGCAACCGCCGCCTGATGGCACTGCGCCAGGGCCAAGTGCAAATTTTGGTGGCTACTGATGTGGCCGCGCGCGGCATTGATGTGCCCACCATCACCCACGTTTTCAACTATGGCCTGCCCATGAAGGCCGAAGACTACACCCACCGCATTGGCCGCACGGGCCGTGCTGGTCGTGACGGTCTGGCCATCACATTTGCCGAGTTCCGCGACCGTCGCAAGATTTTCGATATCGAAGGCCATACCCATCAGCAGTTCAAGTCCGAAGTGATTCCGGGCCTGGAGCCGGTGCAGCGTTTCCCGCAGCCTGGTAGCCGCCCACAAGGCGACTTTGGTGGTGGTGGCCGTGGTGGCCGCAAATTTGGTGGCGGTGGCTCTGGTGCCCGTGGCGGTTTTGGCGGTGGCTTTGGTGGCGACCGCGAGCGCAACTTTGGTGGCGCCAGTGGTTTCAACGACCGCCAGCGTGTGCAAGGCCGTCCCGGCGATGATCGTCCGAACGGCGGTGGTGGTTTCGGTGGTGCGCCGCGTGAAGACCGTGGTTTTGCGCCCCGCCGTGATGGTGAAGGCTATGGCCGCAAGCCTGGTTTTGGCGACAGTGCCCGCCCAGGGTTTGGTGCTCGCCACGAAGGTGGCGCCCGTGGTGACTTTGCCCACCGTGGTGAGGCAGCCCCCCGTGGCGACTTCGCACCCCGCAAGCCCGCTTTCTCCAAGCCAGGCGCTGGTGCAGGCAAGCCTTTCGTGCCGCACGATGCACGCAAACGTCCCGCACGTCCTGCGCGCTAATCGCGCTGTGGCGTAAGAAAAACCGGCCCAAGTGGCCGGTTTTTTTATGCTTGCTCCGGTTTGTTGGTTGCCCAACCCGCAGAGCGGTGTTCTGGATCTCAATGCAATGTGTTGGTCCGGCCAATCTCGGGCCAACGCTGGTGCAGATAAAACCAGGCGACAAGGCCGATGCCCAGCATGCACAGCGACGCTGTCGCCAGCAGCAGGGTGGAGTGCATAACCAGCGGTACGACAACACCAGCCACCAACCCGTTGGCAGTGGAGCCGATAAAGGCTTGCATGGAGGATGCCATCCCGCGCCGCTCTGGGTACAAGTCCAGTACCAGCAGTGTGACGACTGGCACCATCAAGGCCCAGCCAAAAGAAAAAATCGCAATCGGCAACAGAGCCCAGGCGACATGGGCTGGAAACAAGGCGTTGGCGATCAGGTTCAGCGCCGATGTTGTCAGCATGATCACGAAACCGTGGCGTATTTGGTGTTTGGGTGCGACTTTCCCGGCCAGACGGCCGCTCAGCCACGCGCCGCCCATGATCCCCGAGATCGTCATCACAAAAAACCAGAAAAACTGCCCTGGATCCAGTCCCAGGTGGTCGCCTAAAAATGCCGGTGCCGCCAGCACGTACAGGAACATGCCGTTGAAAGGGATGCCGCTGGCCAGTGCCAGTAGCACAAAACGTGCGCTGGAGCCCAATTGCCAATAGCCCCGCATCAGGTGTCGGGTGTTGAAGGGCTGGCGTTGCTGTACATGCAGTGTCTCGGGCAGCAGCCGGTAGTTGGCCAGCCACAGCGCTGCGCCCACCAGCGTCAGAAACCAGAAAATGCTGTGCCAGCCAGTATGCACATACAGCCATCCGCCCACCATTGGAGCGATGGCCGGGGCAATGCCAAAATAAATCGTGACTTGGCTCATCACCCTCTGCGCCTGCGCTGGCGGAAACATGTCACGAATCACCGCGCGGGATACGACGATGCCTGCACCGGTGGACAGGCCTTGCAGTGCGCGAAACATGACCAGTTGGCCAATGCTCTGGGACAACGCACAGCCCGCTGATGCCAGGGTGAAAATGGCGATGCCCCAGAGCACCACCGGCCTGCGGCCAAAACTGTCGGCCAGCGCACCATGGAACAAGTTCATGAAAGCAAAGCCAAACAGGTATGCAGACAGCGTTTGCTGCATTTGCACTGGCGTGGCCCCCAGGGCCTGTGCCATGCCGGCAAATGCGGGCAGGTAGGTGTCGATGGAGAAGGGCCCCAGCATGCCCAGCAAGGCCAGCAAAAAGGCCAGTGCCCAACGGGGAGCCTTCCATAAGAGGTGGGCGTCAGGGTTCATGGTGTGTGCTTTGCCGTAGGGGGCAGACTTTTCAGGGGGGGCAACGAAAAAAGGACTTGGCTGAAAGCCAAGTCCTTTGAAGTGGTGGTGGGTCCTGAGTGACTCGAACACTCGACCTACGGATTAAGAGTCCGCTGCTCTACCAACTGAGCTAAGAACCCCACTTTGAAAAAGTTTCTGTGTTGCAACAGAGACTCAAATTATGCACCAATTTTTTTGCCATATTCTAATGAGTGCTAAAAATTTTTCAAAAATCACTGCATTCCATTGCGCCCCGCCAACTCGACGAACAGGCCACTCTGGTCCAGATCGGCCAGGCCATGCGCAGCGGCCTGGGCGTACAGGCTTTCGAGCAATGCAGTCACCGGGGCGTCAAAACCCAGCTCCTGGGCGGTGACCAAAGCGTTGCGCATATCTTTGAGCTGCACACCCACGCGTCCGCGCGGGGCAAAGTCGCGCTCCAGCATGCGCTGGCCGTGTACTTGCAGGATGCGGCTGTCGGCAAAACCGCCGCTGATGGCCTCGCGCACCTTGGCCATGTCGGCACCGCCTTTGGTAGCCAACAGCAGGGCCTCGGCCACAGCGCCGATGGTGATGCCGACAATCATCTGGTTCGCCAGCTTGGCCAGCTGACCCGCTCCATGCGGCCCCACGTGCGTAGCGCGGCCCAGTGCGGCAAAGACGGGCAGGGCGCGCTCGTAGTCTGTGGCGTGGCCACCTACCATGATGGCCAACGTGCCTGCCTCGGCGCCCACGGTGCCACCCGAGACCGGCGCGTCCAGGCAGGCCACGCCCTGCGCTTGCAGCTGCTCGGCATGTGCGCGGGTTTCGCGGGGCTGGATCGAGGCCATGTCGATGAACAGGTTGCCCGCCCGCAGGGCCTGCGCCGCGCCCTGGCTGAACAGCACCTGCGCCACCACCGGGCCGCTTTCGAGCAGGCTGATGGCGATGTCGGCGTGGCGCACCGCGTCGGCCGCGTGGTCATGTACCGTGGCACCCGCTGCCGCCAGCGGCTCTGCCTTGGCGCGGGTGCGGTTCCAGACATGCACGTGGTGGCCTGCTGCGCACAGCCGATGTGCCATGGGCAGGCCCATCATGCCGGTGCCCAACACCGCAATGTGCAGCGGCTGGAACGCAGTTTCAGTGGCAACGGTGTCGGTATTGGTGGTGGTCATGCGCGAGAGCTTTCGGGCGAGGTGCAAGGATGCAGGGTGGTGGCGGGCGGTGATGGGGCCATCAGGCCATCAGGTCGGCGCTGGCGTTTTCGCCGCCCAGGATGACGTAGTTCACTTTGCGGATGTCCATGAGCTTTTTGCCGCCCGCGTAGCTGATGGAGCTTTGCACGTCCTGCTCCATCTCTACCAGCGTTTCGGCCAGGGTGCCCTTGACCGGCTCCAGAATACGCTTGCCCTCGACATGGCGGTACTCGCCCTTGTTGAAGTCAGAGGCCGAGCCGTAATACTCTTTGTAGAGCTTGCCATCGACCTCCACCGTCTGGCCGGGCGATTCTTCGTGGCCAGCCAGCAGCGAGCCGATCATCACCATGGTGGCGCCAAAACGGATGCTCTTGGCGATGTCGCCGTGGTGGCGGATGCCGCCGTCGGCAATGATGGGCTTGGTGGCCACGCGCGCGCACCACTTCAGCGCCGACAGCTGCCAGCCGCCCGTGCCAAAGCCGGTCTTGAGCTTGGTGATGCACACCTTGCCTGGGCCGATGCCGATCTTGGTGGCGTCGGCGCCCCAGTTTTCCAGGTCGATCACGGCCTCGGGGGTGGCCACGTTGCCCGCAATCACAAAGCTGGCGGGCAGCTTTTTCTTGAGGTAGCCGATCATGGCCTTGACGCTGTCGGCGTGGCCGTGGGCGATGTCGATGGTGACGTATTCGGGCACCAGGCCCGCTGCGGCGAGCTGGTCCACAGTGTCGTAGTCGGGCTGTTTCACGCCCAGCGAGATGGAGGCGAACAGGCCGCGTGCCTGCATGTCCCGCACAAACTGCACGTTGTCAAAGTCAAAGCGGTGCATGACGTAGAAATAGCCGTTGTGCGCCAGCCAGGTGCAGATTTTTTCGTCCACCACCGTCTTCATGTTCGCGGGCACCACCGGCAGGCGAAAGCTGCGCGCGCCCAGCACCACGCTGGCATCGCATTCGGCGCGGCTTTCGACGCGGCATTTGCGTGGCAGCAAGAGGATGTTGTCGTAGTCGAAGATTTCCATGAGATTCCAAGCTCCTTTGAGAAGGCGCGCCACAGAACGATTTCTGTGGCGATGGGGCGCTTGGTCTGGAGGCCGGTTTGGCCTGCATCGCGCAGGCACAAAAAACCGGGCTGCAAGAAACTTGGGCCCGGTGGCTGATTCTACCCACGCCCCCGGCCCCGGCAGCCCGGGGCACTGGCATGCCAGCGCTGGGAAGAGGTGTTTTGAGAACTCATTTTTTGATAGCTGCTCGCGCCCGTATTGATTGCCTTTGCGGCTGTTTTTGCTGTATTTTTGTGCAACACAAGCTGCGTTGAGGGCCTGCGCCCGCCAGCGCACGCGCCCCGATGCGGGCGCACTTTCTACAATGCCTGCATGCTCCCTCAAGACCTGTTTTCTGGCGCCCCGGCGCCATCGGCGGCCCCTGCGGCTACGCTTGCCGCATCGCCCCTGCTGGCCCACCTCAACCCCGAGCAGCTCGCTGCCGTCACGCTGCCAGCGGGCCATGCGCTCATCCTGGCCGGTGCCGGTTCGGGCAAGACGCGCGTGCTCACCACGCGCATCGCCTGGCTGCTGCAAAACGGCCTGGCCACGCCCGGCGGCATTCTGGCCGTCACGTTCACCAACAAGGCGGCCAAAGAGATGGTGGCGCGCCTCTCGGCCATGCTGCCCTTCAGCGTGCGCGGCATGTGGATCGGCACCTTCCACGGCCTGTGCAACCGCCTGCTGCGCGCGCACCACCAAGCGGCGGGCCTGCCGCAGTCGTTCCAGATTCTGGACACGCAAGACCAGCTCTCGGCCATCAAGCGGCTGTGCAAGCAGTTCAACGTGGACGATGAGCGTTTTCCGCCCAAGCAGTTGCAATACTTTATCGCGGGCTGCAAGGAAGAAGGCCAGCGCCCGCGCGATGTGGTGGCCACCGACCCTGATGCGCGCAAGAAAGTCGAGCTCTACCAGCTCTACGAGGAGCAATGCCAGCGCGAGGGCGTGGTCGATTTTGGCGAGCTGATGCTGCGCAGCTTCGAGCTGCTGCGCGATAACGACCCCCTGCGCGCCCACTACCAGCGCCGCTTTGCCCACATCCTGGTCGATGAGTTCCAGGACACCAACAAGCTGCAATACGCCTGGCTCAAGCAGCTGGCGGGCGAGGAGGTGGACGGCCATCTGGAGGCGCGCGGCAGCGTGATTGCCGTGGGCGACGATGACCAGAGCATCTACGCCTTTCGCGGCGCGCGCGTGGGCAACATGGCTGACTTTGTGCGCGAGTTTGGCGTGCAGCGTCAGATCAAGCTGGAGCACAACTACCGCAGCTACAGCAACATTCTGGATGCGGCCAACCACCTCATCAGCCACAACAGCGCGCGCCTGGGCAAGAACCTGCGCACCGACCAGGGCCCCGGCGAGCCGGTGCGTGTGTTCGAGGCCAGCAGCGACATCGCCGAGGCGCACTGGATGGTCGATGAAATCAAGCAGCTGGTCAAAAACGACGGCTTGGCGCGCCAGGAAATCGCTGTTCTCTACCGCAGCAATGCGCAAAGCCGGGTGATTGAATCGGCGCTGTTCAATGCCAGCATTCCTTACCGCGTGTACGGCGGCCTGCGCTTTTTTGAGCGCGCTGAAATCAAGCACGCGCTGGCCTATTTGCGCCTGCTGGAGAACCCGCACGACGACACCAGCTTTGCCCGCGTGGTCAACTTTCCGCCGCGCGGCATTGGCGCGCGCAGCATCGAGGTGCTGCAAGACGCGGCGCGCGCTGTGGGCTGCTCGCTGCACGACGCTGTCAGCACCGTGCCCGGCAAGGCGGGTGCGAATTTGGGCGCGTTTGTGGCCCTGGTGGATGTGCTGCGCGAGCAAACCCAAGGGCACAACCTGCGCAGCATCATTGAGCGCATGCTGGACGCCACGGGCCTGATCGAGCACTACCGCACCGAAAAAGAAGGCCAAGACCGCATCGAGAACCTGCAAGAGCTGGTCAACGCCGCTGAGAGCTTTGTCACCCTGGAGGGCTTTGGCCGCGATGCCGTGGCCCTGCCGCTGGACGAGCACGGCGCGCCGCTCACGCAAAGCCCCGCCAGCCAGGGTCTGGATGTGGATGCGCCGCTGCGGGACGCGCCCCTGGCGAGCGCCGCCGTGCCCGGCATGGTGGACGTGGACACGGGCGAAACCCTCTCGCCGCTGGCCGCGTTTTTGACCCACGCCGCGCTGGAGGCGGGCGACAACCAGGCCCAGGCCGGGCAGGACGCGGTGCAGCTGATGACCGTGCACGCCAGCAAGGGGCTGGAGTTTGACGCCGTGTTCATCGGCGGCTTGGAAGACGGCCTGTTCCCCCACGAGAACGCCCTGGGCGACCGGGGCGGTATCGAAGAAGAGCGCCGCCTGATGTACGTGGCCATCACCCGCGCGCGCCAGCGGCTGTATTTGAGCCACTCGCAAACGCGCATGCTGCACGGCCAGACGCGCTACAACACCCAAAGCCGTTTCTTTGACGAGCTGCCCGAGGGCGCGCTCAAGTGGATCACGCCACGGCACCCGGGGTTTGGCAAATTTGCTCCTGATTCAGGAGCTGCTTGCGCTTACTCTGCGGGTTCTGGAGGCCGATTTGGCTTCAAATCTGACACCTTTGCCAGCCCGCCCGTGCCGCCCCAGAAAGCCGCGCCCGCGCACGGCCTGCGTGCGGGCATCAACGTGTTCCACACCAAGTTTGGTGAAGGCAAGGTGCTGGCCATCGAGGGCACGGGCGACGATGCGCGCGCCCAGGTCAGCTTTGCGCGCCATGGCACCAAATGGCTGGCGCTGGCCGTGGCCAAGCTCACCGTGGTGGATTGAGCATTTCACGCTGTTGTCACAGTGGGCTTGAAGAATGCCAGGGGTTTATATCCATTCCCTACGGAGCCTTCATGACAGCACCCAGCACCTACGACGACAACGAAATCGTCAACCCCTCCACCAACCTGCACATGGACGAGCTGATCGCCGTGCAGCTGAGCCGCCGTCAGGCGCTCAAGGGGGGCATGAGTGTGACGGCGGCTGCGCTGTTGGGCGGCTTGAGCCTGAGCGCTTGCGGTGGCGGCAGCGACGATGCCCCCGCGCCGCTCCAGCTGGGCTTCAAGGCCGTGGCCAAAAACAAGAACGATCTGGTGACCGTGCCCGAGGGCTACCAGGTCAGCATCCTGCACGCGCTGGGCGATCCGTTGCAGTTTGGCGAGGAGTCGTGGAAAGACGACGGCAGCGAAACCGCCGATTCCTACAACCGCCGCATCGGCGATGGCCACGATGGCATGTACTACTTTGGCCTCTCGGACGACGGCAAATTCAACGCCGACCGCTCTGACCGGGGCCTGCTGGCCGTCAACCACGAGTACGTGGTGGCGCCCTATGCCCTGCACCCCAACGGCATGACCAAAGGCGCCACCCGCGTGCCCTCGGAAGTGGAAAAAGAAATCTACGCCCACGGCATCAGCGTGGTCGAAGTCAAGCGCAGCACCGGCAACGACATGGTGATGGTGCGCGGCTCGCGCTTCAACCGCCGCGTGACCTCGGCCACTGAAATGGTGTTCACCGGCCCGGTCAAGGGCAATGCGCTGGTCAAGACCAAGTTCTCGCCCGATGGCCTGAAAACCCGTGGCACCAACAACAACTGCGCCAACGGCTACACGCCCTGGGGCACGTACATCACCTGCGAGGAAAACTGGCTCAACGTGGTGGGCCGCGCCGCTGGCGACGATGCCCAGCGCGATGCCAAAGAGGTGGTGGCCCTCAAGCGCTACGGCCTGCCTGAAAACCGCAAGAGCCCCTACCTGTGGGACACCGCAGGCACCGACGACCTGTTTGTGCGCTGGACGTCGTCAGTGACGGGCGCTGCCGCCACCGACGACTACCGCAACATCGCCAACACCTTTGGCTGGGTGGTCGAGATCGATCCCTTCAACCCCACCTCCACGCCCGCCAAGCGCAGCGCCCTGGGCCGCTTCAACCACGAAGGCGCCTGGCCTGCACCCGCCGTGGCGGGCAAGCCTATCGTCATGTACATGGGCGACGATGCGCGCAACGAGTACATCTACAAGTTTGTCTCCAAAGCCGTGTGGGACCCCAAGGATGTCAACGGCGGCATGGCCGCTGGCGCCAAATACCTGGACGAAGGCACGCTGTACGTGGCCAAGTTCAACGCCGACGGCACGGGCCAGTGGCTGGAACTCACCTACGGCAAAAACGGCCTCGATGCCAGCAACGCGGCCTACCCGTTTGCCGACCAGGGCGATGTAGTGACCCACGCCCGCCTGGCTGCCGACAAGCTGGGCGCCACCAAGATGGACCGCCCGGAATGGGGCGCGGTGAACCCGCTCAACGGCGAGGCCTACATGACCTTGACCAACAACAGCAACCGCGTGGACCCCGGTGCCAGCCCCACGGGCAGCCAGCTCAAGCCCGATGCGGCCAACCCGCGCTACTACAGCGACAACTACACCAACGCCGACGGCACCACCAAAACCAACAAGGGCAACCCCCACGGCCACATCATCCGCTGGCGTGAAAACGCAGGCAGCGTGGCCGCCACGGCCTTTGCCTGGGATATTTACCTGTTTGGCGCCGAGGCGGACGCGGCGGCCAACGTCAACCTGTCGGGCCTGACGGCAGTGAACGATTTCTCCAGCCCCGACGGCCTGTACTTCGACCCGCGCGGCCTGCTGTGGATTCAGACCGACGATGGTGCCTACACCGACGTCACCAACTGCATGATGCTGGCCGCTGTGCCCGGCCAGGTGGGCGACGGTGGTGTGGCCACTGCCGCTGGCGGCACGGCCACCCGCAAGGGTGCCAATGCGTCGGCTGATACGGTGCGCCGCTTTTTGGTAGGCCCCAAAGACTGCGAGATCACCGGCATTGCCGTCACTCCCGATGGCAAGACCTTGTTCTTCAACGTGCAGCACCCCGGTGAAGACGGCAGCCTGGCCAGCCCCAGCAGCCGTTGGCCTGCCAGCCAGGCCAACCCGTCGGCCACCCAGCGTCCGCGCTCGGCCACCGTGGTGGTTACGCGCAAGGATGGCGGGGCCATTGGCCTCTGACGGTTAGTGGGGCGGGGCCGCTGGCCCCGCAGGCTGCTCGAAAAAAGCCTGTCGGCCTGGCGTCGGCAGGCTTTTTGCGTGGGCGGCTTGCACGGCGCACGCGAACCAGCGGCTTCTTGGCGACAATCAGATATTGGTTCCCGCCATCGTCTTGGGGCGATGGCGGGATTTTTCGCGCTGGCTACCCGTGCAGCGCCCACAGGTTTAGAAAAATGAGGTTGCTCCATGGTTTTGAGGGGCCCTTTTCGCCCGGATTTGCTGCGCGATGAAGTGTTGGCAGACATCTTTGAGGCCACCGCTGCACGCCAGCCAGACCACACCGCGCTGATCTGCGCCCACGAGCGCATCAGCTACGGCGACCTGGATGCCCGCGCCAACGCCATGGCGCACCACCTGATCGGCCACGGCGTGCGGCCAGGGCACATCGTGGGCCTGTGGCTGCCCCGGGGCGTGGATTTGCTGGTCAGCCAGCTGGCCATTGCCAAAACGGGCGCCGCCTGGCTGCCCTTCGACGCCGATGCGCCCGCCGAGCGCGTGGCCGTGTGCCTGGAAGACGCGCGGGCCGTGGGCATCGTCACCGGCCAGTGCTTGCAGGCGCAGTTGGTGGCATTGCCTTGTCCGGTGTGGGGGCTGGGCGATTTGCGGCAACCCGTCACTGGCGCGCTGTTGTGCCGCAGCGGCCAGAGCCCGCAAGACCCGGCGTATGTCATCTACACCTCCGGCTCCACCGGCAAGCCCAAGGGCGTGCCCATCAGTCAGGGGGCGATTTGCCATTTTTTGCGCAGCGAAAACGCCGTACTGGGTGTGCGCGCTGATGACGTGGTGTACCAGGGCTTCTCGGTGGCATTTGATATGTCGTTTGAGGAAATCTGGATCAGCTACCTGGTGGGCGCTATCCTGTGGATTGCCCCGGCAGAGATCACCGCCGACCCCGATGCCTTGCCGCGTGCCCTGGCCGCGCAGGGCGTGACGGTGCTGCATGCGGTGCCGACCCTGCTGGCGCTGTTTGCCAGCGATGTGCCGGGGCTGCGCCTGATCAATCTGGGCGGCGAGATGTGCCCGCAGGCCGTGGTCGAGCGCTGGGCCACGCCCACGCGCCAGGTTTTCAACACCTACGGGCCGACCGAGGCCACGGTGTCGGCCAGCCTGGCACCGCTGCACGCGGGGCAGCCGGTCACGATTGGCCAGCCATTGCCCAATTACGGCCTGCTGGTGGTCGATGCCCAATTGCAGTTGCTGCCCGCCGGTGAGACGGGTGAGCTGTGCATCATCGGCCCCGGTGTGGCCGAGGGCTACCTGGGCCGCCCCGAGCTGACCGCCGAGAAATTTCTGCCCAACCCCTGGATGCAGCAGCCCCACGAGGCCCGCCTGTACCGCACCGGTGACCTGGCGCGCATTGATGCGCAAGGCCAGGTGCAATGCCTGGGCCGTGTGGACGACCAGGTGAAGGTGCGCGGCTTTCGCGTCGAGCTGGGCGAGATCGAGGCCGTGCTGAGCCAGCAACAGGCCGTTGGTACGGCGGCGGTGGTGCTCAAGCCGGTGAGCGAGATAGAGCAACTGGTGGCCTACATCGTGGCCAGTGCGGGCGCACAGGTGGAGGTGGCGCCATTGCGCGCCAGTTTGCGCGCCGCCTTGCCGCCCTACATGGTGCCCAGCCACTTTGAGGTGGTGGACACCATCCCGCGCCTGACCTCGGGCAAGATTGATCGCAAAGCCCTGCGTGCCTTGTCCATGGAGGTGGCCGACCACGCGGCCGATTCAGACGCGCCCGAGACCGATGCCGAAGCCGCGCTGTTTGCTGCGCTAGAGCGTTTTTTTCCGGGGCTGCCGATTCGGCGCAACGCTGATTTTTTTGACGACCTGGGCGGCCATTCGCTGCTGGCAGCGCGGCTGGTGTCGGCGCTGCGCCAGGATGCGCGCTTTGCACACATGACGGTCAACGATGTGTACCGCCAGCGCCGCCTGGGTGCCATTGGCGCGGCCATGGCAGCGGGCAGTGCCGCCCACGCCGGGGCCGCGTTGCCGCCTTTTACCCTGGTGCCCCGCACGCGCCGCTGGCTGTGCGGGGTGGCGCAGGCACTGACCCTGCCGTTCATGATCATCTTGCAGATCATGAACTGGTTGGCGCCCTTTTTTACCTACCACTACTACACCGGCGAGCCTGGCGACAGCATTGCCCGCGCGGTGCTGGCGTCGGTGCTGGTGTTTTTGGTCAGCCACCTGTTCAGCCTGGGGGTGGCCGTGGCCAGCAGCCGGGTGCTGCTGCGCGGCATTGCCGCCGGGCGCTACCCCCTGTGGGGCGCGGTGTACTTTCGCTGGTGGCTGGCCGACCGGTTGCACCAGGTGGCCCCGGCCTATTTGTTGTCTGGCTCCTCGCTCTACAACAGCTACCTGCGCGCCATGGGGGCGCACATCGGCGCTGATGTGGTGATCGGCTCGGTCACTATCCGCCAGCCGCATTTGCTGCGCATTGGCGATGGCGCCAGCGTGGGCGCCAACGTCAACCTGGAAAACGTGCGCGTCGAGCGCGGCGAACTGGTGGTGGGCGCCATCGACATTGGTGCTGAGGCCTACGTCGGCTCCTACGCGGTGATGGAGGGCGATACCGCCATTGCGCCCCAGGGTCGGCTCGAAGGGCTGGCCGCGTTGGCCCGCGCCGGGCGCATTGCAGAGGGCGAGGTCTGGGACGGTTCGCCCGCGCGCCGGGTGCGCCAGCAGCCGGTGGCACCGCGCCCGCCACGCCCCCCGGTGACGCGGCTGCGCCGCATCGGCGAGTCGCTGTTCTTTGCGGCGGGTGCTGCGCTGACGTCGGTGCTGTTTTTTCTGCCGATTTTTCCGGCCTTTGCGTTGATCGACGCGCTGGAAGGGGAGGTGCTGGAGCCCTCGCTGCAAGCGCACGGCTACGTGCTGGCGGTGTTTGAGTACGCCCTGCTGGCCGTGCCCGCCAGTGCCTTGCTGGTGGTGGGCACGGCGCTGATTTCTGCCGCCATCCGCTGGCTGGCACTGCCGCGCCTGCAGCCGGGCAGCTGGCCGGTACACAGCAACCTGTATTGCCGCAAATGGCTGGCCAACCAGATTCAGGTGGCCAGCCTGCATGTGCTGCACGGGGTGTATGCCACGGTGTATGCGCCCCTGTGGTATCGGCTGCTGGGCGCCAAAATTGGCCGCAACGCCGAAATCTCTACCGCCATGGGCTTGATTCCCGACATGCTCACGCTGGGCCACGAGACGTTCATTGCCGATGCCGTGATGTTGGGCGATGAGGAAATCGACGGCGGCTGGATGTCGATTGACTACACCGTGATTGGCGACCGCAGCTTTGTCGGCAACGGTGCCTATGTGCCCGATGGCACCACGTTGCCGCCCGATGTGCTGATTGGCGTGCAATCGAAAGCGCCCCCCAGCGCGCACATGCAGCCGGGGCAGACCTGGGTGGGCTCGCCCGCCGTCCATCTGCCCTCGCGCGAGCGGTTGGCGGGTTTTCCGGATGAGCTCACTTTCCATCCCTCGGTGTGGCGGCGCCTGGGCCGCGCGCTGGTGGAGGCGCTGCGCATCGTCATGCCGCTGGCGCTGGTGATTGGGGCTGGCTACGTCATCATCAGCGCTGTCATGCCCTTGGCCGAAGCGGGCCAGTGGCTGGCGCTGGTGGTGGCACTGGGTGTCAGCGGGCTGCTGTATGGCGTGGGCTGCTTTTTGCTGGTGGTGGCGCTCAAGTGGCTGATGGTGGGGCGCTACCAGCCCCGGGCCGTGCCCATGTGGACGCCCTTTGTCTGGATCAGCGAGGCGCTGACCAGCATGTACGAGTCGGTGGCCGTGCCCAACTTTCTGGAGTACCTGCGCGGCACGCCCATGCTGCCTGCCATGCTGCGCCTGCTGGGCGTGAAGATTGGCCGCGATGTGTACCTGGACACCACCGACATCACTGAGTTTGACTGCGTAGAGATTGGCGACCACAGCGAATTCAACGCCTGGTCGGGCCCGCAGACGCATTTGTTTGAAGACCGGGTGATGAAGATTGGCCGCATCCGCATCGGCGCGCGGGTCACGGTGGGTATCCGCAGCACGGTGCTCTACGACACCACCTTGGGCGATGGTGTGCTGCTGGGGCCGCTCACGCTGGTCATGAAAGGCGAGGCGCTGCCCGCCGATACCGCCTGGGCCGGGTCGCCCGCACAGTCCTGGCGGCCCTGATGCGGTTGCCAGCCGTGCTGCGCCAGCCAGGTGAGCAGCCCGGCCTGGTGGCGCAGCGCCCGGAGGTGTGGTTGCTGGCCGTGCCGGGCGTACAGCCACAGACAAAGGCACAGGTGCGCACCCTGGCCCGGCAGGCGCTGCGGCGCTTGCTGTCGCAGTGCCTGGGCGTGGCGCCGCAGCAGGTGGCGCTGGTGTTTGTGCCCGGTCAGGCACCCACGGTAGCTGATCGCTGGCAAGGGCTGGCGTTGTCGATCAGCATGGGTTATGCCCCCGGCGTTGTGGCCATCGGGCTGT
Organism: Simplicispira metamorpha; assembly: GCF_004341365.1. Classification (GTDB taxonomy): domain Bacteria; phylum Pseudomonadota; class Gammaproteobacteria; order Burkholderiales; family Burkholderiaceae_C; genus Simplicispira; species Simplicispira metamorpha. Next base: position 29,054 of record NZ_SLXH01000004.1, on the reverse strand, counting down.
GTGCCGGGGGGCGCCTGGGCATTGATCTGGCGGTGGTGCAGCCCCTGCCGGACTGGGAGCCGCTGGCGCGTCTGTACCTGGGCGATCGGGTGGCGCAGCAACTGGCGGAGGTGGCCGGTGGACAGCGCGACCAGGACTTTGCCCGCGCCTGGGCGGCCATGGAGGCGCGCAGCAAATGCCTGGGCCTCGGTTTGCAAGAGTGGTCGCCAGCCCGGGAGCTGCACCTGAACGCTGCCGTGCTGGAGCAACTGCCTGTGTCGCCAGATGCACTCCCGGTGGGGGCGCCCCCTTATGTGCTGGCGCTGGCGTGCAGTGCGCCACACCCTGGCGCAGGGGTCTGACGCTGGCCCGCGCGTGCAAAAGGCAGGGCAGGCCGCGAGAACGCTCAGGGCGATGTAGGCGCGTCAGGGGTGGGGGAGGCAGTGTCGGGTGCCGCGAAACAATCGCGAAACGTGAAGACGATGGAGCTGAAGAACATGGCCGCCATCACCATGGCCAAACCGACCATCAAGCCGCCCATGGCCCCGGCGCTGAACAGCCCCAGCACCGCCAGCACCGCCGAGACCAGGCTCATCAGCACGCCGCCCAGTGCAAACACGGCCAGCCAGCCCAGACCAAAGACAACAAAAGCACCGAAATTGCGCACGCAGGCCACGATGCTGAAAAACAGGCTCTTCACTGGCGGTACGCCATGCCAGTGCACCAGACCGGGCGCGTGCCAGAACAGCAGCGACAGCGGCAGGTACAGCGCCATGGCCACCCACATGGCGTGTTGGAAGTCCTCGTTTTCAGCGATCTCCTGCGTCATGGTCTCGCCGCCCAGATAGACCTGGGCAAACACGCCGCCATCGACCAGCGCCGATATGCCCATCACCGCCAGAAACCCCCCCGCATACAGCGCACCCAGTACCAGCATGTGGTTTAGGCGCTGGCGTCCGGTGCGAAACGCCACCAGCAGCACCGCTGGCGTGGGAAAGCGCCCCTGCATGGCCTCTGCCGAGGCCACCATCATCGCCAGCGTGGCCGAGGGCAGCAGCGCCAGCGCCAGCGCCGGGCCGATCAACGGCACCACCGAGGCCAGCGACATCGCCGCCATGGTCATGAAGAACAGTGCCGCCATGGCCATGGGTTGGCGCCGGAACACGGCGATGCCACTCTTGACCCAGGTGATGCCGGTGCTGGCGGGGACGATGTGGAGTTTCATGGTGGGGTTTCCAGCCTCTCAGGCCTGTAGCGGGTGCGCAATGCGCTGGCGCAGCACGCGCTCGAAGTGTGCGGGGTCGTGCGGGGTGAGCATGGAAGCCTCGCGCGGCAGGTAATAGTCCCACAACCGCGAAATCCAGAAGCGCAGTGCCCCCGCGCGCAGCATGGCGTTGATCAATTGGCGCTCGGCTGCAGCCAGCGGGCGCACGGCCTGGTAGGCGCGCAGCATGGCACCGGCGCGTTCGGCGTGGTGGGCGCCTGTGGCCCAGTCAATGCACCAGTCGTTCAGGCACACGGCCAGGTCGAACAGCCAGGTATCGACACCGGCAAAGTAAAAGTCGAAGAAACCTGTGAGCTGTTCGCCGTCAAACATCACGTTGTCGCGGAACAGGTCGGCGTGTACCGGGCCACGCGGCAGTGCCGTATAGGCCGAGCTGGCGGCAATGTGGTTTTGATAAGCCAACTCGGCGCCCAGCAGATCGGCTTGTTCAGGCGTGAGGTGGGGCAGCACCACGGGCACGGTCTCGTTCCACCAGGGCAGGCCGCGCAGGTTGGGCTGCTGGCGCTCGTAGCCGCGCCCGGCCAGGTGCATGCGCGCCAGCATGTCGCCCACGGCGGCGCAGTGCGCGGCCTGCGGCGCCAGCTGGCTTTGGCCGGGCAGGCGGTTGACCACGGCAGCGGGTTTGCCGCAAACGGTGTGCAAGATGGCGCCGCGCTGGTCGGCGCGCGGGTCGGGCACGGGGATGCCCGCCTGCGCCAGGTGCTTCATCAGGTGCAGATAAAACGGCAGCTGCTCGGCGGTGAGGCGCTCAAACAGCGTCAGCACGAACTCGCCCTGGTCGCTGGTGACGAAGTAGTTGGTGTTTTCGATACCACCTTCGATGCCGCGCAGCTTTTGCAGCTCGCCCAGGTGCAAACGGCGCAGCAGTTCGCGCGCCTCTTTCAGGGAGACTTTGGTAAATACGGCCATCGCTCAGAACACAACAAAAAAATCAGGGGCAAAAAAGATCGCACCCCGGAAGGTGCGAAGCCAGGAGGGGGCACAGGGCCGGTGCGTCAGAACTTCATCACGTTCCAGACGCGCGAGCCGGTGGTGGCTTCAGCGCCGTTCTGGCTGCGGTTGCGCACGCCATCGGAGGGCTGCACCTCGTAGGCGGGCAGGTCGCCCACCTTGGGTTGCACCGTAATGCTTTGCGTCTGGCCGCCAATGCGCAGCTCATCGACGCGGCTGCCGCCGTCTTCCACCCGGATGCGCTCGGTGCGCTGGTTCTGGCGCGGCGCATTTTGCTCTTGGTTTGATAGCTGCTCGCGCCCATCAGCAGAGCTTTGCAGGGCATTTTGGCTTGTATTTTGGGCCAGGGCAGGGGCCGTGGCAAAAGCCAGCAGCAAAAGGGCGTAAAGGGGGTGGGGGGCAGCGCGCATGGCGCGATTGTAGGCGGCGCCTGCACGGGGCCAGCGCCGCCATGCACAATCGCCGCCATGAGCAAACCTAAGACTTTGGTGCTGGTCGATGGCTCCAGCTACCTCTACCGCGCCTACCACGCCATGCCCGACCTGCGTGCGGTGCCCGGCGACCCCCACAGCCCCGCCACGGGCGCCATTCGCGGCATGGTCAACATGATGCAGGCGCTGAGCAAGCAAGTGCAGGCCGACTACGCCGCCTGCGTGTTTGACGCCTCGGGCCCCACCTTCCGCGACGCCCTCTATCCGCAGTACAAAGCCCAGCGCGCACCCATGCCCGACGACCTGCGCGCCCAGATCGCGCCCATCCACGAGGTGGTGCGCCTGCTGGGCTGGCCCGTGCTGGCCATCACGGGCGTGGAGGCCGACGACGTGATCGGTACGCTGGCCGTGGCGGCAGCGCGCCAGGGCATTGAAGTGATCGTCAGCAGCGGCGACAAAGACCTGAGCCAGTTGGTCAACGAGCACATCACCATCATCGACACCATGAACGGCAAAAAGCGCGACGTGGCCGGCGTCACGGCCGAGTTTGGCGTGCCGCCCGCGCTGATGGTGGATTTTCAGGCGCTGGTGGGCGACACCGTGGACAACGTGCCCGGCGTGCCCAAGGTGGGCCCCAAAACGGCGGCCAAGTGGCTGATGGAATACGGCTCGCTGGACGCGCTGGTGGCCCGTGCGGGTGAGATCAAAGGCGTGGTGGGCGAGAACCTGCGCGGCGCGCTGGGCTGGCTGCCCACGGCGCGCCAGCTCGTCACCATCAAAACCGACTGCGACCTAGACGGCCATGTGCCCGGCCTGCCTGCTATGGATTCAATAGCTGTAGGCGCACAGCAGACGGGCGCTTTGCGCGATTTTTACCAACAATACGGTTTCAAGGGCCTGGCCAGTGCGCTGGGCGCTGCACCGGCCCAGGCCGCCCCCGCACCCACCCCCAAAAAAGCCGCCAAAAAGCCCAGCGACAACCTGACCAGCGACCTCTTTGCGGACGCCGACCTGTCTGCCACCGACACCGCAGGCGCTGACACCACGACGGCGCCCCCAGATGGCCCAGACACCACCACCGATCCTGCCAGCGCTGACCCCGCCAGCACCCTGCGCTGCGACACCCTGCTGACCTGGGCCGACTTTGACCGCTGGCTGGCACGCCTCCAGGGCGCCGAGCTGGTCGCCATCGATACCGAAACCACCTCACTGGACGCCATGCGCGCGGAAATCGTCGGTATCTCTTTCAGCGTGCAGCCGGACGAGGCCGCCTACATTCCGCTGCGCCACGCAGGCCCCGACGCCCCCGAGCAACTGCCGTTCGATGCGGTGCTGGCCCGGCTCAAGCCCTGGTTGCAAGACGCCAGCCGCCCCAAGCTGGGCCAGCACATCAAGTACGACCGCCACGTCTTTGCCAACCACGGCATCGAAGTGCAGGGCTACGCCCACGACACCATGCTGCAAAGCTATGTGCTGGAAGTCCACAAGCCGCACAACCTCACCAGCCTGGCCCAGCGCCACCTGGGCCGCAGCGGCATCGCCTACGAAGACCTGTGCGGCAAAGGCGCGCACCAGATACCGTTTGCGCAGGTCGATGTGGCCAAAGCCGCCGAATATGCGGGCGAAGACGCCGACCAGACCTTGCAGGTGCATGGCGCCTTGTGGCCGCTGTTGCAGGCCGACGACAAGCTGCGTGCCATCTACGCCCTGGAAATGCAGAGCAGCGAAGCCCTCTACCGCATCGAGCGCAACGGCGTGCTGATTGATGCACCCACGCTGGCCACGCAAAGCCACGAGCTGGGCCAGCGCATCTTGCAGCTGGAGCAAGAGGCCTACGAGATTGCGGGCCAGCCCTTCAACCTGGCCAGCCCCAAGCAGCTGGGCGAGATTTTTTTCGACAAGCTGGGCATGCCCGTCGTCAAAAAAACCGCCACCGGCGCGCGCAGCACCGATGAGGAAGTGCTGGAAAAGCTGGCGCTGGACTACCCGCTGCCCGCCAAGCTGCTGGAGCACCGCTCGCTCTCCAAGCTCAAGGGCACCTACACCGACAAGCTGGCGCAACTGGCCTTGCCGCGCACCGGGCGCGTTCACACCCACTATGCGCAGGCCGTGGCCGTGACCGGGCGGCTCTCCAGCGCCGAGCCCAATTTGCAGAACATCCCGATCCGCACGCCCGAGGGGCGGCGCATTCGCGCAGCCTTTGTGGCACCGCCCGGCTGCGTGCTGGCCAGCGCCGACTACAGCCAGATTGAGCTGCGCATCATGGCCCACCTCTCGGGCGACCACGCGCTCTTGCACGCCTTTCAGCAAGGGCTGGATGTCCACCGCGCCACGGCCGCCGAGGTGTTTGGCGTCAGCGTCCACCAGGTCACCAGCGAGCAGCGCCGCTACGCCAAGGTCATCAACTTTGGCCTGATCTACGGCATGAGCAGCTTTGGCTTGGCGAAAAACTTAGGCATTGAAACCAAGGCCGCTGCCGCCTACATCGACAAATACTTCCAGCGCTACCCTGGCGTGAAGCAGTACATGGACGACACCAAAGCCCAGGCCAAAGCCATGGGCTATGTCGAAACCGTGCTGGGCCGGCGCCTGTACCTGCCCGAGATCAACTCCCCCAACGGCCCGCGCCGCGCCGCCGCCGAGCGCGCCGCCATCAACGCACCCATGCAGGGCACGGCTGCCGACCTGATCAAACTGGCCATGGTGAAGGTGCAGCAAGCGCTGGACGCGCACCAGCCTGCCATCAAAATGATCTTGCAGGTACACGACGAACTGGTGTTCGAGCTGCCCGAGAGCGAGGTGGACTGGCTGCGCCATGAAATCCCGCGTCTCATGGCCAGCGTCGCCGACCTGCGCGTGCCCTTGCTGGCCGAAGTGGGCGTGGGCCGCAACTGGGATGAGGCGCATTGACACCCCGCGCCCGTGCAGCCTGAACTATGGGTTGTGGCAACGGCCCTGCGCTGGAGTTTTTTGATCTGTTCTTGGAGCTTGGATATGACCGATTCATCCCCCTACACCCCGCCCGCCATCTGGCAATGGAACCAGGAAAGCGGCGGCAAGTTTGCCAACATCAACCGGCCCATCGCCGGTGCCACGCACGAGCAAGAGTTGCCGGTGGGCAAGCACCCGTTGCAGCTGTATTCGCTGGCCACACCCAACGGCGTCAAGGTGACGGTGATGCTGGAAGAGCTGCTGGCCCTGGGCCACAGCGGCGCCGAGTACGACGCCTGGCTGATTCCCATCCAGCAGGGGGCGCAGTTCAGCAGCGGCTTTGTCGCGGTCAACCCCAACTCCAAGATTCCGGCGCTGATGGACCGCAGCGGCGCCGAGCCGGTGCGTGTGTTCGAGTCTGGCGCTATCCTGCTGTACCTGGCCGAAAAGTTTGGTGCCTTTGTGCCCGCCAGCGGTGCGGCGCGCGCCGAGTGCCTGTCGTGGCTGTTTTGGCAGATGGGCAGCGCGCCGTTTCTGGGCGGCGGCTTTGGCCATTTTTACGCCTACGCGCCAACCAAGATCGAGTACGCCATCAACCGCTACGCCATGGAAGCCAAGCGCCAGATGGATGTGCTCAACCAGCGCCTTGCCACGCACGAGTTTTTGGCGGGCGACGCCTACACCGTGGCCGACATGGCCGCCTGGCCCTGGTACGGCGCCCTGGCCTTGGGCCAGCTCTACGATGCAGCGGAGTTTTTGCAGGTGCATGAATACACCCACGTGCTGCGCTGGGCCGAGCAGATTGCAAAGCGCCCGGCGGTGCAGCGCGGCCGCATGGTCAACCGCACCTGGGGCGACCCTGCCAGCCAACTGCACGAGCGCCACGACGCCAGTGATTTCGATACCCGTACGCACGACAAGTTGGCATAAAAAAAGCCGCCAGGGCTTACAGGATAAGCGCTGGCAGCTATTCAAATAAGAGCGCCCGAGGGCGCTTTTTGCTTCAGAAGCGGGCGGCGTACTCTGACGATTGCAACAGACTGTCGATCAGGTTGAGTACGTTGGCACGTCCGGCTTGCACATCGGCAAGCCACTGGGCGTGTTCGGTGGCGTTGGGTACGCGCTTGAACATGCCCACGTACAGCACGGTGTCGAACTGCGTGCTGGCGGTGGCGCTTTGGTTCTCGGCCGATTCCGAGAAGGCCAGCATGACTTCGCCGCGTGGCATGCCCTCGGCCAGGCGCTTCATCCAGTAGGCGTAGCCCTCGGCCTCGGGGTCGCGGCCCAGCACGTTTTGGTACACGCGGGTGATGAAGGACGTGTTGTTGAGTGGGCCGTAGGTGGCGACAAACTCGCCCGATTGGGCGAATGCCTCAGACACTTGTACCAAGCTTTGGCCCGTACCCGTGGCAGGGTGCATGGTGTTGAGCCAGAACATCAGACCCGGGTAGTCGGGCAGGCGTTTGAAGTAGGCGGTGTACAGGCGCACGATGGGGTCAAGACGGCCCCGGAATACGCTTTCCTGCATGAATGCTTCCACCAACTGCGCCCGTGTGGTTGCGCCGGTTTTGAGCTGGTTGACCCAGTAGGCCAGGCCTGCGGTGTCGGGGGTACGGCCCAGAAAGTCTCGGTACTGCTGGGTGACAAAGTCCACGGGGTCAGGCAGCGGGTTGAAGCCGTTGGCACTGAAGTTGGCTGTCACGCTGCGGGCGTTGTCCAGCAGCACGGTGCAGGTGTCGGCTGTGCCGCTGCAAGCGCCGCTCCAGCCAACAAAGTTGCTGCCGTTGCTGGCCAGTGCGCGCAGGGTGATGGTGGTGTTGGCATCCACGCTGGCCGAGCAGGCGCTGCCGCAGTTGAGGAGCGGTGCGCCCAGCGCCAGTTGGGTATGCGTTTGCAGCCAGGGCTGGTAGTTGGCCACCCGGGTGTAAACACCGGGGTAGTTGGGTGCGGCGCAGCTCTCACCCCAGCTCACGATACCCGCCAGAACATGTCCGCCCTGGCCGTTGGGCACCACCAGGGGGCCGCCGCTATCGCCTTGGCATGAGTCTTTGCCACCCGATGGGTAGCCAGCGCAGATCATGTTGCTCGACAGTCTGCTGCTGCCATACGCCGATGTGGCTGCGCAGTCGCTGCTGCTCAGCAAAGGTACTTGGGTTTGCAGCAAAGTGGTCGAGGAATCACCGCCGGGGCTGGTGGTGCCCCAGCCAGTGACAGTGGCCAGGGTGTTGCTGGCAGCCAGTTGGTTTTCTTGCGATGCAGACAGCGGTGCCACCACGTTGATGGTGCTAGACAATGGCAGCGGGCTGGACAGGCGCAGCAGTGCAATGTCGTTGTCTGTGGTTGCAGGTTCGTAGGCGTGGTGCTTGATGATGCGGCTTACGCCCACCACCACGCCGCCGCTGTCTCTTTGCAGTGATCCGGCGCGCACGGTGACATTGGCGGGACTGACGGTGCTGCCTGCGTTGTCAATGCAGTGCGCTGCTGTCAGCACCCACTGGTCAGACACCAACGAGCCACCGCACAGGAAGGTGCCTTCTTGGGTGGTGATGGCCAGGCGTACTTGCCAAGGCCAGGCGCCAGACTGGGCAGGCTGACCGCCCACGATGGTAGGGCCAGCCAAGTTGCCAGTGGCGGGCATTTGCGCTGAGGTGCTTGATGCAGACAGCACAGTGCCTTGGCCGGTGCCGGTTTTGGCCACGTTCAAGGTGACTTTGGCGCTGGGCAGGCGGTAGGTGACGCGCAGCGTGACGCCGCTATAGGCTTCGTAGCCATTGAGCAGGATGTAGTAGGCGCCCGGCTGGGGGGTTGCCACGCCACAGCTTTCTGTGTTGCCGGAGTTTTGCGATGCGCAGTCGTGCGATTGCAGGGTCGGTAACGCGCCTGCTTTGACGTACAAGTCCACATCGCCCATGCCGCCAGCGGTGGTGATCGCCAGGTTAGTGGCTCCAGGAGGCACTTGCACTGAGAAGCTGGCGTTGGTGCTGGCGCTGCCGCCAAGATTGGTTCGCTCCAGGAGGGAGATGGTCCCGTCACCGCTGCTGCTGCTGGTGAACATGGCCGTGACATTGGCCGCGTCTGTGCCAGCGCTGATACTGCAATTGCCCGTGCCGCTACAGGCGCCGCTCCAGCCCGCAAAGCTGCTGCCCGTTGCCGGGGTGGCCGTCAAAACGATGCCACTGCTGGAAGAAAAGCTGTAGGAGGCGCTGGTGCAAGAGGTGTCGCAGTAGATGCCGCTGGGGGTGCTGACCACACTGCCCTGGCCCGACTTGCTCAGCGCAACCAAGCGCGTACTGGCGGCTGCGGTGAAGTTGGCAGTCACGCTGCGCGCTGCGTTCATGCTGACGGTGCAGGTGGTGGTGGCGCCTGTGCAGGCGCCGCTCCAGTCGATAAAGGTGTTGCTGCCAGAGGCTATCGCTGTCAGGGTCACGCTGCTGTTGGCGCTGAAATTGGCGGAGCAGGTGGCGCCGCAATCAATGCCTGCGGGCGAACTGGTGACGGTGCCGGTGCCCGTTTTGGTGACGGACAGGGTGTAGCCGCTGGCGTTGATGCTGTTCAGGGCCTGCGCCACCTGGATGCGTGGCTTGGTGATGGCGTTGCGGGGGTCGGTCACCGCTTGGCCTGTCGTGACGAAGGCATTGAGCACTTCATTGACCGTGGCTGTGGGTTTCTTCTGCTTCAGGATGGCCCAGGCGCCCGCTGCGTGGGGTGCCGCCATGGAGGTACCGGAGTAGCTGTCGTATTTGCTGCCCGGTACCGAAGAGCTGATGTTGGAGCCGGGCGCCAGCAGGTTCAGGAACGATACCGAGTTGGAGAAGCACGAAATGGCGTCCGGGCTAGAGGTGCCCAGGTTGTTGCCGTCGCAATTGTTGGGATAACCGGCCTGGACGTGGGTGGAGCCCACGCTGATGGCGCTGGAGATGCAGCCTGGTGCGCCCATGGAGTTGTTGTAACCGTCATTGCCCGAAGAGATGATGGTGGCAATGCCGACGGTGCGCAGGTTGTCAATGGCTGCTTTGACTGATGCGTTGTCCGCATCGCAACTGGCCTGGTCGTAATAACGACCACCGCCCAGGCTCATGTTGACCGCCGCAATCGGATGGACATTGCGCCAGGTATAGACCTGCTCCAGGGCCATGATCTGGTCAGAGTTGAGCGTGAGTGCGCAGGGGGCCCGGCCAACGCCACAGACATCTTCCGTGCTGAACTTGGAAAACACCTGCATGGCAATGATGCCTGCGCCTTTGGCGACACCGGCAGGGGCGCTGTTGGATCCGCCGTTGCCTGCCACGATGCCTGCCACATGGGTGCCATGTGAGCAGGCTTCAACACCGGTGCAAGGCACGCCAGAGCCTGGAGCCGTCGATGCACCTACTCCACCAGGGCAGACGGAAGTCACACCATAGCCGCTGTCCGTGGTGGAGTAGCAGGCCTCTGCAATCACTTTGTCTTTGAGCAGCGGGTGTACTTTGTCCACCCCGGTATCGAGCACCGCCACCGCTTGCCCGGCCCCGGTGTAGCCGCTCCCCCAGGCCGTGGTGCCACCAATAAAGGGCACGCTGTAGGCTAGCGTGGCGGGCACTGCCTTGTCTTCCTGGATGGAGGTGACTTCGGGCATTTGCTCCAGCGTTTTCAGCTCCTGGGCTGTCACGGACATGGCCAGGTACGGGATGCTGGCAAAACGCCGCACCGTGCTGCTTTTCTGGGTGGCCAGGGGCAGGCGCGACAGGACGCTCAATTGCGCACTGGCGATTTCATTGCGTTGCAGGGCTGCCGTGGCGGCAGCCAGCTGGCCTTCAGGGGCGAACGCAGCGCGAACGCCCACAATCACGCGCACCGAGCCTCTCTCTTGTGCCGTGGCCGCCAAGCCTTGCAGTGCAGCGCGCAGCGTTGCCGATGACAGGGCTGCTTGCCCTACGCCTGCGGGCGCGCCCAGCAGTACCCGGTCTGCTGCGCTGGCGCTGGCAGCCGACAAGGCCAGGCCCGCTATCGACACCGCAAGGGTGCGGCGTATGCCGTTAAAAATCTTCCATACATTGCTCATGGATAGGTTCCTTCTTGGGGAGGCATAAAAATAAAGTCGAGCCAGCGCCTTGCTTGGAAGCAAAGCGCTGGCCGATCCGGTGCTGCGCCGTAGTCTTCAGAAGCGGGCAGCGTACTCGGAGGAGCTGAGGAAGCCGTTGATGAGGCCCAGTACGCTGGCGCGTCCGGCGTTCACCTCGGCCAGCCACCAGGCGTGGCCTGCTGGATCGGGCGTGCGACGCAGCATACCCACATAGCCCATGGTGATGAGCAGGGAATTGGCGCTGGCATTCTGGTTTTCAGTCGATTCCGAGAAGCCGAGCATCACCTGGCCGCGCGGCATACCGCCGTTGAGCTGTGCCAGCCAGTAAGCCTGGCCTGCGGCGTCGGGGCTGCGGCCCAACACGTTTTGGTACACACGGTTGATAAAGCCTGCGTTGTCCAAGGGGCCGTAGGTGTTGACAAACTCGCTGGATTGCGCAAAAGCATCAGAGACTTGCGTGATGCTGTTGCCGGTGCCGCTGCTGGGGTACATGGCGTCAAACCAGTACATCAGGCCGGCATAGTCGGGCAGCCGCTGGAAGTAGGCGGTATACAGGCGCACCAGCGGGCCGAAGCGGCCACGGAATTCACCCGAGTACATCAGCGACTCGATCAGCTCGGCGCGTGAGGACGTGCCCGCGTTGAGTTGGCCTACCCAGTAGTTCAGACCAGCGCTGTCCGGTGTGCGGCGCAGAAAGTCCACGTACTGCTGCGTGACAAAGACCACCGGGTCGGCCAGTGGCCCACCACCGCTGCCAGTGCTGAAGCTGGCCGTCACGCTGGTGCTGCTGCTGCCTGCGGCAATGGTGCAGTTGCTGGTGCCGCTGCATGCGCCGCCCCAGCCTGCAAAGGTGCTGCCGCTAGAGGCCAGGGCTGTCAGCGTCACAGCGCTGGTACTGGTAAAGCTGGCCGATGCGCTGGTGCAACCTGCTGCGCAGCTCAACCCGCTGGGATTGCTGGTGACGCTGCCGGTGCCCGCACCCGACTTGGTGAGCGTGACCAGGCGCGTGGTAGCTGCTGCGGTGAAGCTGGCGGTGACGCTGCGGGCACTGTCCATGCTGACTGTGCAGCTGCCGGTGCCGGTGCAAGCACCGCTCCAGCCGGTGAAGTTGCTGCCCGATGCAGGCTGTGCGGTCAAAGTAACGGACGCCCCAGCCACAAAGCTGTACGAGCATGCGTTGCCGCAGTTGATGCCTGCCGGTGCGCTGGTCACGGTGCCGCTGCCGGTGCCTTGGCGCGAGACGGACAGGGTGTAGTTCTGCACCACGTTGTCCAGTGGCAGGTTGGTTTGGGCACTGCTTTGTAGCACGCTGGCCACGCGCCAGGGGTTGACGCCCCGGGTGTGGTTGGTGCCGAAGTTGAAGCTGATGTCGGCCATACTGCCATTGGGGAAGTGGCAGTAGCTCATGATGGTGCCCGCGCCGGTGCCTGCTATGCCGCCAGTGACAGAGTTGATACCCGGTAATACACCAGTCTGGCCTGAGCCCCCGAGCTGTGTTATGCATTGCGAACCATCTTCGGAGACGCAGCAATCGATAGCGCCGCCTTGGTTGGAGCCAATGGATGGGGCGTCGTAGTTGTGCGTGTGGTCGCTGCCAAAAGCGTGCCCGATCTCGTGTGCCACGACCATCGAATCCCAGATGACCTGGGGGTTGCTGGCAGAAAAATTGCCCTTGATGCTGCCGCTGACACCGTAGGCATAGGTTTTGCTGGCACTGCCGAGGGTGTTCAGGTAAGCCACACCGCCGCCCGTATCGCGTCCGCTCAGCAAATGAACGTGGTGCCGCGCTTGGCTGCTTCGGCCAGGGGCGTTCCAGTAGGCTTGCAGTTCTTCCAGCAAGACACCGGTGTCCATGGTATTGCTCCACGGGTCAGCGGCGCTGCTGGTGTACACATTGATTTGTGTCAGATTCAGGCGCGCGCCGATTTCGCTCTCGTACTGCGAACTGGCGTAGCCCAGCAAATCGGTCACGTAGGCATGTACTGCGCTGCTGCTGCCCAGGCGCTGGAACAGTTCGTAGTCGGTCTCGATGATGAGGTCGGCGCGCCGCTGAGCGCCCAGCGCTTGCGGGCCCTGCGAGGCCGTGCCCATCAGTCCGGCGCGCTGGTGGTTGTTGCGCAGGTTTTCCAGCAAGGCGGCCGAGGGCGGTGTGTAGTGCTTTTCAATGAACTCGTCATTGACGCCACACACAAAGGGCTGGGCCGGGGCGTCTGCGGTGAGTTCCACGCGGCGTGCGCGCAAGCCGGGGGCCGCGAGGCTGGCCGTGCCCGATGCGCCCGGCGTGCTGGGCGCAGGCATGTCGCTGACAAACACTTCTTCGCCACGGCGCACGATGCTGCGCAGGGCGCCCTGTTCATCTATGGAGACAAACACGCTGCTTTTGGGGTCGCCCACCAGCTGGCCGGTGAAATGGGCGCGCGGTGCGGGGCGTGTGGTGCTCACTTCCGTGCCCGAATGCACGACCAGCAGTGGCGCGCTGCCCGCGTTGGTGCGGCGCAGGTCGGCGCTGGCCACTTCGCCGCTGGCTTCGTCCAGCTTCAGGCGCTCCAGGCGCAGCGTGCCGCCAGGGGGCACGGTCAACGCCTGGCGTACATCGCTACCAGGCGCCTGGGCTGCGGGCAGCGCCAGGACGGTTTGCGCCATTGCAGGCGCTAAAAGCGCAGCGCCCAGCAGCAAGGCTGCCAGGTGGTTGCGCGCAGACGGGAAATTCATGTCAGCACTCCTCAACAGGTGAATCGGTGCGACTGTAATCCCACAGCCCTACGGTGTCTTTACATTTGTGAGCAATCGTGGCTGAACTGCCTCACTCGGCCAGCGTCACTACCACGGGCGCGTGGTCGCTGGGCTGGGGGTTTTTGCGCGGGGCGCGGTCGATGGTGCAGGCGCTGGCGTGGCCGCGCAGGGCATCGCTGAGCAGGATGTGGTCAATGCGCAGGCCCCGGTTTTTCTGAAAACCCAGCATGCGGTAGTCCCACCACGAGTAGCTTTTCTCGGGCTGCTCGAACAAACGGTATGCATCGGCCATGCCCAGCGCCAGCAGGCTCTGAAAATGCGCGCGTTCTTCCGGCGTGTGGTGGATGGTGCCGCGCAGGCCCTCGGGGTCGTAGGAGTCGCGGTCTTCGGGGGCGACGTTGAAGTCGCCCAGCAGCACCAGACGCGGGTGCTGGGCCAGCTCGGTGCGCAGCCAGTCGTGCAGTGCGGCCAGCCAGCGCAGTTTGTAGGCGAATTTGTCGCTGCCCGGCGCCTGGCCATTGACGAAGTAGCCGTTCACCAGCCGCAGCGCGCCGCCGGGGGTGTCGATGGTGGCGGCAATCACCCGGGCCTGTTCGTCGTCAAAGCCGGGGATGTTGCGCACTACGTCGCGCAGCGGGCTGCGCGCCAGCAGGGCCACGCCGTTGTAGGTTTTCTGGCCGAAGACGGCGGCGTGGTAGCCCGCCGCTTGCAGCGCGGCCAACGGAAACTTGTCGTCGGTGAGTTTGAGCTCTTGCAGGGCCAGCACGTCCACCGGGTGGGCGGCCAGCCAGTCCAGCACCTGGGGCAGGCGAACGGTAAGGGAGTTGACGTTCCAGGTGGCGATTTGCATGGTTTTTTGGCCTCCAGACCTTGTGTGGTGTGCGCTAGCAGCTATCAATAAATGAGTGAAGTGGTGGCGGGTGCCGTGCCACCGCTGCCAGGGTTGTCGGCGCGCAGGCGGTGCCAAGGTGGTGTTCAGGCAGCGCGCAGGTAGCGCACAAAGCAAAACGGCAGGCCGCTGGCGTTGGTGTGGTGCTCGCGCGCGGCCTCTTTCCATTCGGGGCCCAGCGTGGGGGCGTAGGCGTCGCCATCAAAGTCTTGGCCGATTTCTGTCACTTCCACGCAATCAGCCAGGGGCAGGGCCTGGGCGTAGATTTGCGCGCCGCCGATGACCCAGATGGTGCTGTTGTGGTGCTCATGAAGTTGTAGCGCTTCGCGCAGGCTGGATGCGCGCTGCACGCCGTTTTCATGCCAATCTGGCTGGCGCGTGATGACGGTGTTGCTGCGCCCGGGCAGGGGCCGAAAGCGCGCGGGCAGCGAGTCCCAGGTTTTGCGCCCCATGATGACCGGGCAGCCCAGCGTGAGCTGCTTGAAGTGTGCGAGGTCTTCTGGCAGGTGCCAGGGCATGGTGCCGTCTTTGCCAATGACGCCGTTGGCGGCGCGGGCGTAAATCAAATGCACAGGCATGGTGTGTCAGATGTGCAAAAACGCCAGTCCACCCACGGCAATGCCCACGCCGGCCACGCCGAACATGGCGTATTCCAGCCATTTCTTTTTCGTCAGCAGGGCGATGGCGGCCAGGGCAATGGCGATCTGCAAGGCGGTGGTGGCCTGGGCCCAGCGGTGGTGCTCGTGCATTTGCGCCTCACTCTTGTGATCCCAGGCGCTGGATTCTTGCTCCAGCTTTTCTGCTGCCGCCTTGATGTCGTTCTTCTCTTTTTCGTAGCGGTCAATCTGGGCTTGGTATTTGGTTTTGTCTTCCGGGTTCGGATTCAGGTCGCGTGAGACTTCGGTCAGGTGCTGTTTGGTGCTTTTGGACTGGAAGTAAGTCCACTGGTTGGCGGCTTCGGTTTTTTTGATGGCCGCATCGTTTTTGTACAGCCCGGCGTTGGTTTGCGTGGCGCCACCCATGTAAGAAAACAGTGCCCCCACGGTGGCGACGATGGCAGTCACCATGGCAATGCGGCTGGTGGCTACGCCGCTTGCCTCATGGCCCGCATCGTGGTGGTGGTCGCCGCCGTGCGTGGCATGTTCAATAGCGTGGTCGTGGGGGCCGTGTACGTGAAATCCGCCGGAAGACATGGTGTGGTTGGAAGGTGAGGGTAAAAAACAAAGGTGCGATGGTGCGTGCGCGCGCCAGCATGTGGCCTAGACCGCCACCGGCGCCTTGATGGCAGGGTGGTGTTGGTAGTCTGTCACTTCAAAGTCTTCGTACTGGTAGTCGAAGATCGAATCCGGGCGGCGCTGGATGTGCAGCGTGGGATAGGGGTAGGGCGCGCGCGCCAGCTGCGTTTGCACCTGCTCGAAGTGGTTGCTGTAGAGGTGGCAGTCGCCCCCCGTCCAGATGAAATCGCCCACCTCCAGATCGCACTGCTGGGCCACCATGTGCGTCAGCAGCGCGTAGCTGGCAATGTTGAAGGGCACGCCCAAAAAGATGTCGGCGCTGCGCTGGTAGAGCTGGCAGCTCAAGGTGCCTTTGCCGCCGGGCGCGCTGGCGGGCGCCACATAGAACTGGAAGAAAGCGTGGCAGGGCATGAGCGCCATTTTGTCCAGCTCGGCCACGTTCCAGCTGCTGACGATGATGCGGCGCGAGTCGGGGTTGGTTTTGAGCGTGTCGATGGCCTGGCTGATCTGGTCGATGTGGCCGCCATCCGGCGTGGGCCAGCTGCGCCACTGCACGCCATACACGGGGCCGAGGTCGCCGTCGGGGCGGGCCCATTCGTTCCAGATGCTCACGCCGCGCTCGGTCAGCCAGTGGTTGCTGCTGGAGCCGGTGAGAAACCACAACAGCTCCACGATGATGCTTTTGAGGTGGACTTTTTTGGTGGTGATCAGCGGAAAGCCTTCCTTCAGGTCAAAGCGCATCTGGTGGCCGAACACGCTTTTCGTGCCGGTGCCGGTGCGGTCGGCTTTGGTCACGCCGTGCGTGAACACGTGGCGCATCAGGTCTTCGTACTGGGAGCGGATGGGGCGAGATGGCATGGCAAAAAATCAGATAAAAACAGGCTCTGAGCCTTGCGCACAGCGCGCAAGCAGCTATGAAATCAATAGTGTTCAGGTGGAAGATGGTGGCTGCTGCGCACCCAGCACGCGGCCCGGGTTGAGCAGGTTCTGCGGGTCCAGCGCCTGCTTGATGGCGTGCATCAGGCCCAGCGCCACGGGCGACTGGTACTGCGCCAGCGTATCCACCTTGAGCGCGCCCACGCCGTGCTCGGCGGAGAAGGAGCCGCCAAACTGCGCCACGGCGTCGTACACCAGCGCGTTGACGCGCGCTTCCTGGTCGCGCAGAAAGGCTTTGGCGTCGCCCTCGGCAGGCGCCTGCACGTTGAAGTGCAGGTTGCCATCGCCCAGGTGGCCAAAGTTGACCAGCCGCACGCCGGGCACTTCGCGCGCCAGCAGGGCCTCGGTGTGCGCCACAAACGCCGGGATGCGCGAGATGGGCACCGAGATGTCGTGCTTGATGTTCAGCCCCTCTTCGGCCTGCGCCAGCGGGATGCTTTCGCGGATGTGCCACAGGGTGTGCGCCTGCGCGAGGTTCTCGGCCACCACGGCGTCTTGCACGCAGCCGGCCTCGAAGGCGGCTTCCATCAGTGCCTCAAAGCGGGTGCGGGCGTGGTCTTCGGATTCGCTGTCGGAGTTTTCCAGCAGCACGCCGTAGGGCACGCCGCTTTGGTCGATGAAGGGTACGCGCAGTTGCGGGTAGTGCTTGTTCACCAGCTCCAGGGCAAAGCGGCCCATGACTTCAAAGCCCGTCAGGCCCGCGCCCAGGTGCTGGTGGGCCAGGCCCAGCAAGGCGACGGCGTGTTCCATCGAGGGCACGGCAGCCCAGGCAGTGAGCTGCGCTGCGGGTTGGGGGTAGAGCTTGAGCGTGGCGGCGGTGATGATGCCCAGCGTGCCCTCGCTGCCGATGAACAGGTCGCGCAGGTCGTAGCCGGTGTTGTCTTTGCGCAGGCCGCGCAGGCCGTCCCAGACCTCGCCCTGCGCCGTGACCACTTCCAGGCCCAGGCACAGCTCACGTGCGTTGCCGTAGCGCAGCACCTGCGTGCCACCGGCATTGCTGGCCAGGTTGCCGCCGATGGTGCAACTGCCCTCAGCGGCCAGCGAGAGGGGGAACAGCAGGCCCGCCTGGTCAGCGGCGTGCTGGACGTTTTGCAGGATGCAGCCGGCCTCCACCGTCATCGTGAGGTTGTCTTTGTCGATGCCGCGCACCGCGTTCATGCGCGTGAGGCTGAGCACCAACTCGCGGCCCGAGCCGTCGGGCGTGGAGCCGACCGACAGGCTGGTGTTGCCGCCCTGGGGCACGATGGCCACGCCCGCCTGCGCGCAGCAGCGCACCACGGCGGCCACCTCGGCAGCGTTGGCCGGGCGCACCACGGCCAGCGCCTTACCGGTGCGGCGGCGGCGCCAGTCTTGCTCGTAGGCGCCGAGGTCGCCCTCGGTCAGCACATGGGCGGCGCCCACGGCGCGGCGCAGGGATTCGATCAGTGCGGGCATCGGCTCTGGCATAGGTGGAACTCCGGTGGTGGTGCGGGGCAGAAAGTGGGCGGCGGATAAGCGTACAGGTGCGCGCGGTGTTCAGACGGTGCGGGCCGTGTCGGCCGCGCTGGGTGCCGGGGCTGTATCGGCACTGGCCGGGCGGGCGCTGCGCAGGCGCAGGCGGATGTGCATGGTGCAGGCAGTAAACAGCAGCAGGCACAGTACCACTTCCAGCAGGGCCAGCCAGTTGCTGGGCGCGCGGTCGCTCCAGGCGCGCACCACGCCTTCGGTGAAATACAGCCACACCATCAGACTGACCCAGCGGTAGGTGTACATGCGGTTTTTCAGGAAGCCGGCCAGCGGAATGCACAGCGGCAGGGCTTTGAGCGCCAGCCACGAGCCCCCCGGGCGCAGCGGCGCCAGAAACAGCTCCCAGGCCAGGCTCAGCACAATCAGCCCCAGCAAACTGGCCACGGCCACGCGCCGGGTGGCGTTGACCAGGGGCGCAGCGACGGGTGGAGCAGCAGGGGGTGCGCCAAGCGCAGCGTGGTCGGCAGGCGCGGGGCGGGGTGCGGGGCGGGGAGCATTCATGGCGGGTGGTGGATCAAATCGTTGTTGCGGGGCCAGTGGACATCGTCTTACATCCGCCATTGGGCCGCATGTAAAAAAAACCCCGCTACCGTGTGGATAGCGGGGTTTTGTATTGGTGCCGGAGAGATGAATCGAACACCCGACCTTCTCATTACGAATGAGCGGTTAGAATGTTTCGGAATCGTTGACCGGCGTTGATTTATCCTATGAAAATCAGCGACTTAGGTGCATTTTTAGGGTTTTTGCACGGCGCTGGCGTTGATTTGTATTCCCCAAAATATGGGGTTTTTGGCTACACAGTGGCTACACGGTGGCTACACCGTGGCTACACGGGATGCGTAGTGTAGCCAAGCCCCCCACTCACAAAAGGCACCAGCATGGCCCGCCCCAAAAAGACTGACGCACCAGACACCACCCAGGCCATTGACTTGACCGCTGGCACCATCGAGCGCCTGACGTGCCGCACCGACACCAAGGCGCAAGCCTTCTTGCGGGACACCAAAGCACCTGGCCTGCGTGTTCGCGTGACCAACACCGGGGCGAAGGCTTTTGTGTTTGAAGGCAAGCTGAACCGCCAAACCATCCGCCGCACCATCGGGGACGTTCGCACCTGGTCAATTGAACAGGCCCGCACCGAAGCGCGCCGCCTGGCCGTGCTGCTGGACAACGGGCAAGACCCCCGCGAGATAGAGCGCCAGCAACAGGCAGACAAAGCCGCCGCCCAGGCTGCTGCCAGTGCCCAGGCTCTGACCGTGGGCGAGCTGTGGCCCCTGTACTTGGCGCAGGGCAGGCCCAAGCGCAAAGACGCATGGAAACCGCGCTACCGTGCCGACCTGGAAAGCATGGCCAGCCCAGGTGGTGCCCCCAAAAAGCGCGGGCAAGGGCTGACGCTGCCTGGCCCGCTGCACCCGCTCATGGGGCTGGCGCTGGTGGACGTGACGCCCGATGCGCTGGCCACCTGGTACGACCACCAAGCCCTGCGCGGCAAAGACCAAGCCGCCCGCGCCCGTGGGATGTTTCAGGGCTTTTTGCGCTGGTGCAGTGGCCAGCCCGAATACCGCGCCCTGGCCGACCGCGAAGCGCCCAAAGACCCGCGCATCGTGGAAAACCTGCCGCCCACCAAGCGCCGCACGGGCGCACTGGAGGCCGCCCAGGTGCCCGGCTGGTGGCAGGGCGTGGAGGAGCTGGGAAACCGCACTGCCAGCGCCTACCTGAAAACGCTGCTGCTGACCGGCGCCCGGCGCGAGGAAGTGGCCGCTATCAAGTGGCAGGACGTGGATTTTCAGTGGCGCAAACTGACCCTTGCCGATAAGGCCACCAGCACCAGAACCATCCCCCTGACACCCTACCTGGCGCAGCTACTGGCCACGCTGCCCAGGGTGGGGCCCTACGTGTTTGCCGCCGACAGCAAAACCGGGCACATCGCTGACGCCCGTGACGCCCACGCCAAGGCCCTGCAAAGCGCGGGCGTGCCCCACCTGACGTTCCACGACCTGCGCCGCACCTTCATTCAGCACGCGCGCCGCGTGGTGCCTGCGGGCGTACCAGCGCAAATCAGCGGGCACGCGCCAAGCGCCGTTGCCGAGGGGTATGCCGTTCTGAGCATTGGCGAGCTGCGGCCCTATGCCGAGCAAGTGGAAGCGCACATTCTGGGATTGGCTGGGGTGCAGTTCACCAGCGCCAGCGAACCGGGCAAGCTGCGCGTGGTGGCCGGTGGCGCAGGGGCAGCACCATGAACAGTAAGCAAAGTGCCCAGGCTGAAAACAGCCTCACGCGACTTGTATTTATAGAGGTATCAGGGGTATCAGGGGTGCAAGCCAATAAACATGCGGGTTTGGGCTGATACCTCATGTTTTTTGGTGAGGTATCAGAGGTATCAGCAACAGCCTGCGCTGTCACCTGTTTGGTGCATGAAATATGCGGCCAGCCTTTGCCAAGAAAGCACGAGCAGCTATTAAATAAATAGCGTGCTGGCGCTGGTTCCCTTGCCTGGTACCACTGCGCCGCCCACCTACCGACCGCCCCCGGCACCCGCCCTGGACCACTGGCATGACTGGCAACAGCGAAGGAAACCCGTATGACCGCAACCCGCAAACTACCCGCAAGCCGTCCGCACGACGCCGCTGTGGTGGAACTGCTCAAGGCAGACCCCGACTTTGCCAATGAATACCTGGCCGCAGCGCTGGAGGAAGCCGACCAGCCCGGCGGGCAGGCCGCACTGCTGGCCGCGCTGCGCCACGTAGCCGAGGCCCAGGGCATGGCCGCCGTGGCCCAGCGTGCAGGCATACCGCGCGAAACCCTTTACCGCGCACTGGGGCCAAAGGGCAACCCCACCGTTAAAACGCTGCTGGCCGTGCTGGCCGTGCTGGCCGTGCTGGGCGCTGCTGGCCTGCGCGTGGCAGTGACGCGAGACAACGCCCACGCATGATGCACAACCCTGCCCACCCCGGCGAGCTGCTGCAAGGCTGGCTGGAGGACTTGAACACCAGCGTGACGGCCTTTGCCGCCCATATCGGAATCAGTCGCGTGATGTTGTCCCGCTTGCTGCATGGCCACGCGGGTATCACTGCGGATATGGACTTGCGCTTGTCTGAGGCTTTGGGCACGTCCCCCGGCTACTGGCTGGCGCTGCAAGCCCAGCGTGACCTATGGATGGCCCGCGAAAACGCGCAGCGCCGCAGCGCCATAGAGCGCCTGGCCGGACTAGAACCCGCCCCCGCCTGAACCGTTCCAGCCCCAGTGGGCGGAAAGCGGCTGTTGCCTTCGTTGAGTCGTAACCCATTGATTTGAAAAGAATCTATTGGGGATGGCAGATGGGCGTTTGTGTGGGTTGATTGGCGATCCCCCCTGTAGGGTTCGACACAAATCAGCGTATGCGAACAAATAGGACTTCAAGCACAGCCAGCCCGGCTGTGAGCCTGGAGAAACTATGGACACCGCATCCGCTCACCACAGCGCCGCTACCTATCGCGTAGTCACCCGCCGCGCCGTCACCACCCCCAAGACCTTCCCTCCGCTGGAGCAGGTCAGCCTCCAGACCGTACCGACAGAGCAGGCCGCTTACTACCTGAACCGCCGTCCGCAAACGCTGCGGCATTGGGCTATGCGTGACGGGACTGGCCCTCTGCGCCCCGTGCGCATTCATGGCCGCTTGGCCTGGCCCGTGGCCGCCATCCGCAAGCTGCTGGAGGTGCCAGCATGAGTGCGGAGAACATCGTTTATGCGCACCCTGATGGCGCGGAAATCGTCGTGGGCAACGGGCTGTTGACTGCCTGCGCCGCCGAGGGCATTGCCATTTCCATGCCGATTGGCCCCGATGGCCTGGCCGCCTTGGGCGCTGCGCTGCTGGAGCACGCCACCACCGCCGCCCAGGAGGAGAGTGAACGCGCTGGCGCTGCTTTGGGCACCGACCTGGTGAAAGCGCTTTTCGCGCTGTGTGGCCGCCCAGAGTACGAAGCGTTCCGCGCCGTGAATGATGCCCTGCGCGCCCTGGTCAAGCTGGAGCACGGCGACAGCGCTGCCGGTGGTTTTGCTGGTGCCATCGTCAACGTGCTGGAGCTGGGCATTGCCAGCCTGCCTCAGTTCGATGAAGGGGCCGACGAATGAAAACGCCCCGTTCCACAAAGAATGCAGAACAGGGCGCAGCCGGGCAAGGCGCTGCGATTGTCGCACGCACTGGCGCGCTGCCCACCCAGCACGACACCGTCACAGCCGAGGTACTGGCCCGCCTGCTGGGCGGCGAACGTCTGACCGGTCTGGACGCTGTTTACGAAGCCAGCACCACACGGCTATCGGCGGTGGCGCATCACTTGGCCAAGACCCACGGCTGGACGATTGACACCACTGAGAAGGCCGCAGGCTGTAACGATGGCCGCGTGGCGTGGGTCGTTGAATACCACCTGCATCCCGAGGCAATCGCCCAAGCAATGCAGGACGGCGCCGGGGCATGGTGCACAGAGGTGCGCAAGGCCCGACTGGAGCGCCGCAAAAAGGCCGCCCAAGCCGAACGTGCAGCCGCCCAGGCCAATGCAGCGCACCGCACAAGGCATTTTCATATCGACCAATCGAGTCTGTTTGAGGGGCCGACAGCATGACCGAAGCACAGGTTTTCTCAGGCTCTACAGCGCGCCGCGTGCCCAGTGGCAAACCGCTGCCCACCCCCTACGCTGGCGAGTGCGTCTTGAGCCAGTCTTTCAGCGCAGCATCCATGCGCGTTTGCCAGCCTGCACCCGTGGCTTTGAATGCCGCCAGCACGTCAGGGCTGTACCGCACTGTCACGGCCACCTTGGTAGGCGCCTTCTGTGGCCCGCGTGGACTGACGCCCAGCGTCTTTTGCAATTCCAACGGCAACACTTCGGTGGCTGGTTTGAATTTGCGCATATCGGCAGCGCTCAGTTCTCGCACTTCGCCATCAGCATCAATCAGTGGAGCGCGTGGATTCATGCACCTGATTGTAGTAACAGGGGTGCTGCCCGCCTTCACCGCTGGCGCTGCCCGTGGCACAATTCGCCCAGGCGCTGAAAAGCACCACGGGTTTGGCGACCCAATTACCGAAGGCGCAGCAGCCGCGCCCAATTTGGACAGCGGCTTTTTTACGCCCATGCGCTGCGCATGGCACACATGGCTTTCCTTTTTGGCGGGCCGTGTGGGGACACCCGCAAGGGTGTGCCGGTTCCTTCGGCCGGTTCGCCAACCCCGCACGGTCTGCCACCCTCATTTGGCGATGGGGGCGGCAGGTTTCAAACCTGTTCCGAAGGAGCCATTCATGGCTAACACCCCCCAGGGCCGCACTGCGCCCGCGTCTGCGCACGCCCCCACGGGCAATACCCCCACCACTATCGACCTGGTAGCCCTGCACGGCGAGGTCGTCAACGCCTGTGCCATGGCCCGCTGGTATGCAGCCCGCCACCGTCACACCGAAGCGGCACGCAAGCTGCGCCAAGCCCTGGCAGCCCTGCGCCGCCTGGCAGCGTTTGAGCGAGCGGAGGCCGCAGCATGAGCACCACACCCTGGACTCCTACCCACCACGCCAGCACCCACAAAACCAAGCCCGTGCGCCTGCTGGCGCTGGGCACCGGCCCCCACGGCAAGACCGCATTGCTGGAGTTCCCCGAGGGCTGGCAGCGCACCATTGACCTGCCCACCCAGGCCGACGCCTGGCACCCGCTGTTTGATGACCTTCCCCAGAGCGAGCGCGGCCGCCTGCGCGCACATGCCGTGCATCCAGTTGTTCGCCATCCTGACGGTACCCGCACCAGACAAGGCGCACTGTCCTTCATCACCCAACAAATCAGCCGCAATGGTGGCTGGATAGGTGAACGCTGCTTTGACGTTCCCCCCGAGGACTACGTATCGGGCAACATCACAGGCTACCGCTGTGCAGGCGAGTTGCTGGCTGCGTTGCAGTGCGGCTACGGGCCATACATTCCGCTGAACAACATCCTTGATGAGGTGATAACGGCTACACACGAGTCTTTTGACAAGACTGGCCGCCGTGGTGCCGCCGTGACGTTTCTGGAAGTCGTCAGGGAGTCCTTGACCTTCATGGCCAAGCACGCCATGCATACCGATTTCGTGGCCGGCCGCATTGCCCGGGCCGAGCAATACCAAGCCTATTGCGCAGAGAGCGAAGCATCCGACAAAGCCGCGTTCGTGCAGCGGATGAAGGCTGCAAAAGCAGCGAAGGCGCAGCGCGCAAACGGCGGTACAGCATGAGCGCCCGCATTTGCGTCTTGTACGTGAAGAACGGGATTGAGCACCAGTCGCCCTGGTTCGCTTGCCGTGCCAGAGCAAAGCAGGCCCAGGCCATCCTGCAAAGCAAGTACGGCGCGTGCGTGCTGTACGTGGATTGAGGGCCGCAACATGAATAGCGTCCTCGACCAATTCCGCGCCGCCATCAAGGCCGCAGGCATGGAGCCACCTGACACGCTGCACGCTGACGGCCACCTGCACCGCTTTTCACCCACAGGCAAGCACGCCGACCTGGCTGCTTGGTACGTGCTGCACAACGATGGCCTGGCCGCTGGTGTGTTTGGCTGCTGGCGCAGTGGGCTGCAATCGACCTGGTGCGCCAAGCCAGAGTGCGACCTGACCGAGGCCGAGCGCAGCGCCCAGCGCGAACAGGTGCGCGCCGCCCAGCGCCAGCGTGATGCAGAACAAGCGCGTCGCCGCCAACAGGCCAGCCACACCGCCATGCAACGCTGGCAGGCCGCAGCGCCCGCCATCCAGCACCCGTACCTTGCAGCCAAGGGCGTGCGCGCCCATGGTCTGCGCGTGGAAGGTGCCGCGCTGCTGGTGCCGGTGCGCAGCGCCGCCGGGGTGCTGGCCAGCCTGCAAACCATCCGAGCCGATGGCACCAAGCGCTTTCTGCCCGGTGGCGCGGTGCAGGGGAGCTACCACGCCATGGGCAAGCTGGCCGATGTGCTGGTGCTGGCTGAAGGCTACGCCACCGCCGCCACCATCCATGAGGCAGTCGGCCTGCCTGTGGCCGCGTGTTTTCACAGCGGCAACTTGCTGCCCGTGGCACGCGCCCTGCGCCGCAAGTACCCCGCGCTGGCGCTGCTGGTGGCCGCTGACGACGACTGGCGCACCGAGGGCAATCCGGGCCTCACTGCCGCCCGCCATGCCGCGCTGGCTGTGGGCGGGCTGGTGGTGGTGCCGCAGTTCCCCGCCGAGCGCCCAGCCAAAGCCACCGACTTCAACGACCTGGCCGCGCTGGCCGGGCAAGGCGCCGTGCGCGCCTGCTTTGCCGAACTACTGGAGGGCACACCATGCTAGATACCACTGCCGACCAGGCCACCGCCGACCGAGAAGGGGCCGCGCTCATCCCCTTGGAGCCGCCCCCCGCCAAGACCGCAAGCCGCATCCCCGGCGAACAGGGCCGCCCCTGCTTTGTCGTGCTGGACGAGTTCACCGAAGAAGGCGCCAGCAAGTACCGCGCGGGCGTTTGGCACTTTGGCATCAAGCCGGGCCGGGGCGAAGATGCGCCGCCCACCCTCACGCAGCGCTGGGTGTGCAGCCCCCTGCACATTGACGCAGTGACGCACGACCCGCACGAAGGTAACTTTGGCCGCTTGCTGCGCTTTCAAACCACGCTGGGCAAGTGGGTGACATGGGCCATGCCCATGGAGATGCTGCGCGGCGACTGCACCGACCTGCGCGGGGTGCTGCTGGGTATGGGGGTGCAGATTGACCCCTTTGGCCGCAACCTGCTGGGCGTGTACCTGCAAGACAAGGCACCCAAGCGCCGTATTGAATGCGCGCTGCAAACGGGCTGGGCCGGTACCGACTTCAAGGCGTTTGTGCTGCCCGATACCGTCATTGGCCCCAAGGCCGCCAGCGTGGCCTACCAGAGCGACACGCGCGCCGCCGACGAATACACCCAGCGCGGCACACTGCACGGCTGGCAGCAAGGCACCGCCGCCCTGGCCGTGGGCAATCCGCTGCTGGTGCTGGCGCTGTGCGCCGCCTTTGCCGGGCCGGTACTGGCGCGCGTCAACATGGAAAGTGGGGGACTGCACCTCATTGGTGACAGCTCCACGGGCAAAACGACTGCGCTGGAATCGGCCTGTAGCGTATGGGGTGGGCCGAGCTACCGCCGAAGCTGGCGCACCACCAGCAACGGTCTGGAGGGTGCAGCCGCGCTGTTCAATGACAGCCTGCTGGCCCTGGACGAAATCAGCGAGTGTGACCCGCGCGCCGTGGGCGAAGTGGTTTACATGCTGGGCAACGGACGCGGCAAACAGCGCGCTGGCCGAGCCGGTGGCGCCCGTGCTGTGACCCGCTGGCGCAGTAGCGTGCTCTCGACCGGCGAGCGCTCCATTGCCACGACCATGATTGAAGGTGGCCACCGCGTCAAAGCTGGCCAAGCTGTGCGCCTGCTGGACATACCGGCCCAGCGCCAGTACGGCGCATGGGACAACCTGCACCAGCACACCACTGGCACCGCCCTGTCCGACGCCCTCAAACATGAGGCCGCCCGGCACTATGGCCATGCGGGCCGCGCCTTTCTGGAGAAGCTCACGCGCGACAGCGACAACTTCAGCGAAGCCCTGGACGCCATCAAGCAGCTACCCGGCCTGCAAGCGCCTGGCGGTGAAGGGCAAGCGGCACGCGCTGCTGCACGCCTGGCCGTGCTGGCGCTGGCGGGGGAGTTGGCCACCGCCTACGGCATCACCGGCTGGCCCCCAGGCGAGGCCACGCGCGCCGCCGAGGTGGGCTTTGCTGCCTGGCTGACCCTGCGCGGCAACGCCACGGGCAACGCCGAGCAAGGCCAGATTGCCGAGCGCCTGCACAGCTTCATCGAGCGCCATGGTGACAGCCGATTCAGCGATGCTGACAGCGACGACGACCAACGCGCAGCCATGGTGCGTGACCGGGCCGGGTGGTGGCAGGACGGGCACGAAGGCCGGGTTTACTGGTTCACTGCGGACGGCCTGCGCGAGGCTTTGAAGGGCTTCGACTTCGCCCGCGCGCTGGATGTTTTGCAGCTCCAAGGGCTCATTCCAGCGCCCGGTGCCGATGGCAAAAGGGCACGCTTCAAACGCATCCGTGGGCGGGGCATGAAGCTGTACCAAGTGCATCCCGAGGGGGGCGACGGGGTTTCAGCATGAGTGCTATTCATTTAATAGCTGCAAGTTCAATGCTGGAAATAACTAGAGCCTATTTTTATGGTGAATCTATTCCCAGCGCTGATACCCCTCTGAAACCCCATGAAACCCCTGAAAACAGGGCAGGGGTTTCAGTGAAAACCCAATGCCCATGCGGGTTTGCGGGCGCTGAAACCCCTGATACCCCTGAAACCTGTCAAAAAACAGAAGTGGAAGTAAAAACCACGAAAAGGAGCCTGAAATGGGCATCAGCGATGTGACCGCATGGGCCAGGAAAAGGCTGGCTGAAGGGGCTGATTTGAGCGTGCCAGAACCGGTACCAGCACCGCCACCAGCGCCAGCTCCTGCACCAGTTCAAACACCCCAGGACGCCCATGCAAGCGGGCCGCGCGTGATGGCTATGCCTGGCGCAATGAACAACGATGGCGAGGCACCCGACTGGCACGCGCTGGACAAGGCATACCAACTGCACCATGCCACTTGCCCGGTCTGCCAAGCTGCCGGACGTGGAGCCCGCTATGGCCTGCGCTGCGGTACTGGGTCAGCTCTTTGGAGTTCCTATAGCGCAGTGCAGCCGCCGCATTTTCAGTGGATGAAAAAGGGGCGTGCGTGGTGAAGTGCGATTGATACCTGACCGACCTATCACCAGCCCGGCCCTGCGCCGGGTTTCTTTTTGCCAAAAGGACGCACCGCGTAACGCCCCCAAAAGAAACGCGCGCCACACGCACGCGCACAAGTGCCAGAGCGACGGTGCAATGCTCAACCTATTTCAGGCACAGACCAGCGCCAGCCAGCCGGGCACGCTGCATCTGGTGGTGGGGGCACAGGGGCAGCACCATGAACAGTAAGCAAAGTGCCCAGGCTCAAAAATGCCTCACGCGACTTGTATTTTTAGGGGTTACAGGGGTTACAGAGGGCACATCCTTTATCCATGCGGGTTTGCGCTGTAACCCCATCAAAAAAACAGGGGTTACAGGGGTTACAGAACAGCACTGCCTGCATTGGTGAAAGAGTGGTCAAACGGGGCTCTATCCCAATAGATACGTGCGCAAGAAGCTATCAAAGCCATAGCGTCATGGTGCTGGTGCTGGTTGTCACTGAGTCTTGGGGTGGCCGCGGCCACGACCAGGCCAATGCCGCCTTTGAACAGCACCAGGACATGGCCCCGCACACCCTGGACCACTGCCTGCACGAGCTGGAATTCTGGGATGCGCTCTACCACCTGCGCAACGGCTGGGCTGGTGCGAAATCGACGCCATCGTCATCGTGGCCGCAGAGCACTTGCAAGCCGAGCTGATTGAGATTGACGAAAACCTGTGCCGCTCTGAGCTGACGGCCAGCCAGCGCAGCGGCTACACCAAGCGCCGCAAGGAGATTTGGGAGGCGCTGAACCCAGAGCCTTCGCCGGATTACGGGCAGGAGGATGGCGCGGGCGCATGCACCGAAGAAAGTGGGACAACTTGTCCCACTTTAGCTTCGCCAAAAACCGGCAGGGGAAACACCCAGTTCGCCGCAGAAACCGCCGCCATCACCGGACAGTCCAAGCGCACCATCAACCGCAACGTGGCCCGCGCCGAAGCCTTGGGCGACGACTTGCCCGAGGTCAGTGCCCGCCGCCACTACATCGAGGCCCACTGCCTGGCCAGCATCCGGCCCAAGACCCGCGACGAGGCCAAGGCCGTGCTGCGCTTCATGGCCGCACACGAGATGTTCGACCGCAACGAGACGGATGCCGTGCTGGAGAACCTGGTGGGGTAGATTGGTGCAACCCGGGGTTGCGGGTTGGGTGTGTCAGTGGGCGGCTTTCGGCCACAACCAGTCGCTCGGCGTATTGTCGTAGCAGGCTGCTTCACTCATGATTCACTGGCGTAAGTGAGAGTTGGGAACTGATCTGAAACAGGCCTGAGCATTTTATTAATTAGAAACAAAACGACTTGAAATATTTCTGATTACCCGGATGTTGTCTTGATGAAACTGACCGACATGAGAAAGCTCAGTCCTGCGGC